>NZ_FXWK01000002.1:0-600000 GCF_900177655.1 Devosia lucknowensis | reverse complement strand
GCCCCCGGCCAGGTTCCTTCCGGCGTGAATGTGCCGATATGGAGCTCGTAGATGACCTCGTCCGAAGCGGACGGACCGGGCCAGTCGCCATCGGTCCACTTAAAGCTGTCGCTCACCACTACGGAGGGGCCGTCATTGCCGTCGGGCTGCCAGCGCGAGGCGAGGTCCGGAACGGGGGCTCCGCCGTCCAGCCTGAACATGTATCGGTCTCCCGCGGTGACCCCTGGCACATGCCCCGCGAAATAGCCTTTGCCTTGCGGCGATAGGGAAAAGCTTCCCTTTCCCGTCACCACCACCTCGGCCTCACGATGATCGGGAGCCCACACACCGAACAGTGTGCCCGATTGATCCACTATTGCACCAAACATGTTGGGCGTTTCTCCAATGTCGCCCTGCAATGCCCCTCGGAACATCAGGGTTCCGCAAAATGGCCGGACGTGCGTCCGCAACTCTAACGACGCACTGACGCGCGTTTGCTCGCAATGCTCGTCCGTGAAAGCCTTGCGATATCCGTTCACCGTCACAAAATATCTACAGACAGCGAACGCAAATCATCCTAGCGTCGTTACTGCACTGGGCGACGCGCTCCGCGGCGCCCCCTTCGGGAGCCGAGAAAGTTTGAGCAGGCACTTGCCACCCACCGCCGATAATGCCCTCGCATCGCAACTCGAACTCGCCTTTGAAGACAATCGCCTGGCTGCCCAGCTCTATGGCGATTTCGACCAGAACCTCGCCCTCATTGAACAGCGCCTTGCCGTCTCGGCCACGCCGAGGGGTAATCATGTGCTGATCAAGGGTGCGGCCAGCAAGGTCGATCAGGCAAGACGTGTTCTTGAATCGCTCTATGCCGGCCTCGAGGAAGGCCGCGCCATGGACATCGCCGATGTCGATGCCGTCATCCGTATGATCGAGACCGAAGACAGTCAGCTCACCCTGCCCACGCTCGAGCGCAAGGGCAAGGTTCGCATGGCCCAGATCGCCACCCGCAAGTCCACCATCGTCGCGCGCACCCCGGCTCAGGATGCCTATATGCGCGCCATGGAGCGCAGCGAGCTGGTGTTCGGCATCGGTCCGGCTGGTACGGGCAAGACTTATCTTGCCGTGGCCCATGCCGCTTCCCTCCTCGAGCGCGGTGATATCAATCGCATCATTCTTTCCCGTCCGGCCGTTGAGGCCGGTGAGCGCCTCGGCTTTCTGCCGGGCGACATGAAGGAAAAGGTCGATCCCTACCTGCGTCCGCTCTACGACGCTCTCTATGACATGATGAAGCCCGAAAACGTCGAGCGCTGCATCACCTCCGGCATCATCGAAGTTGCCCCGCTCGCCTTCATGCGCGGTCGCACCTTGTCGAACGCGGTGGTCATCCTCGACGAGGCGCAGAACACCACGTCAATGCAGATGAAGATGTTTTTGACCCGCCTTGGCGAGAACTCCAAGATGATCGTCACGGGCGATCCGACCCAGGTGGATTTGCCGCGCGGTGAAAAGTCGGGCCTCGTCGAAGCCGTCAACCTCCTCGATGGCGTCGAAGGCGTGCATATCTCGCGCTTTAATGACAAGGACGTGGTGCGCCACGCTCTGGTTGGGCGCATCGTCCGCGCCTATGAAGCCGATACCGCGCGCCGTCTCGCCGACAAAGAAGGCGACAGGCAGGGTCTCGAACGCGTCCTTGGCGCTGCGCCCCGGAGCTGAGCTACCCGCCCATGCCCGTATCGCCGCCTCTTGAAATTGCCGTCATCCGAAACGCGGATGGCTGGCCTGAGCATTTCGATGCCTTGGCCGAAAAAGCCGTGCTCGCGGCGCTGGCCGGGGCCAAGCCCAAGGTCAAGGGCGCTGCAGAGATTTCGGTTCTCCTCACCGACGACGAGGAACAGCGCGAGCTCAACGCTCAGTGGCGTGGTAAGGACAGTTCCACCAACGTCCTGAGCTTTCCCCAGATCGAGCCTTTCGATCCGGTCATCGGCCTCCTTGGGGACATCACCCTTGCGCGCGAAACGCTGGAGCGTGAGGCAGTAGATCTGGGCAAGAGCCTTGAGGATCACTTCACCCACCTAATGGTGCATGGCTTTCTGCACATTTTGGGGTATGATCATATGGATGAGGCGGAAGCCCTTCAAATGGAAGGGCTGGAAACCCGAATACTGGCCGGGTTGGGGGTAGACGACCCCTATGCCGACTGACCTGCGCCAGGGAACTCCCTGGTGATCGGGGCATTCTCCGTCCCTAAGTGCAACAAAGCCGTCACCTGGACGGCGTGAGATGAATGAACGATAGCCAAGACAAGGCCCTTCGGGTGGCCGAAAACCCGGAGCCTCCCTCTAGTCCCGCCTCCGCCGCCACGCGGGGGCCAACACTATGGAACCGGCTCAAGGGTCTGATGGCCCGAACCACTGTATCCCTTCGTGACGACTTGCAGGTCGCCCTCGAGGAGACGGGAAGCGCGGAAACCGCCGACTTCTCCGAAAGCGAGCGGCTGATCCTGCAGAATGTTCTGAAACTCTCCAAGGTGTCCATCGACGACGTCATGGTGGAGAGATCCGACATGCAGGCCGTTCCTTCAGACATCAACCTTGGCACGCTCCTGGCCCGGTTCCGGCAGGTCGGTCACTCCCGTCTACCGGTCTATGACGAGGGTCTGGATGACATAAAGGGCTTCATCCATATCAAGGACGCCCTCTCCAAGATCACCGAGCCGGTTCTCGATCCTGACAAGGAAGTGCCGGTAAAATTGCTCTCGACTGCCCTTCGGCAGAAGATCAGCAAGCTGGGTATCATGCGCCCGGCCATGTTCGTTCCCACCTTCATGCCGGCCGCCGACTTGCTGCAGTCCATGCGCGCCAGTCGCACCCACATGGCCATCGTCGTTGACGAATATGGCGGCACCGATGGTCTCGTTACCATCGAGGACCTGCTCGAGGCCGTGGTGGGCGAGATCGAGGACGAACACGACGTCACCGAAGCGGCGCTGATCCGCAAAGTCAACGACGACACCTACGTCGCCAATGCCCGCGCCGAACTCGACGATGTACAGGCCGTCATTGGACCCGACTTTGCACCTGGAGACCTTGCGGCAGATGTGGAGACGCTGGGTGGTCTGGTGTTCGACCTTGCCGGCCACGTCCCCAAGCGGGGAGAGCGCGTAACCGGTCTCGATGGCTTCGAGTTCGAGATCCTGGCCGCCGACAGCCGCCGCATCAAGCGCCTTCGCATTCACCGCCGGCGCGACCAGATCGTCGCCGTCGAACCGCTGGCCATAACCGACCAGCGGCCGGAAGCCGAAAAGCTCGCAGCGGAATAGCATCCCGCCACCCTGCTGCCCTCCGTGGAGCAGGGTGGCGGTGCTCTTCTATCTGCTCGCCCATTCCAGCAGGCTTGCCAGACTGACGAACGGCACCCCGGCATGCTCGGACAAGCCCGACGCGCAGGTCGATACGGTGGAAACTCCGAGCTCACACCCCTCCGGGATGTCCAATCCGACACGCCTCGTCGCATGGGCGTTGAGTTCGGGAACGAACAGCCCCTTGTCTCCGGCATAGCCGCAGCACGTCACCGCGGAAAGCACAGCGATGCGCTCCGCGCAGGCCGCGGCGATTGCCTCAGTGGCTGGCTGCTCCGCCAGGCGTTGCGCCGAGCAATTGTGGTGCACGGCAACGACGGGCAGTTTTTGGGTGAGCTTCAGTTTTGGCAGGACATGAGTAAGGAGAAATTGCGCGGAATCAAGGACTGTCGCATCCCCCGGAAACTCCTTGAGGTGCTTGGCGCAGGTTGACGCGTCAGTGACGACAGGGAGGCTTCCATTCCCCGACAGCTCTGAAAGTTTGGCATTAAGCGTTCCACCCACGTCCGCGGCTTCCTCGGGAAAACCCTTGGACTGGAACGGCTGGCCACAGCATTGTCCATTGAGACGCTCGGGCATGATCACGTCGTATCCGGCTCGTTCGAGCAGTGCCATCATCGCCTTGGGCGTATCGAGCAGGTCATGCGAGGTCTTGGGGGCTCCGAACATGCGGCTTGGACAGGCCGGGAAGTAGACGACTGAGGGGCGCCCGGTCTGCGCAATCGGCACCGGAAAGCCCGTGCGGCGCGGATTTTGTCTGTTGTCCCGCGCCTCGGGTGCCCCGGGTCCATGGCGCAAGGCACGCGAGACCCGTGGTATTCGCTTGTTGGTCACGCGGCGGGCGGCCTCGGTGACGGCTTCCACCACCGTTGCGGGAACCACGACGCGGGCGGCGTCAGCGACCGCCACCCCGCCGCGCATCACTGTTTCCACCGCCCCGCGATGGTCGGCCGCAAATCGGGCCACGGCATGGGCAGTGCTGCCGCGACGCCGGGCCCTTTCGCCCATGATCATCGTGCCGGTTTCGATACCCACGGGACAGCGTAGTGAGCAAAGGTTGCACGCCGCGCAGGTGTCCATCCCGGCATATTGGAAATCGGCATCGAGCCGCGCGAGGCGAGCCGGGTCTTCGCCATAGGCCCGCAGGCGTTCGCGCTCCCGGGTCACGGCAATGCGCTGGCGCGGGGTCAGCGTCATGTGGTGGCTGGGGCACGCCGGCTCGCAGAAGCCGCATTCGATGCAAAGGTCCACGAGCTCGTCGCTGAGCGGCATCACCTTCAGGTTCTTGACGTGGACCTTGGGGTCGGCATTGAGCAGCACGCCGGGATTGAGCAGGCGCTCCGGGTCGAACAGGTCTTTGATGCGGTGCATGATCGCATAGGCCTTGGGACCCCACTCCGCCTCCACGAATGGTGCAATGGCGCGACCGGTACCATGCTCGGCCTTGAGCGAACCACCATAGCGCCGCGATACGAGCTCGCTCAGTTCCTGGTTGAACCTGTCGAACTTGGCGGCCGCTCCCGGCTTGGAAAAATCGTCGCCCATCTGGAAATGGAGGTTGCCCGCCAGTGCGTGGCCGAAGATCACCGCGTCCTGGTAGCCGTGTGCGTCCAGCATGGTCCTCAGGTCCACGACGAATTCGGCGAGCCTCTCGATGGGTGCCGCCACGTCTTCGGTCAGCATGATGCTCCCCTTGGGTCGCGCGGCGCCGGCAGACGTGAAGAAGCCCTTGCGGATATCCCAAAGCGCGTGGCTGCGATGCTCGTCGCGGCTGAGATCGACATGGGTGGCGCCATGCCGGACGAGGAGCGCCTCGGCCTTGGCGATCTCCGCCATCAGCGTTGCCTCGTCAGGCGCGGTGACGTCGATCAGGACGGCAGGGGACGTGGCTGTCAGCCAGGGTAGGAGCGGCGCCATCGGCGGCAGGTGTTCGACGGTCGAGAGGGCCCGGCGTTCGATATATTCTGCAGCAGTGACACCGGTCGTGACCTGAACGCCGCCATTGGCCATTTCTATGATGGCGCGGCCGGCCGATTGCGGGTCCGGAAACGGGACCAATCCCGTGGCCTTGAACGGATGCTCGGGGACGGTGTTGTAGGTCACCTCGGAAACGAAGCCCAATGTGCCTTCAGAGCCGACCATGAGATGAATCAGGATGTCGAGGGGGTCGTGATAGTCGACGAGGGCATTGAGAGAATAGCCCACCGTGTTCTTGATCCGATATTTGTGTCGGATAAGGGCCGTAAGTTCCGCATCGCCGGCGATCTCGTGGTGCAGATGGTGCAGGTCTTCGAGCATTGCGGCATGGCTGATGCGAAAAGCGTCGCGGCTGGCCGGGTCGCCCGAATCCAGCGCTGTCCCGTCGGGCAGCACGATGCGAAGGCGCGACATGGTATGGTAGGTGTTCTGCGCCACGCCGCAGCACATGCCCGAAGAGTTGTTGTTGACCACGCCACCGATCTTGCACGTGGCTTGGCTGGCCGGATCGGGGCCGATCTTTTTGTCGAATGGCTTGAGGGCGCGATTGGCTTCGGCCACGATGACCGCTGGCCCCAGCGTCACCTGTTCGGCCCCCGGATGGATGTCGAGCTTGCGCCAGCCATCGCCCAGAACCGCGAGAACACCATCGGTCACCGCCTGTCCCGAAAGAGATGTGCCGGCGGCACGGAAGGTGACCGGAAGCCCCTCGGCGCGTGCAGCCTCGAAGACGGCGCGCACGTCGTCTTCGGAATTGATGAATACCACGACTGCGGGGATCAGCCGGTAGGAGCTGGCGTCGCCGCTCCAGGCGTAAGTCATGAGCGGGTCGGTATGTATTGCGCCGCGCACGCGCCCGTTGAGGCGGGCGGCGACCCGTGTTCCGGCGGCCAGGCGCTCAGGTGTCTGGGCGTGGGCTTGAAGAGAGAAGTCTAAGGCTTGCTGCATGTCCGCAAGCTAACATGTCAGCAAGTGGGCATGGAATCAAAATCGCGATCCAGCGGTGGTCTGTTTATCACCGTTTGCCCGGCTTCCAGGGTGGCAGAGCGGCGTGAGCGGCACGGGTGATCCGATCGATAAGGTCCTCGAGCCGGTCCTCGCCTCGACGCTCCCGCAGCACATAGATCCCGGCCACCGCCCGCCTGGGTTCGTCCCGCTGCTGCACCTCGACCAGCCCGCGCCTGCTGAAGTCCTCCCGCATCACATGCGTGTGCACGAGCACGGCGTTTGTTGCCAGTGTGTAGTCCACGCAGGCGGCGAGGGAGTTGGTGCGCAAGGCAACGCTTGTGCGATCGAACACCGTTTCGACGCGCGCACGCCTGCGGGCCGGGTCAAAAAACCGCTCATGCCGGCTTTCGGCGAGCGAACTGATGACGATCGGATATCTGTCGATCTCCGCCAGGGTTTGCTTGCGCCTGAGGAGCTCGTGTCCCTCCCGGACGAAGAAGGCATTGTAGACCCGCGTGAGGGGAATGAAGTCCGTGCCGATAGCGCCGCTGAGGCCTTCGATTTCATGCGCCAGGAACATGGAGATGTCCCCCGAAAGCATCTGGTCCATGAGGCGCAGCTGATTGCCGAGGCTGATCTGGACCGGGGCCTTGGGAAATTCCTGCTGATACGCAATCACCATGTCCCGGAGGAACATGGTCCACCAGGAATAGCCCGACCCGATCGACATGCCTTTCTCGGTGCCGCGCTTCTGGTCGGCGATGGCGTTGAGCGTGTTGTCGTAGAGCCTTTGCATCAGGCGGGCGTTTTCGTAGAGCGTCTCGCCGTAGCGCGTGAGCTGCATGCCTTTGGATGAGCGATCGAACAGGGGCGCTCCGACGGTCTCCTCGAGCTTGTTCATGTTGAAACTGAGCGTCGGCTGCGTGATGAACAGCGCGGTCGCCGCTCCGCTCAGCGATCCCGCATCGGCCACGGCCAGAAACTGTGTAAGCAGCTTGTCCACACTGGTCACCCGTCCCATAGAATTTTTCTATAGAGTGTCGGGTGTTTCGTAATTTTCCAATCGCTATTTTTGCGCCACTGTTTGGGAACAAGACACGCCTGCCCGGCACCAATCCAGCGAAGGCATCCCGAGGGATATCACGTCCCGGTCACTTCCATACAAGATCGTTGCCGGTCCGTTGATCGCCGTGCTAGGGTAACTGACTGGTTATTTCGGATTTGAAAGGTGAGAGCCCGACTTAAAACCCGCGAAATGGGGCGATTGACACCTCGTTCAAAGGTCTTATCGTAGTAACCAGTTGGTGACTTAGCGGCGGGGAGGCTGCTGAGCACTTCGGTTCCGCAGGGCGGAACGGCAACTGTTTAATGGGAGGAAAAACATGACACTTCGACTTGGACGCCGTCAGTTTCTGATGGGTTCTTCGGCTCTGGCCGCTGCGGCAGCCTTCGGGGCCGGCCCGGCCTGGGCCCAGGCGGGCCTGCGCCAGTTCTTCTGGGGTGGTCAGGCGCGCGCCGACCGCACCTATGGCGTCAACGATCTCTTTGCGGCGTCCGAAGGCGGCGCGCAGGTAGACAGCAGCTTCCTGGGCTGGGGCGATTACTGGCCCAAGCTCGCGACCGAGACCGCTGGCGGCAATGCGCCCGATATCATCCAGATGGACTATCGCTACATCGTTGAATACGCCAAGCGCGGTGCAATTGCCCCGCTCGACGACTATGTCGGCGGCGCACTCAAGCTCGATGGCTTCGACGAAGACCAGCTCGAGGGCGGCAAGGTGGATGGCAAGCTCTATGGCGTGAGCCTTGGCGCCAATTCGGTCGCCCAGCTCGTCAACCTCGCGGCTTTCGAGGAAGCCGGCGTCGAGCCACCGAACCGCGATACGACCTATGATGACATTCGCGCCATGGGCGAGGCCTTCAAGGCCGCCAATATCCGCGGTGGCATGAAGGTAATTTCCGACGGCTCCGGGTCCGAGCCGATGCTCGACAACTGGCTGCGCCAGAAGGGTCTCGCACTCTATACCGCTGATGGCAAGCTCGGCTTCGGTGCCGAGGAAATGACCGAGTGGTTCACCCTCTGGAATGGTTTCCGCACCGACGGTATCTGCGTCACCGCGGAAGACCAGGCTCTCGATACCAACGGGCCGCTCGAAACCACGATGGTGGTGCTGGGCAAAGCGGCGATGATGCCGTCCAACTCCAACCAGCTGGTGGCCTTCCAGACCCTGGTGCAGGACGAGCTCACCATCACCAACTACCCGCGTATCGCTGCCGGTGTCGGTGGCGGGCACTATCGCAAGCCCTCCATGTTCTTCTCGGTAGGCGGTTCGTCCGCAAACAAGGAACTTGCGGCTCAGTATCTCAGCTTCTTCGTGAACGATCTCGAGGCCGCCAAGATTCTGGGTGTCGAGCGTGGCATTCCCTGCATCGGCACCGTGCGCGAAACCATCGCTCCCGAGCTCAATGCGCAGGATCAGATCGCCCTCGATTTCGTGGCCAACCTTGGCGACCTGCTTGGGCCGCTGCCGCCGCCCCCGCCGGCGGCTGCAGGTGAAATCGACATCTCCCTGCTGCGCACGCTCAGCCAGGAAGTGGCCTTTGGCGCACGTTCGGCCGAGGATGCCGGCCAGTACTTCGTGACTGAAGCCACGGCCATTCTCGAACGCCAGGCCTAAGTCAGGAACGCTCATGGCCACGCAGGTCGATACTACCGCTTCAAACGGAACCGGCCGCGTGGCCACCCCGTCCTTCTGGTCGGGGGTATGGCAGAACCATGCCCCCGGTTATCTGTTCCTTCTGCCCTGGTTCATCGGTTTCCTCGGCCTCACCATCGGGCCGATTCTCACCTCGTTTTATCTCAGCTTCACGCATTTCGACCTGCTGACCGCGCCGCGCTGGGCCGGCATGGACAATTATGTGCGCATGTTCACCAATGATCCGAAGTTCGCCGCCTCCATGCGGGTGACGTTTTTCTTCGTGATCTTCTCGGTGCCACTCAAGCTCGCCTTCGCGCTCGGCGTCGCCCTTTTGCTCAATCGCGGCATGAAGGGGCTGCCGCTCTACCGCGCCCTGTTCTACCTGCCGAGCCTGCTTGGCGCATCGGTAGCCATCGCCATCCTCTGGCGCCAGATTTTTGCCGGCAATGGTCTCGTGAACCAGGTCCTCGCCAATTTTGGCATTGTCGGACCGAGCTGGATTTCCAATCCGAACTATTCGCTCTGGACGCTGATCATCCTCGCCATCTGGCAGTTCGGTTCGCCCATGATCATCTTCCTCGCCGGCCTGCGGCAGATCCCGCAGGACATGTACGAGGCCGCGAGCCTCGATGGCGCCGGCAAGTGGCGGCAGTTCTGGAAGATCACTCTGCCCATGCTCACCCCGGTCGTGTTCTTCAACGCCATTATCCAGACCATCGAGGCCTTCAAGAGCTTCACCCCGGCCTTCATCATCTCCGGCGGAACCGGCAATCCGATCAACTCGACCCTGTTCTACACGCTCTACCTTTACAACGAGGCCTTTGGCTTCTTCCGCATGGGTTACGCGTCGGCTCTGGCGTGGGTCCTGCTTGCCATCGTCTCGCTGTTCACCGCCTTTTCGTTCCTGACTTCGAAATACTGGGTGCATTATGACGACTGATGCAAGCCGTCTCACCGTCGTCACGTCCACGTCTCCCACCCGGCGCAAGGTCATGTCGGTGGTCTCTCACGCGTTGCTGATCGGCGCGTCGATCATCATGCTTTACCCACTGCTCTGGCTGCTGGCCGCGTCGTTCAGGCCGGAGAACGAGATCTTCACCTCCGGAATATCGGTTCTGCCCTCCACCTCCTGGAGCATCGATTCCTACTTCCGCGGCTGGAACGGGCTTCGTGTAAGTTTCGGGCAGCTCTTCCTCAACAGCTTCGTGATTTCCATTCTCAGCGTCTGCGGCAATGTCCTTGCCTGTTCGCTCGCGGCCTATGCGTTCGCCAGGCTTGAATTCTTTGGGCGTCGGTTTTGGTTCGCCATGATGCTGATGACGCTGATGCTGCCCTACCAGGTGACGCTCATCCCCCAATATGTGCTTTTCCTGAACCTTGGTTGGGTCAACACCTTCCTGCCGCTTGTCGTGCCCAAGTTTCTCGCTGCGGACGCCTTCTTCATCTTCCTGATGGTTCAGTTCTTCCGCGGAATTCCCAAGGAGCTCGATGAAGCCGCGCGCATGGATGGCGCAGGGCCATGGAGGATCTACTGGAAGATCATCATGCCGCTCTCCATGCCGGTGCTGGCCACTGCGGCGATCTTCACCTTCATCTGGACCTGGGACGACTTTTTCGGACCGCTCATCTATCTCAGCGATCTGCGTCAATACACGGTCATGCTGGGGCTCCGGACCTTCACGGACTCCACCGGCATGTCCGATTATGGCGGCCTCTTCGCCATGAGCGTCCTCAGCCTCGTACCCATCTTCGTGTTTTTCCTGATCTTCCAGCGGCTGCTGATCGAAGGCATCGCGACGACGGGCATGAAGCGCTAGTTTCAAAATCAAGAATGCGGTCGATCCGCATTCCCCCACGACAGACGACCAGGATACCCTGCAGAAATGACCATCAAATTTGCCGCCATCGGCATCAACCATGCCCATATCTACGGTCAGGTCGATTGCCTCAAACGGGCCGGAGCCGAGTTCGTAGCCTTCCATGCCATCGAGGACGATCTGGCCAAGACCTTCGGCGACAAATACCCCGAGGCCCGGCGTGTTGCCGATCCGCGTGCGATCCTCGAAGATGCCTCTATCCAGGTGATCACCACCGCCGCCATTCCTGGCGATCGGGCCGAAATCTGCATCGCAGCGATGAAGCATGGCAAGGATGTGCTGACCGACAAGCCCGGCATGACGACCTTCGCTCAACTGGACGAGATCAAGGCGGTCCAGAAGGAAACCGGCCGGATTTTCTCGGTGCTCTACTCGGAGCATTTCGAGGTGCGGGCAGCGGTGGAAGCCGGCAACCTGATCGCCAACGGCGCCATCGGGCAGGTGGTCAATACCGTAGGCCTTGGTCCACATTCCCTTCGGCTCAACAATCGTCCCGACTGGTTCTTCACCCGCAATCGCTATGGCGGCATTCTCTGCGATATCGCCAGCCACCAGTTCGAGCAGTTCTTGTTCTTCTCCGGCGCCATGGACGGCGAAGTTGTTTCGGCAAATGTCTACAATCGCAATCATCCCGAGCGTCCGGGTCTGCAGGACGTCGGCGACGCGCATATCCGCACCGATAAGACCACAGGATACATCCGCGTCGACTGGTTCACCCCTGAAGGTCTACCGACCTGGGGTGATGGCCGTCTCACCATCCTGGGCACCGACGGCTATATCGAATTGCGCAAATACGTCGATATCGCGGGCCGGCCGGGCGAAAATCACCTCTTCCTCGTGGACAGGAAGGGCGTCCAGCACATCGATTGCTCCAATGTCGACATGCCGTTCGGTCGCCAGTTCCTTGACGACGTGCGCAATCGCACCGAGACGGCCATGCCGCAGGAGCGCTGCTATAACGCCATGAAAATGGCGCTGACCGCGCAACAGATGGCCGAAGCCGACACGGAGTGGGCGCGATGAGCCGGATCCTCAATGTTGCCGTCGTCGGATGCGGCATCGGCAGGTCGCATATCGTCGAGGGCTATCTGCCCAATGCCGACAAGTTCAAGGTCGTCGCCCTCTGCGATCTGAACCAGGAGCGTCTGGACGCGATCGGTGATGAATTCGGCATTGAACGCCGGATCGTCAACTTCGATGATCTGCTCACCATGGATGATATCGACATCATCGATGTCTGCACACCGCCCGGCGCGCACCTGCCGATGGTGTCCGCAGCGCTCGAAGCCGGCAAGCATGTCGTATGCGAGAAACCGCTGGTCGGCTCACTGCGGGACGTCGATGCCATCATGGCGATCGAGCAGACGGCCAAGGGAAAACTGATGCCGGTGTTTCAGTACCGGTTCGGCAACGGTATCGAGCAGGCAAAACGCATCATTGACGCTGGCCTTGCGGGCAAGCCCTATTGCGGCACGGTCGAGACCATGTGGCGACGCGAAGCGCCCTATTATGCCGTGCCCTGGCGCGGCAAATGGAAGACCGAACTCGGCGGTGTGCTGATGGGCCATGCCATCCACCCGCATGACATATTCACCTATCTCATGGGTGACATTGCGCGCATTTTCGGGCGCGTGGCCACCCGGGTCAATCCGATCGAAGTCGAGGACACGATTTCGGCCTCGCTGGAGATGAAATCGGGCGCGCTGGCCAGCTTCACCGCAACCCTCGGCTCCGTCGACGAGATCACTCGCATTCGCCTGCAGTTCGAGAATGTGACGTTTGAAAGTGATCACGCGCCCTATAATCCGGGCAAGGAGCTTTGGAAGATATTGCCGCGCAACGAGGAGGTGAAGAGCCGTATCGACGCGCTCCTGGCCGGATGGCAGGACGTGCCCTCGCGCTTCCAGACGCAGATGGCACGGTTCCACGATGCCATCTTCGACAAGGCCGAATTGCCGGTGTCGAGTGCCGATAGCCGCAGGGCCCTTGAGCTGGTAACGGCCTTTTACCACTCTTCCTCAACCCATACCGAAGTGGTACTGCCGCTTGGTCCCGATCATCCGCTCTACCAGAGCTGGGTCCCGACCGAGTTTCGCTAAGGAGAACGGACCATGGCAACCTCAATCCAGTTGCGACAGATCAAGAAAGCCTATGGCGATGTCGCCGTTATCCATGGCGTCGACCTCACCATCGATCCCGGTGAGTTCACGGTATTTGTCGGCCCCTCGGGCTGCGGCAAGTCCACGCTTTTGCGCATGATTGCCGGTCTCGAACCGATCACCGGCGGCGATCTCCTGATCGACGGGCAGCGCATGAACGACGTTCCGGCGGCCAAGCGTGGCATTGCCATGGTGTTCCAGTCCTATGCGCTCTATCCCCATATGAGCGTCTATCAGAACCTCGCTTTCGGGCTTGAAACGGCAAAGATGCCAAAGCCTGAGATCGAGAAGCGCGTGCAACGCGCTGCCGAGATTCTCAAGATCGAGCCGCTTCTCAAGCGCAAGCCCAAACAGCTCTCGGGCGGTCAGCGTCAGCGCGTCGCCATCGGTCGCGCCATCGTTCGCGAACCCAAGATTTTTCTGTTCGACGAACCCCTATCCAACCTCGACGCTGAATTGCGCGTAGCCATGCGCGTGGAGATTGCCAAGCTCCACAACGATCTGGGCAACACCATGATCTACGTGACTCACGATCAGGTCGAGGCCATGACCATGGCCGACAAGATCGTGGTGCTTCGCGCGGGCGTCATCGAGCAGGCCGGTGCGCCTCTCGAGCTCTACAACAATCCCCGCAATCTCTTCGTCGCCGGGTTCATCGGTTCGCCCAAGATGAACTTCATGACGGCCACCGGCGACGGCTCCCTTCTCAGGACTGGCGGCGTCAGCATTGACCTCGGCCGCAACGTCGGCGGGGCGACCACCCTGGGCATTCGTCCCGAGCACATCACGGTGTCCGAAGGCTCGGGCGTCAAGTTCGCCGACCTCACTGTCGATCTCGTTGAAAATCTGGGCGGCCAGACGGTGGTCTACGCGACCACGCGCGACGGTCAGGCCCTCACCATCGTGCTTGAGGGTCAGCGCAGCGTCGAACTTGGATCCAGCATCTCGGCCTATGTCGATCCGGCCAAGGCTCATATCTTCGACGCCGAGGGCACGGCCATCCGCTGAACCACCCCCGACGCCTCAAAACAAAACCGCCGGCCCCATGGGAGCCGGCGGTTTTTTGTTGAGGAGACTGCGCCTCAGTAGCCGTCGGCATTGTTGCCGACCAGGATTTCGCGTTTGCCCGCGTGGTTGGCAGCGCTGATGACGCCTTCACGTTCCATCCGCTCGATCAACGTCGCGGCCTTGTTGTAGCCCACCCCGAGGCGGCGCTGGACATAGGAGGTCGATGCTTTCTTGTCCGTCAGGACGACATGGACCGCCTTGTCGTAGAGCTCATCGCCCGAACCGCCGCCGGTCTCGCCCATCGCCTCTGCGCCGAATTCACCACCCTCGTCGTTTTCCTCGGTGATGTTGTCGAGGTAGTCGGGCGAGCCCTGGCTCTTCAAATGATTGACCACGGCTTCCACTTCCGCGTCGGACACGAAGGCCCCATGAAGGCGCTTGGTGCGGCCGCCTGAGGCCATGTAGAGCATGTCGCCGTTGCCCAGCAGCTGTTCGGCGCCCTGTTCACCCAGAATGGTGCGCGAGTCGATCTTGCTGGTCACCATAAAGGAGATGCGGGTCGGGAAGTTGGCCTTGATCGTACCGGTGATCACGTCCACCGACGGACGCTGCGTGGCGGTGACGATGTGGATGCCTGCGGCACGCGCCATCTGCGCCAGACGCTGGATGGCGCCCTCAATGTCTTTGCCGGCCACCATCATCAGGTCGGCCATTTCGTCGACGATGACGACGATATAGGGAAGCGGCGAAAGGTCGAATTCTTCGCTCTCGAAGATGGCCTCACCGGTTTCGCGATCGAAGCCGGTCTGCACGGTTCGGGTAATGACGCGACCCTCTTTGGCGGCCTCGGCGACGCGCTGGTTGAAGCCGTCGATGTTGCGGACGCCGATCTTGCTCATCTTGCGATAGCGGTCTTCCATCTCGCGCACGGCCCATTTGAGCGCCACGACGGCCTTCTGCGGATCTGTAACGACCGGCGTCAGCAGGTGCGGAATGCCGTCATAGATCGACAATTCCAGCATCTTGGGATCGATCATGATCATGCGGCACTGCTCGGGCGTCATCTGGTAGAGCAGCGAAAGGATGAAGGTATTTATGCCCACCGACTTGCCCGAACCGGTGGTGCCGGCGATGAGCAGATGCGGCATGCGCGCCAGGTCGGCGATCACAGGTTCGCCGCCGATGGTCTTGCCTAGGCATATCGGCAGCTTGCCCTTCATCTTTTCGAAGTCGGACGACGCCAGCATTTCGCGGAAATACACGGTCTCGCGGCTCTGGTTGGGCAGCTCGATGCCGATGGCATTGCGGCCCGGCACCACGGCGACGCGAGCGGAAATCGCCGACATCGAGCGGGCAATATCGTCCGCCAGCGAGATAACGCGGCTCGACTTGATGCCAGGAGCCGGTTCGAGTTCGAACAGGGTCACGACCGGGCCGGGGCGGACATTGATGATGTCGCCTTTGACCCCAAAATCCTGCAACACGGCCTCGAGCTGGCGGGCCATTGCTTCGAGACGCTCGGGCGCGTGTTCCGGCGAGGGGCCGCCGCGGCGCGGTTCGGCCAGCAGGCTCAGCTCCGGCAGCTCGAAACCATGGGGTTCGTCGAGCAGCGAGCCTTGTGCTTCGCGGAATTGACGCTGACCCTGCGCGGGACGGGGCGCCGGTGCTGCGACGCGTGGCGCTGCCGGATCGACGGGAGTGAAACGGGAATCGCCGCGCTGGGTGCGCGATACCACCGGCGTATCCGGCACGAACGGGACGGCGTCGTCTTCCGGTTCTTCAGGATAGTCGATCGCGGTGTCGTCATAGTCCGGCTGCGCCATGATGCGGGCGCTTGGCGTAAAGCTTGGCTCGACATGCGGAGCAGGCGCATGGATGCGGCGCTGCGTTGGCGCCACGACCATGTCGGGCTCCACATGTACGGTTGGAACGCGATGCTCGTGCATCGAAGGCTCGACATCGCGGTCGCGGTCATCGGCCGCGGTCTCGGCGCGGCGCGCGGCATGTTCGGCCTTGGCGCGACGGAATGCCGTACGCATCGAATAGCCCATATGGACGACGGCGCCCATGGCGACTTCGACCAGCGGGTTGGCCTCGCGTTCGTCTTCTTCGGCAGCTTTGCGCGACGCCGAAGCCTTGGCCGGCTTTGCTGGGATGGAGGTGCCGAGGCCCATGGCAATCCAGAACAGGGCGAGGGCGGGTGCGGCCAGGATGATCGCGAACAGCGTCGAGGTCAGCGCCTCCGGCTGCGTCCCTGCGATCATGCCTGCAAGATTGGTGAAAAGCATGCCGCTGAGGCCGCCGAGCCCGGTGGGGAGCGGCCAGCTCTGGGGCATGGTCACAAACGAGAATACGCCGGAAAATAGCACGACGGCGCCCACCCAGGCGAGCAACCGCATGCCCGGATGCGTGACCACGTGACGGCGCGCCATGGCCCAGCCCCAGAGCGCCAGCGGCACGACCATCACAAGGCCCGCCAGTCCGAGAAACTGGAAAACGAGGTCTGCAATGACCGCGCCCGGAAAACCCAGCCAGTTCGCAGCGGTCTTGCTGGTCGCCAGCGACAGTGAGGGGTCATCCACTGACCACGAGGCAAGCGATGCCAGAACAATGGCGCACAGGCCCAGGATCAGCATGCCCGCGACACGCAGCGGAATGCGGATGGCGATCGCCGGCGGCGGCATGGGAGCTTTCGCCGAGCGCGTCGATGCGCGGGACGCCCGGGCGGGCATGGTGCGAACTTCGTCGAGAGTGGAGACGGGATGGCTGGGCATGGACACGCATTACTCGTTGCCGGCCCGCAAACCATCAGAGTGGGCCGTAATGAGCCCATGCTAATCGGCCGTGGTTAATCGCGTGCTAACCATCGGAAAATGCCGGAAAGACAAAGGGCGACGCCGTGGCGCCGCCCCTTCTGGATTGCTCAGCTGATTCTGTAATCGATCAGTTGTAGGCGCGCTCGCCGTGCGTCGAGAGATCGAGGCCGTCGCTTTCGGCGGCTTCCGAAACCTTGGCACCGCCAAACAGCGCCTTGACGATCAGCATTGCCACGAGCGCAACCACACCGGACCAGACGATGGCGACGATGACGCTGGTGAGCTGGATCATGAACTGGCCGCCCATGTCGTAGCCGTCGAGCGGGTAACCACCGAGCGAGGGGTTGGCGACGATGGCGGTGCCAAGAGCGCCGACAATGCCGCCCACGCCGTGGATGCCGAACACGTCGAGGCTGTCGTCATACTTGAGCAATGGCTTGAGGTTGACCACGGCCCACAGGCAGACCACGCCGGCAACGGCGCCCAGCACGATGGCGCCGCCCACACCGGAGAAACCAGCAGCCGGAGTGATGGCGACGAGGCCGGCAACAGCACCCGAGACAGCACCAAGAGCCGAGGCATGGCCGCGGGTGATCTTTTCGCCCAGCGCCCAGGCCAGCGCACCGGCGGCCGGAGCCAGGACGGTATTGATGAGGGCAACGGCGGTCAGGGCATTGGCTTCGAGGTTGGAGCCGGCATTGAAGCCGAACCAGCCGAACCACAGCAGGCCAGCGCCGATATAGGTCAGGACCAGGTTATGCGGCGGGATCGGTTCCTTCATGTAGGTGGAACGGGCGCCGAGGACGAGAGCGGCAACGAGTGCGGCCACACCCGAATTGATGTGAACGACGGTGCCGCCGGCAAAGTCGTACGCACCCATGCCGAACAGCAGGCCCGGGCCCGACCACACCATGTGTGCCATCGGCACATAGGAGAACGTGAACCAGATGGCGAGGAAAGCCATCAGCGCGCCGAACTTCATGCGCTCGGCGATGCCACCAACGATCAGGGTCGAAGTGATGCACGCAAAGGTCAGCTGGAAGGTGACGAACACCAGTTCGGGCAGCTCGAAACCGGCCGAGAACGTAGCGGCACGGCTGTCGAGGGTCACGCCGTTGAGGAAGAATTTCGAGAAATCGCCGATAAAGGCGGAGAGGCCGCCCTCTGTCGGGCCGGCGAAGGCCAGCGAGTATCCGTAGGCGACCCAAAGGATCGAAATCATCGAGAAGCCGAGGAAAACCTGGGTCAGGACGCTGAGTACGTTCTTGGCGCGAACGAGGCCGCCATAGAACAGGGCTAGGCCCGGAATGGTCATGACGATCACGACCATGGTCGAGACAAGCATCCAGGCCACGTCGCCCTTGTCGACGACGGCGGCGGCGGTTTCCGCAACGGCTTCAGCAGCAGGCGCGGCGGCCTCTTGTGCCAGGGCTGGCAGGGACATGAGGAGGGAGGCCAGTGTTGCGCCCCCCAGAACGTTCGACATCTTCATTGTATCGTCTCCGGAATTGGGAAGCGGGATCAGAGCGCCGAGGCGCCCGTTTCACCGGTGCGAATGCGGGTGACCGCCAATAGGTCGAGCACGAAGATCTTGCCGTCGCCGATGCGGCCCGTCTGTGCGGCGTCGCGGATAACCGTGCTCACCTGGTCGGCGAGGGCATCATCGACAGCGATTTCGACTTTGAGCTTGGGCAGGAAGTGCACGGCATATTCGGTGCCGCGATAGATTTCCGAGTGCCCCTTCTGGCGCCCGTATCCTTTCACCTCGGTGACGGTCATGCCGTGCACATCGAGCGAATTGAGCGCTTGCCGCACCTCTTCAAGCCGAGACGGCTTGATAATGGCAATCACCAGTTTCATCTGACCCCCTTGTCGCCTCATGGCGTGCTGGACTGGTCACTGTTCTTTCAAGCTGCATGCCAATTCGGATGGCTTGAAATTTCTGATATCTTCCAGGAGCTTAACGGATGGAGGTGCCCACAGACTCAGAATTGGGCATTTTTCAGTCTATTTTTTGAGCAACGCTCTTCGTGCCTGCTCTTTTTTTGAGCGCGTTTGCGAGGGGTGTGCAGTCTACGCGGTTTGCGAGTGGGAAGCCTCTGTGGCGGGCCAAGAGGAGCGTAGACTGCACGCCGCTGGCAAGCGGCAGCGACCGGGCGTGCGCCCGGCCGCCAGAAGCGACTATTTGAACTCGGGATAGGCCTCGACGCCGACCTCGGTGACGTCGAGCCCGAGATCCTCGTCTTCTTCGCTCGGACGCAGCCCCATTGCCGCCTTGAGGATGATCCAGAGGACGAGGCTGATGATGAAGACGAACGCGCCCACGCTCAGAATGGCCAGGAGTTGCGCCCCGATATTGGCGTCCGGGTTGGTGAGCACCACGGCGATCGTGCCCCAGATGCCGGCGAACAGGTGGACAGGAATGGCGCCCACGACATCGTCGATCTTGAGCCGGTCGAGCAATGGCACCGACAGCACCACGATGACGCCACCGACCGCGCCGATCAGCGTTGCCGTGCCCAGTCCCGGTGTCAAAGGTTCGGCCGTGACCGAAACGAGGCCGGCCAGCGCACCGTTGATGACGAAGGTCAGATCGACTTTCTTGTAGAGCGCCGCGGAAAGTGCTGCGGCCGCCAGGGCGCCGCCGATGGCGCCGGCATTGGTATTGGCCATGACGCGACCGACATCGGCAATGTCGCCGACCGTGCCCATCGCAAGCTGCGAAGCGCCGTTGAAGCCGTACCAGCCCATCCAGAGGATAAACATGCCCAGCACCGCCAGTGGCATGTTCGAGCCGGGAATGGCGTGGACGGATCCGTCGGCATTGTACTTGCCTCGACGTGCGCCAAGCACGATCGCGCCGGCAAGCGCAGCCCATCCGCCGACCGAGTGCACCACCGTCGAACCGGCAAAATCGAGAAAGCCCATCTGGTCGAGGAAACCGCCACCCCACTTCCAGGAGGCCTGGATGGGATAGATGAACGCGGTCAGGACGGCGACGAATACGAGAAACGGCAGGAGCTTGATCCGTTCGGCAACAGTGCCCGACACGATCGACGCCGCCGTGGCGCAGAACATCACCTGGAAGAAGAAGTCCGAACTGACGGTGGCATAGGTAAGGTCGGCCGCCTCGGCGGCGAGCCCCACGGGTTCCAGAACGGCAATGCCCACGGCACCCAGGATACCGCTGATCATCCAGCCTTCGCCCGGATACATCAGCGCATACCCGATGAGATAATAGGCGAGGCACGCTAATGAATACATGGTGATGTTCTTCAGCAACTGCATCGAAACATTCTTGGTGCGCACAAAGCCAGCTTCGAGCATGGCAAAGCCTGCAGCCATCCAGAACACCAGGATGCCGCCGAACAGCATCAGGAACGAGTTCAGTATGAACTGCGTCTGGAGCGCGGCCTCACCGCCCACGACGGCTTCAGCGGCCTCGGGGGTGATGGTGTCCTGCGCCACGGCAGGCAGGGCAAGAAGAAGGGCGGCAACAGCAGCGCCGCCGGCGATTTTCAATGCAGTTGTGCATCCTGTCATCGTGAAATGGTTCCTCGAATGATGATGGGGTTTAGAGCGCCGCGGCGCCGGTCTCGCCGGTGCGAATGCGGGTTACGGCCAGAAGATCGAGAACAAAGATCTTCCCGTCGCCGATGCGGCCGGTCTGGGCTGCCTCGCGAATCGCGGTGCTGACGGCATCGGCGATGGCGTCGTCCACGGCAATTTCGACTTTCAGCTTGGGAAGGAAATGCACGGCGTATTCGGTGCCGCGATAAATTTCCGAGTGGCCCTTCTGTCGGCCATATCCCTTCACCTCGGTGACGGTCATGCCGTGAACATCGAGCGAGTTCAGCGCCTGGCGCACTTCCT
Source organism: Devosia lucknowensis (assembly GCF_900177655.1). Taxonomy (NCBI): domain Bacteria; kingdom Pseudomonadati; phylum Pseudomonadota; class Alphaproteobacteria; order Hyphomicrobiales; family Devosiaceae; genus Devosia; species Devosia lucknowensis. Next base: position 579,306 of record NZ_FXWK01000002.1, on the reverse strand, counting down.
CGAGCCGCGATGGTTTGATGATCGCAATCACTAGTTTCATGCCTGCTCTTTTCCCTTTCTGATTTTTATCGCCTGTCCTCCCTCTCAAGACGCGTGCCAAAACCGGTGAACTTGAAGAATGATCAGATTTATCAATGGCCTATGGCATTTTATATCCCCGGCCAAAAGCGGCGCCCTCTCACGTTTGCTTAAAATATGGACACAATTGGCTTGCTCTCAAAATTATGGTGGTTTTCTGTGCACGGGGCGCGGCAAGCTGGCACTTGTTTCCGCACGCGCCGGGCCCGACAATGCGCTCAAGGAGATCCTGAATGAGCGCAGCACCGACACACAGGCATGACGTCATCATCGTGGGTGCGGGGCCTGTTGGGCTCACGCTGGGCCTTGCACTGGTGCGATCTGCCCCTGGAATCCGTGTGGCTCTGGTCGATCGTCGGCCTCTCAGCATCCCGCGGGACAACCGCGCGACGGCGGTTGCCGCGGCCATAAGGCGGATCTTCGAGGCCTTGGGTGTGTGGGATGACATGGCTGGCCAAAGCCAGCCGATCACCGCGATGCACATTACCGACTCAGGGACGGGCGATCTTGCGCGGCCGTTGCTCCTGCGGTTCGATGGCGATGTCGCGCCGGGGGAACCCTTCGCCCATATGGTGCCCAACCAGGCCATGGGCGCCGCATTGATGGCGGCAGTGGAGGGCCGGATCACGGTGCTCGCGCCTGCTGATATCACCGACTGGTCGGCCGACGATGGCGAAGCCCGGCTGACGCTCGCCGATGGATCTGTGCTGTCGGCACCCCTGGTCGTCGCCGCAGACGGCGCGCAATCGAGCCTTCGGCAGAGGGCGGGAATTGAAACCTTCGGTCACGACTATGATCAAACTGGCCTTGTCGCGACGATCACGCACGAGCTGGCGCATGACGGCGTCGCCTACGAACATTTCCGGCCTTCAGGGCCTTTTGCCAGCTTGCCGTTGCCAGGCAACAGGTCCTCGCTCGTCTGGACCGAACGCAGCGCCGAGGCCCCCCGCTTCCTTGCCATGCAGCCCGATCAACTGGCCGCGGAAATCGAGGCCGTCATGGGCTCGACATTGGGGCGCGTCTCGCTTGAAGATAAATTGATGGGCTTCCCCCTGCGCCTGCAATTGGCCAAGAGCTTTGTCGCGCCGCGCCTCGCATTGGTGGGCGACGCGGCGCACGTCATCCACCCCATCGCAGGCCAGGGGCTCAATCTTGGCCTCAAGGACGTCGCCGCGCTTTCCGAAGTGGTTGTCGATGCGCTGCGTCTAGGACTGGATCATGGTGCCACGGATGTTCTGGAGCGCTATCAGGCGTGGCGGCGTCTCGACACGGCCTCGATGGCGGCGGTGACGGACGGGATGAATCGTCTGTTTTCCAACGACTTGGCACCGCTTCGCGCGGTAAGGGACTTTGGGTTGGGGCTTGTCGACCGCGCCGGTCCGGTCAAGGCCAGCTTGATCCGCGCCGCATCCGGCGTTGCCGGCGGAGCGCCCAAGCTTCTGAGCGGCCTGCCGATCTGACCCATCCACTTAGCGCGAATGGCGTTGGATTTCGTCCGGCTCGATGTTGCGCGCCTCATCGAGGCTCAGGAGCGGCACGCCCTTGACGATGGGGAAGGCGAGGCGCGCCGCCACCGAGATGAGCTCGGTACGTTCCGACGACAGTGTCAGCCGCGTCTTGGTCAGCGGGCACACCAGCATTTCCAGCGTTTGCGGATCCACCACGTGGCGAGGATTGGGCGGTGCTTCCGTCATCAGTTCAGTGGTGCCGCGCCGTCCGAGCCGCCGCGCGCCATTTCATATTCAGTCATGGCGATCAGCGTTTCCGCGCGCTGTTCCAGTGTCTGGGCTTCGAGCAGCACCTGCTTTTCTGCCGGTCCATATGGCGAAACCATGCAGCAGAAGTTGACCAGATCAGCGGTTCCCGTCGACTCGATCTCTTCCCAGTTCGATTCGAAATTGGCGAACTCGGCATAGTCCCGCATCATTTTGACGAAACGGGTGCGATCCACGGCGTCTTCACCGTGATTGCGCGAAAAGTCTGCGTCATAGCCGTCGGCCGAGATCACGCACTGACGGTAAGGCGTCAGCACCGTCAGCTCGTGCATCACGCGGAATCGTGTCACGCCCTCGAGAATGATGAAGTAGCGGCCATCGCCGCTCTCCTCGAAATGCGTCAGGCGCCCCAGGCACCCAACCGTCTGCAGTGGCGCGCGGCCCTTCGGACTTTCTTCGCTGACATCTTCGGGTTGGATGAGCCCGATCAGCCGGTCCCCACGCAAGGCCGCGTCCACCATCTCGATATAACGCGGCTCGAAGATATTGAGCGGGCGATGCGAGAAAGGAAGCAGCAAGGCTCCGCTCAGAGGAAAGATCGGAACGGACTTTGGCAGGTCAGCCGGGCTGGTCGGGCGCTTGGGCATAGGGTGTCCTGATCAGGAAAAGAGCACCGCGGACAAAAGGCGGCGGCCCTTGAGTGTCGCCGGGTCTTTCGGACCCCAGGCTTCGAAGAACTCGAGGAGCTTCTTGCGCGCCGCATCTTCGTTCCAGCTGCGATCGCGCTTGAAGCTGTCGACCAGGGCCTGCGCAGCTTCGACACGCTTGCCTTCGGCGTTGAGCACGACGGCAAGATCGAGGCGGGCCTGGTGGTTATCGGGATCCGCCGCAATGGCAGCTTCCAGCGTTGCCGCTTCCGAGAGACCGGCTGCCTCGTCCTTGAGCCGGATGGCATTGGCAAGCGCCGTGTAAGCGTCGCCAGTGCGCTTGTCTTCCGGCACCATATCCAGCGTGACCTTGGCCTGCTCTGCCTCCCCGGCATTCATATAGACGCCCGCCAGCCCGATCAGCGCATCTGCATTGTCAGGGACGTGCTGGAGTATCTGGCCATAGATCTGTGCCGCTTGTCCAAGCTCGCCCGCAGCTTCCGCCTGCTTTGCGATTTCGAGAGCATCTGCAATCTGAGATTCAAGCGAATCGGCTGGAGGCGCGCCGGCGGGGGCCGCGGAAATCACCTTCTCCGCAAACCGCCGCACTTCGCCCTCGGGCATGGCGCCCATGAAACCATCGACCGGACGGCCGCCGGAAAAGGCGAAGACGGCCGGGATAGACTGCACTCCAAGCTGGCCCGCAATATGCGGATGCTCGTCGATGTTGATCTTGACCAGTTTGATCTGGCCGGCCTTCTCGGTCACCACCTTCTCGATGGCTGGACCCAGCTGGCGGCAGGGTCCGCACCAGGGTGCCCAGAAATCGACCAGCACCGGCTGCTCAAGCGACGCATCGATGACGTCGGCCTTGAAGCCGGCATCGCTGCCGTCGCGAATAAGATCAGCGGGAACCGGTGCGGCACTGGGGGCGCCATCGAAGGACAAGGTCATGTTTTCAAACTCTTATGCGGCAAGAAACTGAGCGTTGGCGGCCTTTTTGCGCCTGCCGGGGCGCTTGTGGCAACCCCCGATTCCCACAGGCATTCGCAAGAAAGACATTTCCGCAAAAAACCGGGTTGCAATCGGATCGGTGATTGGGCATATAGGCCCGCGTCGCCGCACTGCCAAGTGCCGGAGACAACGGAGCGCGGGTGTAGCTCAGGGGTAGAGCATAACCTTGCCAAGGTTAGGGTCGTGGGTTCGAATCCCATCGCCCGCTCCAATTTCCCGAAAGGGATACGACAAAAGGCCGGACAACTGTCCGGCCTTTGTTGTTTTCTGGCCTTTGGATGCTCATCGAGAGCTGCTTTCTCGACGCGCTGCGCCGAACCGATCCCAATGGAACTTTCCACCTGTTGCCGTAATTCATCGCTAGGTTACGCTCAGCCTAAAAATCCGAGAGGACTTCCAGCCGATGATTCGCCGTACAGCACTCATGCTCGGCCTTGCCGCCGCTCTCTCGTCCGCCATGCCTGTGTTGGCGCAGAGCCGGGCGCTGACGCCGGAAGAGCAGCAGCTCATCACTGATATCAACGTCCACAATTCGGCTATCCGCACCATGGTGGGCCGGTTCCTGCAGATCGATAGCCAGGGCGGCCGTCAGGAGGGCACCTTCTTCCTCGAGCGCCCGAGCAAGATCGCATTCCGCTATGCACCGCCCAGTCGCGAAGAAATCGTCTCCATCGGTCGTGGTTTCTATGTCATCGACCGTCGCGAAGAGACCTACTACGCCTATCCGCAGGACTCGATCCCGCTGCGCCAGTTTCTGGGCGATCAGATCGACCTGTTGAGCGCCAACGTGGTCGACATCACCACAACGGATGGGTACGTCAGCATCACCGTCATCGACAATACGGTCGCCGGTACCGTCCAGGTGTCGCTGATTTTCGACACCGAAACCAAGGACCTGGCCCAGTGGACCTTGGTGGAGCCGAATGGCTCGGAGCTGACCTTCTCGCTTTACGATGTGCAGAAAGATGTCCAAATTCCTCCGAACTTCTTCACGTTCCCCTCGACCTATTCGGGCAAGGAACCGCCCCGCTGACATCCGGTTTCCAGCATGGAAGCCCCGGCTCGACCGGGGCTTTATTTTGACCGATTGGCAGGAATTGGTAAGGCCATCGGCAAGTCTGTTGCACGGCGGCACAAAAAGACCTTGATCGGCGTTCATCTGATCCCCTAACTCGTTCATCTGGTCGCATTGGTGCGCCTCACTCAGTTGCGTTCGATTTCGCGCGAGGGCGAGGCTGGCAATGTCGGAGCAGCACACACTCTCAGAGCGTCATTCATGCCCAGCCTCGTGCACCATCCTCTTGATCCCGCCTCGCGCCTGATCCGCTTGATGTGCGCCGAATATGGCGTCCCGCTCGATCTTGACGAGATCAAGCCCTGGCTGCGCGACGAAGCCCTGCTCGAGGTCAATCCGGCGGCGACTTTGCCGATCCTTTTTACCGATACCGAGCAACCCGTGGTCGGCATCCTTGCCACCCTTCACACGGTGGAAGATCTCTATACGCCCGATACCGTCAGTGGGCTCGTGCCCGCCGATCCGATGGCCCGTGCGGAGATGTGGCGACTGGTGGAATGGGCCTTGGTGAAGCTCAATGACGAGGTCACCCGCTATCTCGTCGAGGAAAAGATCGCAAAGCGCGACCTGCGCGGCGCGACGCCTGAACCATCGGTGCTCCGGGCTGCAAAAGCCAATTTTGTCGAGCATATGCTGTACTTTAACTATCTCCTGGCGAGCCGGAACTGGGTCGCGGGCGAGGAACTGAGCCTGGCGGACTTCGCCCTGGCGGCTCACTTTTCGACGCTCGACTACATGGGCGACATCGACTGGTCCAAGGCGCCCGGCGAAACGCGCGACTGGTACTCACGGATCAAGTCGCGGCCGGCATTCCGCACTCTGCTCAATGACCGCGTCACCGCCATGCCCCCATCCAAGGGCTATGCGGACCTCGATTTTTAGGCCTATCTGCGGGCATGGCCCAAACCCAAGCCGATCCGATCGTGAGCGAACTCAAGGCAAGGGCGCTGGCCCTGGGCTTTGACGCATTCGGGATCACGCGCGCCGATGCGCGGCCGGACCTGCCGGAAAAACTTGCCACGGCACTGGCCGAGGGCTGGCATGCCGACATGGACTGGATGGCGGAAACCGAGGAGCGGCGCGGCGATCCGCTCAAGCTCTGGGGGGAGGCGAGGACGGCGATCCTGCTCGGCGTCAATTATGGCCCTGCCGATAACCCCATGACTTTGCTCGATGAACCGCGTGTCGGCATCATCTCCGCCTATGCTCGAAACCGCGACTATCATGACATCATCAAGGGGCGGCTGAAGGAACTGGCCGGGCTCCTGGCGCGGCGCGCCGGCGCTGACGTCAAGGTCTTCGTCGATACCGCGCCGCTCATGGAAAAGCCGCTGGCCGAGGCGGCGGGACTGGGCTGGCAGGGCAAGCATTCGGTCCTGGTGAGCCGCGATTTCGGCTCCTGGCTGTTTCTGGGCGCTATCCTGACCTCGGCCGACCTCCCCGTGGACATTCCGCATCAGGAAAGCTGCGGATCGTGCACCCGCTGCCTCGACATCTGTCCCACCAACGCCTTTCCGGCGCCTTTCCAGCTCGATGCGCGCAAGTGCCTTGCCTATTACAGCGTTGAACATAAAGGGCAAATCCCGCGCCAATTCCGCCGTCCCATGGCCAATCGCATCTATGGATGCGACGATTGCCTGGCGGTCTGCCCGTGGAACAAGTTTGCCTCTGTCAGCCGGGAGGCCAAGTTGCGGTCGCGGCCGGAGCTTGAGCGGCCGTCGCTCTCCGACCTCGTCAGGCTCGACGATGCCGGCTTTCGGGCGCTCTTTTCCGGCTCGCCAGTCAAACGCATCGGGCATGCGCGGTTCATCCGTAACGTCTTGATCGGCATCGGCAATTCCGGCGACCTGACGCTGGTTCCAGCCGTGCTCGACCGGTTGGACAGTGCCGACCCGCTGATCCGGGGATCGGCCGTCTGGGCCCTGCGTCGCCTCGATCCCGACCGCGCCGAAGCCATGCGGCTGGACAGGCAGGCGCGGGAAAGCGATAGGACGGTGCAGGACGAATGGATGGGTGAGGTATGAGGCAGGCGTTTTTCTTCGGGCTGGGCTTTTCATCCCAGCAATCCGTGCGCTTTTTTGAGCAGGACCCCGATTTCTTGCCCTCGTCCGGCACCGTCAGGTCACGCGAGAAGGCCGATTCGTTAGCACGTGGTTATCATCAGGTGCTGCTTTTCGATGGGAGTGAGAGAACCGCGCCGGTCGCCGATGCGATCGGGTCGGCGACGCATGTGATCCAGTCCATCGCACCGGACGAAAATGGCGACCCGGTGCTGCGTCACTTCCGCGACGACCTGATGAACGCGCCGGCGCTCGAATGGCTCTGCTACTATTCCACCGTCGGGGTCTATGGCGACTTCGACGGCGACTGGATCGACGAAACTGCGCCGCTGGTGCCGCGCAACATGCGATCGGACCGGCGTGTCCTCGCCGAACAGGACTGGCGCGATTTTGCTGCTGCCCGGGGCGTGCCGCTGACCATCCTTCGTCTGGCCGGCATTTATGGTCCCGGCCGCTCGACCTTCGACAAATTGCGCGACGGCACCGCCCGGCGCGTCATCAAGCCGGGGCAGGTGTTCAACCGCATTCATGTCGCCGATATCGGCCGCGTCACGGCGCTGGCCGCAGCGGCCCGTCTCGATGGCACGTTCAACCTGGCCGACGACGAGCCCACGCCCCCGCAGGACGTGATCGCCTATGGCGCCGGGCTGATCGGCCTGCCGGTGCCGCCGGACCTGCCTTATGAGACGGCCGAGATGACGCCGATGCAGCGCAGCTTCTATCGCGACAACAAGCGTGTCTCGAACCGCGCCATCAAGGACGCGCTCGGCATCGAGCTGCTCTATCCCAATTACCGCGCCGGCCTTCAGAACATTCTCGAGAGCGAACGATGACGCCACAGCCCGCCAAGTCCGCTCCGCAACGCGTTATCCTAGAGGGCGGGCATGTCCGGCTCGAGCCGCTCGAGCGCCGCCATGCCGAACAGCTGTTCGCCGTCAGCACCCTGCCTGGCGGGCCGGAGCGCTACCGCTATCTGCCGAGCGAGCCGCCGCAGAGGCTTGAGGATCTGGAGCAGCGCATCGAAGCGGCCCAGGGCGGACCCGATGCCTATGTCGCCGTGGTCGACAAGAAAACCGGCACCGTACTCGGGCAGCAGGCCTGGCTGCGCATTCGCCCCGAACATGGCTCGATCGAAATCGGCGCCATCTACTGGGGTCTGCCGATGGCGCGCACGCCGCTCTCCACCGAGGCCTTCTATCTCTTTGCCCGGCACGCCTTCGACGACCTGGGCTACCGGCGCTTCGAATGGAAATGCAACAACGGCAACGAGCCCTCCAAGGCGGCCGCCGCGCGCTTCGGGTTCACCTTCGAGGGTGTTTTCCGCCAGGACATGATCGTCAAGGGCGAAAGCCGCGACACGGCCTGGTTCTCCATTCTCGACAGCGAATGGCCTTCTCTTCGCGCAGAGTTCGAACGCTGGCTCGCGCCTGACAATTTCGACGCCGAAGGTCGGCAGAAGAGCCGGCTGACGACGCGGCCCCGCTAGAGCATCGCGAGGACGGCAGCGCTGAGCCGGGCGAGGTCCTCTTCGCGGCTGAGGCGATGGTCGCCATCCGGGATCAGCGTATAGGTCACCGGATCATGAAGGATGTGGGTGAGCAGCTTTTGCGCATGCTCGGGCGGGACGTCGGGATCGCGGCCGCCCTGAAGGATGTGGACCGGACATCCGGTCTCGATCACCGAGCCGAACAGCAGGTGCTGGGCACCGTCCTCGATCAGGCGCCGCGTATAGCGATAGGGTCCATCGCCATAGGCACTGTCGCGCTCGAAATAGCCCAGGGCCTCGAGGCCGGCTTTCTGTTCGGCCGTCATGCGGGCCGCGATGCGGCTGGTGGCGTCGGTGGCGGGTGCAATGAGCACGAGACCTTTGAGCGGCATGCCCTTGCGGCACTGCCGGCGAGCCAGCAACAGTGCCAGCCACCCACCCATGGATGATCCGCACGCGATCTGGGGGCCGTGTGTGCGCTCAAAGACCGCTTCGGTCTCTTCGAGCCACCGGCTGATCGTGCCCGCGTCGAAGGCGCCGCCCGACTGGCCGTGCCCGGAATAGTCGAAGCGTGTCACCTCAAGGCCTTTTTGCGCGCCCAACGCATCGAGATGCATGGCCTTGGCCCCGCTCATCACCGAGCGGAAGCCATTGAGCCAGAAGAGCCCGGGCGCCGCGCCGGTGCGCTGTTCCACGGCGATGTCGCGCGCTTCCGCACCCTGTCCGACGGTGACGCGGGATGCGAGAATGGAACTCATCTGGCAAGCGAACCTTTTGATAAGGGTGGTAGGGCGTACCCCATGCGCAACAGGCGGAATTTCAGTGGTTCCGGCAGTTGACTTCTTGAGCCGCTACCACGATTTTAGGGCCGAATTCACCCCCTGGCATCATCAGCACAAGGAAAGCTTGCCATTCGCCGTCCCATGAGACCCGTTGCGCCCCAGAAAGATGGGCCGCTTGCCAACGAGGATATCACCAGCCCCGACGTTCAGCTTATCGATGCAGAAGGCGAGAACCGCGGTGTCGTGCGTACGCGCGATGCATTGGCTGAAGCACAGGAGCAGGGGCTCGACCTCGTCCTGATCGCTGCCAATTCGCAGCCGCCCGTCGCCAAGATGCTCGATCTCGGGCGCTACAAGTACGCCGCCCAGAAGAAGGCAGCCGAAGCGCGCAAGAAGCAGAAGGTGATCGAGGTCAAGGAAGTCCAGATGCGTCCGAATATCGACGATCACGACTACCAGACCAAGATGAAGGCGGTGCAGCGCTTCCTCGACGACGGTGACCGTGTCAAGGTGACGATGCGCTTCCGCGGCCGCGAAATGGCGCACCAGGATCTGGGCATGCAGCTGCTGATCAAGGTCAAGGAACAGACCGAGGCCATTGCCAAGGTCGAAAGCCAGCCGCGCTCGGAAGGGCGCCAGATGGTCATGGTGCTGGCGCCCAAGTGAGGCGACGGCAATATCCAAGTTAAGAAAAAACGGGCCGAAAGGCCCGTTTTGTTTTGGCGGCGGCTTCTGCTCGAGCGGGCAGATCTTGATCTGGCGCAACGACGATTAGGCGTCCACCGCGGACCGGTGTCCCTTCCGCGTTTCGCTGCGGGTGCTCGACCATGTTGGAGGTCAGCCCACACATCCCCCGATGTTCGGAGCCTGGTACCCGTCGGAAGCGACCGGCGAAGCTGTTGCCCCGCCGGTCGGTGTCGTCAGCGGTTCTTGGTGACGTCGCGGTAGATGGTGGTCTGGTAGACGTGCGGCACGTAGTTCACCACGTCGTCCTGATAGACCACGGCGTCGAGACCCTGGGCCATGACCTGGAGCGGCCCCACCTGCTCTTCCCAGATTTCCTGGATCTGCTCGTACATTTCGCGGCGCTTGTCGGCATCGCCTTCAAGCAGGGCGCCATCGAGCAGGGTGTTGATCTCCTCGCTCTGGAACGAGGCGCGCCAGGATTGCAGCGTGAAAAGCTTGGCTTCGTCCGAATTATCCGGATTGTACACCAGCGAAAGCAGGCTCGTGTAGGGATGGGTGCCGGTGCGATCGCCGCCGCGGCCGACGAGCAGCTCGAACTTGCGCTCGCGCGCCGCGCCGTAGATCTGGTCCGAATTGCCGGTGATCAGCTCGGCACGGATGCCGCCCTGGGCCAGCGTGGCCTGGATTGCCGTGGCGATATTGATGAACGGGGACTCGGCCAGGACGCGCAGCGTGACGTCCATGCCAGCAGGATAGCCCGCTTCGGCCAGCAGCGCCTTGGCCTTTTCCGGATCGAGGCTGTAGCCGGTATCGGGCAGCGAGCCATCGAGCCCCTTGCCCAGCGGCCGCTGATGCAGGCGCGCGTAGTAGGGCAGGATGGTTTCGGCAATGCCTTCATAGTCGATGAGATAGCGCAGGGCTTCGCGCACGCGCGGGTCCTGGAACTTCTCCTCGGCCATCGATGACATCAGATAGTACATGTTGCCGCTGGTGACTTCGGCGATCTCGAGAGCGTCATTGCTCTGCAGCGCCGTGACGTCGGCCACTGACATGCCCCAGGCGATGTCGATATCGCCAGCTTCCAGCGCCAGACGCTTGGTCTGCGATTCAGGCATGTGGCGGTAAATCAGGCGGGTCATTGCCGGTTGCTCGCCCCAGCTGCCCTCGACGCGCTGCAGCAGCACGATATCGTTGGCCAGCCAGCGGTCGAGGCGGTAGGGACCCGAACCCGCGCTGTTGGTCGTGAGCCAGCCCTGGCCGAAGTCGTTATCCTTGGCGTTTTCCATGGCGAGCTTGGAATCGATGACCATGGCCACGCCCTGACCGGCCACGGCGGCCAGGATCAGCGTCGGATCGTTGGGCTTGGGAAGCTTCATTACGACGGTGTAATCGTCAGGCGCCGTCACCATTTCCGCGATATTGTCTTCGTTATAGCCAAAGACGCGGATGTTGGAGCCACCGATGCCCAGCTCGAAGGCGCGGGTCATCGACCAGACGAAGTCATGCGCGGTAACCGGATTGCCGGAGTGGAAGACCGCATCCTGGCGCAGGTGGAAGGTGACGCTGCCGCGATCCTCGGCGATCTCGAAGCTTTCGGCGAGACGCGGATGGAACACGGCCGGATCGGTCACATCGGGTTCGATGAGGCGATCATAGATATTGGCGTTGATTTCCATGGACTCGCGCCCGGACATGGCGGCCGGATCGAGCGACAGGATATTGGACAGGCTCAGGCCGACAACGAGCTGGTCGGCCGGCGTCTCGGCGAGGCTGAGCGTCGGTCCGGCAGCGAGCATGACGCCCACGCAGCCCGCCAACAGCGTCCGCTTGAAATTGGATAACATGTGCTCCTCCGAACATGTATGATTTAATCTCGATACGTCTGACAACATAATGGGAGTGTTTTGAAATAGCAATTTGTCTGCGCAGAAATTCTATGACGATGTAAAGCTGTGTGATATCAATGGATAAGGGGTGGTCACGGCGCAGATCGATGCCTTTGGCTGCTACAGCGGTGTGGCTGGCGGAAACCTCGAGCGCGTGAAGTGGTGGCTGTCGGCGGCGTCTTGTGCTCCGTGTAATGGTTGCGCCGCAACAGATGTCTGACATCGGCCGAAATGCAGATCTTGCCGACCTTCTTCGCTCTATCGCTCTCTTGCAGTCGGGGGGTGTGACGAGAGGCAAAGACCATGGAATGTGCGAAGTGTCTTACGCCGCCGCTGTCCACACCCAACCTTTACGACAAATCTCCGCGCCATTGCGGCAATCAATCATACAAGTTAACGTGACAACCAGTTTTGGCCCGCAATCGAGATGCAGATGACCGAAATCATGAAAGCGCCTGCTCTACCAATGGCCGCCAAGGGGGTGACGCTGGTCACGCAGATCAGTGATGCGCTGCGCGCCATGATCTTGCATGACGAACTCAAGCCCGGCGACAAACTGCCGAGCGAAGCCAGAATTTCCGAGCTTTATGGCGTGAGCCGCACAGTGGTGCGGGAGGCCATCGCAGCGCTCCGGTCGGATGGCCTGGTCGAGCCCCGGCGGGGCGCCGGCGTGTTCGTCATGGAAATGGGGCCGGGTACGGCACGGCCATTCCAAGGTGTTGACCATGCACGTATTTCTTCGATCGTCGAACTGATCGAACTGCGCGCGGCAGTGGAGTCGGAAGCCGCTGCTCTTGCCGCCATACGTCGCTCGCCCGCTCAGGAGGAAGCGATCATCGAGCGGCATCGTGAGGTGCAGGCCTGCATCGAAGCGGGCAGGCCCACCGTGGACGCCGATTTCGCACTGCACCGGACCATCAGCGAGGCGACCAACAATTCGCGCTTTGCCGAATTCATGGATCTGGTGGGTCCCAATGCCATTCCGCGGGCCAGCGTGCAGCTGCCCGCCGACCCCGAATATCTGGGGCAGATCCACCGCGAGCACGACCGCATCGTCACGGCTATTTCCAACCGGGAAAGCGAAGCCGCCCGCGCTGCTATGCAGGAACACCTGCTTGGCAGCCAGCGCCGCTACCGGGCACTTCTCAGACGGGATTAGAAGATATCATACAGGTATTGACATTGATCAGGCAGGTTCGTATTCAAACGGTGAACCGCACCGTTTTGCCGAGAGGACACGCCCGATGGACGTCACTGCCCTGAAGAAGAGCTTGGGAGCAGGCCTGCTCTCCTTCCCCGTCACCCATTTCGACGCAGACGGACAGTTCAACGCCGAGTCCTATCGCCGCCACGTCGAATGGCTCTCGGGCTATGAGGCGACGACCCTGTTCGCCGCGGGCGGTACGGGCGAATTCTTTTCCCTCCAGCCGAGCGAAATCCCTGGCATCGTCGCTGCGGCCAAGGAAGCGGCGGCGGGCCGCACCGCCATCGTCTCGGGATGCGGCTACGGCACGGAAATGGCCATCGAGATCGCCCGGGCCGCTGAAAAGGCTGGCGCCGATGGTATCCTGCTGCTGCCGCACTACCTGATCGACGCGCCGCAGGAGGGGCTTTTCGAACACGTCCGCCGCGTCTGCCAGTCCATCGGCATCGGCGTCATGGTCTACAATCGCGACAATTCCATCATCCTGCCCGAGACCCTGGCGCGCCTGTGCGAAGCCTGCCCCAATCTGGTCGGTTTCAAGGATGGCTCGGGCGATATCGGCTTGGTGCGCCAGATCAGCGCCACCATGGGCGATCGTCTGACCTATCTGGGCGGCATGCCCACGGCCGAACTGTTTGCCGAGGCTTACCTCGCCGCCGGGTTCACCACCTATTCCTCGGCCGTCTTCAATTTCGTGCCCGGCCTTGCCGTCGAGTTCTATAAATCCTTGCGCGGCGGCGATCGCGCCAATTGCGAACGCATCCTCAAGGACTTCTTCTATCCCTTCATGGAGCTGCGCTCGCGCCGCAAGGGCTATGCCGTCGCCGCCATCAAGGCCGGCGTGCGGCTCCAGGGTTTTGACGCCGGGCCGGTGCGCAGCCCGCTCTGCGACCTGACGCCGGACGAAGAAGCCGTTCTCGCCAAGCTGATCGGCAGCCACAAAAGATGAAGATATCCCAGATCCGCACGCACCTCCTGGAACACCGGCTGGAAACGGCCTTCGAAAGCGCGTCGATGCGCTTCGACACCAGGCGGCATGTGCTGATCGAGGTGATCTGCGACGACGGCACCGTGGGCTGGGGCGAATGCCTCGGCCCGGCGGGCCCCAATGCGGCAATGGTAGCGGCCTATGCGCCGCTGCTTGTCGGCCGCGATCCGCTCGAAACCGAAAAACTCTGGGCCGAGCTCTACAACGCCTTTCGCGACCAGGGACAGCGCGGCATCGCCGTCACTGCTCTTTCCGGCATCGACATGGCGCTCTGGGATATCAAGGGCAAGCACTTTGGCGTGCCGATATCGACCCTGCTCGGCGGCCGCTTCCGCAGTGAAGTCCGCGCCTATGCCACCGGCTTCTTCAAGCTCGATGGCGTCGATCGCGTGGAGGATGCCGCTTTGCAGGCCGCGCGCTATCGCGCCGAGGGCTTCCACGCCACCAAGATCAAGATTGGCTTCGACCCGGAGGAGGACCTGCGCGTCATCGCTGCCGTGCGCAAGGCCGTCGGCCCCGACATGGGCCTGATGATCGACGGCAATCACGGCTACGACGCGCTGGAGGCCATCCAGGTCGGCCGCAAGGCTGCCCAATACGATATCGCCTGGTTCGAGGAGCCCATCGTTCCCGAGCAGCTCGAAGCCTATCGCGCGGTGCGGCAGGGCCAGCCGATCCCGCTGGCTGGCGGCGAGACCTGGCACACCCGCTACGGCATGCGCGCGCCGATCGAGCAGCGCTGCGTGGACATCGTGCAACCCGATATCGGCGGTTGCGGTGGCTTTACCGAGGCTCGCCGCATCGCCGATTTCGCCAGTCTCCACAGTATCCGCGTTGTCCCCCATGTCTGGGGCACGGCGGTGCAGATCGCGGCGGCGCTGCAGTTCATGGCAGCCATGGTGCCCGATCCGGTGCGCCTCAAACCCATCGAGCCGATCCTCGAATTCGACCGGACCGACAATCCGTTCCGCCAGGCCGTGGTCACGACCCCGCTCGAGGTGGTGGATGGGGTCCTCGCCATTCCCGACGGTCCAGGCCTCGGCATCGAGATCGACCGCGCCGCCCTTAAACACTTCGCACCCAGGTAGTCCCCATGATCGAGCGCACCTACACCGGCCGCAAGCCTGCCATCGCCCTGCCCAGGGGCACGATCGACACGCAGATGCATATGTACCTGCCAGGCTATCCAGCGCTGCCGGGCGGGCCGGGCCTGCCGCTCGACCCGCTGCCGACCCCCGACGACTACCGCCAGGTGATGGACTGGCTCGGCATTGACGGCGTGATCGTCACCCAGGGCAATGCCCACCAGCGCGACAATAGCTGCCTCCTCGCCTGCCTCGCGGAAATGGGCGACGCCGCCCGCGGTGTTGCCGTCATTACCGGCGACACGCCCGATGTCGAAATGACCCGGCTGTCCGAAGCCGGTGTCGTGGGCGCCCGCATCATGGATCTGCCCGGCGGCGCCGTCGGCCTCGCCGAACTGGAAGCGGTCGATGCGCGCGCCGCAGCCTTCGGTTGGATGATGGCCGTGCAGTTCGATGGCTCGCATATTCATGACCAGGAACAACGCCTCGCCGGCCTCAAATCGCGCTGGATCCTCGACCATCACGGCAAGTTCTTTTCCGGCGCCACGCCAGATGGCCCGCAGGTCGATACGGTCAAACGCCTCATCGATGGTGGCCAGTGCTGGTTCAAGTTTGCCGGCTGCTATGAATCAAGCCGCGTCGGCGGACCTGACTTCTCCGACATCGCCGCCATTGCACGGGTCATCGCCGACTACGCCCCCGAACGCATTGTCTGGGGCACCAACTGGCCGCACAACGGCGCCAGGACCACCGCCGACTATCCCGGTGACGCTGCGCTCACCGACACGGTGCTCTCGTGGTTCTCGAGCGAGGCCAACCGCCACCTTGCTCTCGTCGACAATCCGGAAGCGCTGTTCGGCTTTTCGCAGCGCTGACAGGCCGCTCACACGTCGCACCGATGCCGGGCGCTTGCTAACGCAGGCGCCCGAGTGTTTTGGGCAGGCCGATCAGGGCCAGCGCCGCCAGTGCGCCGACGCCGCCAAGGACGATCAGCGCCAGTTGCAGATCAGCCAGGCCAGGACTTTGACCGCCCCAGATTTCGAGCACCATGCCGGCCGCGGCGATACCGCCGGCGACCGAAAGCTGGTTGTTCACGGTGGCG
Source organism: Devosia lucknowensis (assembly GCF_900177655.1). Taxonomy (NCBI): domain Bacteria; kingdom Pseudomonadati; phylum Pseudomonadota; class Alphaproteobacteria; order Hyphomicrobiales; family Devosiaceae; genus Devosia; species Devosia lucknowensis. Next base: position 563,497 of record NZ_FXWK01000002.1, on the reverse strand, counting down.
AGGATCGACACATCAGCGGCGCGGTCGTTGGGCAGCGTCGCGTAGCCCAGTGCCTGGATGCCCGAGAAGAAGGTTGCCCGCACCAGCCCGCCTGCCGCCATGAAGGCGACGACGACCAGCGGCTCCACGCCCGGCTGCAGAAAGCCCATTCCCCCTTGCAGTGCCGCCGCCAGCCATGCCGTCACCCACAGCACACCGGCATAGCCGAAGAGATGGAACACCTTCGAGATGAACAGCTTGGACGAGGCGGCCCCGATGGCCCCGGCGAAGGTGAGCAGCCCCGATTGCAGCGGCGACAGCCCGAAACCCAGTTGCAGCATCAGGGGGATGAGAAAGTGCGTGGCACCGGTCGAGAACCGGAAGACGGCACTGCCGATGCTGGCGACCCGGAAGGAAAGATCCCTGAAGAGGCTGGTATCGAGCAGAGGTCTCGCTACTTTCCCGGCCCGCCAGATATAGGTCCAGCCGAGCAGCAGCCCTCCCACGATCAGGCCCGGCCCCAGCCATGCCGGCACCAGCGGCAGGCTCAGGACCGACATGCCGAAGATCAGCATGGGAAAGCACAGGGCGAGCAGAGAGAAGCCTCCAGCATCGAGCTTTGGCACGTCCTCCGCCTTCATGTCGGGGATGACCAGCCGTGCTGCCACGATGCCGGCAAAGCCGATGGGCAGGTTGATCCAGAAAATCCAGTGCCAGGAGGCATAGGTGGCCAGAAATCCACCCACCAGCGGGCCGACGACGGGTGCGATCATGGCCGGCAGCGCCCAGCGCGATATGGCGCCGACGAGATGTTCCCGCGGCACGCTGCGCACGATGATGAGACGCGCCACCGGCGACATGGCCGCCGCTCCGGTGCCTTGCAGGAACCGTGCGACAACGAAGGTCACGAGATCCTGCGACAGCGCGCAGAGCAGCGACCCACCCATGAAGGCGCAGATGGACAGGATGAAGACTCGCCGCGCTCCGAAACGATCGGCCAGCCACCCGGTGATCGGGATGAACATGGCAACGGCCACGATATAGGCCGTCAGCGCCAGCTTGAGCGGCATGGGTTCGATGCCGAAGTCCACGGCAATGGCCGGCAACACGGTCGCCAGTGCGGAGGCGTCCATCTGTTCCATGAACATGCCGACGGCCAAAACCAGCAGCAGGGCCCGACCGGGCCCGGGCACGCTCACGCTGCATCCACGGCCAGCACCCAGCTCGGCCGTTCGCCTGTCTCGTAATCCGCGATGGGGGTGAGAGACCCGTTTTCGGCGATACCGAAGATATCGGCCCTGTGTCCGCGAAAGCCCAGGACCACGAGGAACGCGCCGCCGCCACCGATACCGAGGGCCCGCGGATAGTCCGCCACCGGCGCCGCCCCGATCCGCCGCAGCCGACCATCGTCGACGGCAAAGCCCACGACCTGATTGGTGCTGCGTTCGGTGGCGTAGACGAACCGTCCATCCGGCGTCACACCGATATCGCCGCCCATGGGAGCGGCGGCGCCTTCGACCATGACGAGGCGCTGTATCTCCCGCAGTCCGCCCGTGGTCGAGAACACCACGACTTCACCACTCTCCTGCGTAACCAGATAGAGGCTCGTGCCATCGGGCGAGAGGCAGAGATGTCGCGGTCCGCTGCCGGCTGGCTGCGGAATGTCCTCGACGTGAACCAGCCCGCTGTCGACGGTAAAGCTGCGCACAAGATCGCCGCGACAGGCCGTTGCATAGATGCGGCCCAGACTGTCGGCGATCGCGCAATGCGCCATGGGGCCGAGCGGCAGCGGCGTCATGGTCTGGGCGACACGGCCCTCCCGATCGAGCAGAAATTCCTGAACCGTATCGCCACTTGCGGCGAGCAGGCGGGTGCCGTCGCCGGGCGCATGGAGGAAGCAGACGTCGACGCCGATCGCATGGTCCTGCAGGAGGATCAGCGCGCCTGTTTTTCGATCAAGGGCGAAAGCGAAAAGCCGTTTCTCAGCGCCGCGCCAGGCGAGGTAGACCCTGGTCCCACCGGCGCCGAGCGTCATGGGCGCGGCATTGGTCTCGCCTGATGAAACCGGCAGGGGCACGTCGCGCAGATGCCTCACCTGCCCTCGCGCGGTGTCATATGCGTGGACCGAGACGGTGGCGCTGCGCGAATTGCAGGTGAGAAGGAGCAAGCCGGTCACGGCCGAACCCTTCTGCGCAACAGATCGATATCGCCGCTGAATTCCTTTGCCGCGGATCCGCCACCCTGCAGGCTCGAGGCCACCGGTCCCTGCGGCCCCGCATTGGGATCGACCTGGGCCAGATAATCCTCGGCATTGTCCTGTGGGTCATAGCCAAGGGCGAAGGCGCGGCTGTTGTCGCACCAGGCGCGCGTGTTGCGCGAAACGCCGAACACGGTTTCGCAGTGATAGTCGGCGTCGAGCCCCAGACGAACGATCGCGGCCAGGTCACGGGGGGAAATCCAGGTCGAGAGCGCCCGGATATTCTCGGGCTTCTCGGCAAAGGTGCCGATGCGCACGAGGAAGCTCTTTATGCCGTATTTGTCAGCATAAAGGCTCGCGACCGCCTCGGCGAAAACCTTCGTCGCGCCATAGCGGGAATCGGGGCGCGTAATGTCGGAAGGATCGAGCTCCAGGCCGACCGGATACATGCCGACCACGTGGTTGGAGCTGCCGAAGACCACGCGCTCGACGCCATTGACGCGCGCCGCCTCCCAGAGATTGGTTGTCGCGATCAGATTGGGCCCGACGAGCTTTTCCCAAGGGCCTTCCTTGGCCTGGCCGGCCATGTGCACGATGGCGTCGACATCGCGGCAGACATCCATGGCAAAGTCTGCATCGGCGAGATCGCCCATCACCACCTCGTCCCCGTCATGCGCGGTCATTGGCGCGATATCGCAGAGCCTGAGGACTTCGCCTTCCCGCAGCAGGTTTTCCCGCAGCATCGAACCGATGCCGCCGGCTGCGCCGGTGAGAAGAATGCGGCGCATGGGAAATCCTTTCAGCGAGGAACGTCTGCTGACGTGCCGGCGTGTTGGGTGAGGAAAGCGCTGAGCGCGTCGAGATATTCAGGCTTGCCGGGGCAATCGCCATGACCGGCGCCGGGCACCTCAACCAGGGTGACGCCCGGATGAAAACCGGCGAGCTGACGCATGGCCTCGAGCTGGCCATCGCCCGTGCCCACCACCGCCAGGATTGGCATTTTCAACGCCTGCATCTGCTGAACGCTGACCTGGTGATCCGGCATCGCGCGCTTGATGGCGGCAAGCGCGCGCGCATCCATGCCCTCGAGCTTCCTGTCCGAAAGCGCACGGAGCTCTTCGTCCGTGGGCCTCGGCTTGCCCGGCGGCCAGAGCCGCAGGATATGCTTGCCGATACTGCCGGTCTCGAGCTCGTCGGCTTCGTCCATCACGGCGAGGGTTTCGGCCTCGGTCCAGTTCCAGCGCCCGGCGGCGCCGCCCAGACACACCGTGGCGGCGCGTTCGGGAAAGAGCGTGAGGCCATGGACGAGGATATGCGCGCCGAGTGAGTAGCCCACGAGATGAGCGCGCTGGATGTCGAGATGGTCGAGCAGTGCTTCGATGTCGCGCGCCATGCGCTCACCGGCATAGGCAGCGCCATCATGTGGCCGGTCGCTCATGCCGTGGCCGCGCAGGTCGAACGCGATCGTCCGCCAGCCGCGCTCGCGGATGCCGGCGATCAGACCCGGCCGGCCCCATTGCCCGCCGATGCTGGCGGTATAGCCGTGGATGAAGAGGACCGGTTCGCCCCTCCCGCCGGCATCCTTGTAATGGATACGCACGCCATCGAGGTCGAGAAAGTGGTCGTCGTCCCAGCTCATGCCCGCAGCCCCGAGAGCGGGAGGCCGTATTTCTCGGCCCAGGGCGCAAGGCCCTCGACGATCGCCGGCGATAACACCATGCCCTCACGCAACTGCGTCTCGCGCAGGGCCAGTCCGCGCTCGCCGGGCAGGCGCACCGGGCGCGCAGGATCGATCGGCGGCACCGCATGGGCGGTGTCCGCAAAGTGGCTGAGCTCGCGCCGCAGCACGTCGGCGCCGGCGAAGAATTCGGGGTCGAGCACCTGGATGAATACATTGGCCTGCCAGCCCCGGGGCTCGATCACGCGGCCATGACCCGAGAGCCCGTGGGTCAGCGCCTCGGCCAGAATACCCAGACCAAAACCCTTGTGGCCATTGTCCATGCCGCCCAGTGGCAGCACGGCGCCGGGCGGATCGGTGAATCGCACCCCTGGATCGGCGCTGGCCTCTCCTTCGGCCGACACCAGCCAATCATGCGGCAGCTGACCGCCTGATGCGAACAGGCGCTTCACCAGGCCATTGGTTGTGGAGGAGGTTGAAATATCGACGAGGATCGGCGCCTCCTCGGTCGGGAGGCCAAAGGCGATCGGATTGGTGGAATGGAGCGGGGCGCGACCACCCGCCGGCGCGACGCAGCGCTCGGTGGGATCGGAGACCGAGAGGATGCCCATCAGTCCCGCATCGGTGACGGCCTTCAGATAGGCGACGAGGCTGGCGGTATGGTGGCTGCGGCGGATGCTGAGCGTGAACGTGCCGAAGGTTCTGGCGCGCTCGACGCCGAGGGCGAAGCCCTGCGTAATCAGCCACGGGCCGGGCAGGAAGCGACCATCCCAAAGCGCGGTCGCCTGCTTGTCGCGCAGCACATCGAAACTGCCCTCGCGCGCCATGCCACCATTTTCAAGCGCCGCGAGATAGGCAGGCAGCAAGGCCAGCCCGTGGGTGGTGTGGCCCATGAGGTCGCCCTCGACCAGCACATCTGCCGTGGTTTCCGCAAACGCGGTGCCGAGGCCGCCGGCTATGAGGGCATTTCGGGCAAAAGCGACAAGCTCCGCCGCCGCAAAGCGGTTCTCGGTCATGCTCAACCTCCCGTTCAGGCCGTGGCCGGCGCCGTCGCGCCCCTGGCGAGACTGGAGGCCATCGAACGGTCATAGCGGCGGCTGGCCTCGAACAGCGTGCGCGTATAATCGGTGCTGGCCTCACCCGAGAGCAGGGTTTCGACGCCCAGAACTTCCTCGATTCCGCCCTGCTGCATGACGGCGACGCGATCGCACAGATGGGCGATCACCGCCAGGTCATGGCTGACCATGATATAGGTGAGGTTCCGCTCCTGGCGCACGTCGGCGAGGAGATTGAGGATTTCCGCCTGCACCGACACGTCGAGCGCCGAGGTCGGCTCATCGAGCAGGAGCACGCTGGGCTCGAGGATCAGCGCCCGGGCAATGGCGACGCGCTGCCGCTGGCCGCCCGAAAGCTGATGCGGATAGCGGAACCGCGCCGTCAGCGGCAGGCCGACCTGGGTCAGCACCTGGCTGATGCGGCGGTCGATATCGCCGATGCCATGGATCTTCAGCGGCGCGGTGAGGGTCGAATTGACCGTCTTCTTGGGGTGCAGCGAGCCATAGGGATCCTGGAACACCATCTGGATCTTGCGATGATGGGCCTTGCTGAGCTTCCCGGCCACCGACTGGCCATCGACGTCGATCGTGCCGGTCCAGTGCCGGTAAAGCCCGGCAATGCAGCGCAGCACGGTGGATTTGCCCGAACCGGATTCGCCCACGAGGCCGAAGACTTCGCCCGGCGCGACATCGAAGCTGACATCGTGCAGGACGTGGTGCTCGTCCGTCGAGGTCTGGAAGATGAGATTAAGGTCGGCAACCGAAATCATGTGCGTTCTCCCCGCAGCGCCGACCAGCTGGGATCGCGTTGCATCACAGGCAGGCGCGGCCGGCGGTTTTCGAGCGAGGGCAGGGCATTGAGCAGGCCCCGGCTATAGGGATGCTGCACATTGTCGAGATCGGCCGCCGCCACGGTTTCCATGATCTGCCCGCCATACATGATGATGACGCGATCGCAGAAGGAGCGGACGAGGCTGAGATCGTGGCTGATGAAGATCAGCCCCATGCCGCGCTCGCGCACGAGGTCGTCGAGAATGGCGAGAACCTGGAGCCGCACAGTCACGTCGAGCGCCGAGGTCGGCTCGTCGGCGATGATGACATCAGGGTCGGAGATCAGCATCATGGCGATCATGATGCGCTGGCCCATGCCGCCCGAGACCTGATGGGCATATTGCCCGAAGACGCGCTCGGGCGAGCGGATCTGCACCGCCGCCAGCATGTCGAGCGTGCGCGCCTTGGCCTCCTGGCGCGACACCTTGTGGTGCACGCGATAGGCTTCGGCGATCTGCTCGCCCACCGGGATCACCGGATTGAGCGAGAATTTGGGATCCTGCAGGATCATCGACACGCGCGAGCCGCGGATCTCCTGCATGGTCCTGTCATTGGCGCCGGCAATGTCGATATCGCCGAACTGCAACCGCCTGGCAGTGATCTCGGCATTGCCGGCCAGAAGCTTGAGCAGCGCGCGGCCGACGGTCGACTTGCCCGAGCCGCTCTCGCCGACGATGGCGAGCTTTTCGCGCCCGAGATTGAACGAGACGCCGCGCACCGCCTCGAAGCTGGTGTAGCGCATCTTGTAGCGCACCCAGAGGTCTTCGACCTGGATCAGCGGCTGTGTCGGATCAATTGCTTTTTGGGTCGAGGACATCGCGCAATCCGTCTCCGAAAAGGTTGAAGGCAAGGCTGACGGCCATGATGGCAAGGCCCGGGAAGGTCACCATCCACCAGCTGTCGAGCATGTAGGCGCGGCCGGTGGAGGTCATTGCGCCCCATTCCGGGGTCGGTGGCTGGGCGCCAAGTCCGAGAAAGCCGAGACCCGCGGCGGTGAGGATGACGCTGGCCATGTTGAGCGTCAGGCGCACGATCACCGAGGGCATGCACATGGGGATCACCGAGCCGATGATGATTTGCCAGGACGAGGCGCCCTGGAGCTTGGCGGCGGCGATATAGTCGGACGACCGGATGGTCAGCGTTTCAGCCCGCGCGAGGCGCGCCATGGCGGGCCAACCGGTCAGGGCGATCGCCAGGACCGCCTGTTCCAGCCCCGGTCCCAGCACGGCCACGAAGGCCAGGGTCAGGATCAGGCTGGGGAAGGCAAGGAAGAGATCGGTGATGCGCATCACCACCGTATCGACGAAGCCGCCGAAATAGCCCGAGATGGCGCCGATGATCAGGCCGATCGGCCCCACCGTAATGGTGACAAGGCCCACGATATAGAGGGTGATGCGCGAGCCGTAGACGATGCGGCTATAGATATCGCGGCCATATTCGTCGGTGCCGAAGAAGTTGGCGCCCGATGGCGGCAGCGCCGCGGCGCGCAGGTTCTGCAGGTTCGGATCATGCGTGGCGATCCAGGGCGCGAAGACCGCCAGCACCACCAGCAGCAGGATGATGGCGACGCCGATGACGGCGAGGCGATTGCCGAGGAAGGTCAGCGTGCCGATGCCGAGACGCTGCAGCATGGCTTCACGCGTGGAGCGGGCCTCGCGAGTGAGAAATGGTTCCCTGGCCGGGAGGGCGGCGGGCTGGAGGCTCATTTCGAGGTCCTCGGATCGAATACGGAATAAAGGAGGTCGGCAATGACGTTGAGGGTGATGAAAATCACACCCACGAGGAGCACGCAGACCATGATGGCGTTCATGTCGCCCAGAAGCAGGTTGCTGGTCAGATACTGGCCGAAGCCGGGCCAGGCGAAGATGGTCTCAATCAGAAGCGCGCCTTCCAGCATCGAGCCATAGGCCAGCGCCACGATGGTCAAAAGCTGCACGCGGATATTGGGAAAGGCATGGCCCCAGACCACCTGCCAGTTAGACAGTCCCTTCACCCGCGCCGAAATGACGTATTCCTGGCTGAGCTGGTCGATCATGAAACTGCGCGTCATGCGACAGAGCGAGGCCATGGACGCGTAGCCGAGCACCGAGGCGGGCAGGATGATGTGGCGCACCGCGCTCCAGAACACGTCCCAATCGCCAGCCAGAAGCGAGTCGATCAGTAGCATGCCGGTGACAGTTGGCACCATGCCCTCGTAGAAAACGGCCACGCGCCCCGAACCGCCGACCATCCTCAGCCAGGCATAGAACACCAGCAGCCCCATCATGCCGAGCCAGAAGATGGGCACGGAATGCCCGAGCAGGGTGACGACGCGGATGATGTGGTCCGTCAGCTTGTCGCGACGCACGGCGGCCAGCACGCCAAGGGGAATGCCGAGGCCAGCGCCGATCAGCAGGGCAAAGGTGCCCAGCTCCACCGTGGCCGGGAAAACGCGCATGATGTCGTCGATGACGCGATGGCCCGTCAGCAGCGCCGTGCCGAAATCGCCGGTGACGATGCGGCCGAGATAGAGCCAGAATTGGACATAGATCGGCTCGTCGAGACCAAGGCGCAGGCGGGTCGCTTCATAGGTCTGGAAGTCGGCATCGGCGCCCACGAGGCGGGACACGACGTCGACCGGCATCACCTGGCCGAGAAAGAAGGTCAGGGTGACGAGCAGCAGCAGAGTGACGGCGATCGAACCGGCCGATTGCAGGAAGCCCACAAGCCTTCTACGGTGGAGCGGGGACATGAACAGACCTTTCCCGGACATTGGCCGATGCTTGGCAACGAGGGTAAGCGCTGGACGAGCGCCGCGACACGGATGGCCGCGTTGTGCACGCCAATCCCTCCCTTAGTTGACAGACAACTTATAAGAGAATGTCACAACACTTCGCAACAGGTATTATAACGCTGTGATCGGTCAGGCGATCCGGTGGGCGTCTATGTAGTCGAAATTGATGTCCTCGCCGAGACCCGGAAGTTGCGAACCGTGTACGTAACCATCTGAATCCATTGGGTCATTGAGGCTATTGAGATAGCCGGGGACGGCGTCATAGTCGAGGAACGGGTGCAATAGCCCGCGTTCGTACCAATCGCAGTTGGGGATGGCGAGGCAGGCGGTCAGATTGGCGGCACCATTGCCATGGATTTCGCAATTGAGCCCGTGAGCCTCCGCAAGATGCGCGGTTTTCATCAGGGGCGATAGGCCGGCCGAATTCAGCACGCCGGCCCGCAGGATATCGCTGGCTTCGGCCTTCACCCATTCGGCGCGGGTCCAGTATTTTCCGGGCGCGGATTCCGGCCCCAGCACCGGCAGGCTGAGATTTTGCGACAGCCAGGCATAGGAGGATGGACTGGACTCGTTCATCGGCTCTTCGATCCAGGTGAAGTCGAGCTTTTCAAGCTCTTTGCCGATGTAGAGCGTATCGGTGCGGCTGTACCAGTGATAGCCGTCGAGCATCAGGGCGATGTCGGGGCCCACGGCGTCGCGCACGGCGGCACAGGCTTCGACGTCGCGCCTGGGGTTAGGCGCCCCGGGAATCGGCGGCATCCACGTGTGCAGCTTGATGGCCTTGTAGCCGCGCTGGACCAGCGTCTTGGCGAAATTGCCGTAGTCGTCCGGAGTGGCCAGGCCGCCTTCGAGCTCGTCACCGCACATGATGCTGCCATAGGCCGGAATCTTGTCGCGATAGGCGCCGAGCAGCTTGTAGACCGGGACACCCAGCGCACGACCGGCCAGGTCCCAGAGGGCCTGGTCCAGCGCGCCGAGGCTGCGATCGGCAAAGTGGCCGCCGCTGCCGCGCTGGCTGCGCTCGAGATCCTGCCAGATACGCTCGCGGGCAAATGCGTCCTCGCCGATCGCGGCATGCTTGAAATACTTGTCCACAATGGCCGGTCGCAGCGCGTCCGGACTTTGAAAGGCATAGCCCTCGTGGCCGGTGTCGGTCTTGACCGTCAGCATGGCCTGGGTGGCATCCTTTTCCGGTCCCGGGTGGGAATGACCGTGGCTGTCCTGATGCTTGCGCGTCTTGTAGGTGAACTTTGTCACGGTGATATCGACGATTTTCACGCTGGTTTCTCCCACCCGCTGCGCCCCATACGGAGCTCATCGGCATTAGATGTCTGCTTTCTTGTAGAACCTATATGATATATTTCCGGGTCAGCACAACGGGGCTGACACGCGGAATGCGCTTTCGTGAAGAAAGGTCGAGCCCCCGGACCGTCATGGCCGATACGGCCAAATTCCTGCTCGTCGATCCGTCCGGGAGAGAGCAGCGGCATTACGCAGCCTTCGCGCCGCGCCTGACCCACGGCGACGCGCCGATCCTCAAGGTGCAGCACTGGTTGCAGGCCCATCGCAGCGAGGAAATCGCCCTGGCTGAACTGGCAGCGCAGGCCGGGCTCGAACAGCGCACCTTCCTGCGCCGCTTCCAGAAGGCGACCGGCCTCAGGCCAACCGAATACGTGCAGGCGCTGCGCATTGCACTGGCGCGCGAAAAGCTTGAATTCAGCCGCGACACTGTCGAGCGGATCGCCTGGACTGTCGGCTACAAGGACCCCTCGGCCTTCCGCAGGGTGTTCCAGAAGGTCACCGGCCTTTCGGCCAGCGCCTATCGCGAGCGGTTCAGCGCCGCAGCCTCGGCCTAGAGATCGGGCTCGGTCACGAAAGGCATGATGTCGACGCTGTCGCCCGGAAAGGTGTTGAAGTGCGGGTGGTCGCGGAACAGGGCGGCGGCGTCCTCCGCGCTGTCGGCCTCAACGATCACATAGCCACAAATGTCATTGCTGGCCGGGGCAATACCGCCAATGCTGACGCGGGTGGTCTTGCCCACCATGCCGCCCTTGTTGACAATGGACGCCGCGTTGCGCTTTTCCCAATCGGCCCATTGCGGCAGGCCGGCATTGTCTACCGCGTCCTGTTCGGCCTTGGGCATGGCGCGGAAGCGGACGACGTTGTCGCCCTTCATCATGTAGACGGCAAGAAAGAGCGGCACGGCGGCCTCCTAGCGGGTGATGGCGTCCACCTCGCCCTTGAGCGGAATGGCAGGCTGCGCTCCGGGCTTGAGGCAGGCAAGGCTGCCCGCCACAGCCGCGCGACGCAGGGCGGTTGCGAGATCATGGCCGGCATCGAGCCCGGCGGCAAGATAGCCGCAGAACGTATCGCCGGCGCCCACCGTATCGACGGGCTTGACCTTGTGGGCCGGCACCGAAATCGGGCCGTCCGGCGTACGGGCGCGGGCGCCCTCCGGACCGAGGGTGACGACGATGGTGCGGCCGGTGCGGTTGACCCAATCCTGCATGGCCGCGTCGAGCTGGTCGATGGGGCGGCCGGTGAGGAGCGAGAACTCGGTCTCGTTGGCAACCACGATATCGGCTAGCGGCGCGAGCTTTGCCGTGTCGGGCAGAAAGGGGGCGGTGTTGAGGATCGAGCGGGCGCCCTTTTCGCGGGCGATCTCCAGCGCCTTTTTCGTTGCCGCCTGTGGCACTTCCTGCTGCACCAGCACCGTATCGGACGGGGTGAGCTGAGCCAGGCCCCGTTCGGCGTCCTCGGCGCTGACCGTGCCGTTGGCGCCGGGAAGGATGGCGATGACATTCTCGCCTGCCGCATCCACGAAGATCATGGCGATGCCGGTCGCGGCCTCGGCCTTGCGCATATGCGAGAGATCGACGCCGCCCGACTTGAGCAGCTCGAGCGCGAGGTCCGCAAACGCGTCTTCGCCGGCGGCCGACACGTGTCGCACCTCCGCACCGGCGCGGCGCGCCGCCAGCGCCTGGTTGGCACCCTTGCCGCCCGGCGCCATCGAAAAGGTACCGCCCGCGACGGTTTCGCCTGGCTTGGGCAGGCGCGAAACGGTGCCGATCTGGTCGAGATTGGTGGAGCCGAAGACGGTGATCATTTCAGGATTTTCTCGATCGTGTTCCAGTTGCGCATGGTGTCGAGATTGCCTTTGCCCAGCTTTGCATAAAGCGGCTTCAGCACCTCCTCCACATGCTCGGTATAGCGGCCATTGGCCTGCCGGTAGCCCGCAAAATAGACTTCGCGCGGGTCGACCCGAAGGATTTCCGTGTCTCCCGGCCGGCTCTCGAGGGAGATATCGCGCGGCAGCGGCTTGTCGAACAGGATGACATGACGGGTGAGATCGGCGTCTGGATCGAGGGTGCCGAAAGGATGCTCGCGCAGCATGGTTTCAAGCTCCTCCTCCGAGCGCAGGACGACACCGACCTCGAACCCGAACTGCGCTGCGATTGCCTTTTCGAGGCGCGCCTTGATGGCGTCGGGCGTACCGTCGGCCGCGAGTCGCACATTGCCGCTGGCAAGGATGGTCTTGACCTCGGCAAAGCCGTCGGCCTCGAGACACGCCTTGAGCTCGGCCATTTTCATCTGCCGCTTCCCCAGGTTTATGCCGCGCAGAAAAGCGCCCCAGACACTCATGACTTTGCCTTTTGCGGGTAGATGGTTTCGCCGCGTTCGAGCATGGCGACGAAGCTCTCGATCTTCTTCTTGCGAGCGGCCTCCGTCTTCAATGAAATGGTCCGGAAGGTCAGGGCAAAACGGTTCTGCGAGGAAAGCCCGTCATAGGCCTGCTGCGCCGCTGGATTGGCGGCGATGGCAGCGAGGAGGTCGGCCGGCGCCTCCTGCGTGGTCTTGTAGGCGGCGTCCCAGCGGCCGTCAGCCTTGGCCGCTTCGACATGGACAAGGCCATGTTCGGTCATCAGGCCCTGTGTGGACAGGCGGGCGACATTGTCCCTGTTGATCTGGCTCCACACCGATCTGGCGCGGCGCGGACAATAGCGCTGGACGAAACTCTCCTCGTCCCAGCTTTTCTTGATGGCATCGATCCAGCCCCAGCAGAGCACGGCATCGATGGCCTCCACCGGCGTGATGGTGGGCTTGCCGCTGCTCTTCTTGAAGATCCGGATCCAGATCTCGTCCGCGCTGTCGTGATTGGCGGCAAGCCAGCGGTAGAAGGCGTCGAAATCGACGAATTCACGCAGCTTGTCGAGCGGGACCTGGACCGGCGGCATCGATCACACCGGCGCCTGGTCCGGCAGATCAGGCGGCAGCGGAAAGAGCCGCGACAGCGCCGGCTCGAGCCGCTCGTCATTGGGCAGGACGAGACCGAATTCGGTGGTCAGGACCGAGCGCAGCGCTTCCATGCTGGTGATCTCGCGCTGCTCCTTTTCGCCGTCCACCGGCTTGATGGTGAAACCGGTATTGAGCAGCTTCAATCGGCGGCCCGGCGGCGACAGCGCGACGCGCAGGTTGGAGACCATGCTGGTGCCCGGCGTATGGGCCATCATCTCGTTGGCGGCTTCGATCGCCCCATCCTCGGCAGGGTCGAGCGTGAAGGCGTGGATCGGCTCCCAGGCGTCGCCGAGACGTGCCTCGAGCGTCCAGTCCGGATCGCCCCCGACGAGGCGGAACGTCTCGTGCGGGGTGGTCTGTTCGACATCGGCACGCAGGCGCAGCGGCGCGGTGAGGGTCAGCCCGCCGTGGCCGACATCGGCAATGTAATTCTGCCCGTTGATGTCGACGAGCAGCAGCAGGTGCGTGAGTTTCTGGTTGTCGGGATTGTTCATGAGCCCACGGGCGAGCAGCGGACGGACCGTGTAGTCGAGGTCCTGCAGCACCCGCATGAACAGGAGGTTGTGCTCGAAGCAGTAACCGCCTCGCCTATCGGACAGCAGCTTCTTTTCAAGGCTCGGCTGATCGAGCGGAACCGGTTCGCCGATCAGTGGCGAAATGTTCTCAAAGGGAATGGCGGCAGGGTGAAGCGCATGCAGCGTTTCCAGCGTCGCCAATGTCGGGGCGATGGAACCGGCGAAACCGATTCTGTCGAAATAGCCTTTGAGGTTGACCTTTTCGGGCATCAGCTACCTTTGCCGCTGTTGAAATCGGCGCACACTATGGTCAAGGCGGTCCACTTTGTCACCGGCTTGACAAGCATGGGAAAGGCACTGCGGTCCGCGCTCAGCGTGGCGCCTTGCGAACGCGGATCACCACGTCGACATGCGCCACTTCCATGCCTTCGGGCGCGGTGGGGAGCGACTTGAAGGTCACCGAATCGGCGGGAATGTCGATCATCCGCTGCTCGTCTTCGACGTAGAAGTGGTGATGGTCAGACGTGTCGGTGTCGAAATAGGACCGCGACGCGTCGATGGCGACTTCGCGCAGGAGCCCGGCTTCGTGGAACTGGTGCAGCGTGTTGTAGATCGTGGCCAGCGACACGTTGACATTGGCGGTGCTTGCCTCGCCATGCAGCTGTTCGGCACTGACATGCCGGTGCGGGCCGCCGAACAGCAGTTCGGCCAGGGCGACGCGCTGCCGTGTGGGGCGCAGACCCGCCATCCGCAGGACGGCAGTCAGGCAAGGCTTGCGGGAAGGCAGCGGCCGGGCGGCAGTGTCTCGGTCGAGCATTGGGCCAGTAAGTCTCGTTCTTCAGGTCCGACGATATGGGCTTCTTATACTGGCGCGAGCGTTTCGGCACAAGCGCGCGGCGCCCGGCCCGCAGCGGGCTCAAACCTATGGCTGTCTTGACCCTATCCCGCCTCGCCTATACGAGACGGGGCTTGAGCAAAGCGGGGACCGTCCATGGCCGATCGGCAACACGCCTTTAACTACGAAGAATTGCTGGCCCATGGCCGCGGCGAACTTCCGGGCCAGGGCGATGCCCGCCTGCCCGCTCCGCCGATGCTGATGTTCGACCGCATCACCCAGATCGACGAAACCGGCGGCGCCCATGGCAAGGGCCTGGTGCGCGCCGAACTCGACGTCAATCCCGATCTCTGGTTCTTCAAGTGCCACTTCATCGGCGACCCGGTCATGCCCGGATGCCTGGGTCTCGATGCCGTCTGGCAGATGACCGGCTTCTTCCTCAGCTGGATCGGCCAGCCCGGCAAGGGCCGCGCCCTTGGCGGCGAAATCAAGTTCACCGGCCAGGTCACCGACGACGTGAAGCTGGTGGAATATGGCATCGACCTCAAGCGCGTCATGCGTTCGCGCCTGACCCTCGGCATTGCCGACGGCTGGGTGAAGGCTGACGGAAAGGTGATCTACGAAGCCAAGGACCTGCGCGTTGGGCTTTTCACCGACGTGCAGCTCAAAGAGCAGCAAACCGCCTGATCGGCCTTATTGCCGGCCAGAACTGAACTATATGAGGACGGCGCCTCCCCAAGGGCGACCTGACCACGAGACCAAAGAGCGAGATTGAAATGAGACGAGTTGTCGTGACCGGCATGGGTATCATTTCCTCCATCGGCAACTCGCTCGACGAGGTGACGACCAGCCTGCGCACGGCCAAGCCCGGCATCATCTTCGCCGAAGATTATGCCGAGCTCGGATTCCGCAGCCAGGTGAAGGGCGACCCACGCCTCGACCCGTTCGAGATTCTGGATCGCCGCGTCACCCGCTTCATGGGCAAGGGCGCGGCCTGGAACTATCTCGCCATGCAGCAGGCGATCGCCGATGCGGGTCTCGAGGAGAAGGACATTTCCAACCCCATGACCGGTATCGTCATGGGCTCGGGCGGCGCCTCGACCCGCACCATCGTGGAAGCGGCCGACATCACCCGCAAGAACACCTCGCCCAAGCGCGTCGGGCCGCTGGCCGTGCCCAAGGCCATGGGGTCGACGGCGTCCGCGACGCTGGCCACGCCCTTCGGCATCAAGGGCATCAACTACACGATCACCGCCGCCTGCGCGACGTCCAAGCATTGCATCGGCAATGCCATGGAACAGATCATGCTGGGCAAGCAGGACATTGTCTTTGCCGGGGGCCACGAAGACCTGGACTGGACGCTTAGCGACCTGTTCGACGCCATGGGCGCCATGAGCTCGGACTACAACCAGACCCCGGAAAAGGCCTCGCGCTGCTACGATGCCAACCGTGACGGCTTCGTCATTTCGGGCGGTGCCGGCGTGCTCGTGCTCGAGGAATACGAACACGCCAAGGCACGCGGCGCCAAGATCTGGGCCGAACTGGTCGGCTATGGCGCCACCTCCGACGGTCTGGACATGGTTGCTCCGTCGGGCGAGGGCGCCGAGCGCTGCATGCGCATGGCGCTGAAGAACATCAAGGCGCCGATCGACTACATCAACCCGCATGCCACCTCGACCCCGGTGGGCGACCTCAAGGAAATCGAGGCGCTACGCGCCGTCTTCGGCAACGAGAACAAGTGCCCGCCGATCTCGGCGACCAAGTCGCTGACCGGCCATTCGCAGGGCGCGACGGGTGTCCATGAATCGATCTATTCGATCCTGATGATGCGCAACCGCTTCATCGCCGAGAGCGCCAATATCGAGACGCTCGACCCGGCCTTCGAGGATATGCCCATTCTGCGCCAGCGCCGCGACGACGTGGACCTGGGCTATGTGCTGTCGAACTCGTTCGGCTTCGGCGGCACCAATGCCGCACTGGTCTTCAAGCATCCCGAGGCTTAGGCGAGAGGAATTAGAGCGCCGGCCCCGGATTCTTGCCCCTGGAAGCGAGACGCTCGCGGCCGGTTTCGGTGACGACAGGTCCGCCTTCCTTCTGCTCCAGCAGCGCCAGCGACAGCAGCTTGGCGAAGTGCTGCGGATCGACATCCTCGGGCTGCCCAGGCTCGGTAAAGAGCGCCAGCGTTTCCAGTTCATCCATGGTCAGGTCGTCATCGGTCATGCAAAGCACCTCGGTATCGCCGTTCTGCCGCAACCGACAAGCCGCCGCAAAAGTTGCCGAGGGTCAGTAGGACAGTTCCGAGAACCGCGCGTCGCGGGCGTCGTAGACGAGTAGCCGGCCGATCAGCGGCGTGCCCACTCCGGTGACAAGCTTGATCGCTTCCATCGCCATCAGCGTGCCGATGACGCCGGTGACAGGTCCCAGAATACCGTTGGCTTCGCAGGAGGGGAGGGCGTCGTCGCTGGCTTCGTCCGGAAATAGCGCGGCGTGGCCTGGCCCACCCAGATGCGGCGCAAAGACCGTCACCTGTCCCGAAAACATCGAGACTGCGCCAGAGACCAGTGGCCTCCCGAGCCTTGCCGCGGCGGCGGCGACGATGCGCCGTGTCACAAGATTGTCGGTGCCGTCCAGAACGACCTGGCACGATGCGACCAGCGCCTCGGCGTTGGCTTCAGTGAGGGCCTCGGCATGAAGGTCAAGTCCGACATGCGGGTTGAGCGCGGAAACGAAGGCGCCGGCACTCTCGGCCTTGCCGGTTCCGACCGCTGGCGTGGTGTGCAGCGTCTGGCGCTGCAGGTTGGACAGCGAGACCCTGTCAGGATCGATGATCGAAAGCTGCCCGATGCCGGCGGCGGCAAGATAGGCAATGGCGGGGCTGCCAAGGCCCCCGGCCCCCACCACCAGAATGCGCGCCGCCTTGAGTTTCTGCTGTGCCCCGCCACCGAAACCCTTGAGCACCAGATGGCGCGCGTAGCGCCGTGTTTCCTCGGGGCCCAGAGGCGGATCAGAGGCCAAGGGGAACCGCCAGGAACCGCCGGTCCGGCCCCTCGAAGCCGCCGGGATAGACCGAGATGATGGCGACGGCGTTGGACAGCGTCACGCCCCCGAAGGGCATGACGACAGAATGGATGCGATAGTCGGTGGGGCAACCGCGCGAGCGCGGCAGGTTGGCGTCGCGGTGCACGAGACGCTGCGTGCCGCTATCGGCAATCGTGAGTTCGTAGCCCTGCGGATCGATGCCGAACCAGTCGCTGCAGGGGCTGGTGGCCGTCGTGTCGTAGGTCTTGAGGCTGAGGCTGTAATCGCCCGATACCGTTCCGGGCAGATAGCCCGGTGCGCCGAAATCGAGGGTCTTCGCATCGGTATTGGGTGCGCCGTCGCCGATCAGGGCCGCGATTTCGACCGGAACATCGATGCGGAATTCCTCGAAATGCCCGGCGGCATTCTGCGCCACCGTCGCACGCACCGACTGCATCGTGGTCTCTTCGCTCTCGGCCTGGAAGCGGATCGGCGTGCCGACGACCCAGCTGTCGGCACTGAGGTCGACGACATAGATGCTCGAATAGGCAAAGCCCGAGCCGTCCTGGATGCCGAATTCCTCGAAGGCGAAATACCGGAAATCCTCGGAATACCCGATATAGTCGATCAAGGCCCGGTCGCCGGCGAAGGCCGGCAGGGCCAAGGCCAAAAAGGCGATGCCGCTAGCGGCCAGTCGAGCCGTGGCCGCCACCGCCGCGTTCGGTCGTGTCCAGTTCATGTACTTCCACCATTTCCACGGCGCTCACGGGCGCCACAACCATTTGCGCCACGCGGTCGCCCCGACGCAGCACGAACGGCATCTTGCCATGATTGATCAACAGGATTTGGACCTCGCCGCGATAGTCGGCGTCGACGGTGCCCGGACTGTTGAGCACAGTCACGCCATACTTGGCGGCAAGCCCGGAGCGGGGCCGGATCTGCGCCTCGTATCCCTCGGGCAAAGCGATGGCGAGGCCTGTCGGCACCATGGCGAAATCACCCGGCGCGATTGTCAGCGGATCGTCCGCGTCGATCGCTGCGGCGAGGTCCAGCCCTGCCGCTCCGGAGGTCTGTTGCCGGGGCAGGGGCAGGCCAAGGCCATGCTCGAGCCATTTGACAGCGATACGGACGGTCACGGCGCGCGCACTACCGCAAAGACTTCGTCGGGCAGGTCGACATCGCCATTGATCAGGTCGAGCAGCGGAATAACCTGCTCGGCACTGCGACGGTCGCCCGCGACCGTCATGTTGCTCTCGACGATCTCGGCGCCGGAAATGATGACGGTCATGGTGCGGCCCTCGAAGAACGCCTCGACCATCTGGCGGGTTTCTTCGTCCATCTGCTCTTCGGCGCCAAGCTCGGCCTTCATCTGCGCGGTCGGTAGCGCGACGCGCACGAGGCCGGGACCAGCCTCGGTAAAGGTTATGCCGCCATCGTCCTGGCCAAGATCGAGATCGGCAAAGGCGCCTTCCTCGACCATCACGCAGGTGGCGCTGCCATCGGCATTTTCGGTGATGTCGCCGTCGGCGCAGAAACTGTCCTCGTCGATGGCCTGCCCTTCGGCATTCATCTTCACCATGGCGTAGATGTCCGCGCTCATGACCTGCGTCATGGTCGCCCTGGCCGTCGTGGGACTGGTGATCGCCACTTCCACATCAATGTCGATGCAGCCTGAAAGCCCTGCCGCCAGCAGCGCCGTGGCCGCGAGCTTGCCCAGAAGTTTGACGCTCATGCTGCTTCTCCGTCGGCGCTTTTGCCTGCTCTCGGGGCACTTTACGGTTGGAACGGCCGGTCGGACAAGCCTCAAGAACCGACGATCACCTGCCAGATGAGGGTCACCAGCAGCACGAGCGCGGCGCCGAGGACCGAGAGGATGGCGCCCCGCATCAGCCTATCGGGCGGACGGTGCATCAGGGCCCGATGTTCGGCCATGGTGAGCTCGGCCTGCGCCAGGAGCGTCGGCACGCGGCCGGCGGCCTCGCTGAGCCGTCCGAGATGACCCATGAGGTCTTCGATCCGGCCGACCGGGCCTTCCTCGCGCCGCAGCCATTCGCCGACCACCGGCTCGGCGACGGTCCAGATGTCGAGATCCGGATCGAGATTGCGCGCCACCCCTTCCACCAGCACCATGGATTTCTGCAGCAGCACCAGCTCGGGACGGGTCCGCATTTCGAACAGGTCGGTGATGGTAAAGAGCTGGCCGAGCACCTTGGCCATGGAAATGTCGGCGGCGGTGCGGCCATGCAGCGGTTCGCCGATCGAGCGGATGGCGAGGGTGAAGTCTTCCACCGACTGCGTTTCGGGCACGTAGCCGATATCGAAGTGGCGCTGCGCGACGAGACGATAGTTGCGGGTGATGAACCCGTAGAGGATGTCGGCGAGAAAGCGTCGCTCGCGCTTGCCGATGCGCCCCATGATGCCGAAATCCACCGCGATCACGTCGCCGCTGCGCGGATCGGCGAAGAGATTGCCCGGATGCATGTCGGCATGGAAATAGCCGTCGCGGATGGCGTGGCGCAGGAAGCTTTGCAGGAGCTTGGAGGCCAGGGCCTTGCGATCGATGCCGGCGGCATCGATGGCCGCATGGTCGCGGATCGGAATGCCGTCCATCCATGTCGTGGTGAGCACATTCTGCGCCACCTGGTCCCAGTGCACGTCGGGAATGCGGAAGCCGGTGTCGTCCTTGATGTTCTCGGACATCTCGGAAATGGCGGCGGCTTCGAGCCGCAGATCGAGCTCGAGCCGCATCGAATGGTCGAGCGTGCGCACGACCTGGGTCGGCTGGAGGCGCCGGCTGGCTGGCGAGAACGCCTCGGCGAGGCGCGCGCCGGCATAAAGGCTGTCAGTATCGGCGTGGAACCGCTCGGCGACGCCGGGGCGCAGGACCTTGACGGCAACGAGCCTCGGCACCTCGCCGGGGGCGCGCAGCGTGGCCTTGTGCACCTGCGCGATCGAAGCGGCTGCAACCGGTTCGCTGATCTCGGTCAGGTGTTGCGCCTTGACGCCGAGCGCGGTGTCGAGAATGCCCGGTACCAGCGTCGGATCGAAAGGCGGCATGCGGTCCTGCAAGCCCGAAAGGTCCGCAGCGGCCTGCGCGCCGACGATGTCGGGGCGGGTGGCCAGGGTCTGGCCGAACTTGACGTAGCTGGGGCCGAGCTTGTGAAGCGCGGCGTTGAGCCGCTCGATGCTGCCGGTGCGGCGCACATCGCGCCGTTCCACGAGGCGTGCCATGGCAATGCCCGCGCGTATCATCGGCGGCAGCGATTCCACGGGCAGCACCGAAAAGGCGCCCTCGCGCGCCAGCACCCAGCCGGCATGGATGAGACGGAACGTCGAGCCGAAGGACATGGGCTAGAGTTTCCAGCCCGAGAACAGGGTCGCGATATTGCCGGTCATGCTTGTGTGCTTGACCCGCTTGAACCCGGCCTTGCCGAGCATGCCGGTGAATTCGGGCGGGGCGGGAAACTTGCGGATCGACTCGATGAAATACTGGTAGGGCTGGGCGTCGCCGGTGACGACCCGGCCCATCGGCGGGATGACCCGGTCCGAATAGAGCTTGTAGAACGCATCGAAGCCCGGCACGTCGACCTGGCTGAATTCGAGCACGAGAATGCGGCCGCCGCGCTTGAGCACGCGACGGGCCTCGTCGAGCGCCTTCTGGACGCGCGGCACGTTGCGGATGCCGAAGGCGATCGTATAGGCATCGAAACTGTTGGGCTCGAACGGCAGCTCTTCGGCATTGGCCTCGACGAATTCCACCTGCCCCGGATAGCGCCAGCCTTTGGCACGCTCGGCCCCAACGCGCAGCATGTCGGCATTGATGTCGGAAACGACCACCGACGCGTGGCCAAGCGAGGCATTGACGATACGCTCGCCGATGTCGCCGGTGCCGCCGGCCATGTCGAGCACCCGGAACGGGCGGGTGCCGGCCTTGGGCGGCGCCAGTTCGGCCACCATGGCATCCTTCCAGAGCCGGTGAACCCCGACGCTCATCAGGTCGTTCATCAGGTCGTAGCGGTCGGCGACGTCATGGAAGACCTGGTTCACCAGTCCCTGCTTTTCCTCGAGGGCGACGATCCGCTCGCCGAAATGGGTGGTCTGGCTGGACTGGGTCATGGCAGGGCCTCGCGGCGATCTGTACTGATCGCGATAGATTGCGTACTGCCCATATATAGAAGCCATAAAGGCTTGCCCATGCCACAAAGTCGCGCAGGGTGAAGGAGAGCTGAGCCATGCCCGAACTGCCCGAGGTCGAAACCGTCCGCCGCGGCCTGGCCCCCTGGCTCGAAGGCGCGACCATCGAAACCGTTGTCCTCAATCGCAAGGATTTGCGCTTTCCATTTCCCGATGGCCTCAAGGCGGCACTGGAGGGCCAGAGGGTCGAGACGGTCGGACGGCGGGCGAAATACCTGCTGATGACCCTGTCTGGTGGCAAAACGCTGCTCAGCCATCTGGGCATGACAGGCTCCTGGCGCTTTGCCGAACACGGCATCGACAAGCCGCCGCGCTACTATGAGCCGGGCACCGAGCCCAAGCACGATCACATGATCTGGACGCTCGATCACCCCCGGCACGGCAAGAGCCACCTGATCTACGCCGATCCGCGCCGCTTCGGCTTCATCGATCTCTATGACGATATCGAGCAGAGCCCCTACCTGAGGGGACTCGGGCCAGAGCCCCTCGGTAACGAATTTTCTTCCGCGCAGATGGCCGCTGCCTTCGCCGGCAAGAAGGCGCCGATCAAGGCGGCCCTGCTCGACCAGCGTGTCGTGGCGGGGCTCGGCAATATCTATGTCGCCGAGGCATTGCACCGGGCCCATATCCTGCCCACGGTCGAGGCGAGAACGCTCGTCACCAAGGCGGGCAAGCCCAAGAAGGCGCTGGACGACCTTGCCTATGGGGTGCGCGAGGTGCTCACCGCCGCCATCGAGGTCGGCGGGTCGACCATCCGCGATTTCCGCAGCACCACCGGCGAGGGCTACTTCCAGCACAACTTCGCCGTCTACGATCGCGAAGGCGATCCGTGCCCGACCCCGCTCTGCAAGGGCGTGGTCAAACGGATCGTGCAATCGGGACGCTCGACGTTCTACTGTCCCGTGTGCCAAAAAGCGCATTAGTGATCGCTGGCCTTGGCGTTCCTTCGTCGTTGCCCGGCTTATCCGGCAATCACCCTTGCGGCGGCATGGACCACAAGGACAAGCCGGGTGGTGACGGCGCGGGAAGATCCGGGCTTGGACGCTGCAACGCAGTGCCCCCTCACGCCGGAATCGTATTGACGCCTCCCCCTCTATCCCCTATAGACCCCCCGACTTGGCGGCAGCTTGCCGCCGCTTTCATTTCATCCCGGCAGGTTGCGGCGCCAGTTTGGTGTGGTTTCTGCCGGTCGGACGATCCAAGAGGACCTAAATGGCCAATACGCCGTCAGCCAAGAAGGCGACCCGCAAGATTGCCGCCCGCACCGCGGTCAACAAGTCGCGTCGTAGCCGCGTGCGCACCTTCATCCGCAAGGTTGAGGAAGCGATCACCTCGGGTGATCATGCTGCTGCCTTCGCCGCTCTCAAGGCCGCCGAGCCCGAGATCCATCGCGCTGCCGGCAAGGGCATCGTCCATGCCAATCTGGCATCGCGCAAGGTCTCCCGCCTCAACAGCCGCGTGAAGGCTCTCGCGGTCTGATCCAGGCCAATCGAGAGACTTGAGGCGTTGCTGCCGAAGTCTGCATTCTGGGCTCCCGAGGGAGCCCTTTTTGTTGTACGGTGCAGCGGGGAAGCTTTTTCGCCATTGTTCTGTCACATGACTATCCGGTGACGGTGTCGCAGCGGGGAGAACGAAGCGCGAAGCTTCCGATTTCTTCAGCTGCGGCAAGACGTTGCAGGTCGCTGTGAAGTGCCTGGCACGGGCTACAAAGCCCGCTGGTAACACCCGGTTGAAATAATATTTTAACCTCTTCGCGACCGCTAAGTGTTCGATTCTGCCTTGAGTCACAGGGTCTTGCCGGACCCTAGTTTTCAGCCTCCGCGGACCCCGAAAAAGCAGTGTTAGAGTCAAGACCCTTTTTCAACGATTCACGTCTTGCTGCTCCAATATCTGGCCGCTAGGGTACTTTGGCCAACGGGGAAAAAGAGGGGTGGAACGACCCTCCCGACCCAGAGGCGGGCAGACGCAAGGACGCTCGAGTTTGGGGTAGTTCCGGATGTTATCACCGGAGTTTTCAGCCAGAGATTTTTGGGTTGGGCCGCCTTCGGACGGTCAGTCAAATTTGAGTTGGTAGCGTTCATTCGACATCGGCCGGGGCAGGCCGGGTTCAGGTGAAAGGTCAAGTGGAAGACGGGGGCAGGTGATGCCACCGCACAGGAAACATGCGCCTGCGCGAGCAGGGGCAGGGGCGAAGCCGTGTCCAAAACAACCGGGCCATCAGGGACCGGAAGGACACATCAATATAACAGGGGCTTTCCGGCTATGCGGGCCGGACAAGGCGGCAACAGAATGGGGCTAGACACGATGATGCGACAGGCGACCGCGGGAAGGGACGATTGGGCCGATACCAATTCCTCCTCTCCCTCCACTTCCAGCAAAGGCGGCAATCCTGTCATGGCCACTCCCGACGTCTCCATTCCCGATCACCGCGAACTCTGGGTTCGCGTCCGTGCACGCCTCAAGGCTGCTGTCGGTGAAGACGTCTTTGCCTCCTGGTTCGCCCGGCTCGAGCTCGAGGAAATCGTCGATGACCTGGTGCATCTGAGTGCTCCGACACGTTTCCTTTGTTCCTGGGTTCAGTCCAACTACGCCGACCGCATCGTCGAAGCCTTCCGCAACGATATTCCCGAGGCCGCACGCCTTCAGGTGACGATGCGCGTTAACGGCCAGGCCCGGCCGCGCCTGGCGCCTGTCGCCGAAGTGGCTCCCGAAGCACCTGCTGCAACCGAGACCACGCCCGCGCCTGTCGCTGCCGTGACCGCCATGCCGCGCCTTGTAAGGGACAATGCCAAGTCCGGCGACGCTCTCAATGGCAGCGCCATCGATCCGCGCATGACCTTCGATACTTTCGTGGCCGGCTCGGCCAACGAAATGGCCTTCGGCGTCGCCAAGCAGATCGCCAGTGCCGCCATCAACAATGCCGTCACTTTTAATCCGGTCTACATTCACTCCACCGTTGGTCTCGGCAAATCTCACCTGCTCAACGGCATTGCCCATGCGGTGAGCCAGGCGGACCCGTCCAAGAATATCGTCTACCTGACGGCCGACCACTTCATGTACCATTTCATCACCGCCGTGCAGCGCCAGAGCGCGCTCGGCTTCAAGGAATGGCTGCGCCGCGTCGATCTGCTGCTGATCGATGACATGCAGTTCCTTCAGGGCAAGTCGGCCACCGAATTCGGCCATACGCTGGGAGCGCTGCTGACCGGCGCCAAGCAGGTGGTGGTGGCCGGCGATGCCCCGCCGCGCGATCTCGAAATGCTCGACGAGCGCGTGCGCTCGCGCCTGTCCGGCGGCCTTGTTGTCCCGATCTCGTCCTTCGATCATGACCTGCGTCGCGACATCGTCCAGCGCCGCGCCGATCAGGCCACGGCCCGGTTCGGTCTGCATTTCCCGGGCCCGGTCGTCGACTACATCGCCCGCTCGGTGATCAGCCACGGCCGCGATCTCGATGGCGCCGTCAACCGCCTCGTCGCCGCCTACCAGCTGACCGGCGAACTGGTGACCGTGCCGCTTGCCGAAAAAACCTTGGCCGACCTCATCCGTGCCCGCGACGCCAAGCGCGTCCGCATCGAGGACATCCTCAAGATCGTCTCGCGCCACTACAAGGTGCCGCGGAATGAACTGCTCTCGGCCCGCCGCTCGCGCGACGTGGTGCGCCCGCGCCAGATCGCCATGTATCTGGCCAAGGCGCTCACCAGCCGCTCGCTGCCCGAAATCGGCCGTCGCTTCGGTGGTCGCGACCACACCACGGTCCTCCACTCGGTTCGCAAGGTCGAACAGATGATCAAGGACGATATGGAACTGGGCCAGGAAATCGAACTCCTGAAGCGCATGCTGGAGGAGTGAGGTCCGGCGGTGGGCTTGACCGTCGCAAAATCGCTCCGGTTGAGCGATTTTAGGACCGAACGCCCGGAGAGCTATGCTCGCAGGGCACGACGCCCCGGTGTCCTTCACGGTCGCGCCAAAAGCGCGTCCGGTCTTTTCCCCACCCGCTCGCTGATGGCATGTGCGGTGGGCGCCCGGTCACGTCTCTGCTGTGAGCTGTGTGTAAGCCGCAAAGGCGCCATAATCTGAACGCGTCCGCAGGGCAGGGACTGTCCATGCTTCGCTTCGCCCTTCTGCTGCCGCTCCTGCTCGTCGTAACCCCATCTGTGGCGGAGGACCTGACGCCTGCGCAGCTGGCGGAGCAGAACCTTGCCATTGCCGTGTCCGTCCAGGAGCAGCTGCTGGGCTGCTGGACCCTGCCTCCTGGATATGAGGATCGCACCATATCGGTTCGCCTCGCCTTCTTTGGCGACGGGACGCTCGATGGCGATCCCTTCATCGACCCACAGAGCGAACGCACGGCGGGCAAGTATCCGGTGCTGATGCAATCGGTGGTGCGCGCCATTCAGCGCTGCCTGCCTTTTGCGGAGCTCGAGGCCCTGGGCGCGGCCTCTGGCGAGCGTTTCGACATCACCGTGCATTTCCGCAGCTGACATCCACAGCTTGGGTGCGACCAGAAGCCTGCTGGCCTTGCCAATTTCTTATGAAACTGTAAACGTCCAACCCCGGCCGGTTGCCGGGTTTTTGCCGCCGCGTATGCCAGGAAGATGAACTCCATGAAAGTCACGCTCGAACGCAATCATCTGCTCAAGTCGCTGAGCCATGTGCATCGGGTGGTTGAACGCCGCAACACCTATCCCATCCTGGCCAACGTCCTGTTCAAAGCCAGCGACGATCGTGTCGAACTGCGCGCCACCGACCTCGATATCGAGGTGACGGAAAGCGTCCCGGCCATGGTTTCGACCCCGGGCTCGACCACGGTTCCGGCGCACACGCTCTACGAGATCGTCCGCAAGCTGGCTGATGGCGCTGAAGTCCGCCTCGAAACCGATGGCGGCGAGAACATGGTTCTCACCTCCGGCCGCTCGCGCTTCAACCTCGCCTGCCTCTCCCCCGACAGCTTCCCCGATCTCAAGTCCGGCGCCTTCGCGCATGACTTCGACATCGCCGCCGCATCGCTGCGCGAGCTGATCGAGCGCACCCAGTTCGCCATCTCCAACGAAGAAACCCGCTACTATCTCAACGGCATCTATTTCCATGCCGTGGAGAACAGCGCTTCGGGCAGCCTCTTCCGCGCCGTCGCGACTGACGGCCACCGCATGGCGCGCGCCGAGATCGCGGCGCCCTCGGGCGCTTCGGGCATGAGCGGCATCATCGTCCCCAAAAAGACCGTCGGCGAAGTCCAGAAGCTGCTCGACGGCATCGACGGCGACGTCCATGTCGAGGTCAGTGACACCAAGATCCGCTTCACCGTGGGTCCGGTCGTTCTGCTTTCCAAGCTCATCGAGGGCACCTTCCCCGATTATGACCGGGTGACGCCCAAGAACAACGACAAGCAGATGCTGGTCGACAAGGCCGGCTTCGCCGTGGCCGTGGATCGCGTCTCTACCATTGCCTCCGATCGCGGCGGCAAGGCGGTCAAGCTCCAGGCCCGCGATGGCCTGCTCGAGCTTTCGGTCACCAATCCCGACCACGGCACGGCATCCGAGGAAGTGGCTGTCGATTTCGACACCGATGGCTTCGAGATCGGCTTCAACGCCCGGTACCTGCTCGACATCATCCAGCAGATCCGTTCCGAAAGCGCCGTCTTCCTGTTCAACGACGCCAATTCGCCGACGCTGGTGAAGGAAGAAGGCGAGGCCAACGCGCTTTACGTCCTGATGCCGATGCGGGTGTAAGCATTGAGGGTTAAACTGCTCTGTGTTAGGTTGTGTACATCCCAACACAGAACCCAGTCCGATGTCTGCTAGCACAACGATGACCATACGCCTCGCGCCCGAGGTTAAGGAAAAGCTCGACCGGATCGCCACTGACACAAGGCGCAGCAAGTCGTTTCTTGCTGGGGAGGCCGTGGCCGCTTATGTCGACCGCGAGCTCGAAATCATCGACGGGATCAAGCGCGGTCTGGGTGATGCCGCGGCAGGCAGGCTGGTGCCCCATGACGAGGCAGTGGCTCAGATGCGGGACGTTGTTGAGAAAGCCAGGCGAAGCAAAGACACCAACGCATGAGGCCAGTTTTCTGGTCGGTGGAAGCGCAGCGCGACAACCTGGAAATCCTGACCTATCTGGCAGCCGATAATCCCGGTGCGGCAGATCGCGTTGTCGACGCGATCGCAGAGGCTGGAACGGCGTTGGGGCGTTTCGCTACAGGCAAACCTGGTCGCGTGCTCGGAACCTATGAAAAGCCCCTGGCGCGCTATCCCTATGTGATCGCTTATGCGGTGCAGCTGGTCGACGGCATCGAAAGCATAGTTATCGTGCGCGTCATCCACATGGCGCGCGATTGGCCGAGCGAAGACTGGCCCGAATGATCCGCCACATCTCCCGCCTGCGCCTGACTGCTTTTCGCAACTATGCCTCGGCCGCGCTCGATCTCGACGAGCGTCATGTCGTGCTGACCGGGCCCAATGGGTCGGGCAAGACGAACCTGCTCGAGGCCGTTTCGGTGCTCTCTCCCGGCCGTGGTCTGCGTGGGGCGAGCTTCGATACCCTGCAGTCGCAGGGCTCCGACATGCCCTGGGCCGTTGCCGCTACCGTCGAGACCGATAGTGGCCCCTCCGACATCGGCACCGGGGCGCTGACCGATGGCGGCCGGCGAGTGCGCATCAACGGCGCCAATGCGCGGTCCATCGAGGCAATGAGCGATTATCTGCGGGTGCTGTGGCTAACCCCCAGCATGGATGGCCTGTTCTCCGGCCCTGCGGGCGAGCGCCGGCGCTTTCTCGATCGCCTGGTGACAACGCTCATCCCCTCCCATTCCTCGGCCGTGTCCGACTTCGAAAAGGCCATGCGGCAGCGCAACAGGCTGCTCGAGGAAGAGGCCGACCCGCGCTGGCTGGCGGCGATCGAGGCGCAGATGGCCGAGCTCGGTGCCTCCATCCATCTCAACCGGACCGACAGCCTGCAGCACCTTCAGGCGCTGATCGCCGAAAGTCTCGACGACGGCAGCTTTCCGGCTGCACGGCTGGCGCTGACGCCGCTGTTCGAGGATGGGGCCCAGCCTGCCACCTCCTCGGCTCTCGAGGCCTTGCTGATGCAGCGCTGGCATGCGGCGCGGGGGCTTGATCGAGCGGCCGGGCGCACCACATCAGGGCCACACCGGGTCGACCTGGAGGTCGTGCATGCCCAAAAGGCCATGCCGGCGGCGCTGGGCTCGACGGGCGAGCAGAAGGCCCTGCTGATCGGTCTCATCCTCGCCCATGCCCGCCTCGTGCGCCTGCGAACCGGGATCGTGCCGTTTCTGCTGCTCGACGAGATCGCCGCCCATCTCGATCCGGATCGCCGGCGCGCCTTGTTTGCGGCGCTGGATGGCCTCGGGACGCAGTGCTTCCTCACCGGCACCGATGCGCTTCTCTTCGAGGCGCTCGAAGATCGGGCGCAGCGGATTTCGGTACGCGACGGGCGGCTCTCGCACGAGGGGTGACTATCCCCGGCAAAAGCCGCGCAAACGGCCAAAATCCTTGGGGTTTCGGCCCCATTCCGCTAGAACATTTGTCACGTGAAATCGACTGATTCGGACCCCATGAGCGACAGCGAAAATCCGACCCCGAGTGAATATGGCGCCGACAGCATCAAGGTGCTCAAGGGCCTCGATGCCGTGCGCAAGCGCCCGGGCATGTATATCGGGGATACCGACGACGGTTCGGGCCTGCATCACATGGTCTACGAAGTCGTCGACAATGCCATCGACGAGGCGCTGGCGGGTCATGCCGACCTCGTGACGGTGACGCTCAATGCCGATGGGTCCTGCTCGGTCAACGACAATGGTCGCGGCATTCCGACTGGCATCCATGCCTCCGAAGGCGTGTCAGCTGCCGAAGTCATCATGACCCAGCTTCATGCCGGCGGAAAGTTCGACCAGAACTCCTACAAGGTCTCGGGCGGTCTGCACGGCGTGGGCGTTTCGGTGGTGAACGCCCTTTCGGTGTTCCTCAGGCTCAATATCCGTCGCGACGGGCAGATCCACGAAATGAGCTTCACGCACGGCGTCGCCGATGCGCCGCTCAAGGTCGTGGGGGATTACAAGGAAGACAAGCAGCCTGGCACCTATGAGGGGCGCTCGGGCTCGGAGATCACCTTCCTGCCCTCGACCGAAACCTTCACCATGGTGGAGTTCGACTTCAAGACGCTCGAACATCGCCTGCGCGAACTGGCCTTCCTCAATTCGGGCGTGCGCATTCACCTGCGCGACCATCGTCACCCTGAGCCGGTCGAGGTGGAGCTGTTCTACGAGGGCGGCCTCGAAGCCTTCGTCAAGTATCTCGACAAGTCCAAGGCGCCGGTCATCGAAACTCCGATCGTCATGCGCTCGGAAAAGGACGGCATCACCGTCGAAGTGGCGCTGCAGTGGAACGACAGCTACCACGAGAACGTGCTGTGCTTCACCAACAACATCCCGCAGCGCGATGGCGGCACGCACCTTGCGGGCCTGCGCGGCGCGCTGACGCGTCAGGTGACGGGCTACGCCACGTCCTCGGGCATTGCGAAAAAGGAAAAGGTCGAGCTTTCGGGTGACGATACGCGCGAAGGTCTCACCTGCGTGCTGTCGGTCAAGGTGCCGGATCCAAAATTCTCGTCCCAGACCAAGGACAAGCTTGTCTCGTCCGAAGTCCGCCCGGTGGTCGAGAACATCGTCAA
Organism: Devosia lucknowensis; assembly: GCF_900177655.1. NCBI lineage: Bacteria > Pseudomonadati > Pseudomonadota > Alphaproteobacteria > Hyphomicrobiales > Devosiaceae > Devosia > Devosia lucknowensis. Next base: position 533,441 of record NZ_FXWK01000002.1, on the reverse strand, counting down.
CGAAAAGCTCGGCCAGTGGTTTGAAGAGCACCCTAACGAGGCCAAGACCATCGTCGGCAAGGTGGTGGAAGCCGCTGCCGCGCGCGAAGCGGCTCGCAAGGCGCGCGAACTGACCCGCCGCAAGGGTGCGCTCGAAATCTCCTCGCTCCCGGGCAAGCTTGCGGACTGCCAGGAACGCGACCCCGCCAAGTCGGAGATCTTCATCGTCGAGGGTGACTCGGCCGGAGGTTCCGCCAAGCAGGGCCGCGACCGCTCCAACCAGGCGGTGCTGCCGCTGCGCGGCAAGATCCTCAATGTCGAGCGTGCACGCTTCGATCGCATGATCTCGTCCGATCAGGTCGGCACGCTGATCACCGCGCTCGGCACGGGCATCGGTCGCGAGGAGTTCAATCCCGACAAGCTGCGCTATCACAAGATCATCATCATGACGGACGCCGACGTCGACGGCGCTCATATCCGCACCTTGCTGCTGACCTTCTTCTACCGACAGACGCGCGAGCTGATCGAGCGCGGGCATATCTACATCGCCCAGCCGCCGCTCTACAAAGCCACCCGCGGACGGTCCGAACTCTATCTCAAGGACGAAGAGGCGCTGGAGAACTACCTGCTCGAGGGCGGGCTGGAGGATGCGGTGTTCCGCACCCGCGACGGCGCCGAACATGCCGGTCACGACCTTCTTGCCATCCTTCAGCAGTCGCGCGACATCGTGAAGGCCATCAACAATCTCAACCTGCGCTACAACCGCAATCTCGTGGAGCAGGCGGCCATCGTCGGCGGGCTCGATGCCGACGGCATGGCCGACCCCGAAAAGAGCGCTGAAACCCTCAAGCGCGTCGCCGGCCGCCTCGATCGCATCTCCGATGAGCTGGAACGCGGCTGGGCCGGCGCGATCAACGAGGATGATGCCCTTGCCTTCTCGCGTACCGTGCGCGGGGTGATGGAAACGCACTATATCGACCGCGCCCTGCTCCAGAGCGCCGATGCCCGCAAGCTTCGCCAGCTGGCCGAGCGCCTCGACGAGCTTTTCGGTGGGGTTCCGACGCTGACCCGCAAGGGCGAGACGATCAACATCTATGGCCCCGCCAGCCTCTTCAAGGCCGTGACCGATGCCGGGCGCAAGGGCGTATCGCTGCAACGCTACAAAGGTCTTGGCGAAATGAATGCCGAGCAGCTTTGGGAGACCACGCTCGATCCCAATGCCCGAACCCTGCTGCGCGTGGAAATGGGCCAGACCGACGAAGCCGACCAGATTTTCACCGCCCTCATGGGCGACCTGGTCGAGCCGCGCCGCGACTTCATCCAGGACAATGCGCTGAACGTCAGCAATCTCGACGTGTGACCGGATCGCTCACCGGGCCGGCAGATAGCCCAGTCCGGTGAGCGTCTCGACCATATCGGCGACAAAAGCCTCCGCTTCCATCGGCCCGCCCCAGTCCTTGGGTGGGCCGTTTTCATTGAACCTCCGGGTGATGACGCGCAGGGTCGAGTCGGCGGTGCCGATGCGGGCGCTCGTGGCCAACCAGCTCAGGCATGCCGCCTGCATCCAGCCCTGTTCTCCCCCGCACTGGGCAGAGCTCAGCTTGATGTCGTCCACCACCAGCGATCGAAACCGCGCTTCATGCGTGGCATCGACGATGCGCTCCCCGCTCTGCGCGAAAATCTGCAACGGACGGAATGACAGTCCCGGCGGTCCGTAGAGATAGTTGAAACGCTCGTCGGACTGCGGCACCTCGAAGCGGCCATCGCCGTCGAGGTCGTCCACCCTCCAGTAATCTCCATAGAAGCTGCCGAGCATTTGTGCCTCGGGGCGATCCGTCAGCGGCACCGCGAGGATGTCGGTGCAGCACGACGCGCCGCCCGTATATGACGAGACGATCAGCGTCATCGAACCATCGCCAGCCATCGGGTAGACGCCGAGGGCGCCCGTGCCACCCAGGCCGCCGGTGATCTCGGTTTCGAATAAGACGGCGCCGTCGCGCGAGCCGGTGAGCGTGACGGTCTGGTCGCCGTATTCGCCTCGCGCGGCCAGTGAGAGCTGGACATCACGATAGCGGAAGACCTGTGCTCGGTCCCGGCCCGACCAGTCTGCCAAGACGCCTGCTTCGAGCCCGGAAATCGGATTCTGCCGCACTTGGGAACGCTCGACACCGGCACGCTGCTGTGCAGCGCGATAGCTCGCGGTGCACTGAGAGACCGGCTCGTCATCGAATGCCAGACGGTTCTGCTCATCTCGGGTGACGGTGAATGCATACAGCGAAGGGGCATAGCCGGAATCGGAACACTCGGTTTCGACGTAAAGCGCGTCTCCGGTTTCGCTATAGGTGCTACTGCCGATGTGACAGGTGATCAGCCCGGATTCGAAGCGGCCTTCGAACAACCACGTGCCCCCGAAAACCGCAAACAGTTCGGGATTGAAATCCGGCGATGATCCGCACTGGTCGTAGTAGATCACCTTGCCCAGGCCGAGAAGGTCCCGATCGTGCTCGATCCCCTGCCAGTCCACCTCATGGCCATCACCATCCGGGCCGCCGGCCACGAACGCCTGTTGCGGATCGACGAGCGGGCCGTATTCCGCCAGCGCCGCGCCGATCGACTGCGGGCAGACCACGCCATAGCCGTCGAGCCCTTGGGACAGCATGGTGCCAAGGCGATAGGAAACGTTGCGCTCGCCATCGAGCCAGCAGGCATAGATGTCCCGTTGTCCGTAATCGATGAAGAGACTGCCACCATTGGCGGCAACGAAGCCGAAATGCCCATGCATGAGCATGGGCTTGCTGCGAATGGCGGCGAGCAGCGCCTGCGCAACAGCTGGCCGTTCCCGAAAGGCGTACTTCATGATCGGCAAATCGAACATCAGGCCGGCAGGGATCTGGCCGCGCCAATCCTTGAGCCGATCGAATTCCCGGTCGTAGTCGGCGGCGCTCAGCAGGGGCCGCTCGAGTTCGCCCACGGCGCAAAGCGCTTGGTAGACCTGCAAAGCCGTCGCGTAATCCGAAGCGCTGGAGCCATCGAGGACAGCGCCAGTGGCCAGGTTTACAATGTCGTATTCGGTCAGCGCACCCGGTGCACTTGTCCCCTTAAACTGAAAACGCGCGCCCAGCAGGTCGGTGAACACGCCCGTGGTGCAGTTGGCCGTGGCCGTCTCTGCGATGGACCGTGCCAGCTCTTCCTCGATGCAGCCCTGTGTCGGCGAGCCAGCAAAATAGGTGCAGAAGATATAGGCATCGCGCGGAGTGTGTTCGACGCTCATGACGGCATTGGTGGTGCCGCGGCCCGAAAACCGCTCGATCACCGCGGTCATCCCGACGCGTGATCCATAGGATGCGAGGTCGGCATGGGGCGGAACCAGAGCGATGCGCAGGGGCTCGCCATCGTGCATGGGCGAGGGCGGCATGCATCGCGTGAGCAAGGTGTCGTCATCGAGCAGCGCGCCCGTATCGGTCAGGCTCAGGCGGGATGTGGTCTCGAATTCTTCGCCTTCTGAAAAGCAGAGCCACTTGATCTCCTGCCCGGTGCCGTCCTTGTGGACGGCAGTGGCGGTGCAAAGCGACTCGTGGTGCCAGGAGGACAGCGAGCCGTTTGCGACGTAGAGTTCGGTAAATCGATCGGTTCGATGGTCGTTGTGCGGACGGAGGCAGCGCGCCGATCCGTCGACATATCGACCCTCGGCGATATCGATGTCGAGCGACGGAACGGCCTCGATGGTTTCCGCAACGAACAGGACCGGGGTCATGTGGTGAATAGAATGGGCCGAAAACGCCTCGCCCATCACCCGAACCGGCTTGCCGAGATTGGCCTCGAATGTATCCCAGAGGTCATCTCCGGATAGGACGAGATGGAGCCGCGTCTGCCCGCTGGCAGCTTCGCAGAGCAGGTCGTCTTCCGGGCAGACGAGGTCGATCGCATTGGCGAGCTCGAGCGCCACAAAGGACGTGCCGTGCTCCTCGAGGCGGACAAGCGTGCCATGCAGGACCTCGAGGGCGTGGGCCCCGACAGGCTGGTTCTGGCCGGACGCCGGCGCGAGGCTGCACATCAGCACGGCCAGCGCGCACAAAAATCTCGCAATCACCCCAGGTCCCTCCCCCACCGGGCACTGTGGCGGACGGCCTCGCGCAAGTCCAGATCGACACTTGTTCGAGGATCGAGACCAATTCGTTCCCCAAGCAAAGCTTTTACTAGCGCGTCGCGAGGCGTAATCAGGTCGGCGAACGAACATCTGCGAGGCGCCTCATGAAAAAGATCGGCTTTCTGTCCTTTGGCCATTGGAGCCCGTCGCCCAATTCCGGGACACGCAGTGCCGGCGATGCGCTGCTGCAATCCATCGATCTTGCTGTAGCGGCGGAGGAACTGGGCGCCGATGGCGCCTATTTCCGCGTGCACCATTTTGCCCGCCAGCTGGCCTCGCCCTTTCCGCTGCTCGCAGCTGCTGGCGCCAAGACCAAGCGCATCGAGCTCGGGACCGCCGTTATCGACATGCGCTACGAGAACCCGCTCTACATGGCCGAAGATGCCGGAGCGGCCGACCTGATCGTGGGTGGACGCCTGCAGCTGGGCATATCGCGTGGCTCGCCCGAACAGGTGATCGACGGGTGGCGCTATTTCGGCTTCCAGCCTGAAGAGGGCAAGACCGAACAGGACATGGCCCGCCAGCATGCGGAAGTCTTTCTGGAAGTACTCAAGGGTCAGGGCTTCGCGCAGCCCAATCCGCGCCCCATGTTTCCCAACCCGCCGGGCATGCTGCGCCTCGAGCCGCATTCCGAAGGCCTGCGCGAGCGCATCTGGTGGGGCGCGGCCAGCGACGCCACGGCGATCTGGGCGGCAAAGATGGGCATGTACCTCCAGTCCTCGACGCTGAAATTCGACGAAAGCGGCAAGCCGTTCCATATCCAGCAGGCCGAGCAGATCCGCGCCTATCGCGCCGCCTGGGCGGAAGCGGGCCATACGAGGGCTCCGCGCGTTTCCGTCAGCCGCTCCATCTTCGCGCTCGTGAGCGACGAGGATCGCCTCTATTTCGGGGCAGGGCGGCCCGAAGAGGACCAGTTCGGGTATATCGAGCCTGAAAAGCGGGCCGTCTTCGGTCGCGGCTATACGGGCGAACCGGACCAGCTCATCGAGGAACTGCGCAAGGACGAGGCCATTGCCGAGGCCGATACGCTGCTGCTGACGGTGCCGAACCAGCTGGGTGTCGAATACAACGCCCATGTCATCGAGAGCATTCTCAAATATGTCGCGCCGGCGCTGGGCTGGCGCTAGGGCAGGCTGAAGGCCGAAGCCGGACAATTATTGGCCTGCCAGTAGCGGTCGACAGGCGTGAATGCGCCTGTCGCCGCCGCTTCGACCCGCGCCGCGAAGGCCATGGCGCGGCATTCGTCGGGCCCGGCCACAACATGCACCATCTCGTGCAACACCGTGAGGCGCCGCAAGGCGGCTGTGCCGTCCGCCGAAAATTGCGGGCACACCACCATGCGGATGGTGCCGTCCTGTGGCGGCAGTTGCACATAGGCGGCGAAGCGTCCGCACGAGCCGCCGGCATCCCGGCTCTGATGAAGATCGAGCGCGATTTCGCCGCCCCAATAGGCGGACGCGAAACGTCCGGCCGTGAGAGCATCGCCATAGGCGGCCACGTCGACACCGAAGGCCTCGCGGCCCATCTGCGGACGGGCCTTGGCAAAAGCGGCGACGGCGTCGTTGAGTGCTGTCGTCACCGGGTCGGCCTGTGCTGCCTGAGGCAAAACAAAGAGGGCGGATAGTGCAAAGACGAGGGGCAGAAAGCGCATGGCGCGTTGGTTCAACTTCTTTGTGGCCGGGGCGTGGCTGTTGTTGCGCTGCAACAATGCCCGAAGACTTGAGAAAAGTCCCTTAAACCGGCCACATTTGCCATGGAGAAGCGTAGGCAACCGCTGCTGGACGCCCATCGAGCGATGAAGAGCCGGTCGGTCCGGCGTTAACCTCTTGGTGACCGTGAGTTTCCCTCGACGGGCGAACAGGGTAGAAGCAGCGTACTCCTTTTCCGCTTTAGGTTTGCCCGATGGATTTTCGCATTTCGGCCGATGACCGCGTTGGTGCTCCCAAGGCACGCCAGACCAAGCCGCAGGCCCGTCCTGCCGCCAAGGGGCAGCGTGTCGAGCCGAGCATGGGCCAGCCCGCCATGGGCCAGTCCATGGCGTTCTCGGTCGATGAAGTGCGCCCAAGTGGCCGCAACGGCGGCGGTGGTGGTGGCAGCAAGCCGCCCAAGGCCCCAAAACAACCCCGCAGGGGCAAGGCCGAACCCGCGCGCAATCGCAAGAAGAAGCGCTCCGGCGGCTTTCTCATGGGCCTCCTTTGGTGGGGCTTCGTAGCCTGCCTCTGGGGCGGCCTCGCCGTTATCGGCATCGTGGTCTATTATGGGGCGCAGCTCCCGGCATCCAACACCTGGGCCATTCCCGAGCGTCCCCCCAATATCCGGATCCTCGCGGCCGATGGCAGCCTGATTTCAAATCGCGGCCAGACCGGTGGCGAGGCCGTGACCTTCCGCGAACTGCCGCACTATGTGCCGGCCGCGTTCATCGCCTCGGAAGACCGCCGGTTCATGAGCCATTTCGGCGTCGACCCGATCGGTCTCCTGTCGGTGGCCGTCGAGTCCGTCCAGGCGCGAGAAGTGACGCGCGGTGCATCGACCCTGACCCAGCAGGTTGCCAAGAACCTCTTCCTGACTCCCGACCAGACCCTGGGCCGCAAGGTTCAGGAGGCCATTCTCGCGGTCTGGCTTGAGCAAAACTTCTCCAAGGAAGAAATCCTCGAACTCTACATGAACCGCGTCTATTTCGGCGCCGGTGCCTATGGCATCGAGGCTGCGGCGCAGACCTATTTCGGCGTTTCCGCGCGCAACCTGTCGCTCGGACAGGCGGCGATGCTGGTCGGCATTCTGCCTGCACCCTCGGCCTACAACCCCAAATCCAATCCCGATCGGGCGCGCGAGCGCCAGCAGATCGTACTCAACCTCATGGCACGTGAGGGCTACATTACCTCCGAGGAGGCCAATGCCGCCCGGATCGACCCCAATCAGACGATCCGCACCGTCGTCGCCGGCTCGGAATCCTACGTCGCCGACTGGGTCGAAAGCCTGATGACCGCCTATATCGGCGAGATCAAATCCGACGTCGTGGTGCAGACCACCATCGACTACAAGATGCAGCGCGACGCCGAGTTCATCGTCAAGGAAGCCGTCGCCAACGAGGGCCCTAATCGCGGCTTCAGCCAGGGTGCGCTGGTGGCCATGGACGTGGACGGCACGGTGCGTGCCATGGTCGGTGGCGTCGATTACCAGCAAAGCCAGTACAATCGTGCCGTGACGGCCAAGCGCCAACCCGGCTCGACCTTCAAGCCCTTCGTCTACATGGCCGCCATGGAAAAGGGCTATACGCCCGACACTTTGGCCGAGGACGCCCAGTTCGACTACAACGGCTGGAGCCCCCGCAATGCCAGCGGCAAGTATGCCGGTACCGTGACCCTGCGCCAGGGCCTGGCCTATTCGCTCAACACCATCGCCGGACGCCTCGCCATCGACGTCACCCCCGAAAAGGTGGTCGAGGTAGCCATGCGCATGGGCATTTCTTCCAACCTGACGCCGGTTCCCTCGATCGCCCTGGGAACCCAGGAAGTGAACCTGCTCGAGCTCACGAGCGCCTACGCGCCGTTTGCCAATGGCGGCAATGGCGTCATCCCCAACGTCATCACCAAGATCTCCGATGTCGAGGGCAATGTGCTGTACGAAGCCTCGACCGCGGGTCCTGGCCGGGTCATCGATCCCAATGTGCTGGCCGAGATGAACGACATGCTCAAGACGGCTGTGGAAGTCGGCACGGGCAAGGGCGCGAATCTGGGCGGCTGGGATTTCGGCGGCAAGACGGGCACCAGCCAGAATGCACGCGACGCGCTCTTTGTCGGGTACACCTCGGCTATGGTGACGGGCGTATGGCTCGGCAATGACAACGACACCAAGACCACGCTGTCCGGTGGCAATGTTCCGGCCAACATCTGGTCCGAATTCATGACCAAGGCGCATGCCGGCCGCTCCCCGACCGCCATCCCGGGCGGCTCCTATGCCGGGCAATTGATCGCCCAGCAGATGATCGACCCTGCGACCGGCCAGCCGGTGATCGACCCGGCTACGGGCCAGCCGCAGGTTCAGTATGTCGACGGCGGCACGGGTCAGCCGGTGCAGACCACGACCGATCCGGCCACCGGTCAGGTCGTGGCCATCGATCCCGCCACGGGCCTGCCTATCGACGGGCTGACGCCCATCAGTACGCAGGGCGGCAATCCGCCGATCCAGACCGGCACCATGGTCGATCCGGCGACCGGCCTGCCCGTTGGCCTGCAATACGATCCGGCCTCGGGCATGCAGTATGATCCGCAGACCGGTATCCAGTATGATCCGACGACAGGACAGCCAGTCCAGGGCCAGATCGACCCGGCAACGGGCCTGCCAATCGAAACCGTGCCGCAAAGTACGGGTGTCCAGTACGACGCCAACGGTCAGGCCATCGATCCGTTGACCGGTTTCCCGCTGCAGCAGCAGGCCACCGGCATGGAGGCCGCGCCGATCGATCCGCAGACCGGCCTGCCCATGGTGCTCGTTACCGATCCCGCCACCGGGCAGCAGGTCTGGGTGCCGAGCGCGCCCGCCACGCAGCAGCCGCAGCAGATCGTGCCGCAGGGTCAGATCATCCCGCCCGCCCAGGTGCAGCAGCAGCCCCAACAGGTCTACCAGGAGCCCCAGCGCCAACGGACGCTGATGGACCTGATCTTCGGCGGCTGATCCCAGCAAGCAGAACCACAAAAAAAGCCCCGGAGCGAACTCCGGGGCTTTTTGTTTGGCTAACATGCGGGCCTAGAGCACCACGATCGGGGCACCACTGGGCACGCGCTCGTAGAGGTCGATGACATCGTGGAACAGCAGCCGCACGCAGCCCGACGAAACTGCCTTGCCTATCGTGGCGACATCCATGGTGCCGTGAATGCGATAGAGCGTGTCGCGATTGCCCTGGTGAATGTAGAGGGCGCGGGCGCCGAGGGCGTTGAGCAGCCCCGGTGGCTGACCGTGGCGATACATTTCGAGCTCAGGCTGGCGCTCGATCATTTCTGAGGGTGGGGTCCAGACCGGCCATTTGCGCTTGTAGGCGATATGACCCTCGCCGCTCCATTCGAAGCCCGCTCGGCCGAGGCCCACGCCATAACGCATCGCCCGTCCCTCGGGCATGGTGAAATAGAGAACATAATTGCCGGTATCGACCACCACACGGCCCGCGGGCTGACCGGTGGTGTTCTCGACCTCCTGGCGCCAGAATTTGGGGTCCACTTGGGAAATGTCGGCTGCGGGCACCGGGTAGTCTTCCTCAGGCCGCGCGGCATACATGGCCAGCACGTCGGGCGGTACGACTGGCCGGATCGGCTCGGCGATGACGGGGCGCTGGGTTCCGGTGGTGGAACAACCGGCGAGAGCGAGAGCGCCGAGGCTGGCAAAGCCAGCCAGCACGGCGCGGCGCGACAGGGTCGCGTCGATAACAGAAGACATGAATCTATCCTTGGCCGCAAAGGGCCCTGAGCTTTTGAAGGGGAGGTGTGAAGGCTCAGGCGGATATGGGCGGGCGCAGCAGCTGCCTTGCGGGGCGCGAAGCGCCGATGGGCTCGGTCCGTGCTTCGGGCGAAGCACAGTCGGGCGCCGGTGGAAGCGCTGGAATGGCGACGCCGATGGCGTGATGCGGGCCGCAGGGCATGACGATACCGGCACCCAGATCGATCTGGCCGCGCTGGATCTGCACGACGATTGGGATCGACTGGTTGTCCGCATCGACATGGTTGAGCACGACGATGGGTGTCGAAACATAGCGATGCGCGTGCGCCACCGTCGCGCCCATGACGGACGCGAAGGTGAAAAGCACGGCAATGGCGGCAATCAGGCGACGCATGCGATGCTGATACCGTGCAGATTGCGGCAGGATAGCGGCGACAGCGCTCCTAGGCCTCCGATGTCGGCGCCTGCCAGGCCATGAGTTCGCGACCGTGTGCTTTTAGCCACGCTTTGCCCCGCTCCATGTCGGGCAGGGTGCGCTCCACAGTCGCCCAGAACGCGGACGAATGATTCATCTCGACGATATGCGCAACTTCGTGGGCGGCGACATAATCGAGCACATGCGGTGGCGCGAGGATAAGACGCCAGTTGTAATTGATGTTGCCGGTGGACGAACACGAGCCCCAGCGGCTCGACTGGCTGCGCAGCCGCACTTGCGTGACCCGCACGCCGAGGCGATCCGCATGAAACAGGCTCTGCCGGTTGAGATCGGACAGGGCCTGGCTCTTGAGCCAGTCGTAGATGCGGCGCGGCTGGTGGGCGGCGTCGCCCGGCACGTGCAACACGGGGCCATGGTCGGTATCGACCGCCTCGACCCGCCCGCGCAGGTGTCCGGTGGCCACCACGCTATGGAGAATACCACGCACCGGAATGTCGATGCCCGCCTCGAGCCGCCGCGCATGCGATGCCCGGGGCAGGCGAGCCGCGAGCCAGTGACGGTGGCGATGGAGGAACGCCTCGGCATCCGCCCAGCGTGCATGTTCGGGGAGCGTCAGCAGCGGGCCGGCCGCCGGCAAAGACAGGCGGAACGACTGCGCGCGCTTGGACACCCGCACGGCGATGGCCACATCCACCCCATCGAGCCGCATATGGGTCACGGAAGGTGGCGATGTGGTTTGGCGCAGGAAGGAGAACATGAAGAGCCGGAACGAGGAATGCCGCAGTATAGGAGATTCGCGCCGGCGCGGGGAAAACACGTCTTCACGAAAAAGGCGCCCTTGTGGGGCGCCAGTTTGCCGTTGGAGGCAGGGAAGGCTGTCGGGGCCGGCCGTTACTGGCCGTTGTTGCCCCAATTGTTGTTCTGGTCGTTGTCGCCATAACCCTGGCGGCTGCCGCGACGCTCGTTCATGAAGCGATCGAACTCTTCACGATCCTTGGCCTTGTTGAGATTGGCCATATATTCGTGGAAGGCGTCGATCTCGGCGTCGAGGCGAGCGCGCTCTTCTTCGAGGCGCTTGAGCTGCTCGACACGATATTCGTCAAAGGCGGCATTGCCCGAGGAGTGGGTGAAGCCGGTACGGCCAAAGCCGCTGGTCTTGGTATTGCTGCGCACGAAAGAGCATCCTTTGTTCCAGTAGCGTTGTGCCTGCTCGGCCGAACCGCCGAACTTTTCACCCCAGAGGATGTAGCCGAGCACGGCCAGGCCCAGGGGCCAGAAGATGATGAAGCCCAGAATCATGAGGGCGATGGTCAAAGGCGACCATTGTGGTTTGATGATTGCAGTGTTCATAGTGTTTCGTCTCCCAGTCACGGTGAGTCTCAGATGGCCCCGCAAGTGACAGGATCAAGCGTGTGCCTGTCGTTTTTTTGCGCTTGAAATGACGGCCAAGCCTACCTATGCGCCAGAGGGCAAGCCCGCCCAGGAGACCGGCATGAGTGTTGAAACGGCCCCCAGCCTGCCCCTGCCATCGAGCTGGCGGCCGCTGCGCCTGCAAACCCTGGTGCTGCTGCGCTGGCTGGCAGTGGCCGGTCAGACACTCGGTGTGCTGTTCGTCAACTGGGGCTTGGGTTTCCCCCTGCCGCTGGTCGAATGCCTGGTGCTGATCGCGCTTTCGGCCGGTCTCAACATCGGGCTGACGCTCCGTCTCGGACCGCATTACCGCCTGTCGGCGCGGATTGCGGCGCTGCAGCTCGCGTTTGACCTGTGCCAGCTCGGCGGACTTCTGGCGCTGACCGGTGGGCTGGAAAATCCGTTCGCCTTGCTGCTGCTGGCGCCGGTATCTGTCTCTGCAACGTCGCTGCCGCAACGGCAGGCCTTTCTTGTGGCGCTGCTTGCGGCAGCCATTGCCTCGGTGCTCGCAATCATCCACCTGCCGCTGCCCTGGGAGCCGAACCAGACCATCGTCTTCAACCGCATCTACGTCATCGGAATCTGGGTTTCGATCATCTGCGGCGTGGTGTTCATCTCGGCCTATACCAACCGGGTCGCCCATGACTCCCGCCAGATCGCCGACGCGCTGGCGGCCACGGAACTGGCGCTGTCGCGCCGCGAGCAGCTTTCGGCCCTCGATGGGCTCGCTGCCGCCGCGGCGCACGAACTGGGCACGCCCCTGTCCACGATTGCCCTGGCCGCAAAGGAGATGCGTGACGAGGTGGAAAAGAACAGCCAGCTGGCCGAGGACGTCGAGCTGATCATCGCTCAGGCGGCGCGATGCCGCGCGATCCTGGCCAAGCTGCGCAACCTCGGCAGCGAACCGGCCGACCTCTTTGCGGAAGCCCCGCTCACCGATATTCTCGATGAAGTGGCGCGTCCGCACGAAGGGCGCGGCAAGGTGATCCTGTTCGACATGGGTGATACGGCCGGATCGCCCCCGGTCTTCCCGCGTAGCGTCGGCCTGCTCTACGGCCTGGGCAATCTCATCGAGAATGCCACCGATTTCGCGGCCCAGACGGTGCGCATCGAAAGCGGTTGGGACCAGCACACGATATCGGTTGCCATCATCGACGACGGCAAGGGTTTTGCGCCCGAACTCATCGCCCGCCTGGGCGAGCCCTATCTCACCAGCCGTCCGCGCGACCCCGCCGGCAGCGACGCGCATCAGCCCGGCGGGCTGGGGCTCGGCATCTTCATCGCCAAGACCTTGCTCGAACGAACCGGCGCCAGGCTGACCTTCGACAATGTCGAAAACCAGGGTCACGCCCGTGTCCGCATCATTTGGCCGCGGAGCGCGCTGGAGTGATCGGGCCAGATGGTTTTGACGTAGACCGAGCAAACGCCTATTGGAATGGCCATGGACACGATTGAAGATCTGCTGGCTGCCGATCCGAGCCTTCTGCTTGTCGATGACGACGCAGCCTTCCTCAGCCGCCTCGAACGCGCCATGGCGCGGCGGGGCTTCGAAGTTCGCGTTGCCGGCTCCGTTGCGGCTGGCCTCGCTGCGGTAACCGAACGGCCGCCGGCCTATGCCGTGGTCGACCTGCGGCTCGAAGACGGCAACGGGCTCGACGTGGTCTCGGCCCTGCACCAGAAGCGCCCAGACGCCCGAGCCGTGGTCCTGACCGGTTATGGCAATATCGCCACTGCCGTGACCGCGGTGAAGCTGGGCGCCATGGATTATCTGAGCAAGCCCGCCGATGCCGACGATGTGATCAACGCGCTGCTCGCCACCGGCGAGGACAAGCCCGAGCCGCCGGAAAACCCGATGTCGGCCGACCGGGTGCGCTGGGAGCACATCCAGCGCGTCTACGAGCTTTGCGATCGCAACGTCTCCGAAACGGCGCGTCGTCTCAACATGCACCGGCGCACCTTGCAGCGCATTCTCGCCAAGCGCGCGCCGCGCTAAGCAGAACTGACGCCTCCCCCTTTTGGAGGGGGAGACAGGGTGGCGGGGTTATTTCCCCTGATCGAAAATCGTGTCGAAGCCACCATAGATCATGCGGGCGCCGTCGAATGGCATCTGCATCTTGGCCATGTCCGGATCGCTCATCATCTTTTCGCTGGCGGCGTCGCACGTCGCCTTGTCGGGATACTCCACCCAGGAAAAAACGATGACCTCGTCGTCTTTCGCGAGGACCGCACGCTGGAAGTCGGTAAGCTCGCCTTTCGGCACCTCGTCGCCCCAGTTCTCCACGCATCGCGTGGCGCCCCACTTCATGAAATAGCCGGCCGCCTCGCGCGCATGGGCCAGATACGCCTCCTTGTTGGCGGCAGGAACGGCGGCGATGAAGCCCTGGACATAGGTCATGGTCTGTCTCCTTTGGGATCGTGCATCTCAATCCCGACGAATGATGGCCCCCCATTGCGACATCGTCACGATAAAATTGCTTCGAGGGCCTCGACCCGCTCTGCCAGTTCTTGCACGGCGCTGACCAGCGGCGCGACGAACTGATCGTAGCGCAGGGCCTGCTGACTGGCCGGGTCGTCGGGGTCGGCGAGGACATGACCGCCGAAATCTGCATCGAGGCGCTGTGCCGTGGCCGCCACCTGCTGGGCAATGAGCCCGTATTGGGTGCGGCTGTCGCCGCCCTTCCAGCGGAACCGCACCGGCTCGAGCAGCCGGATGAAGTCGAGACCGAGATCGCTCGGACCGATTTCGGTCTTGTGCCGGGCATCAGAGGTCTGGATGGTGCCGGTGGCCGACCAGACCGCCGACCAGCGCGCACCGCTGGCGCCGAGCGTCCTGGTATTGTCGGCAGCGGGACGCAGGATGCCCGCCACCGTCGTGAGCGAGGTCGTGGCCTCGAACACGATCGCATCGGTCCATGACGAGCCGTCGGGGCTCACCTTGATGCGCCAGTTGCTGTCGCCTATTAGCCCCATCTCGGCCCGGCCCGACCAGTTGGATTGGAAGAGAAGGCTCGCCGTATCGCCGTTCGCGGCCTTGTTGAGCTTGAGCTGGTGACCCGCGCCCGCATGGCTGAATAGCGTCGCTGGCGCCGAAACCGAGAGCCGGTTGGTGCTGTCGGCACTGGCATTGATGCCCAGTTGCGGCAAGCCGGCCCCGGTGGCCGCGACCACGATCCAGGCCGTGCCGGAAAAGATGCGAAGGGTGTCGCTGGCCCGATCGAAAACCTGCCAGCCCTCTGCCGGATCGAAGAAGCGCCAAGCCCCGTCCTGCCAGGCGGCGATCTCGTCGCCGTGCCCGGCCCAGGCGCCGGCGGCGCCTGTCGGCACGAGCCAGGCCTCGCCCGGCAGAGGCGTGGTGGGTGGGGTTGTCAGCGTTGCGGATTCGACGACCGGCTGCACCAGCGCATCGAGCCGGTTGAGAGCGTCGTTGTGGGTGACGTGCTTGAGGGCCTGGCCGGCCATGATGAAGGGGAGGGCGAGGCGGGAAGTATCGGTCATGCAAAGGCTCCGGTTCGAACTGGAGCGCAGTGTGCGGCCGTGGCGGGATGCGAGGATAAGGTTGGCCTAGACGGCTGCCACTGTCCGCCTTTGCGAGAACACGAAGGCGGCGACGAAGGTCAGGCTCATCAGCAGGACGATGGTCGGGGCCGGTGCGCTGTCGAGAAAGAAGCTGAGATAGACGCCGGCGATGCTGCACGTCACCGAGATCCCGAGCGCGACCCAGAGCATGACGCCGAAGCGGCGCGTGACGAGGAAGGCGATGGCCCCGGGCGCGATCAGCAGGGCAATGACGAGGACGATGCCGACAGCCTGCAGGGCGCCCACGATGGTCAGCGAAATGAGCACCAGAAGACCATAGTGCAGCAGGCGCGTGTTGAGACCGATGGCGCCGGCCTGCTGCGGATCGAAGATGAAGAGCATGAGATCGCGCCACTTGGCGGCGATCACGCCCGTGACCAGCACGGCGATGGCGATGGCCAGGATGATATCGTCGATGCCGGCTCCGAGCATGTTGCCGAACAGGATATGGTCGAGATGCACATCGGTGGTGATGGCCGTGTAGAGTACGATGCCGAGGCCGAAGAGGCCTGCAAAGACCACGCCCATGACCGTGTCTTCCTTGATGCGCGAATTCTCCTTGAGGAAGCCCACCGAGAGGGCGCAGACCATGCCTGCGATGAAGGCGCCGATGCCGAGCGGCAAGCCGACGATATAGGCCAGCACCACGCCGGGCAGCACGGCATGGGAAATGGCATCGCCCATCAGCGACCAGCCCTTGAGCACCAGGAAACAGGAAAGCAGCGCGGTCGGCACGGCCACCAGCACGGCAATCACCATGGCCTGGACCATGAAGGGAAACTGGAACGGCCAGAGCAGCCATTCGCTCAAGGGAACGCCATCCATCATGCGATCTCCCGGGCAACGCGGCGGCGGGCGGCGAGCCAGCCATGCTTGGGGGCAAAGACGAAGGCGAGAAGGAAGATCAGGGTCTGCAGCACGACGATGATGCCACCCGTCGCGCCATCGAGATAGAAGCTGAGATAGGCGCCGATGGCCGAGGTAAGGACGCCCAGCGCGATGGCCAGCACGATCAGCCGCGGGAAACGGTCGGTGAGCAGATAAGCCGTCGCGCCCGGCGTCACCACCATGGCGATGACGAGGAACGCGCCCACCGTCTGCATGGCGGCAACCGTGGCGGCGCTCAGCAGCGTGAAGAATACCGCTTTCAGCACGGTCGTGCGCAGGCCGATGGAGCGCGCATGGCTCTCGTCGAAGAAGGTGACCATGAGGTCCTTCCAGATCACCATCATGACGCCGAACGTCACCACCGAGATCGCCACAAGCTGCACCGTGTCCTCGGGCGTGATGGCCAGGATGTTGCCCAGGACGATCGACTGCACGTCGACCGAGGTAGGCGAGACCGAGACCATGAACAGGCCCAGCCCGAAAAAGCCGGTGAAGATGAGGCCGATGACGGCATCCTCGCGCAGCTTGGTGCGCTGGGACAGGAACAGCATGGCCCCGGCGGCGAGGCCGCCAGACAGGAAGGCGCCGACAGAAAACGGCAGTCCCAGCATATAGGCCCCGGCGACGCCGGGAACGATGGAATGGGACAGCGCGTCGCCGATCAGCGACCAGCCCTTGAGCATGAGATAGGCTGAAAGGAAGGCGCAGACGCCTCCCACCAGGGCCGAAACCCAGATGGCGTTTATCATATACTGGTAGCCAAAGGGCTCGAGCAGGATTTCGATCATGGCGCGTCCGGTTTTCGGTTTTGATGCGCCTCGCGGCCCTTCTCGCCGTAAAACACCAGCGGCCGTTCGTCGTCCGTGAGCACGGAGAGATGGCGCGGATCGTCGTCGTCGTGCAGGCCCGCGCCCGAAAGCACGAAATGGCGCAGCACCCCGCCGAACGCTTCCTCGAGTTTTTCGCGCGTGAAGACATCGGAGGTCGGACCGTGGGCGAGGACGGTGCCCTTGACGAGAACGGTGCGGTCGCAGAATTCGGGAACCGAGCCCAGATTGTGGGTGGAGACGAGGATCACCTTGCCCTCGTCGCGCAACGCCCGCAGCAGCGCAATGATGGCGTCCTCGGTCTTGACGTCGACGCCGGTGAACGGCTCGTCGAGGAGGATCACCTCACCTTCCTGCGCCAGGGCCCGGGCGAGGAACACGCGTTTCTTCTGCCCGCCCGAGAGTTCGCCGATCTGGCGTCTGGCAAAGGACGTCATGTCGACCCGGGCCAGCGCCGCCGCGACCTTGTCGCGATCGACGGGCCGCGGAATGCGAAGCATGTTCATGTGGCCGAACCGGCCCATCATGACCACGTCTTCGACGAGCACCGGAAAGTTCCAGTCGACGTCTTCCGATTGCGGCACATAGGCAATCCTGTTCTGCCGCTGCGCCTGCCGGCCGTCCTGCCCGAGGATGGAAATGCGGCCGCCGGCGAGCGAAACGAAACCCATCAGCGCCTTGAAGATGGTGGACTTGCCTGCGCCGTTGACGCCCACCAGCGCGGTGATCGATCCACGTGGCGCGGTGAAACTGGCATGCTTGAGTGCGGTCGTGCCGTTGCGATAGGCGACCGTGATGTCGTCGACGACGAGGCCTGGATTTTCGGTCATTGGTTGAGGCCCGCAACGATCGTGCTGGTGGTGACGCGCAGCAGATCGAGATAGGTGGGCACCGGGCCGCCGGCATCCGACAGCGAGTCGACATACAGCACGCCGCCATAGGTGATGCCGGTCTCGCGCGCCACCTGCTCGGCGGGCTTGGGAGAAATCGTCGATTCCGAGAAGATCGCGGGAATATCGTGCTCCCGTACGGCGTCGATGACGGTGCGGACCTGGCGCGGCGTACCCTGCTGATCGGCGTTGATCGGCCAGAGATAGAGTTCGCGCAGCCCGAAATCGCGCGCCAGATAGGAAAAGGCGCCTTCCGAGGTGACAAGCCAGCGCTTGTCCTCGGGAATGGCGGCGATGGTATCGCGGATCGGGTCGACCGTGGCCGTGATTTCGGCCGCATATGCCGCCGCATTGGCATTGTAGGTCGCTTCATTGGCCGGATCGACCGCGACGAACGCCTTGCGGATGTTCTCGACATAAACAAGCGCGTCGCTGGGCGACATCCAGGCATGTGGATTGGGCTTGCCTTCGTAAGGGCCTTCGCCAATGCCCATGGGCTCGATCCCCTCGGTCAGCACGGCGTTGGGGACGTCGGGCAGGTTGTCGAGGAACTGGGCGAACCACTGCTCGAGATTGAGACCGTTCCAGAGAATGAGGTCGGCATCCTGCGCGCCGACGAGATCGCCCGGCGTCGGCTGGTAATTGTGGATTTCCGCGCCCGGTTTGGTGATCGACACCACGTCCGCGGCATCACCGGCCACGTTCGCCGCCATGTCGGCCAGGATGGTGAAACTAGTGACGGCCTTGATCCGATCCTGGGCGAGAGTTGGGCCGGCAAGGGCGAGAGGCGCGACAAGACTAAGCGCGAGAAGCAGGCGGCGATGCATGGTGAACTCCGAAGGCATGATGCAGAGATAATGCAATTGCAAATCATTCTCAAGTAGGAATTTCTTGACCGGAACGGGCTGTTGCCAGCAAAAGGCGAAAGCCTCACCACCACGGGACCGGACGCATGGACGCCACTGCCTTCAAAGACGCGCCACTGCGATGGAAAGTTGCCTCGGTCCTGAGCGGAGTGTTCGTCGTTGCCAGCCTGTGTCTATGGGCCACGATGGGCAATACCGGTGCCTATGTGGCCCTGCTTCTCGCGGTGCCGGCCCTGCTGACGGGTTTGACCATCCGCGGCATCGCGAACATCCTGAAGGCCCGCTGGGTATGGGCCTTGATATCAGGCTTCGTGCTGATCTCTGCAGCCTTCCTGCTCCAGCCCGAGCGCGCCAGCGCGGCCTCGATCGGTGACTTCGCGCTCTTCGCCCTTGCGCCATTGCTGGCGGTAGCGGTGATGCCCTTCGCCCGGCGCGTGTCGGTCGAGATCACGTCCTGGATATTTCTCCTCGCGACGGTGCTCTGTGCCTGGATCGGCATCTCCGGCATCCTCGGCGGTGGCGGCCGCGTCAGCGCTCCGGAACTGAGCCCCATCCACTTTGCCGATCTGGCGCTGATCGCCGGCTTCGCGGCATTGGCAGGCGTGCTTCGGGCTCGTCCCGGCTACGCCTACGTGCTGTATCTGGCTCCAGTCTTGGGGCTTGTCGCCGCCATCGCCTCGGGCACGCGGGCCTCGATGCTCGCCGCGCTCGTCCTGGTGGTGGTCTATGCGCTGTTCTGGCTGCGGGAACGCCGTTGGCCGGTGATCGGGCAGGTTGCGCTGTTCGCCGGGATCATCGCGTTGACGCTCGCCGCCTTTTTCCTTGCCAATGCGCTGGGCTTCACCCGGCCTCTGGGTGCGATCGAGCCGGTGCTTGCCGTGCTGCGCGGTGAATTGCCGGCGGATCATTCCTCGATCTATCGCGTGGAAATGTACCGCTCGGCCGTCGCCGCCTTCTGGGATGCACCGCTGGTCGGGCACGGCTGGCACAATCAACTGCAGGCGGCCTATCCCTACCTCTCCGAAATGGCCAAAGCGGGCTATGAGGCCGAGGCCTGGAGCTATATCCACAGCGACTTCCTGAGCCTTGCCGTGGCCGCCGGCGTCTTCGGTGCTCTGGCTTATCTTGCTTTCATCGCCGCGCCGTTGATCGCCGCGTGGGAGGGTGACCGCGGGCTGAAGGCCGGGCCCCGTCTCTACCTCGCCGTCACTGTGAGCCTGGGGCTTTTCGTGAGCGGACTGACCGACGTCCTGTTCATGGTGGAGGCCCCCAAGCTGCTGCTCGTCGTGGTCAGCGCGATCGTGTTTTTCGCGCCCTCCAAATCAGCGGCCGCACCGTGACCAGCAAAATCCACGTTGCCCTCTGTTTCGACACCAACTTCTGGGCGCCCGCCTATGCGGTGATGCGCTCGATCTGCTTGTCGACCAGCCGCAGGAAGGAACTTGTCTTTCACCTGCTGCATATGCCACTGACGGCCGAACAGCGCACGGACCTCGAAGGCATCGTCGGCGAGTTCGGGTCCGAACTTGCGTTCTATCCCCTCGGTGAGATGGACAGTTTCGGGGACTTTGTCGCCGGTCTGCCGAGGAGCGGGCGCTGGCCTTCGGTCGTCTATGCGCGGCTGATGCTACCGGACCTTCTGCCGCAAACCGTGGAGCGCGTGATCTACCTCGATTGCGATACGCTGGTGCGAGCGCCGATCGAGCAGTTATACGCGGCCGATCTCGGTGGGCAGCCCCTGGGTGCGGTTCAGGAGGCACTGTCGCCTTTTATTCCCCTGCGTCGCGACATGCGCGAAAACGCCGATATCTTCGATGGCGCCGAGCCCTACTTCAATTCCGGCGTGCTGGTGATCGATCTCGCGCAATGGCGTACCCTGGATATGAAGGCGCAGATCGGCGCGCTCGAAGCCTCCCGAGTTTTGTCGCGCCTCTATTTCGATCAGGACATGCTGAACCTGATTTTCCGGGAGCGTTGGCAGGCACTGTCCTGGCGTTGGAACACGATCGATGCACACCAGGCGCATGAGGCACTCAACCCGGCCATCCTGCATTTCACCCAGGCCAGCAAACCCTGGCACCTGACGGCGGGTATCCTGCACAGCACCGCCTACGCGCGCTGGTACCGCCACGTCATGACCAATAAACTGTTCTACCGCTTTGCAGCGCACCGGCGGCGTCGCTGGTTGCGGCGCCTGCTGCGGCTCGAGCGATAGGAACGCCCCATCATGGCCATCCACATAGCCCTGACCTTCGACGATAATTTCTGGGCCCCGGCCTTCGCCACCATGCGCTCGGTCTGCCTGTTCACCACCCGTCGTCAGGAACTTGTCTTCCACCTCTGCCACCGCACCCTAAGCGCGGCGCATCGGGCCGACCTCGAGGCGATCACCGACGAATTCCCGGTGACGCTGCGGTGGCATGATCTCGACCAGTCCGAAATGTTCGCCGATATCGCCGCGCGCATGCCGGAGAACAAGCGGCTGTCCAATATCGTCTATGCGCGGTTGATGATTGATCGCCTGGTCGGGCCGGACGTGGAGCGCATCCTCTACCTCGACTGCGACATGCTGGTGCGGGACGATATCGCGCTCCTCTATGAAACCGACCTCAAGAACCATGCGATCGGCGCGGTGCGCGATACCAGCGGCGCCTTCATTACCGGTGGGCGCGATCTCCGGGCCAACCGGGACCTTTTCGATCCGGCCAGCTACTATTTCAACGCAGGTCTGGTGCTGATCGACGTCGCCAGATGGCGCGACGCCGACATTATCGGGCGCATGGAAGAAGCCTATGCGACGGGGGTTATGCAGCGCATCTATTACGACCAGGACCTCCTGAACCTGATTTTCAGGGATAGGTGGTTCCGGTTGCCGTGGCGCTGGAACGTCATCGATGCACGGCCCGTCCATGAGGGGCTCGATCCAGCGATCCTGCACTATACCGGCGAGAACAAGCCCTGGGGCGTGCTGGCGGGCCTGCTCCATACCGTCGCCTTTGCCCGGCTCTATCGGCATGTGATGACCAACGATCTCTTTTATCGCTTCGCCAGGCACCGCCGGAAGCGCTGGTGGAAGAAAACGTTGCGGATCGGCTAGACCACCGAGGCGGGGTTGAGACCTTCCGCCGCGCAGAGGGCGGCCAGGGCGCTGCCCGCTTCGGGCAGGGGCAGCGTAGCGCGGCCGCGATCGGTCAGTTGGCTGCGCCAAAGGTGGATGCCGAGCGTGTCGGGCTTGATCGCGGTCTCAAGGCTCGAGTCCGATTTCATCAGCGCCGGAATGCCTTCGTAGGGGACGGGATAGAACGTCGCGGCCGGCCGGACCTCTGCCGTCAATCCGTGTCGCGCCACATAATGCGTCAACGCCATGGGGCCCGTCGCCCCGTATTGCATGTGCTCGGGCGATACGCGGTCGCCCACGAGGCGCCGGATGGCCACTTCCATGCGGCGGATCGGCGGCAGGTGAGGTTCGAGAAGCGGACGCCCGGTCTTTTCGAAAATGTCGAGGAGATCGTCGAGCAGCGGTGCCGACTTGGGGATGTGCAATACCGCGCCATTGACGGAGCCGGAACGTTCCCAGGCAAAGAGGTAGTCTGGCGGCCCTGCGATAGGCTTGACGCAGAAGATATCGAGATCAGCATAGACGCCAAGGCCCGCGCGCAGGACGGCATAGCGGAAGTGATCCGAAAACACCCCCGGCGTGCCCTTCCCCTTGTAGAAGACAAGCCGTTCGCGCGGCAGCACCTGAGTGGCGTCGCGCCACTCGGCACCGGAGGGAAGGTTTGCCATCGGCTCGTAGGAATAAACCACTACCGCGTGCCCGCGCCGGCGGAAACTGGTGATGCAGAGCACTTCGAGCCAGCTCAGGGGGCCGTGCCAGAAGCTGACAATGGTGGGAAGGGTCATGACATGCTCGCCGCGATCGGTGGGCGGCATCTAGCACGCCTGTGCGCATGAGAAAACCGCCGCACCCTGACGGGCGCGACGGCGGAGGTCCTGCATGGGACTTGGCTAGTTCGCCGGTGCCCGCCGGCGATATTCGGAAGCGAGGTAAAGCACCCCAAAGGCGAACACCGCGCCGATACCGACCTGAACCCAATCGAATTTCTGCAGGAAATTCGATACGAAGAGTGTCGCGTTGAACGCCTCCTGGCCTTCGAATACGCGATCGAGGTGGTCCATCGAGACGGGCAGTTGCGAGCGATAGTCAAGATAGGCCCAGGTGCGGGTGGCGAAGGGGTGCAGGCCGCCCAGGGTGACCCATTCGAGTGCCGACACCACCGTTGGCAGCAGCAGCGCCAGTGGGATCGCCCAGCGCCCCACGGCACTGCCCATGGCGCCCACAAGGGCGATATAGGGCAGATACCAGAGCAGCGCACAGACAAGGACGACCAGGAAAACCAGCGCCATCTGCCCATAGATGCCGACAATGGCGCCAAGCAGCGTGGCGCTGCCCAGGCCAGCAATCATGATGGTTATGTAGGCGACCACGAACATGAGGAAAATGCTGATCAGACCTACGACGAAGACCGCTCCCGGCAGCACGGTGAGCCCGGCGGTGAGCTTGCTGAGCAGGACCTTGAAATCGGAAACCGGCATCGACTTCCAGAACAGCAGCGCATTGTCGCGCTTGTCCGCGGCGAAGCCGTCGGCACAGTAGAAGAACAGCACGAAACCGAGATAGGCGAGCCATGCCACGGCAAGCCCCGCAAACCCGGCCTCGAACACCCAGGTGGGCACCACAGTCAGCAATTGCCCGGAAAAGCGGGTATCGAGACGATCGACGCTGAAGGCGAGGATGGTCAGGGCGAAGACCACCCCGACCAGCACCAGTGGCGCGAGCAGAAAGGCTCCACGGTGTTCGATGAACTCGCGCTGGACGAGAGCGTGGAATGCCTTCATCGCGCAGTCTCCGGATTGGCTGTCGGACGCTGCATCAGCGCAACGAAGAGATCGGAAATGGTGGGCGTCGACACCCGCCCCAGCGTTTCGAGCTGTTCGCGCGGCACGCCGTCGAAGATGAAAACCGTCTGGCCGAAGCGTGTTTCCTCGTAGACGGGCCCGAGGGCGCGGGCCGCAGCCTGGGTTTCAGGCTCGTTGGCGACGAGCTGGGTGAACTTTTCGCTCACCGTTTCCATCTGCATGTGGAGGATCATCTCGCCGTCGCGGATGAACATGATGTCGGACAGCATGAACTCGATCTCGTCCACCTGGTGGGTGGTGATGATGAGCGTGCGTTCCTCGGTCATGTAGTCTTCGAGAAGCCTGCGGTAGAAGCGCTTGCGATAGGTGATGTCGAGCCCCAGCGTCGGTTCGTCGAGCACCAGCAACTTGGCGTCGATGGCCATCACCACCGCGAGATGGAGTTGGGCGATCATGCCCTTTGAGAGGGTCTTGATCTTCATCTCCGGCCGGATGTCGGTGCCTTCGAGGAACTGCCGGGCCTTGTCGGGCGAGAAGTTGGGGTGGATGTTGGTGAGGAGCGCGAACAGCTCCCGCACGCGCAGGAAGCGCGGGAGGCTGGCCACGTCGGAAATGAAGGCGACGTTCTCCATGAGCTTGGCACGCCGCGCGAAGGGGTCCTCGCCCAGGACCCGGATTGTGCCCTCGTAGCTCGTCAGACCCAGCATGGCATTGAGCGTCGTGGTCTTGCCCGCGCCATTGTGACCGATGAGCCCATAAATGCGACCGGCCGGAATGTCGAAGTCGAGATCGTGCAGGATCTTCTTGCGGCCGAAGGACTTCGAGAGCCCGCGCGCCGAAACGATTGGCTCGGCGGAAATGGAGAGGTCGGTCATTTCGTCTGCCCCTGTAGCGTTTTGTCCGTCTGGACGAGGTCTTCGACATCGAGGTCGAGTGCCCTGATCTGTGCCGCGATGCGCGGCCAGTCTTCCCTAAGGAATTTTTCGCGCTCGTGGGCCAGCAGCCCCGCCCGCGCTCCAGTGGTTACGAACATTCCAAGTCCCCTGCGTTTTTCCACCACGCCGATATCGACCAAGGCCTCGAAGGCCTTCGTAACCGTCAGCGGATTGACCGACAAATCGGCGGCGATCTGGCGCACCGAGGGCAGTGGATCGCCCTCGTTGACCTGACGCCGGAGGATCATCTCGATCAGCCTCTGCCGGATCTGAACGAAGATCGGCTGGCTCGAGTGAAAGTCATCCATGTGTCTCGCTCGTATAGTGTTCTAGTAATCTAGCACACTATTGCTGAGCGTCAAGGGTGAGATTTTTGGAAGTTCTGCAGCATTTCCAAAGCAGGGTGGAACTGTGGCAGTGAGCGCCTAGATGCCCAGCTTGTCCCGGAGCGCGTACCACCAGGAGCCAAGCGTCGAATATTGCGCGCGGAACATTCTGCCGCCCGGGAAGCGGATCCAGGGGAGTTTTGCGAAGGTGTCGAAGCGGGTCATGTCGCCGCGCACGGCTTCTCCGAGGATGCGGCCGAACAGGTGGGTGCCGGTGACGCCGTGGCCGGAATCGCCATGGGCGAAATAAATGTTCTGGCCCAGCCGGCCCAGTTGCGGGACTCGCGAGAATGACAGGGCGAAATTGCCGCTCCAGGCATAATCGATTTTGACGTCCTTGAGCTGCGGGAAGACCTTATCGAGATTGGGTCGCAGTTTTGCGACGACGTCGGCCGGATCGGTGCCGCCGTAGACGACGCCGCCGCCGAAGATCAGCCGATGATCGGCCGACAGGCGGAAGTAATCGAGAATGTAGCGCACGTCCTCGACGCACATGTCGGTCGGCAGGAGAGCCTTTGCGCGGTCCTCGCCCAGCGGTTCGGTCGCCATCATCTGGGTCGAGACCGGCATGATGCGGGAGGTGAGTTCCGGGACGACATTGCCCAGGTAGGCGTTGCCGCAGACGATGGCCGTCTTCGCACGCACGCGCCCCTTGGCCGTGGTGACGGTGGCTCCCGTCGCGTCCTGCTCGACCTTGGTGACGGGCGAGTGTTCGAAGATCGTCCCACCCAGGCTCTCGAACGCCGCGGCTTCCCCGAGAGCGAGATTGAGCGGATGCATGTGACCACCGGAATGGTCGATCATGCCCCCTTCATAGACATCCGAGCCGATGTGCTTGCGGATCTGGGCCCGGTCGAGCAGTTCGTGATCGTCCATGCCGTGCTGGCGCCATAGCGCCTGCTTGGCGCGCAGCTCGTCCATGTGCTTGGGCGTATACGCCGCGTAGATGTTGCCGCGCTTGAGATCGCACTGGATTCCGTAGCGCTCGACCCGATCATAGATGATCCCCGCACCTTCCTGCAGCAGGGTGCCGAAGAAGGCGGCGGTGGTGTCGCCATAGCGGCGCTGGATGGTTTCAAGGCTGGCGTTGAGACCGTTGACGATCTGCCCACCATTGCGACCCGACGCGCCCCACCCGACCTCGGCCGCTTCCACCACGATGACCGAAAATCCATGCTCGGCGAGGCTAATCGCCGACGAGAGGCCGGAATAGCCAGCCCCGACCACGCAGATGTCGGCCGTTACGTCGCCCTCGAGCGCCTTGCTCTCGCGGACGATATTGCGCGAGGCGGCGTAGTAGCTCGGCGGATAGGGCGAATGCGCGCTCGGTGTTTCGGCCATCACACCACCTCCAGATAGGCAGAGAATTCAAGATCGGTGACCTGCGAGGCAAAGCCCGCGATCTCCTGTCGCTTGCAGGCGACGAACAGCGAATGGAGGGCCGGATCGAAAATGCGGGGCACCATGTCGCCGTCCTCGAAGGCATTCACCGCCGAGGCCCAGTCGGCCGGAAGCTTGGGCAGGCGTTCCGAATAGGCACGGCCCTTGAACGGCTTGGTGGGCTTGATCTGGTCCTCGATGCCGACGAGGGCAGCGCCAAGGATGCCGGCAAGGACGAGGTAGGGATTGGCGTCCGCCCCCGCCACGCGATGCTCGATGCGTCGGGCCTTCG
This sequence comes from Devosia lucknowensis, assembly GCF_900177655.1. Taxonomy (NCBI): domain Bacteria; kingdom Pseudomonadati; phylum Pseudomonadota; class Alphaproteobacteria; order Hyphomicrobiales; family Devosiaceae; genus Devosia; species Devosia lucknowensis. The sequence continues at coordinate 507,079 of NZ_FXWK01000002.1, read as the reverse complement.
GGTTGCCGCCGGGAATGCGCACAGCCGTGGTGCGGTTCTCGTAACCCCACGATACCGCGCTCGGCGCATGCGTATCGGGGCGCAGGCGCCGGTAGGAATTGAAGTGCGGGGCGAACAGCAACGTGGTTTCAGCCATGCCCGAAAGCAGCCCGCCCACTGCATGATGCATCACCTCCGAACCGCTTTCGGTGCCGTCGTCGAAGACATTGTTGCCGGCCATGTCGTTGAGGCTGAAATGCACATGCAGACCATTGCCCGAACGCGCGCCATACGGCTTGGCCATGAAGGTAGCGACGAGATTGTGTTTGCGCGCCACGCCCTTGACGATGCGCTTGAAGAGTACGGCGTCGTCGGCGGCCTTGAGCCCATCGGTATGGAGAAGATTGATCTCGAACTGGCCGATACCGTTTTCGGCCACCGCCGTGTCGGCAGGCACGTTCTGCTGCGCGCATTGCAGATAGACGTCGCGAAAGAATTCGCCGAAATCCTCGAGCTCGTCGAGCGACAGGATGGCGTCGGAGTCGAGGCGCTTGCCTGTATAGGGCGAGATCGGCGGTGTCGCGCTGTCGGCGTTGGGGTCGACGAGGTAGAATTCGAGTTCGGTCGCCACGACCGGCTCGAGCCCGTGCTCGGCATAGCGGCGCAGCACGTGCGCCAGGGCCTGCCGCGGATCGCCCAGAAACGGGGTGCGCGCATCCTCGAACATCCAGAGCGGGATCATGGCGCTGGGGCGCGTGGTCCAGTTGATCGGCATGGCGCCGCGACCGGTGGGGCTGCAGATGCCGTCGATATCGCCGCTCTTGTAGACCATCGGGTTGCCCACGATATCCTCGCCCCACACGTCCACGCCGACGATGGAAAGAGGCATGCGGATGCCGTTTTCGGCAACGCGCCGGGCCTGGTCGATGGGAATGCGCTTGCCGCGCATGATGCCGTTGAGGTCGCATACGGCCGTGTGCAGCACTTCGATCTGCGGATTATCCGCAAGCCAGGACACGATGTCTTCGTTTGCGATCGTTTCGGAACTCATACCTGTCCGTCGCCTTTTTTGTGTGACATGACTCCAGCCTAACAGGTGCTGCCGTGAAACGGGAAGAGGAGCGGCGTTAAATGCCGGAAATGACTTCGCAAATGCGCCAGCACCGGCCTGTCGTCGGTGTTATCGCCTGTGGACGCACGGTCGAGGGCGAACCGGCGCAGGCGGTCAAGCACCGCTACCTCGAGGCCGTCGAACGCTTCGCCGACGCCATTCCCCTGATCATCCCCACCAACCAGTCGGCCGACAACGCCGCCTATCTCGTCGCGCGGCTCGATGCCATCCTCCTTACCGGCAGCAATTCCAATATTGCGCCGCGCCGATATGGCTCGGACACGCCGGCCCATTTGCCCAATGACGATGGCCGCGATGATTTCGGCCAGGTGCTGATCCGCGCCGGCATGAACTCCGCCAAGCCGATCTTCGGTATCTGCCGGGGGCTTCAGGAAATAAACGTGGCCCTGGGCGGCACGCTGAGGGACCTGCGCCACAGTATCGGTGCTGACCACCACCATGCTCCCGACGATGCCTCGCTGGAGGAGACGTTCGCGTTCACCCACCCGGTCGAGGTCGTGGCCAATTCTACGCTCTTCCGGTTCGCGGAGGCCGAAAGGCTGGTGGTGAACAGCGTGCATTTCCAGGCCATCGACCGGTTGGCCAAGGGTCTCGTCGCAAACGCCACCGGCCCCGAAGGGATCATCGAAGCGGTGGCCGCGACCGGGTCGTCGGCGCCGGTCTTTGCTGTACAATGGCATCCGGAGTGGCGGCCCGAGGACCGGCCGCATGACCTGGCCTTCTGGCACTATCTCGGGGAGGCGGCGCGTTCGAGCTATATGCCTGCACCCGGAGCGGAGACTGCTGCATGACTGATTTTTCGACCCGCCTCTTCATCAACGGCACGTTTGTCGAAGGCGAAGGCAAGGCCGAAACAGCCTACGAACCGGCTTTTGGAAAGCCGCTGGCGGAGGTACCGTCGGCAAGTACGGGCCAGATCGACCAGGCGGTAGGGGCCGCCCATGCTGCCTACAAGGACTGGTCGAAGCGCGCGCCGCGCGAGCGCAGCGCAGCATTGCTGGCTATTGCCGATGCCATCGAGGCAAAGGTCGAACGCTTGGCAGAAGTGGAATCGCGCAATGCCGGCAAGCCGTTGCGCTTTGCCAGGACCGGCGAATTGGCCAATGTCGCCGATGTCTTTCGTTTCTACGGCACTGCGGTGCGCAACATGCCCGCACCGGCCGCCGGAAACTATCGTGGACAGGGCCGCACGAGCCTTGTGCGCCGCGATCCCATTGGCGTCATCGCCCAGATCGCGCCCTGGAACTATCCGCTGCTGATGGCGGCCTGGAAGATCGCCCCGGCGATTGCCGCGGGCAATGCCGTGGTGATCAAGCCATCCGAACTCACGCCACTCAGCCTTTTGGCACTGAGCGACATCTTTGCGGAAATCCTGCCGGCGGGGGTGGTCAACGTCGTTACGGGCAACGGCCCCGATGTTGGCCACGCGCTGATTTCGCACGATCTCGTGCGAATGATCTCCCTCACCGGCGACGTGCGCACCGGCCGCGCCGTGCTGCAGGCCGCCGCCGGCCCGATGATCAAGCGCACCCATCTCGAACTGGGCGGCAAGGCACCGGTCATCGTCTGCGTAGATGCTGACCTTGACAAGCTGGTCGAAACGCTGCGCGAAGCCAGTTTCTACAATGCCGGGCAGGACTGCACCGCTGCCTGCCGCATCTTCGCGCATCTTGACGTAGTGCAGCCCCTGACCGACAAGCTCGAGGCCATGATCGGATCGCTGGTCTATGGCCGGCCCGATCGTGACGATGTCGAGTTTGGACCTGTCATCAGCGCCCGGCAGCAGGAGCGGGTCGATGGCTTCGTGTCCCGCGCCCGCGCGCAGGGGTTTGACGTGATCCAGGGCCAGGCCGCCGATCCGGATGGGTTCTTCTTCGCGCCAACCCTGGTTGCCGCGCCGATCGAAGCCGAGATCGTGCAGAAGGAAGTTTTCGGTCCGGTGCTCAGCATCACCGCCTTCGACAATAACCAGCAGGCCCTCGATTGGGCCAATGCATCCGAATATGGCCTGGGCTCATCGGTCTGGTCGCAAAAGACGGACACGGCGATGGAAATCGCCAATGCGCTCGAATACGGGGTCACCTGGATCAATACCCATGGTGTCATGGCGACGGAGATGCCGCATGGCGGCATGAAGAATTCGGGCTACGGGTCCGATCTCTCCATGCAGTCGCTGATCGACTACACCCAGATCCGCCATCTCATGCTGGGCTAGCGCGTTTCACACTTGACCTGAGGTGGCTCACTCCCTCCGCCTCTGTCATCACTGCGCTTGATTGCCGGACGACCAGGGCAATGACGGCGTGGTTGAGATCGAGAAACGCCTGAACGCGCTAGCGCACCGCGTCCAGTAGGTAGTGGATATGCGGTCTGGAAAGCGGTCGATAATTTCTCGATCAGCGCTGCGCCTCCCGCCATTCGTATTACGCGACCCCTCAACTGTTGACAGATGACAGAAAGTTCAGGAAGCTCCCCGCTGAGGAGAGTTGACTGGGTCTGCGGCCAAGCCTGCGAAGGGGGCGGTCGTTCCTTGACAGCGAGATTGCATCGGTTTCGGTCAGTCAAACGCCTGTAGTAGAAAGACAAATTATGCGCCTCGGCACATAAATCCGCACCTGCCAGATGCAGTGCGGCCGGACTATCACGTCGTTGGCATCTGTCGACAGGTAGGTTTTTCGCAGTGTTAGGCAGTGGCGAACGCAGAACTCCACCGGACCTGGCCGAGGGGTGCGGACAAGATCTGCCATCAGGCAAGAGAAGGTAATTAGAACAACGATCTAACGGGAATATCGAGGCGGAATGAGGATAAAAATGGAACGACCATCCCGCCTTTCAGACCGCTAAAGCACAAGGTGAAGGAGCAAAGATGAAAACATTGGTTCGCGCAGTAATGGCGGCAGCAGCGCTGGCGCTGGCCGGCGTGCCCGGATATGCGGCGCCGGAAACGCTCTCCGTTGGTCTCACGGGCGATTTCCCGTCGCTGATCCCCAGCGCCGACAGCACGCCGCTCGGATACAATTATCGGCTGAACGTATTCGATCAACTCACGGAAATCGGGCGAGACGGGTCTGTGTCGCCGAGGTTGGCGACCGATTGGGATGCGTCCGATGACCTCGTTACCTGGACCTTCAACCTGCGGCCCGGAACGACCTTCCACGATGGTGCGCCCGTGACCGCCGCCGACGTGGTCTATACCGTCGAATATATTCTCAACGACCCCAAATCGCCGACGCGGCCCTTCATCCGTCTCGTGGATAGCGTCGCGGCACTCGACGACAATACTGTCGAATTCACCCTGATCCAGCCCTACGCCATTTTTGATCGGCAGATCAGTTTCATCAGCATCATGTCCAAGGCCTACCATGAGGCCGTGGGCGATGACGGCTATGCGCGCAAGCCTATCGGCAGCGGTCCCTATCGCGTGGTGGAATGGGTGCGCGACGATCACATGCAGCTCGAAGCCTACGAGGACTACTGGGCAGGGGCGCCGGCGATCAAGACGGCGACGTTCCGGCCATTGCCGTCCGAAGCCGGTCGTGTAGCAGCGCTGATGTCGGGTGGCATTGATCTGGCGGTGGCTCTGCCGCCATCGCTGATGGACACCCTTGGCAATGCGCCGGGCGTGAAGACCCTGGTCGCCCCGGGATTTCGCGTGATTTTCGCAGGCTTCAACGTCAACGCGCCGCCGCTGGACAATCCTGCCATCCGCGAGGCCATCGATCTTGCGATCGATCGCGACGCTATCGCCAATGGCTTGCTGCGGGGCATGGGTGCACCGGCCCCGATGATGATACCGGAAGGTTCAGTGGGCTTTGATCCCGCAGTCGAGGCCGTATCTCAGGATATGGCGCGCGCCAAGGAACTTGTGGTCGGATCGGGATACAACGGAGAAGTCATTCCGATCGAATACCCGAACAACAATTTCTCGATGGCCAACGAAACGGTGCAGGCCATTGCCGGCTACCTGACGGAGGCCGGCCTGAACGTGGAAATTCGTCCATCCGAGTTCACCGCCTTCTTCCCGAAATGGGCGCAGACCAGCATGGATGCCATGTATGTGTTCGCCTACGGCTCGACCCAGTATCACGCCGATACCATCCTGGTCGCGATGTATGAAAACGGTGGCCGGGTCTATAAGGAAAATCCGGAGATCGATGCCCTGGTAAAGCAGCAGCGGACCATCAGGGACACAGCGGAGCAGACCAAGGTCATCAATGACCTGTTCCGCATCGCCGCCCAGGATCGCTACAACATCCCGATCTATCGCGAATACAATGCCTTCGGCATGGTCGAAGGCCTTGAATTCGATCCGTATCCAGACGGGTTCGTGCGCCTCTATACCTTCAAGTGACCCGCGCGGTCCGGCCCCATCCCTGGCGCCGGACCGATCTGCAAGGAAAAGCCATGCTTGAAATTCCCATGTTTTCCGGTCGCGTGCCGACCAAGGATACGGCACTCCTCGTCATCGATATGCAGAAGGCCTTCATGGATCCGGCGCTGTCGATGGGACAGTCCGGAACCGACATCACCCCGCTGCGCGATGCAATCGATGGCTGCGTACGCGCTGCCGCGGCCGCACGCGCCGCCAAGGTGCCCGTCATTTTCACCCGTTTCGTCTACGCCAAAAGCATGCGGGATTTTCCCGTGCATCGACGCGAGCGCAATGCGCGCCGTATCGATCTGCGCTCGCTCGGCGAGGGGCAGGACGAAATCGATATTCTGCCCGAACTCGCGCCCCGTCCCGATGAGATCGTCATCGACAAGAGTCGGCCCAGCAGCTTTTACGGCACGCGCCTCGAGCCGATCCTGACTTCGGCCGGTATCCGGAACCTGGTAATCTGCGGCGTCACGACCAGCATCTGCGTTGAGACCACGGTCCGCGATGCCGGCCAGCGCGACTACTGGACGTTTGTGCTGCGCGACGCTGTCGCCGAGATCGATCCCGGCCGCAATCACTATGCCCTTTTCAACATGTCGTGGTCATTTGCGGAAGTGACGGAAACCGGCACGCTCATGTCGTCCTGGCAAAGCGCAGGAAGTTGATCATGGCCCTCAAGCCTCCATCAGGTGATCATGCGCAAGAGCATGGTCATAATCACGATCATGGCCACGAGCACGATCATGAGCACTACGACGACATGGACGTGCGAGTGCGCGCCCTCGAAACCGTGCTCGTCGAGAAGGGTTACATCGATCCGGCGGCCATCGATGCGTTGATCGAGACCTACGAAAACGACATCACGCCCCGGAACGGGGCAAAAGTGGTCGCGAAAAGCTGGGTGGATCAGGACTTTCGCGCCTGGTTGCTGGATGATGCCTCGGCCGCGGTGGCCTCGCTTGGCTTCACCGGGCGGCAGGGGGAACACATCGTCGCCGTCGAGAATACGGACGCGGTGCACAACATGGTCGTGTGCACCCTCTGCTCCTGCTACCCTGTTCCCCTGCTCGGCCTGCCGCCAAAGTGGTACAAGGCGCCCGCCTATCGGGCCCAGGCCGTCATCGACCCGCGGGGCGTGCTGGCCCAGTTCAATCTGTTCCTGCCCGATACCGTGACCATCCGTGTCTGGGATTCCACTGCCGACACTCGCTACCTGGTCATTCCGCAGCGCCCTGTTGGCACCGGGCATCTGAGCGAAGACGAGCTCGCCCGACTGGTAACGCGCGACGCCATGATCGGCACTGCTGTCATCCCTGCCGGAGACCACGCATGAACGGCGCCCACGATCTTGGGGGTATGCAGAACCTCGGGCCGATCCGTCCCGATCGTAATGAGCCGGTGTTCGCCCGCCCGTGGGAGCGCCGAATGTTCGGGGTGGCCCAGGCGGTCTTTGCGAGCGGCGAATGGAACATCGACCGGAACCGCGCGACCACCGAAAGCATCCCGCCGGCAGACTACCTGTCGATGGGCTATTACGAGCTCTGGTACACCCGCATCGTCAAGCTGCTGACATCGGATGGATTTATCGATCCGTCAGAGCTGGAAGCAGGACATGCCAGTCAGCCGGCCAAGCCGATCCGCAATGTGCTCGAGGCCGGCATGGTGCCGGCGGGCGTCAGGCGCGGCAACTCTTCAGCGCGCACTGCAACCGCACCGGCCCGTTTCAAGGCAGGCGATGCGGTCCGCGCGCGCCGCATCAATCCGGCCACGCATACGCGCCTGCCGCGCTATGCGCGCGGTGTGGAAGGCACGGTGCTCAGGGTACACGGCGTTCATGTCTTTCCCGACACGAACGCCCTCGGGCTGGGCGAGCACCCCACCTGGGTCTATGCGGTCGCCTTCAATTCCGACGACTTGTGGGGGCCCTTGGAGCAGCCGAGTTTTGAAGTCGTCATCGACGCCTGGGAGCCTTACCTTGAGCCATTGTAGTGACGCACACGAACGGACCGAGCCCCGTCCGAAGGTGTTCGAAACAGTTTGGCAGGCCAAGGCCCACGCCATTGCCGAGCTGATGTCGCAGAAGGGACACTTCTCCTGGACGCGCTGGACCGAGGTCCTGGGCGAGGAGCTGGAAAAGGACGCTGCAGGTCCTGCCCAGGGCAACGATGGATACTATGCCGCGTGGCAGCGAGCGCTGGAACGAGTGCTGATCGAGGCAGACATCATAAGCCATGAGGAGCGCGATAAGTATGCTGCCGCCTGGCAGAGTGCCTTTCTCAGGACCGAGCACGGCCAGCCAGTAGAGCTCCACGCCTCGGATTTCGGCATTACGTAATGAATTTTGCGCCCAGCTTGGTGCGGTGGAGCGCCCGCAAGCGCAGTCTTCGGTAAACTGTTGACAGTTATCAGCAGAGGTGAATAGTCTCTAGGTCGAGGGAAGGGACTGCCGGCCGATGCACGGACAGAATCCCCAAACCAGCAAGGGAGTTTTCATGTCTTACTTCACAATGATGAAGGGCTTTGCCGCGGCAGCCCTTGTGGGCGCGACGTCGCTGCTCGCCCTGTCCACGGCCGCGATGGCTGCGCCCGAGCAGCTGACCATCGCGCTTTCGGGCGACGTTCCCACGCTCGATCCGAGCAAGGATACCTCGCCGATCGGTCTCAATCTGCGCCTCAACGTCTATAATGCGTTGACCGAACTGGGCCGCGATGGCGAAGTTATTCCGCAGCTGGCGGAAAGCTGGACCGTCAGCGACGACCTGACCGAATGGACGTTCAAGCTGCGCGAGGGCGTCAAGTTCCACGACGGCTCGACCATGACCGCGGATGACGTGGTCTTTACCACCGAGCACGTGCTGGCTGACGAGACCTCACCGGTCCGCGCCTTCCTGCGTCTGGTCAAGACCGCCGAGGCCATTGACGACACCACCGTCAAGTTCACCCTCGTTCAGCCCTATGCGATGTTCGATCGTCAGAGCAAATATCTCTACGTCATGTCGCGCGCCTACTACGATGCGAACGGCGACACCGGCTATGCAACCGCCCCGATCGGCACCGGCCCCTATACCGTGGCCGAATGGGTGAAGGACGACCGCATGGTCCTCCAGGCATTCCCGGATTACTGGGGTGGCGAACCGGCTGTGAAGACCGGCATCTTCCGTCCGATCCCCTCCGACGCCGCGCGCGCCAATGCCCTGCTTTCGGGTGAGGTCGATCTCGTTCCGAGCCTGCCGCCGAGCCTGATGGACATGCTGGCCGGCAATCCCGACCTCAAGGTCGAAGTTGCGCCAGGCTACCGCGTCGCCTTCCTCGAGCTCAATCCGGATCAGGCGCCCTTCGACAATCCCAAGATCCGCCAGGCCGTTGACGTCGCCATCGACCGCGTTGCCATCGCCGACCAGCTGATGCGCGGCACGGGCAAAGCCACCGGCATGATGATCCCGCCGTCCAACGGGGGCTATGACGCTTCGTTCACGCCAACCCAGTTCGACCCCGAACTTGCCAAGCAGCTGGTTCAGGAAGCCGGATATGACGGCACCCCGATCATCCTCGACTACCCGAACAACAACTATCCGATGGCCAACGAAGTCGCGCAGGCGATCGCCGGCTATCTGACTAGTGCCGGTCTTCAGGTTCAGCTTAATCCGATGGAATTCACGGCCTTCTTCCCGGCCTGGGTCCAGAACAAGCTGAGCCCGATGTACTACTTCGCCTTTGGCTCTTCGCAGTTCCACGCCGAGACGATCCTCGCGACCCTCTACGAGGCCGGTGGTCACCTGCGTCACAACAATCCCGAGATCGATGCCCTGGTGAAGTCCCAGCGCCAGGAAATCGACGAGGCCAAGAAGCAGGAAATGATCAGCGAGGCGTTCCGCATCAGCAACGAAGACCGTCAGTTCCTCCCGCTCTACGACATGCTTCAGGTCTATGGCGTCAAGGCGGACATCGACTACGTCCCCTATCCGGACGAGATCGTTCGCCTCTACACCTTCGAATAATCTCCTCCCGGAGACGAAGATGGGCCGGTTTTTCCGGCCCATTTTTTTGTCGGTCGTTCATGAAATGGAAAAGGCCCGGCAGAACTGCCGGGCCTTTTTTGAGAATCGCTGTGGGGCTAGTCGAGCGTGAACAGATTGCCCGGGCTCATGATGTCCGAAGGGTCGAACTGGTGCTTGAGCTGATCGAGGAGGGCGCGGACCGGCGCCTGGCGCGTCTGCATAAAGGGATACTTTCGGCCGACCTGCATGTGGACGCCGCCCAGTTCCCGCCATTCGGCGAGGATGTCGCGCGTCAGTTCCCTGAGCTTTTCGCGCGAGGCAGGATTGTCCGGCCGGCGCTTCAAGGCGGCGCGCTGCGCCTCGCTCATGAAGTCGAGATGGATGGGCAGTGGCGCATCCGACCAGCGGATCAGTGTCTCGACGCCTACGCCCGAGGGGCCATGAGTGGAAAGCAGGTAGCCATGCGATATGCCGGCCGCCTTGAGAGCCACGGCATCGCGCTGGAAGACGGCTTCGGTGCGGGTGAAGCACTCCGCCCCACGCGAATTGGGCACGACCGTGTGCAGCCAGGCCATGCGCTTACCTGACGGGGTCAGAAGTCCGGACATGGGCGGGAACGGCATGGCGCGCATGACGCGCGGGATGGACGCCGGAATTTCGCGTCCGCCGAAGTTTCGCGCAATGGCCCGCACGCGTTGCGCCTTGCGATCGGCCTCGCGCTGGTCGCCACCCTCGATGATGGTGTTCATCAGGTAGCCGACCTTTTTGGCGAAGCGCCGGCCGTGCAGGGCAATCAGGGTTGCGTCGCGCAGGCCGGAGCGGAGGCTCGACGCGCCTTTGATGATCTGCCCGACGGTCTTGAGATCGGCCAGAAGGCCATCGCTCTGCATGCGAGACTGCGCCGAGAACGGGTCCATGCCGAGGCATTCCGACGCCAGCAGTTCCGCGCCGATCTGGCCCATGGCGCGCATCTGCGCAGCCGGGTCGTCGAACGAGAACGACACGAAAGCTTCGCCTTTCGCCGTCGGGATCAACTGCAGGGTGATCTGCGTCTTGATGCCGAAGGCTCCGCAATCGCCGAGAAATATGCCCGTGAGGTCGGGGCCATAATTGCGGAAGAACGGGGTGGTGTTTTCCCCGCCTGCCGATCCGGTTTCGATGACTTCGCCGGTGCCGGTGACCACCCTAAGGCCGAGCACCGATTCCGCGGAACTGCCCCGCGATGCCGAGCCGAAGAATTTGGCGCCCTGGGAAACCGAACCACCCACCGTGGCATGAAGGCCCGAAAAGGTGCCCCAGAACGGCGTCATCAGGCCCAGCGGACGCAGCGCATCTCGAAGCTGCGCCCAGGTGACACCCGCCTCGACTGTGACATAGCGGTCTTCGGCATTGATCTCGATGACCTTGTCGAGCGCCGAAAGATCGACCAGCGCGCAGTTGGGACGCACCGGCAAGTAGCCCGCGCTATAGGACAAGCCGCCCCCGCGCGCATAAAGCCCAAGCCCCAGAACTGCGGCTTCGCGGACCATGTTCACGATGTCGCCTTCGCTCTCCGGATGGAGCACGGCCACGGGAGCGTGCGGCGCCTGGTAGAAGACGTCGGTGGAATAAAGGTCGAGGTCACGCGTCTCTATGCGCAGCCCCGGCAGCCGCTCGGCGAGCTGGGACGCCGGATCGGCGATGTCACTAGCCAAGCTGGCCTCCTAGGATTGCAGGTTGCGACGAAGGTAACGGCCGTGGCCGGCAGTGTCCGCAATCATGGCGCCGTCGCGATAGACTTCGACGCCCCGAACCAGCGTATTGGTGACGCGGCCTTTGAAGGGCATGCCCTCGTAGATGCTGTAGCCTGCATCGCTGAGGATATCGGACGTCTCGAGACGGTATTCAGCATCGAGGTCGACAAGCACGATATCCGCATCGAAGCCGGGTGCGAGCGCGCCCTTCCGGCCCCAAAGGCCCATTGCCCTGGCCGGATTTTCGCACAACAGCGCAACCACGCGTTCGAGACTGATACCACGGCGGTGATGCCCCTCGGTCAACATGACCGGCAACAGCGTTTCGAGGCCCGGGCATCCAGGAGAGGCCTTCCAGATGCCACCCTCCTTGCCGGCGATGGTGCGGTGCACATGGTCGGAAGCGACCGTGTCGATAGCGCCCGAAGCGATCCCCGCCCACAGCGCTTCACGATCGCTCGGTTCGCGGAGCGGCGGATTGATCTTGCCGACCGTGCCACGCTCCCAGGTCACATCGTGCGTCAGATAGTGCGGGCAGGTTTCGATGGTGATCGACACGCCATGCTGGCGAGCCGCAATGGCGGCGTCGAGCGCTTCGCCCGATGACGTATGGACCACGTAGATCGGTGCGCCCGCTGCCTGGCAAAGACGTGCCGCGCGCTGAATGGCATCGGCCTCCACGAAGGGCGGGCGCGATTCATTCCAGGACGTCAGGCCGTTGAGCCCTTCCGGATCCTTGGCCATGACCTGCTGGCGCAAGAAGTGCACGACCTCGATGTTTTCCGGATGCGGACAGAGCACGGCGCCATTTTCGGCGCAGGCCTGCGCCAGCCGGAACAGGAATGCATCGTCGATATCCGGCAGGCCGAGGCGTTTGCCCTCGCCGCCGCGATTGTTCATGAAGATCTTGAAGCTCGGAATGCCGTAATCCGCAATGTAGCGGGGCACCTGGGCCAACTGCTCTTCGGTCGAAATGATCAGGTGATAGCCGAAGTCGATGTGGCTGCCCGCTTCCGTCACCGAACGGATCTCGTCGAAGATCGTCGAATGTTCCTGCGCCGAAAGGATGAACGGCACGATGGTCGTCACGCCGCCGCTGGCGGCGGCCGAGGTCTCGCTGCGGGCGTCCGATGCCGCGCGCGGATAGGAGATATCAGCGCCGTGGCCCAGATGCACATGCACGTCGAGCGCGCCCGGCATGACGAACTTTCCGGACGCATCGATGTGCGCTGCGGCCTCCACAGCCGTGCCCGGCTCGAGGATCGCGGCGATCCGGCCGTCGCTCACGGCTATGTCAAGGAGGGCAGGTTCCTGGCCGGGAAGGGCGACGAGTCCGCTGTGAATGACGAGATCGAACATGGGATATCCTCGGGCTGGGGCCTCGTTGGGCAATCAGGTGTAACGCTTCTCCATCGCGTCGAAGTCGTCCTTGCGCACCGCGCTCTGGCGCATTTCGAAACTCGCCAGCGCATCCTTGACGCCTTCTAGCGAGCCGGTGCGATGCAGTTCGCCCAGGACGTGGTGCACCGATTTCAGGGCCGCCTGCAGCGCCGCATTGGCGAAAAGGCCAGCGCCATAACCCATTTCCTTGAGATCGGCGTGCTCCACCGGCGGGGTCTTGCCACCAAAGACATAGTTGAAGATCTGTGGGACCGGCAACTCGCGCGCCACCCGGGCGATGTCCTCGAGATTGATCGGCGCCTCCACAAAGGTCACGTCGGCCCCGGCCTCGATAAAGCGGTGCGCCCGTTCGAGGGCGTCCTCGATACCGTTGACGGCGATGGCGTCGGTGCGCGCGATGATCTGAAAATCGCCGTCGCGCCGGGAGTCCACTGCCGCCTTGATCTTCTGGACCATTTCGTCGGTGGGGATGACGGCCTTGCCGTTGAAATGTCCGCATTTCTTTGGAAAGTCCTGATCCTCGATCTGGATCCCGGCTGCGCCGGCACGTTCATAGGTCCGGACCGTGCGGTAGGTATTGACCGGATTGCCGAAGCCGGTGTCGCCGTCGACCAGCAGGGGAATGTCCACCGTTTCAGCAATGACCGCGATATGCTGAGCCATCTCGCTCATGGTGATCAGGCCCACGTCGGGGGAGCCCAGATACATGTTTGTGACGCCTGCGCCGGTGACATAGGCGCATTCGTAACCCAGTTCCTGAATGACATTGGCAAAGAGAGCGTTCGGAGCACCAGGCATGATCACCGCCTCGCGGCGGGCCAGAATGGTCTTGAGCCGTGCGGCTTGTGTAGTCACGCTTTATCTCCTTGCAACGGCGGCCGATCCCACTCAGCGGGCCGAACTAGCTACTAGACACAATCTCCGCTGTATGATGTAAACTGTCAACAGTTGATAGGGCCGTCCAGGCGCTACTACACGCTAAAAGGATGATGCTGATGAGCGCGTCGGCGACCACCGCTGACATCGCCGGCCCTCCGCTCCACAAAGGTTTCGTCACCGTTGAGGGCAACCGGGTGCACTATATCAGGCAAGGTTCAGGCCCTGCCCTTGTGTTGTTGCATGCCAGTCCCTGTTCGGCCAAGGTCATGGGCGAGCTGCAGGCGGTGTGGGGGCACGAGTTCACCACCTTTGCCTTCGACCTTCCTGGCTTTGGCCTTTCCCAGGCGCCCGTCGAGGGCGAGATCACCATCGAGCGTCTCGCCGATCTGATCGCAGGCGCCATGCGCGCAATCGATATTCGCCAGGCCGGCCTCTACGGTCGCCATACCGGCGCCAGCGTGGCGCTCGAACTGGCGCTGCGTCACCCCGACCTTGCCGCGATGATCCTGACCGACGGACTGCCGATTTTCTCAGCGCCCTATACGGAGGAGCGGCTCGCACAGTACCTGCCGGCCATCACGCCGGAATGGCATGGCGGGCACCTGACCTGGACTTTTTTCCGCTACCGCGAACAGCACATGTTCTGGCCTTGGGACGCGGGCGATATCGCGCATCGGGCCGATGCGGATCTGCCGGACATCGATTTTCTGCATCGCGGCACAGTCGAACTCCTCGAGGCAGCCGAAACGTATGCCCGCACCTATCGCGCGGCCTTTGTGCATCGGGCCCTGCCGCGTATTGCCGACGTGATCGTCCCTGCATTCTGGGGCAATCGACCGGGTGACAGCCAGTACAAGACCATCCCGCTCTATCCTGAGGGTGCGCCCGTTCGGACCATGTCGCGCGATTCGTCCGCGGCCATGCTGGAGGAGCTCGATCTTCTTCGGCTGCATAGGGCCGTCGATGGCGTGCCCGCCCACCGATCCGCTTTTGCGGCACCGAACCTGGCCGGCGAGGTGTACGACTACATCGATACCCGTCACGGCCCGGTGCGAGCACTGGGGTTGAACCTGCACCACTCCAACACGCCCCTGCTGTTCCTGCACGACCTCCCCGGTAGCCTCGATCTGCATCTCGGGGCGATCGAGACGCTGGCCATGGACCATCCGGTGCTGGCATTCGATCTGGCAGGAAACGCCGAGTCGCCCTCGGCGGCGCCGGGCCTCGATCTTTGGTGTGACCAGATCGTCGATGTGCTCGACACACTCGGTTGGACGCAGGTGGAAATCCACGCCGAGGGTACAGCCGCCGCCCTCGCCCTCCATTTTGCGCGACACCATCCGGCAAGGATGTCCGGCATGGTTCTGAATTCGCCCCCGCTCCTGACATCTGAAGAGCGCGCGGCGTTTATGCGCCATATCCCCGATATCGTGCCCTCCGAGGACGGTGGCTACCTGTTGCGCCTCTGGCATCACCAGCGTGATCAGCAGCTCTGGTTCCCCTGGTTCGACCACAGCCACACTGCGCGCCGGACAAGCACCCCGAACATCGATCCGGCGCATCTCACGCGCCGCGCCATCGCGCTGCTCAAGCAGCCGCGCAACTATGGCCCAATATGGCGCACGGTTCTGGCATGCGATCTGCTTTCCGAGCTGGCTTCGGCCGCCGTCCCGGTGACGGTTACCAGCGATCCCGACGATATTTTCGCTCCCACTGTCCGGCGCCAGGAGACCGGTCAGCTCGGGGCGGCAAAACACTGATTTTAGTTCTGACTGGAGAATGCAATGTCGACCGCCCCGACCTATACCCTGCCTGATGTCCAGCGGCAGCCGCTCGAGGCGGTGCGGAGCCTGCAGAACGAGTTGCTGCGTCGCATGGTCGAGCTTTGCTACGACCACCACCCCTTCTATTCGCAGCTGATGCGTGATCGCGGCCTGACCCCAGCCAATATTCAGAACGTCGACGATCTCCAGAAAATTCCGCCCTCGTCCAAGGCGGATTTCCTCGCCGATCCCGAAGCCTTCCGGCTTCGTCCCGAGGGTCTCCCCCTGGCCGAAGGCACGCTCTGGAAGATTATCTATACGACCGGCACCACCACCGGGAAACCTGCGCCGATTTTCGTCACGTCGCACGACCATTTCGCCTATCAGGACCTGTTCCGCACGCGCCAGGATCTGATCGGCCTCCGCAACACCGATCTCATCGCCAATCTTTTTCCGCTGACGTCGTTCCCGATGGGTGCTTATTCCCGCGGGCCCGACGAAGCGGCAGCGGTGGGCGCTGCGATGCTGATCGCCAATACGGGTCGCGTCGACAGCTACTACCCGGTCAACCGCAGCGTCGATGATGCGGTAGCCTCGATCGCGCGCCACAAGGCGACGGTGCTCTGGGGTGTTGCTGGCTTCGTTCGCCGCGTGTTGCTGCGAGCGGCCGAACTTGGCGCCGATTTCACCGCTGTGCGCATGGTGATGACCACGGGCGAAGCTGCCTCGCCTGCCATGCGCGACGACCTGCGCCTCAGGATGCGCAATCTCAACTGCGCCGACACGACGATCGTCAACCGCTACGGCTCGACCGAGCAGGGTGGCACCATGATCGAGTGCTGTGACGGTTCGGGCTTTCACAGCTCCATGCCCGACCAGGTCTTTCACGAGGTGGTCGACGGGGAGTCCGGAGCCAGGCTTGCCGACGGCGAGACGGGCATGCTCGCCATCACCCATCTCAATCGCCGGGGTACCGTCTTCCTGCGCTACAAGGTCGGCGACATGGGCGCGCTCGACCACGCGACTTGTCCGCATTGCGGACGCACCTCGGTCCGCCTGTCGTCCAAGCCGGTGCGCACCGGCGACATTATCAAGATCAAGGGCGCCTTGGTGAACCTCGGCAATCTCAAGGCCGAACTCGACAAGATTTCCGATCTCGAAGAGTACCAGATCGTCGTCACCTCGGAATCGGCGACCGACCCCTTCTCGCCCGACGTGCTGCTGGTCCGCCTCGCACCCGTCGAAGGCAAGGGCGATGCCATCGGGCCCGAAATCGCGAGCCTTGTCACAACCCTTACCAATCTTCGGCCTGAAATCGAGATCGCCAAGCGCGACGAGATTTTTGATCCGGTGGCGATGGCAAAGCCCAAGCGTATCGTCGACCTGCGCCAGCGATGACCGGCAGTTCCGGCTTGGTGGTGACGCGCAAGGATGGCGTCGTCACCATCGTCCTCGATCACTCCGAACGCGCCAACGCGCTGGACCCAGCCGAATTTCATGCTCTGGGTGGCCTGCTGGCCGATCTTTACGGCGAGCCGAACCTCGTTGCGGTGGTTCTGACAGGGCGGGGCGATCGCTTCTTTTGTGCCGGGCTCAACCTGCGCAATGAGGCGGCAATCCAGGCCGACCTTACGTCCAACGGGCCGACCGGCCTCAGCGCCGCCCTGCGCGCCGCTGGCAGGCTGCCCGTGCCGTTGATCGGCCGGATCAACGGCGCCTGCGTGGCCGGTGGCATGGGTCTGCTGGGGGCATGCGACCACGTCATCGCAGTCGATAAGGCTCGCTTCGGTCTCCCCGAGGTAAGGCACGGCATTTATCCTCATGTCGCCCTTGCAGGCCTGCACGATCGAGGCGCGGCGACGGTGATCCGCCGACTCGCGGATACCGGCGCGCTAATCGATGCCGGTGCGGCGCTGGTCGCTTCGCTCGTTGACGAAATCGTCGCCCCGGAAAAACTGGACGACGCAGTAGCACAGATGGTTTCCCGTATCCGGAATGGCGAACCGCTCCGAAGCTACGCGCGTCGCCGCGCTGAGGGCGGTGCTGCACGCACGCAGCGTCTGGACGCCGCCGATGCTGCCGCCAGACTCGGTCAAATCAAAATAGTCAACAGTTGACAGTTAGGGTCGGGGTTTTCTAACGTCGGTCCATAGGAGGCGCCCATGCCAAGCACAGATTACCAGTTCGATCCCAGCGCCACCCGCGACGGCTATGGTGCCATCGACATTGTCGTCAATTATTACACGCCCCAGGTCATCGCCGAAAAGCGCGTGCCGACCGACGAAAACTTCCGCGACCAGGTGCGTATGGCCGGCGATCATCGTCTGGGCCTCACCCCCGAGCAATATCTCGAAAAGATGGACCGGGCCGGTATCGAGCGTTCGCTGCTGATCGCCGCCCGCTGTGGCGATCGTCGCATGAGCACTTCGACCGAGATCCCATATTCCTACATTCACGAAGCCTGCCAGAAATACCCGCATCGCTACTCGGGCGTCGCCGGCATCAATCCGCTGCTCGGAATCGCTGGCCTCAAGGAACTCGACCATGCCGTGAAGGATCTCGGCTTCGTCGCGGCGCACCTTTATCCGCACTGGTTTGGCCAGGCGCCCGACGCCGCGATCTACTATCCCTATTATGCCCGTTGTGCCGAACTCGGCATCCCGATCATGATGCAGGTTGGCCATTGCCTGGTGTATCGCGACGACAATCGGCTTGCGACAGTTGCAAAGCCGATGCTGCTCGACCGGATCGCCATCGATTTCCCCGAGCTGACCATTATCGGCATCCACCTTGGCTATCCCTGGACCGAGGAGATGATCTCGGTCGCGACCAAGCACAAGAATGTCTACATGGCCGGTGACGCCTATGCCCCCAAGCATTGGGGGCAGTCCGCGGTCCATTTCGCCAATACGTTCGGCCAGGACAAGTTCATGTTCGGGACCGACTGGTGGGTGATTGATCCGGAACGCGCCGTCAAGGAAGTCGATGACCTCGATTTCCGCGCCCATTCCAAGAAGAAGATCATGCGCGACAATGCATTGCGCGTATTCAACCTGCCGGGATAAGGAATTGGCACGCGACGGCTTGGTGCCTCGTCAAAAAATCGGTAAACAGTTGACGTAGGCGCATCAGTGGGCAGAGCGCTGGCCGATTGGGAGGATCGATGAGTACTATACAGCCAATCGTAGGCGCTTCGCTGAGTTCGGAAGCTCTCGACATGGTCGTCGCGGCCATCACGTCAGGCGAGTTCCTTCCCGGGGAGCGTCTGTCCGAGGCCGAGTTGGCCCGGCGGCTGGGGATCAGCCGCGGGCCTCTCCGCGAGGCCCTGGGTCGCCTTGAAGGCCGTCTGGTGACGCGGACGCCGCGCATCGGGGTTCGGGTCATCGAACTGTCCAAGCGCAACATCGAGGACCTGTTCTATACGCGTGAGGCCCTTGAAGGGATGAGCGCGCGTTTGGCATGCGAACGCATCTCGGCCCAGGAAGTGTCGCGCTTGCGTGAATTGCTGAACACTGACCGGACCCAGCCCGAACTGCAGGCCGGTGAAGCCTACGCACCCCGATCCACGGACGATGACTTTCACCTGTCGATCGTCAAGGCCGCGCATTGCGAGCAGATCGAGCGGCTGCTGATGGACCAGATCTACTATCAGCTACGTATCCATCGTCGGAAGTCCAGCACACTGCCGGGTCGGGCCCGCGCAGCTTTGGTGGAGCACGAAAGCATCATCGTCGCGCTCGAGGCGAGGGACCCGGACCAAGCCGAAAAGGCTATGCGCACGCATCTGCGCAATGCCCGACTGAGTGCTATGGCCGCCGTTGCTGACTAACTGAAAACTGTTGACAGTTTGGCTCGGAGGCTTTTGAATCCTGTTGCGGCATCGGTGCCGTGACAGGATGGAGTGAGCCGTGAGCAAGCAGATTTGGGACGGGATTATCCCACAGGAAGAAGTCCGGGCCTATGAAGCTGCCGGTTTTGGGGGCGCGTCCGGCATCGGAACCAAGCCCGCATTGCTGATCATCGACGTGCAATACCGCACTGTCGGAACCGAGCCCAAGCCGTTCTTCGAATCCATCAAGGAATTTCCCACCTCCTGCGGCGATGTCGGCTGGGATGCCGTCGCGCAGATCGAAAAGCTCGTCACGCAGTTCCGCGAGAAGGGCTGGCCGATCATCTATCCCTACGTCGCGCCGAAGGAAAATTTCGACACCGGCCGCCTCGCCGCCAAAGTGCCCGCGCTGATGGGCGTCGCCGCCAAGGGCTACGAATTCGTGCCGCCCGTGGCCCCCCAGCCTGGCGACGTCTTGCTGCCCAAGCGCCATCCCAGCGCATTCTTCGGGACCCCGCTTGTGAGTTATCTCGTCGAGCGTGGCATCGACACCCTGGTCGTCACCGGGTGCACCACCAGCGGCTGCGTGCGCGGCAGTGTCGTCGATGCGTTTGCGTATAATTACCGTGTTCTGGTGCCGCATGACGCTGTCTATGACCGCTCGCGCACCTCGCACCTGGTCAACCTCTTCGACATGAATGCCAAGTATGCCGACGTCGTCTCGACCGACGAGGCCGTGGACGTTCTGGGCAAGATCCCCGCCGCCCTCTAAGTCGAAGCCGGTAAAACGAAAGGCCCGGCGGATGCGCTCCGCCGGGCCTTTTTGGTGACTTGTGGAAACCGCTCAGAGCGGCGCAGCGACCGTCTTGGTTTCGAGATAGGCGTTGAACATGTCCTCGCCCTTTTCACGGCCCCAGCCCGACTGGCGGAAGCCGCCGAAGGGCAGGGCGCTGTCACCCACGAAGTGCCTGTTGATGCCGATGGTTCCCGCCCGAACGCGCGCCGCCATCTTGTGAGCCAGCGAGAAATCCTTGGTGAAGATGCTGGCCGCAAGGCCGTAGGCGCTGCTGTTGGCCTCGGCGGCAATGGAATCGAGATCGTCGTCGCTGAAGCGCAGGGCCGACAGGACCGGACCGAAGACCTCTTCGCGCACGATCGTGGAACTCGGGGTCAGGCTCGCGAGGATGGTGGGCTTGTAGAAATACCCACCACCGCCGATGGCTTCGGCACCAGTAACGACCGATGCGCCCTCGCGCACGGCATTTTCGGTCATGCCGGCGACACGGGCCAGATGGGCTTCCGAGATCAGCGGCCCCATCTGGGTTGCCGGGTCGAGACCATAGCCCACCTTGAGCGCATTGGCTGCTGCCGCAACGCCGTCCAACACCTGGTCGAAGGCTTTTTCGTGCACGTAGAGGCGCGAGCCGGCAGTACAGATCTGACCGGCGCCCGAGAAGATACCTGCGGCGATGGCGGGAATGGCGCTCGCCAGATCGGCGTCGGGGAAGACGATGACAGGGCTCTTCCCGCCCAGCTCCAGCGTCACGCGCTTGAGGTTGGACTGCGCCGCCGCCACCGCGATGGCCCGGCCGACCGAGGTCGAGCCGGTAAAGGCGATCTTGTCGACATCAGGGTGTGTGGAAAGGGTCGAGCCGACCTCTGCGCCCCCCAGGACGACATTGAAGACGCCTTCCGGTATCCCGGCCTCGATGGCGAGCTCGGCGAGGTAGATGGCGGTGAGGGGGGTTTGCTCGGCTGGCTTGAGAACGATCGTGCAGCCTGCGGCGAGCGCGGGGGCAAGCTTCCAGGCGGCCATCATCAGCGGGCCGTTCCAGGGCACGATCTGGGCGACGACGCCCACCGGGTCGCGCAGGGTAAAGGCATGCCATTCCCCTGGCGAGGAGACCGGGATAGTACGGCCCATCAGCTTTGTCGGCCAGCCGGCGGTATAGCGCAGCAGATCGACCGAGGTGCCGATATGGCCCAATTTGGCGGCATTGATCGGCAGGCCGCAATTGAGCGACTCGATCTCGGCGAGCACCTGCGTGTGCTCTTCGATCAGGTCGGCAAATTTCCAGATCACCCGCGAGCGCATGTTGGGCTTCATGCTGCGCCACGGACCTCTGTCGAAGGCGGCGCGCGCCGCGGCGACTGCCTTGTCGACATCTGCGGCTGTGCCCTGCGGGACGTCCATGAGCTTGGCGCCGCGACCGGGGTCGAAGACCGGGCTGGTGGCGCCCGTGGTTTCGGACAGGATCTGCCCGTTGACGAAGTGTCCCAGACGTCGCGCCAGAAAGGCGCGAGTCGCGGGCTGAAGGTCGGCAATCATGTCGTTCATCGATCAGGCCCCGGTGTGGAAGTCGATGATCTGACGCACGGGTGTGCCGCCATAAAGGTTCTTGAAGCCTTCGTTGACCTGCTCGAGCTCGATCCTATCGCTGATCAGGTGGTCAAGCTTCAGGCGGCCCTGACGGTAGAAGTTCATGAGGTTTGGAATGTCGACGCGAAACTGGTTCGAACCCATGGACGAGCCCTGGATCTTGCGGTCCTTGATGAAGAGCGAGCCTTCGAACTCCAGCGTGTTGCCCGGCTTGAACATGCCGAGCAGCGTTGCGGTGCCACCCATCCGGAGCATGCGGAATGCCTGGTCGGCAGTCTGCTTGAGGCCGAGGGCCTCGAACGAGTAGTGCACGCCGCCCTTGGTCAGTTCGATGATCTCGTCGACCGGATCGTGGTCTGTCGCGTTGAACACGTGGGTCGCGCCGAGCTGCTTGGCGAGCTCGAGCTTGCTGTCGAGACGGTCGATGGCGATGATCCGGCCCGCACCGGCCAGCACGGCGCCGGAAATGACCGAGAGGCCGACGCCGCCACAGCCGATCACCGCGACGGTCGAACCGGGAACGACCTTGGCGGCATGGATGACCGCACCGACCCCTGTGAGCACGCCGCAGCCGACAAGTGCCGCGCGATCGAGCGGCAGATCCTTGTCGATCTTCACCAGTGCATTTTCGTGGATCAGCATCTGCTCTGCGAATGCAGACAGGTTCGAAGATTGGTGGATCACCTGGCCGTTGAGCGACATGCGACGGGCAACACCGGCCGGCAGCTTGGGCGACGGAGATTCACAAAGGCTCGGATGGCCCGTGACGCATTGCGAGCAATGGCCGCAGAACACCGACAGGCATCCCACCACGTGGTCGCCCGGCTGCACATGGGTCACGTCTTCGCCAACGGCTTCGACGATGCCCGAGGCTTCGTGACCGGGAATGTAAGGCATGGGGTGGGGATAGGTGCCGTCTGCAAAATGCAGGTCCGAATGGCAGATGCCGGCATAAGCTGTGCGGACCAGAACCTCACGGCTCTTCGGCTTTTCGATCGTGACGTTCTCGATTGTCATCGGTTCGCCGGCTTTCCAGACTACAGCAGCTTTCATCGTACATCCCTTGCGTTCTGGAGCAGGCCACCCGGCAATGCAGGGCTGGCCGGTCTGCTCTTCTGGCTGCACGCTATCGGCGAACGATCTATTTGTCTACTGTTGACAGTTTGGTGTCACCCTTCTAGCTTTTGATCCTCGGATCTTTGCGCGACGCCAGGTCCGGCCTGCATTCGGCACTGGCCGACAGGTACACCTCAAGGTCTATCAGGAGGCGGAATGGCAGGCTTCATCATCAAGAGACTGTTACAGTCGATCCTGACGATCGTCGGGGTGATCACCGCGGCATTCTTCCTGACGCGCCTTGCGGGCGATCCGGCCATCCTGCTGCTGCCGCCCGAGGCGACGCCTGAGGATGCCGCGCGCCTGCGGGCCGCCCTTGGTCTCGATCAGCCGCTGTTCATCCAGTATCTCGTTTTCATGGGCAAGGCCTTCACCGGCGATTTCGGCATGTCGCTGCGCCAGGCCATCCCCGCCATGGATCTCGTGCTCGAGCGCGTCCCGGCGACGCTCGAACTGGCTCTTTCATCCTTTGTCGTTGGCATTGGTCTTGCCTTCGTCCTCGGCATTCTGATGCGCATGACCCGGCACGGCTGGATCCGCGATGTCATCACGTGGATCGCGCTCGGCCGCCAGGCGATCCCGATCTTCTCCTTCGGCCTCGTCCTGATCCTGATCTTTTCCATCCAGCTCAAATGGCTGCCCTCCTATGGGCGCGGCACGTTCAGCCACCTGATCCTGCCGGCGCTGACGCTGGGCACCTACGAGCTGGCGCTCTATCTGCGTCTGTTCAACGCCTCGCTCGCTGCCGAACAGCGCAACGACTACGTGCGGACCGCCTTCGCCAAAGGTCAGGGACGCATCCAGGTGCTGCTCAAGCACATGCTGCCCAATGCGCTGCTGCCGCTCGTCACGGTGGCCGGCATCAATCTTGGCATGCTGCTGGGCGGCACCGTGGTCACGGAGACGGTGTTCAGCTGGCCCGGCGTCGGCCGATTGATCGTTCAGTCCGTCAGCCAGCGCGATTTCCCGGTCATCATCGCCGGCGTTTTCCTGATCTCCCTCGTCTTCGTGGTCATCAACCTGATCGTGGACATTCTCTATGGCTTCCTCGATCCCCGCGTGAGGCTCGCATGATGGGCAAGATTTCCATTTCCCAGGGCGTTGCCATCGGTCTTCTGGCCATCGTTGCCGTTCTGGTCATCATCATCCCGTTGCTCCCGGGATATGATCCCTATAGCCAGAATCTGGGCGGTGCATTGCTCCCCGTGGGTGGCTCCTCGTTCGATGGCCGTTTCTATCTTCTGGGCACCGATACGCTGGGGCGCGACATGCTCTCGCGCCTCGCGCTGGCTGGCCAGGTCTCCGCTCTCATCGGCCTTGGCGCCGTCGCGGTGAGCCTTCTGGTAGGCGTCACGCTCGGGCTCATCGCCGGTTATTTCCGCGGGCCCGTCGAAGTCTTCATCATGGGTCTGGCCGACCTGCAGCTCTCGATCCCGCGCGTGCTGCTGCTCATCGCCGTCACCGCGATCATCGGGCCCAGCGTGGTCAACCTGGCCATCATTCTCGGTCTCTCGAGCTGGGTTGCTTATGGTCGCGTTGCCCGTGGCATGGCGCTGAGCCTCCGCGAGCGCGAATTTATCCTTTCCGCCCGCACCCAGGGGGCTTCGGCCACCTGGAACATCCGTCATCACCTGCTGCCCAACGTGCTGCCGCAGATGCTGATCGTCGGCTCCTATGAATTCGGCATGATTATCGTGCTAGAAGCATCGCTGAGCTATCTGGGCCTCGGTGTCCAGCCGCCACTTCCAAGCTGGGGCATGATGGTTTCCGAGGGGCAGAATTACCTCGCCCTCGCCCCGCAACTGGCCATCCTTCCCAGTATCGCCCTCTTCGTTCTGGTGGCCGGTTTCCAGTTCCTGTCTCAGACCCTCACCAAGGAAAACGATCTGGAGATGGTCGCATGATCCCGCAAACCGCTCCTGTCGCCGCCCCTGCCAATGCGGTGCTCAGCGTCCGCAACCTGTCGATCGATGCCAAGGGCGCCGATGGCAAACCCATCCACCTGGTTCAGGACGTGTCCTTCGATGTTTATGAGCACGAAGTGCTCGGCCTCGTCGGCGAATCCGGCTCGGGCAAGAGCCTCACCATGCTCGCCGTTCTGGGACTGCTGGGGTCCGGGCTCTCCATTGCATCAGGCAGCATTGTCTTGCGCGGCAAAGAGCTCACGTCGATGTCCTTTGCCGACCTGCAGAAGGTGCGTGGCAAGGCGGTCTCCATCATCTTCCAGGACCCGCTGACGACGCTCAACCCGGTCCTGCGCATCGGCGAGCAAATTGCGGAGGCCATCCGGCTTCACAATCCGGACAAGAGCAAACCGGAAGTCAAGGCGCGCGTCATCGAACTGTTGACGCTCGTGGGCATCCCCAACCCTGAACGCCGCTTCAGCCAGTTTCCCAACGAGTTTTCCGGCGGCATGCGGCAGCGCGTCGTCATTGCCATGGCCATGGCCAACGAACCCGACCTGCTGATCGCCGACGAGCCGACAACGGCGCTCGACGTAACTATCCAGGCCCAGGTCATGGAGGTCCTCGCCGAAGTGCGCGCCCGCACCGGCGCAGCCATGGTGCTGATCACCCACGATCTCGGCCTCGTCTCCGAATATGCCGACCGGCTGGCGGTGATGTATTCGGGCCGCATTGTCGAGCAGGCTCCGGGTGAGCAGCTTTTCAGCGATCCCAAGCACCCCTATACCGCTGGCCTCATCGCGAGCCTGCCGCAGATCGACCACAAGGTCGCCTCGCTTTATTCGATCCCCGGCTTCGTCCCCGATCCGCGCAAGCGTCCATCCGGTTGCCCGTTTCATCCACGGTGCGCCATCGGTCGCGACCGCCCGGAATGTTCGGCAACCGATCCCGCCCTGGAGGCGATCGCGCCACAGCGCGACGTCGCCTGTCACTTCTACGGGGAAACACCCTCGTGGCTGGCGCAGCAGCGTCAGATCAGCGCCATCCCGGCCGAGTCGCCCGAAGCTGCCAATGATGACGGCGATGTCGTTCTCAAGGTGTCGCACCTGCAGAAGGTGTTCGACATCGGTGGCGCAGCCTTCCGCCGGTATAAGCTCCATGCCCTGCGCGACATTTCCTTCGATTTGCGATCCGGCAAGACACTCGGCATCGTCGGTGAATCGGGCTGTGGCAAATCCACCCTGGCCCGTGTGCTGTTGCGACTGGCCGATGCCAGCGGTGGCGATGTCTTCCTCAATGGCAGTCCCTTGTTCAAGCTGCGGGGCAACGCCTTGCGGCAGCGCCGCCGCGACCTTCAGGTCGTGTTCCAGGATCCCTACTCATCGCTCGATCCGCGGATGAAGATCCACGACGTCATCGCCGAGCCCCTGCGCATCGCCGGCGCCTATTCGCCCGATCGGGTGAACCAGCTGCTCGAACATGTCGGCCTGCCGCCCGAGGCGGGGCAGCGGCGCTCCCCCGAATTCTCCGGTGGCCAGCGCCAGCGCATCGCCATTGCGCGCTCCCTGGCTCTCAACCCGGATGTGCTGATCCTCGATGAGGCCGTATCCGCTCTGGACGTGTCCATTCAGGCGCAGGTCATCAACCTGCTCATGAAGCTGCAGAAGGATCTCGGACTGACCTACGTCTTCATCTCGCACGACCTGTCTGTCGTTCGGCACATTTCCGATGAAGTCATGGTCATGTATCTGGGCCGGGTCATCGAGCAGGGTGCCACCGAGGACGTGTTCGATCGGCCGGCCCACCCCTATACAAGGGCGCTTCTGGCCGCCATTCCGCAGATCGGTGGCCGCTCGGACAGCGAAGGCCTGATCGCCAAGGGGGATCTCCCCAATCCGATGAGCCCCCCATCGGGATGCACGTTCCGTACCCGCTGTCCCATGGCCCAGCCGATCTGTGCCGAACAGGAGCCACCACTGGTGTCACATGGCCGGCCCGGACATGAATCGGCCTGCCATTTCGCCCAGGCCTGACGGTGACCGATCCTCGGCTTGAACACTGGGCCGAGGATATCGTCTGCCTGCGCCTGCCGATGCCGGCCTTTGGAGGGGTGACCGCCTTTCTGCTTGGAGAGCCGGGTCGACAGGCAATCCTGGATACCGGGGCACCGGGCGCTGAAACCGCCGCAATCTGGCTATCGCTGCTCGATGGCAGGTCGAATGCTGTAGAAAGCATTGTCTGCAGCCATGCCCATATCGATCACGTCGGTCAGGCCGGCATGCTCGTCCGGCATACTGGTGCGCCGCTATTGATGTCGAGGGTCGAGCACGAGGACATCGCGCGCCTGTCAACCATGGACCGGCAACAGCGCCAGGCCAGCGCCACGACGTTCTACGACCAGTGCGCAATCCCGGTCGACAAGCGAGCCCCGCCTATCGATTACTCCTCATTGGCCCCATTTCCCCGACCGGCAGCCCATCTGCACGATGGTGAGACCGTGGAGCTGGGGGGCATCGCCTTCGAGGTGTGGATCGGGGGTGGGCATTCGCGCGCACCCGTGTGCCTTTTGTCGCGCGAGCGCAAGGTGTTCCTCGCGGCGGACCAATTGCTCATGGGGTCGGGCCCGCAGGTGCCCGTCCAGGCCGAACGGCCAGACGATGACATGCTGGGCGACTATTTCCGCTTTCTCGATCGCCTCGATACCCTCCCCGATGACCTTGTCGTCTTCCCAGGGCATGGCGATCCGGTCCGGGAATTCAAGCGGCAGGTCGCGGCGATCCGCGAAGCTCACCGGCAGCGCCTGACACGTTTGCTCGAGGGCATGCAAGGGGAGATGACCTGCGCGGACATGGCGCCGCTGCTCTTTGCCAACCCTTCCCCACGGCTCATCTCCCGCATGCCTTACCTGCTGCGTCCGATGGCGAACTATCTCGTTGCCGAGGGTCAGCTGCAGGCCCGCCTCGATGGTGCGGTGCTCAAGTATCGAACGCTATGAAGGAACGTCCAAGATCTTGAAAGCAAAGGGCCTTGGGAATGGCGGAGAGAAAGGGATTCGAACCCTTGAGACGGTTCCCCGCCTACACACTTTCCAGGCGTGCGCCTTCGACCACTCGGCCACCTCTCCGCATCGCCTGTCGTCCGGTCTGGAAAGGCCGGACCCGCGGATCCTCGAAAGGCCGCTGCGAGCGAGGCGCAATATACTCAGGATCGACTGCGGCGCAAGGGATCACTTGGCCTCCATACCGATTGTTTTTCCGCTGCCGCAAGGCCCGGTTAACCCGGCGTCTTCATCTTGTGGACGCGGGGACGGCGTGCCACAACGGGCGCGTGCTTGGAATGGAACGAACCTGGGGCGGGTTCGATTGGATATATCCGGGCATAGGAATTGCGGATGCGGCTGCTGTTGCGAATTCTGGGCACCTGGCTGATTGGCCTGGCGCTCATTTATCTTGTCATCGATGGCACCAAGTCATTGGC
The DNA here is from genome assembly GCF_900177655.1 of Devosia lucknowensis. Lineage (NCBI taxonomy): Bacteria > Pseudomonadati > Pseudomonadota > Alphaproteobacteria > Hyphomicrobiales > Devosiaceae > Devosia > Devosia lucknowensis. Next base: position 479,110 of record NZ_FXWK01000002.1, on the reverse strand, counting down.
CGCCAATGCTTTTGTGTTCACAAGCCTGGGACAGGCCTGGACGCAGCTGCATGCGCCCAGCCTCGAGGCGACCCAGGCCTTTCTCGATAGCCGCTTCTTCGCCGACCTTCTGGGTGTCGCACTCGAGGCTCTTCTGACTTACCCGGTCTTTGCCGTTCTCGCCGTCCCCGGCATCATCCTCGCCCTGATGGGTCGCCGTCCGCAGCGCGACCGGTTCCTGCGCCAGGAACAGATATGAAACCGCTGTAACTTCCGCCGCATTGCCGGCGAATAAAGGGCTGAAAGGAGCAACTCATGTTCTTCCGTCAAAAGCCGACCACCATCCCCAGCGCCGCCGACGCCCTCCCGGGGCGGGACACGCAAATGCCTGTTGCCACAGAACATTTTGTCAATGGAGCTCCGCTCAAGGGCCCGTATCCCGAAGGCGCCGAGACCATCTATTTCGGTCTCGGCTGCTTCTGGGGCGCAGAACGCCTGTTCTGGCAGCTGCCGGGCGTCTACGTCACGGCGGTGGGGTACCAGGGGGGCCATACGCCCAACCCGACCTATGAAGAGACCTGCTCGGGCCAGACCGGGCATACCGAAGCGGTCAAGGTGGTCTACGACCCCAAGGTTATCTCCTTGGAAACATTGCTGAAAACCTTCTGGGAGGAGCACGATCCGACCCAGGGCATGCGGCAGGGCAATGACGTGGGCACCCAGTATCGGTCCGCCATCTACACCACCACCCCGCAACAGGCTGAAATCGTTGCGAAAAGTCGCGACGCCTACCAGCAGGCGCTGCGCCAGCGCGGGCTCGGACAGATCACGACCGAGATTGCCGAGGCGGGTCCGTTCTACTATGCGGAAACCTACCACCAGCAATACCTGGCCAAAAACCCCAATGGTTACTGTGGGTTGGCCGGGACTGGGGTGAGCTGCCCGATCGGCCTGGGCGTCAGTGCCTGATTGCAGCAGACCATCGCGATAGTTCTGCAGAACCTCGTGATTTTGCCCTAAAACGGGCGCTCCGGGTAACCGGAGCGCCCAATTTGCTAGCAGACTGTGCACATTTGCCGTGACCTATCCGCCGATCATGCACCGCCCCGCCTTCGAGGCTTTCGTGCGCACGCTTCCGGCCGCCACGATCGTGCACCAGTGGCGCGACGATTCCGTCGCCAAGGTCGGCGGCAAGATCTTCTGCCTGCTCGATCGCGATCCGGGAGAAATCTGGCTCAAGGTGCCGGACATGTCCTTCGACCTGATGATCGAAATGGACGGCATCCGCCCGGCCCCCTACTTCGCGCGAGCAGGCTGGGTCGCCATCAGCCACGAGAGCGCGCTGGGCGAGGACGATCTGCGCGCCTACATCACCGAGGCGCACCGCTTGGTGGCTTCGAAACTCAGCCGTCGCCTGCGCAGCGAACTGGGCCTCGACGCCCCCTAGGGCAGGATGGCGTAAACCTTGAGCGGGCCGCTGGTCGACACATCCTCGAGCCAGTCGGGCGGCGTGCCAGCGGCAAGCAGGTTCGACAAAGTGCCCGGAACATCGAGCCCGGCGCCCCGCATTTCCGGCATGGCCGGGCAGGTGACCAGGAGGCCCAGTCCGCGCACGCGGGCAATCTCTCGCGCCTCGTCGGCCGAGCGGTTGAAGAACCGGAAGGCGTCGAGCACACCATCCTCGTTGCGATGGTAGGGCGCGGCCACCACTTCATGCGGTGTTTCGAGCAGCATGTGCGAACCGAGGTCGATCGGCGTCATGATCCGCTCGGGGGGCAGGGCGCGCAGATCGGCAAAACTGTCGGACACGAGGCAAGGCTGCTTGCTGGCGCGCGTCTGCGCCACGGCCTGCGCCCTCCCGTCGGGGAGGAGGTCGACCACGAGGCTGACCAGCATGCTGAGGATAACCCCTGAAAAGACCAGCCACGATCCGACGAGACCAAGCGCCGAGACGATCCTGGGGCGATCGAGATAGACCGCGCGCGCCCTGACGATCAGCCATGCCGCCGCCGGGATGGCGGGGAGGATGGCGAGACGGGCGCCGCGTATCTGGGTGAGCATGACCAGCGCCGCACAGGCGAGGAAAACGAGGACGGTCAGCCAGCCCATCCGCCGCTCCCGATCCCTGACCAGCGCGGCCGCCGTGGCGAGGAGGCCCAGAAACACGGGCGCGGCAACGGTGATGGCATAGACGGGCAGTTCGAACAGCGATGCATGCCAGGGCTTGGCCTCGACGATGACGGCGATCCAGTTCTCCTGCAGCCACGGATCGAGGCTGCCATAGGGACCGGCAAGGCATTGCGGATAGGCGAGGACAACGACCGCGACGGCGGCAATGCCGAGCGCACCCAAGAGCGCCAGCCTTTGCCAGGCCTGCCGCGGCGGCGGAAGCACGGATACCACGAGATAGGCAAGGCCAACGCCCAGGCCCGCCAGCACGAAGACCGGCGAGATCATGTCGCATGCCGCTTCCAGCCAGCGCGACGGCGGGCGCGCAAGTGCAAGATGCACCGCAAGTCCACCGGCCAGGGCAAGGCCGAAACGGCGCAAATTAGCTGCCCGCGCGGGGTCGGCAACATAGGCAAGCCCGAAAGCCAGAACCGCGGCGACAACAAGCGGCGCCGCCTCGAGCGCCACGGCCAGCGCCGTGGCTGCAACCACACCCGCAAGCCATGCCGCCAGCGGCCGGCGCAGGGCGACCAGGCTGGCCAGAAGACAGGCCATGGTCAGGACGATGATGACGCCATGATGGTCGATGCGCCCGGGGTTGAACTCGGCGAGTACGGCCGGGCTGAGGATCGGCAGCACCAGTGCGGGCAACAGGCCCTCGCGCCCGACCAGTTCGAACGCCACCCGGGCGCTGAGCCAGAGCAGCGTGCCGACCAGCAGAAGCGGCCAAATCGTCCCGGCGATCATCGCCGCCATGCGCGGATCGGCGAACAGCGATGCCGCCATGACCAGCGCGGCGATGGGCAGGTCGACGAGACGCGACCAGTGAATTTCGGCCCCATAGGGCGTGTTGAGCCGATGCTGGACCAGATCGTACCAGTTCTGGCCGGCAGTCAGGTCTCGCACCACCACCATGCGCATGGCGTCGTCGGTGTCGGCAAAGAACGGCCCGTTGCTGTTGGAAAAGAACACCTTGTAGACCAGCGTCGCCACGGCGATGGCCCAGGCAGCCAGGATCCAAAGCCAGTCCTGGCGGGTCAGCGCGGGCTTTTGCAGGTCGGGCACGGAACAGGTCCTCAAGCGGGAAGGACGCGATCATGGTCGGGCCCGAGTTAAGGACGAGTGGAGATGTCGCTGCGACGGGGCTATCATGGCCCGATCGCATGGAGGGTGAGATGACGTCGTCCACAGGGATCAATGGTATCGGGCAGGTCGCCCGTTCCGTGCGCGATGTCGCGCAATCCACGGCCTGGTATCGCGACGTCCTGGGCCTGCCGCTGCTCTATATCTTCGAGGGCATGGCGTTCTTCGACCTGGCGGGCATGCGCCTCTATCTCCAGCAGCAAGCCGATGCGGGCGAGCAGTCCATCCTCTATTTCACTGTCGAGGATATTTCGGCCACCCACGCAGCACTGGAAGCGCGTGGCGTCCGCTTTCTGCGACCGCCTCACCTCGTGCATCGGCACGGTGACGGCACGGAGGACTGGATGGCCTTCTTCACGGACCTGGAGGATCGCCCTCTGGCGCTGATGTCGCGCCGGAGCAGAGCGGACCGCGCATAAAAGCGTCGCGGCGCTAACCGGATGCGAACCTTTGGCGGGTGATCATGGGGGCGGACGCATACCCACTACGTGGACATGAACATCAAACCCCGCCTCAACGCGAAGGATTCCGATCCTGGCCGGGCGCTGGCGCCTATCCGGCTGCTGGTGCTGGGTGCATTCCTCAGCGCCGTGCTGGCCTGCACGGCCCTGTTCGTTTCAGTGCTGCATGTGATGTCGACCACGGACGAACTCTCCATGGCCGAGGAGCGCATGCGCGCGACCCGCATCGCCGAGATCATCCCCCATCTGCCGGCCGACCAGTTGCCGGCCGCCATTGCCGCCATGGGCCGCGTTGCAGGGCTGCGCGCGCTGACGCTCGCGCCGCAGCCCGCGGCCGGGGAGGACATGCAATCCATCCCGCTGCTCGGTGAACCCCTGGGCGGCCAGTTCCTGTCCTGGCGCGCCGAGCGGCCGGGCAAGATCCTGTTCGAAACCCATGCGCCGACGCGGGTACCGCTGATCCTGGGCCTGATCGCCATGGTGCTGATCTGCCTCCTCGCCATGCTGCGCTATGTGCGGAGGCTGGAGCGGCAGCGGCGCGACGCCGAACGGCAGGCGCTGCGCGATCACCTCACCGGCCTGCCCAACCGCCTGGCGCTGGACGAAGAACTGTCACGCCTTGCGGACGAAGGTGCCGCCTTCTCGGTGCTGGCTTTCGATCTCGATCGTTTCAAGCCCATCAACGATCTCTTCGGGCACCACGCCGGCGATCTGGCCCTGATCGAGATCGGACAGCGACTGGCGCTGCAATTGCGGCCCGGCGAAATCCTCGCCCGCGTCGGCGGCGACGAATTCGTGGCCGTGGTGCGCCGCGACGATCCGCGCACCGCACTGGCGCAACTGGCGCGCGACTGTATCGCGGCGGTCGGCCGTCCGATCCATGCGGTCGGGGCCAATGTCACGGTCGGCGTCAGTATTGGCCTCGTCGAAGATGGTGGTGCTCATCCGCCCGCGGCCCTGCTCAAGCGCGTCGACCGGGCGCTCTATGAAGCAAAGCGCATGGCTGGCTCAGCCTTCTGCTTCAGCGGCGACAAGCGCCGTCAGTCATCGGGCGGGCGCAAGGGCTCGGCGCAGGCGCGCGACGCCGCCTGACGATCAGCCCGCGGCGCCCGGGCGTGGCCGGGGCGTGAGGCCATGCATGAACAGCTGTTCGAGATAGCGCGCCGCATCCTCGAAACGTCCCTCGCCATTGCGGCCCTTGCCCAGGACCGCCCGCACCTGCACGTCGAAGTCGGCATAGTGCTGGGTGGTGGCCCAGATCGAAAAGATCAGGTGGTAGGGATCGGTGCGCGCCAGCTTGCCCTGATCCATCCAGGTCAGCAGAACCTTCGCCTTTTCATCGACCAGCCCCTTGAGGTCGATCTCGATCATTTCGCTGATGCGGGGCGCACCCTGCAGCATTTCATTGGCGAAGAGCCGGCTTTCGCGCGGGAAGTCGCGCGCCATTTCAAGCTTGCGGCGGATATAGGAGCGGATTTCGGTGAACGGGTCGCCGTCCTCGTCGAAATCGCGTAGCGGCGCCAGCCATGTGTCGAGCAGCGCGGCGATCAGCCGACGGTGGATCTCTTCCTTTTTCGGGAAATAATAGAGCAGGTTGGGTTTGCTCATTCCCGCCACCTCGGCGATCTGGTCGATGGTGGCGCCCCGGAACCCGTGCACGGCGAAGACCTCGAGCGCCGCTTCGAGAATGATGTCCTGCTTTTCCTTCTGGATCCGCGTCAGCGGCCGCGGATGGGCCGTCGCTGCCTTGGCATCGGCCTTGTGCTGGCGCTTGGCGGCAGAAACGGTGTGCTCGGCGGCTTTCAGATTTCGGGGGGCCATTTTCGCCTTGCGGGAATGTGTAGGGATGCTAACATTTTTCCAACTGGTCAAAATTTCCGGGGTTCGGGACGGTCCGTCAAGAGCCAATTGTTGACCGGGCCAAAATCATCGGGAGCGAGAGCCAAGTGCCCACATCATCCAACGTTGCGCCGAACGATCTCAGCGCGTTCTGGATGCCCTTCACGGCAAACCGGCAGTTCAAGAAGGCGCCGCGCATGTTCGTCGCCGCCAAGGACATGCACTACACCACCTCGGACGGGCGCCAGGTGCTCGACGGCACGGCGGGCCTGTGGTGCGTCAATGCCGGGCATGCGCGCCCCAAGATCGTCGAAGCCATCGCCAACCAGGCGGCCGAGCTCGACTACGCCCCTGCCTTCCAGATGGGTCATCCCAAGGCCTTCGAGCTCGCCAATCGCCTTGTCGACCTGGCTCCGGAAGGTCTCGACCACGTGCTGTTCACCAATTCCGGCTCGGAATCGGTAGAGACCGCCCTCAAGGTGGCCCTGGCCTACCAGAAGGTCATCGGGCAGGGCTCGCGGACCCGGCTCATCGGTCGCGAGCGCGGCTACCATGGCGTCAATTTCGGCGGCATTTCGGTGGGCGGCATCGTCACCAACCGCAAGATGTTCGGCACGCTGCTGACGGGCGTCGATCACCTGCCCCATACCCATAACCTTGCCAAGAATGCCTTCTCGCGCGGCGAGCCTACGCATGGCGTCGACCTTGCCGACGAGCTCGAGCGCATCGTCACCCTGCACGACGCCTCGACCATCGCCGCCGTCATCGTCGAGCCCGTCGCCGGCTCGACCGGCGTGCTCATTCCGCCACCGGGCTATCTCCAGCGCCTGCGCGACATCACCAAAAAGCACGGCATCCTGCTGATCTTCGACGAAGTGATCACCGGCTACGGCCGTCTCGGCACGCCATTCGGCGCCGACTATTTCGGTGTCGTGCCCGATATCATGGTGACGGCCAAGGGCCTGACCAACGGCGTCATCCCCATGGGTGCGGTCATGGTCTCCAAGGAGATCCACGACGCCTTCATGCAAGGGCCCGAACACGTCATCGAGTTCTTCCACGGCTACACCTATTCGGGCAATCCGATTGCCTCGGCGGCAGGGCTGGCGACGCTCGAGACCTACAAGGACGAAGGCCTTTTGACGCGCGGCGCCGAACTGGCCAAGGTCTGGGAAGATGCTCTGCATTCGCTCAAGGGCCTGCCGCATGTCATCGACATCAGAAATATCGGGCTCGTCGGCGCGATCGAGCTGCAGCCCATCGACGGGCAGCCGACCAAGCGCGCCTTCGCGGCCTTCCTCAAGGCCTTCGAGCAGGGACTGCTGATCCGCACCACCGGCGACATCATCGCGCTCTCGCCACCGCTGATCATCTCGGAATCGCAGATCGGCGAAATCGTCTCGACCCTGTCGGGCATCCTCAAGACGCTTGAGTGAAATGGAACAAACATTCTATACCAGAAAATATAGAATGAACGTTCTCAAACTGGAGGGCATGCCCTGATGCAGGTCATCGAAAACGCCGTTGCCGGCAAGCGTTATGTTTCATCCTCGACCCGCCGCGTGCCGGTGTTCAATCCGGCAACGGGCGAACAATCCGCCGAACTGCCGCTCTCGACATCAGACGAGCTGAACGCCGCCGTCGCCAATGCGGTCAAGGCGCAGGTCGCCTGGGGCGCCACCCCGCCGATGAAGCGGGCGCGCGTCATGTTCAAGTTCAAGGCGCTGCTCGACCAGTATGCCGACGATCTGGCGCGCGAGATCTCCAAGGAACACGGCAAGGTGCATGACGACGCGCTGGGCGAAGTGGCGCGCGGCATCGACTGCGTGGATTTCGCCTGCGGCATTCCGCACCTGCTCAAGGGCGAATTCAGCCGCAATGTCGGCCCCAATATCGACAGCTATTCCGACCGTCAGCCGCTCGGCGTCGTGGCCGGCATCACCCCGTTCAATTTCCCGGCCATGGTGCCGATGTGGATGTATCCGGCGGCCATCGCCTGCGGCAATGCCTTCATTTTGAAGCCCTCCGAGCGCGACCCCAGCGCGCCCATGCTGGCCTGGAACCTCTTCATGGAAGCCGGGCTGCCCGAGGGTATCCTCAATATCGTCCATGGCGACAAGGAAATGGTCGACGGCATTCTCGACCATCCCGACATCAAGGCCGTGAGCTTCGTCGGCTCGACCCCGATCGCCGAATATGTCTACCAGCGCGGCACCAAGGCCGGTAAGCGCGTGCAGGCCCTGGGCGGGGCCAAGAACCACATGATCATCATGCCCGATGCCGATCTCGACCAGGCGGCCGACGCGCTGATGGGCGCCGGCTACGGTTCGGCCGGCGAGCGCTGCATGGCCATTTCGGTGGCCGTGCCGGTGGGCAAGGACACGGCCGATGCACTCGTTGCCAAGCTCAAGCCGCGGGTCGAAAGTCTGAAAATCGGCCCGGCGACCGACAAGGACGCCGAAATGGGTCCTGTCGTCACAAAGATGCACCGCGACAAGATCCTGGGGTACATCGACAGCGGTGTCGAAGAGGGCGCCGAGCTCGTCGTCGACGGCCGCGGCTTCACGCTGCAGGGCTACGAGAACGGCTATTATGTCGGCGGCACGCTGTTCGACAACGTCGAGCCGGACATGAAGATCTACAAGGAAGAGATCTTCGGGCCGGTGCTCTCGGTGGTGCGCCGCGACAGCTTCAAGGACGCGGTCGACCTGATCCACGGCCACGAATATGCCAATGGCACGGCCATCTTCACCCGCGACGGCGACGCCGCGCGCGAATTCGCCGACAAGATCGAAGTGGGCATGGTGGGCATCAACGTGCCGATCCCGGTGCCGGTGGCCTATCACAGTTTTGGCGGCTGGAAGCGCTCGCTGTTCGGTGATCACTCCATCTACGGGCCCGAAGGCATCCACTTCTACACAAGGCTCAAGACCGTCACCACCCGCTGGCCCGCCGGCATCAAGGGCGGCGCGGAATTCAGCTTCCCGAGCGTGAAATAGGCGCGACATGGTCAGCGGCACCTCCAAATCGCTGACCCGCCTGCGCCTCTCCCCGGCGGAGAGGACACTGACGTTTCCGGCCCTGCCCTCGCCCTGTCGCGATGGCGGGGCTTTTTGTTCGACCACCAGCATCTGAGACCCATCCATGACCTCTCCCGGCGAAAACCTTCGGATCAATGGCGACCGGCTCTGGGAGAGCCTGATGGACATGGCCAGGATCGGGCCGGGGATCGCGGGCGGGAATAACCGCCAGACCCTGACAGATGCGGATAAAGAAGGCCGCGAACTGTTCCAGCGCTGGTGCGAGGACGCGGGCCTGACCATGGGCGTCGACCAGATGGGCACCATGTTCATGACCCGGCCGGGCACCGATCCCGACGCCCTGCCGGTCTATGTCGGCAGCCATCTCGATACCCAGCCTACGGGCGGCAAGTATGACGGCGTGCTCGGCGTGCTGGCCGGACTCGAGGTCGTGCGGACGATGAACGATCTGGGCATCAGGACCAGGCACCCCATCGTCGTCACCAACTGGACCAATGAGGAAGGCGCGCGCTTTGCCCCGGCCATGCTAGCCTCGGGCGTCTTTGCCGGGGTGATCCCGCTCGAGCACGCCTATGCCCGCACCGACATGGATGGCAAGACCTTCGGCGACGAACTGAAACGCATCGGCTGGGTCGGCGACGAGACCGTGGGCGCGCGGAAAATGCACGCCTATTTCGAATACCATATCGAGCAGGGTCCGATCCTCGAGGCCGAGGACAAGCAGATCGGCGTGGTGACGCATTGCCAGGGCCTGTGGTGGCTCGAATTCACCCTGACCGGCAAGGAAGCCCATACCGGCTCGACCCCGATGACCATGCGCGTCAATGCGGGTCTGGCGATGGCGCGCATCATGGAAATGGTGCAAGAGGTGGCCATGGAAGCCCAGCCGGGCGCCGTCGGTGGCGTGGGGCAGGTGAAATTCACCCCCAATTCGCGCAACGTGCTGCCGGCCAAGGTGGTGTTCACTGTCGACATCCGCTCGCCCGATATCGACAAGCTCAATCGCATGCGGGCCGAGATCGAAAAGCGCGCCGCCGACATCTGCGCCGAGATTGGCGTGGGTTGCGCGGTGGAGGCGATTGGCCATTTCGATCCGGTCACCTTCGATCCCACCCTGGTTGGCCGGGTGCGCGCGGCCGCCGAAAAGCTCGGCTACAGCCACATGAACGTCATCTCCGGCGCCGGCCACGACGCCTGCTGGGCGGCGAAAGTCGCGCCGGCGACCATGATCATGTGCCCCTGCGTCGATGGATTGAGCCACAACGAGGCCGAGGAGATCTCCAGGGAATGGGCGACGGCGGGAGCCGATGTGCTGTTCCACGCGGTGGTGGAAACGGCGGAGGTCGTGGAGTGAGATTATCGCTCGTTTCGATATCCCCCTCATCCGGCGCTCCGCGCCACCTTCTCCCTGAGAAGGAGAAGAATAGATCGGCGCGCGCCGCTTATTCCTCTCCCTCTCGGGGAGAGGTGGCTCCGCGTAGCCGAGTCGGTGAGGGGGATTGCAGGTGACTACCCGCCCCCGTCAGTTGCGCAGGACTGCATCCGATGCCGAAAATCGGCTCTGGTATGTTTTGCGCAATCGGGGCTTAGGCGGGTGGAAGTTCAACCGTCAGGTTCCAGTGGGACCTTACATCGCTGACTTTGCCTGCCGTGAGGCAGCACTGATCGTCGAACTCGATGGCGGGCAGCATGCCGAGAATGCAGCGGACGTAACGCGCACGGCCTTTCTCAATGCCGAGGGTTATTCCGTTGTGCGCTTCTGGAACGACGAAGTGCTGAATCATCGCGACATGGTCTGCGAACTGATCCTGGGGGTGATTGAAAAATCCCCCTCACCCGACCTCCGCTTCGCTCCGGCCACCCTCTCCCCGAGTGGGAGAGGAATAAGAGGCGTTCGCGCTGCCGCCGGCGCACAATTTCTCAATCAGGCACGGTCCGTTCTTCTCCCTCTCGGGGAGAAGGTGGCTCGCCCGCAGGGCGAGACGGATGAGGGGGCCTCAGCATCAAGAGGGAATCCATGAGCACAGTCATCAAGAACGGCACCGTCGTCACCGCCGATCTCTCCTACGAGGCCGATGTGCGGATCGAGGGCGATGTGATCGTCGAGATCGGCAAGAATCTTTTCGGCGACGAAGTGCTGGATGCCACGGGCTGCCTCATCATGCCCGGCGGCATCGATCCGCATACGCATCTCGAAATGCCGTTCATGGGCACCTATTCGGCCGATGATTTCGAGAGCGGCACGCGGGCGGGCCTCGCGGGCGGAACCACCATGGTCGTCGATTTCTGTCTGCCCAATCCGGACCAGAGCCTGCTCGAAGCGCTCAAGATGTGGGACAACAAGACCGGCAAGGCCAGCGCCGACTATTCCTTCCACATGGCCATCACCTGGTGGGGCGAGCAGGTGTTCAACGAAATGGCCGAGGTGGTTGATCGCGGTATCACCTCGTTCAAGCACTTCATGGCCTATAAGGGCGCGCTGATGGTGAACGACGACGAGATGTTCGCCTCGTTCCAGCGCTGCGCGGCCTTGGGGGCGCTGCCGCTGGTGCATGCCGAAAACGGCGACGTCGTTGCCGCGATGACGGCCAAGCTCCTGGCCGAAGGCAATAACGGGCCGGAGGGCCATGCCTATTCGCGGCCGCCGGAAGTCGAGGGCGAAGCCACCAACCGGGCCATCATGATCGCCGACATGGCCGGCGTGCCGCTCTATGTCGTGCACACGAGCTGCGAGCAGGCGCACGAAGCCATCCGCCGGGCCCGGCAGAAGGGCATGCGCGTCTATGGCGAACCGCTGATCCAGCACCTGACGCTCGACGAGAGCGAATATTTCAACGCCGACTGGGACCATGCCGCGCGCCGGGTGATGTCGCCGCCCTTCCGCAACAAGCAGCACCAGGATTCGCTCTGGGCTGGCCTGCAGGCGGGCTCGCTCTCCTGCGTCGCCACCGATCACTGCGCCTTCACGTCGGAGCAGAAGCGTACCGGTGTCGGCAATTTTGCGAAAATTCCGAACGGCACGGGCGGGCTCGAGGATCGACTGCCGGTGCTCTGGACCGCAGGCGTCAATACCGGGCGGCTGACGCCCAATGAATTCGTGGCCGTGACCTCGACCAACATCGCCAAGATCCTCAACATGTATCCCAGGAAGGGTGCGGTCATGGTCGGCGCCGATGCCGATCTCGTCGTCTGGGACCCCAAGCGCAAGAAGACCATTTCGGCGAAAAGCCAGCAGTCGGTCATCGACTACAATGTGTTCGAGGGCTTTGAAGTCACCGGCCTGCCGCGCTTCGTGCTCAGCCGCGGCAAGGTGTCGATTGTCGAGAACGAGGTGAAGGCCGAGCCCGGCCACGGCAAGTTCGTGGCGCGCGAAGCGAAGAACCCTGTGAATAGGGCGCTCAGCCAGTGGAAGGAACTGGTCGCCCCGCGCAAGGTGGAGCGGACGGGTATTCCGGCGACGGGGGTTTGATGCGGCACTTGGTTATCGTGGAGAAATCCCCCTCACCCGTCTCGGCCCTTGGCCGATCCACCCTCTCCCCGAGAGGGAGAGGAATTAGCACCGAGTTCGACCGAGCACCGGACCATTCTTCTCCCTCTCGCGGAGAAGATGGCGCGCAGCGCCGGATGAGGGGGATGTCCGCATGAGCGTCGTCTCCGCCCAGAATCTCGGCCTCACCTTTCCCACCGGCGATGGCGACATTGTCGCTTTGAGCGATGTCAACCTCACCATCGAGAAGGGAGATTTCGTCTCCTTCATCGGGCCTTCGGGCTGTGGCAAGACCACGTTCCTGCGGGCCATTGCCGATCTCGAAAAACCGACGTCTGGCACGCTCACCGTCAACGGCATGAGCGCCGAGGCGGCGCGCAAGGCGCGGGCCTATGGCTATGTGTTCCAGGCGGCCGCGCTCTATCCGTGGCGCACGATCGAGAAGAACGTGGCTCTGCCACTTGAGATCATGGGCTATTCGGCCAGCGAACAGGCCGAGCGCATCCGGAGCACTATGGAACTCGTGAACCTCGCCGGTTTCGAGAAAAAATATCCCTGGCAGCTCTCGGGCGGCATGCAGCAGCGCGCCTCCATCGCCCGCGCCCTGGCCTTCGATGCCGACCTGCTGCTGATGGACGAGCCGTTCGGGGCGCTGGACGAGATCGTCCGCGACCATCTCAATTCCGAACTCCTCAAGCTTTGGGACAGGACGCAAAAGACCATCTGCTTTGTGACGCACTCCATTCCCGAGGCAGTTTATCTCTCGACCAAGATCGTCGTCATGTCGCCGCGGCCGGGCCGGGTGACCGATGTGATCGAAAGCACGCTGCCACGGGAGCGGCCGCTCGACATCCGCGAAACGCCGGAGTTCCTGGAGATCGCCGCACGGGTGCGCGATGGGTTGAGGGCAGGGCATAGCTATGACGAGGGAGCGGTATGATGGGGGCGGTGGCTAGCCCAAAACGCCCACGCCCAGCCTCCCCCGGAAGACGGGGGAGGGGCCTGCCGGTGTCCGGCCCGTTCTCGCGGCAAACCCGATGCACTCCTCCCCTTTCTTCAGGGGGAGGTTGGGTGGGGGTCTTCAGCTCATGAACCGCGTCTTCCCCGTGCTCACGGTCCTGCTTGCCATCGTCCTCTTCTGGTACGTCATGGCCGTGCATATGAATGCGCCCTGGCAGAACCAGCTCAATGGTCGTGCCGGCCTCGAAAACGTGCCCTTCACCGAATTCGCCCAGCAGACCTGGTCGCAGGACAAGCCGGTTCTGCCCGCACCGCATCAGGTGGTAGGGGAAATCTGGAACGCGACCGTGGCGCTGGAACTGACCTCGCGGCGTTCGCTTGCCTACCATGCCTGGATCACCCTGTCGGCGACGCTCCTGGGCTTTGCTCTGGGGACGGGGCTGGGCGTGGGCCTGGCCGTGGCCATCATCCACAATGACGCATCCGATCGGTCGCTGATGCCCTGGATCATCGCCAGCCAGACCATTCCCATTCTCGCCGTCGCACCCATGGTGGTGGTCGGCCTCGGAGCGGTCGGCCTCACCGGCCTCGTGCCCAAATCGCTGATCTCGATGTATCTGAGCTTTTTTCCGGTCGTCGTCGGCATGGTCAAGGGCCTGCGTTCGCCCGAAAATATCCAGCTCGACCTGATGCGCACCTATGATGCCAATCCCTGGCAGGTGTTCTGGAAACTGCGCTGGCCCGCTTCCATGCCGTTCCTCTTCGCCTCGATGAAGGTCGGCATCGCCATATCCCTCATCGGGGCGGTGGTCGCCGAACTGTCCAATGCCTCGGGCGGTGGTCTGGGCGTACGATTGCTGACCGGGTCTTATAATGGCCAGACCATCCAGATCTGGGCGGCGCTGTTCATCGCGGCAGGACTTGCGGCCGTGCTCGTTGCGGTGGTCGGCTCGGCCGAACGGGTCGTCAACCGCAGGATGGGAGCCCGGGCATGAGGCGCGATCTCTCCTATTTCCAGCTCTACCTGGCGCTGATCGCATCAGGCTGTGGCCTCGCCGGGTTCGCCATGAGCCTGCCTACGCTTGGCACCGCGCCGCTGGTCGCGACCTTCTTCGCGCTGGCGGCACTCTCGCTGGTGCGCCTCGTCATGCCGCTGAGCGCCTGGCTCGACGGTGCGATGGCGGTGTTCGGCGCGGTCGCGCTGATCGCGTCGCTGCCGGCGGGCACCATGCCCATTCACCACTGGCTGGCCTTGTTCGCCGCCTGGGCCTTCGCCTGGCTCTTCGTCGAACGGCTATCCGCCGCCATCCGTGCCGGCAGGCTGCCCGAAACCGGCACCGGCGTCCTGATCCCCGTGGTGTTCGGGCTCGCCCTGCTGGTGGTGTGGGAAGTGGTCACCCGCGGCGCCAACGTGCCGCCGGTGCTGCTGCCGCCTCCCTCCGCCATCGGCGCGCGCCTTGCCGCCGAAACCGGCATCCTGTGGGCCGATTTCGTCCAGACCTTCATCAAGTCGGTCATTCCCGGCTATATCATCGGGTGCCTCGCCGGCCTCGTCGTCGCCATCGCCGTCGACCGCTCGCCCTTCCTCAAGGCCGGCGTCATGCCCATCGGCAATTTCATGTCGGCCCTGCCCATCATCGGCATCGCGCCGATCATGGTCATGTGGTTCGGCTTCGACTGGCAATCCAAGGCTGCCGTCGTCGTCGCCATGACGTTCTTCCCCATGCTGGTCAATACCGTCGCCGGGCTCAATGCCGCCTCGGCCATGGAGCGCGACCTCATGACCACCTATGCCGCCAGCTATTGGCAGACCCTTATGAAGCTCAGGCTCCCCGCTGCGGGCCCCTTCATATTCAACGCCCTCAAGATCAACTCGACTTTGGCCCTGATCGGCGCAATCGTAGCGGAATTCTTCGGGACGCCCGTCGTGGGAATGGGCTTCCGGATATCGACCGGGGTGGGGCGTCTCGCCATCGACCTGGTCTGGGCGGAGATCGCTGTCGCGGCGGTCGCGGGGTCCGCCTTCTACGGGGTGATCGCCCTCATCGAAAGGGGCGTCACCTTCTGGCATCCGTCTGTCCGTGGTGGGCGGACGTAAAGGGAAAAGGGAACGAGCAAATGAAGAAGATCATCACAGGGTTGATGGCAGGGGTGCTGGCCATGTCAGCCGCCCCGGCCGCCATGGCCGCCGACGCGCTGACGCTGCAGCTCAAGTGGGTGACCCAGGCACAGTTCGCCGGTTACCTCGTGGCCGAGGCCAAGGGCTTCTACGACGAGGAAAACCTCGACATCACCATCCTGCCGGGCGGCCCGAACATCGCCCCCGAACAGGTGATCGCCGGCGGTGGCGCCGATATCATCGTCACCTGGATGGCCGCTGGCCTGTCGGCGCGCGACAACGGCGTGCCGCTGGTCAACATCGCCCAGCCGTTCAAGCGCTCGGGCCTGATGATGATCTGCCCGACCGAAACCGGCATCACCTCGGAAGCCGACTTCCCGGGTCATACGCTGGGCGTCTGGTTCTTCGGCAACGAATATCCGTTCTTTGCCTGGATGAACAAGATCGGTCTCGCCACCGACGGCTCGGAAGGCGGCGTCACCGTGCTGCAGCAGAGCTTCGATATCCAGCCCATGATCCAGGGCCAGGCGGACTGTATCTCGGTCATGACCTACAACGAATACGGCCAGGCGCTCGATGCCGGCTACGGTCCCGACAACCTCACCATCTTCAACTATACCGAAATGGGCAACGACCTGCTCGAAGACGGCCTCTACGTCATGGAGGACACCCTCGACGATCCGGCCAAGGTCGACGCCTATACCCGTTTCGTGCGCGCCTCGATGAAGGGCTGGGCCTATGCCCTGGAAAACCCGGATGAGGCCGCCGAGATCGTGGTGGAGATGGACGATACCGGCGCGGCCGAGTTCGATCACCAGCGCTACATGGTGGAAGAGGTTTCCAAGCTCGTCGACGCCGATGATGCGGCCCTCGACATGGCCACCTATGACCGCACGGCCAAGGCCCTGCTCGACCAGAGCATCATCAAGGCCGAACCCGAAGGCGCCTACACGACCGTGGTCACCGACGCGCTCAAGTAAGCGCTGCCAGGAGGCATTGCAGCGGGCGGGGAGCGATCCCCGCCCGTTTTGTTTTTCGCCGTTCTGCCAGTGTCTTGCCCCATTCGGAACAAAATCCGCCCTCGTGCCGTTGGGGCAGCAGCGTCACTCGAAAAGCGTCAACACGAAGAGGGCTATCCCATGAATTCCATCATTTATCTCGTCGGTCTCGTGGTCATCGTCATGGCCATCCTGTCCTTCATCGGCCTCGCCTGAACGGCAGGGAGGGATCATCACCATGGCTATTGATGCACCTGGCGGCATTGCCGTCGTCGAAACCCAAACCTCTACCCGGGAGAATGCCTCCTACGTCGACTGGGCCGCGATCTTCGCCGGCATCGTCTTCGCCTCGGCCATCTCGCTCGTCCTGATCAGCTTCGGCTCGGCCGTCGGCCTCAACTTCCTCGATTTCAACTCCCGCGAAGGCGCCCCGGCCATCCTCATCGGCATCGGCGCTGCAAGCTGGTTCCTCTGGGTGCAGATCTCGAGCTTCATGGCAGGTGGCTATCTCGCCGGCCGCCTGCGCCGCCGCCATTTCGATGCCAATGAAGACGAAAGCGACGTCCGTGACGGCGCCCATGGTCTGCTGGTCTGGGGCGGTGCGCTGATCGTCGGTGCGGTTCTCGCCGTCGGCGGCATCGGAGCCTTCGCCAACGCTGCCGGCTCCGCGGTCGCCACCGCAACCGTCGCAGCCTCTAACGCGGCCGACGAAGCGGGCAATGTGGTCGATCCCAACGCCTATTTCGTCGATACCCTGTTCCGCACGGAAACCCCGGCCACCGGTGACACCACGCTGGTTCGCGACGAAGCCGGCCGCATCTTTGCCCAGGCTGCGCTCGGCGACGGCACCGTGGCGGCCGAAGACCGCACCTACCTCGCCAATGTCGTGGCCGCCAATACCGGCCTGACGCCGGAAGAGGCCCAGGCGCGCGTCGACCAGGTCAGCGCCAATGTCGAAGCGGCGCGCCAGCAGGCCATCGAAGCGGCCCGTATTGCCCGCAACACGGCCATCATCGCGGCCTTCCTGATCGCTGCCTCGTCGCTGGTCTCGGCCATCGGCGCCTACTGGGCGGCCCAGAAGGGCGGCAACCACCGCGACAAGAACACCGTCTTCGCCGACGTGTTCCGCCGGTTCTAATCGAGCGTAAGGAGAGAAATCATGTTCAAAGGTCTCGCCCTCTGGCTGCTCGGCGTGCCGATCTGGCTGATCATCATCATCTTCCTGGTCACCTGACCGGACTGAGAAGCGGGACGAAAGTCCCGCTTTTTTTTTGGTCCGGAGAGACCAAGGCCGGGGGGCCCGCGACTACCGCCGCAAACCCCGGATCACCGCCTCCATGGCCGTCCGGTAGGCGGGCAGTTCGCCTGCTGGCGCAAGCGCGGCCCGATCGAACAGGGCGCCGAGCAGTTGCGCTGTCGGCTCGACCTCCATCGGGCGCAGCACCCCGGCCTCGACCGCGCAGCGCACGCCCTCCGTCAGCGTCTGCTGGCCGAACCGCTGGTTGATGGCGTCGAGCGCCTCGCGGCCTAGAACCGCCGGCGCATCGATCAGCATGATGCGGCGCCGGCCCTCGTCCTGCATCGCGCTGAGGAAGCCCTCGCCGCCCGCGACCAGCGCATCGATCATGTCTGATGGAGCCTCGGCGCCGTCGGCGACAGCGGTGATCGCCTCCGCGACGGCGCGATGCTCATCCTCGACCACCGCCTCGAACAGTGCCAGCTTGTCGGCAAAGTGGTGGTAGAGGGCTCCCCGGGTCACCCCGGCCGCTTCCACGATTTCAGGCGTACCCGTCGCCGCGTAGCCTTTTTCCGCGAACAGGCTCCGTGCCGCGTCCATCAACGCCCTGCGCGTCGCCTCGCGCCGTTCTTCCTGCGTGCGTCTTGCCTCTTGCATACATACTGCCTGTATGTTATTGACATTGATACATGCAGTATGTATCTTTTAATCGACGATGACAAGGAGACGACAAATGCAGTTTTCCAGCATGTTCCCGCTGTTCCAGGTTCGCGACGTCGCTGCCACCGCGCAGTATTACAAGGACATGTTCGGCTTCACCGCCGTTTTCGAAAGCGATTGGTATGTCCACCTCAGGGGCGAAGCCGAGGGCCTGTTCGAAATGGCGGTCATGGATTTCAACCACGACAGCATCCCCGAGATCGGACGCAAGCCCTCGAGCGGTGTCATCCTGAGCTTTTATGTCGAGGACGCAGCAGCCGAGGCGCGGCGCCTCGAAGCAGCGGGCGCCAAGATCGCCCAGCCGCTGCGGGACGAAGTCTTCGGCCAGCGCCACGTGATCGTCGAGGATCCCAACGGCATCCTCATCGACGTCATCACCGCCATCGAACCCGATCCGGCCTGGCTTGCCGCCCAGCAGGGCTAAAGGCCCCACAATTCCGCCCTCGGGATGACCCGAGGGCCCTTTTCCCACCGCCACATCGTGCACGTTGCAAGTGGCCCTCGGGTCGAGCCCGAGGACGGAACGGTGAGGGGGGGACGGCCTCGGGCCACCTCTGGGGGCTGGGGGAGGAATGGATTGCCCGGTCAAGCGGGGCAATGACGGTTGTGGGAGATCGCGTTCCACCAGTCCATCGCCACCACCCGGATGAATCGCTGCCCTTGGCAGCATGATGCGGGAAATGGTCCTCGGGTCTAGTCCGAGGACGGAACGGTGGGGGGAACCGGGGAAGGGAGCGACAGACACATGCCGGGCGATCGCGCCGTTCTGCCGCGTTTCAGCCGGAGCGATCTGTGCTAGCTCTCCTCCGATGCATCCCGGAGCGCGATCATGACCACCCTTGCCGACTTCACTGCCAACCGCCTCGACGGCAAGCCCCAGCGCCTTTCCGACTATGCCGGGCAGGTCGTGCTGGTGGTCAATGTCGCCAGCCAGTGCGGGCTCACACCGCAATATGAAGGGCTCGAGACGCTGCACCGGCAGTATGGCGAGCGTGGCCTCGTTATCCTGGGTTTTCCGTGCAATCAGTTCGCCGGCCAGGAGCCGGGCACCAGCAACGAAATCGCCGAATTCTGCTCGCTGAACTACGGCGTCAGCTTTCCGCTGTTCGAGCGCATCGACGTCAATGGGGACGACGCCCATCCGCTGTTCGTCTGGCTCAAGGAGTCGGCGCCCGGCATTCTCGGTAGCGAGGCCATCAAGTGGAACTTCACCAAGTTCCTGCTCGGTCGCGACGGTCGCGTGGTCGAGCGCTACGCGCCCACCACCGAGCCTGCCGACATAGCGCCCGACATCGAAAAGCTGCTGTAGCAGCCGGGCCACAGCCCACAATCATATTCCTTCCGCTGCGGAACGCTTCGCCTCAAATCCCGTTCGTTGGGCAAGGGGCGGAACAAGCCGGCCGGTCCCGGCCAGCTTTCCGTGAGACTGGCGGCGTCCAAGCCGTCAAGTGAAGGATTGAAACAATGAAGAAGACCCTTCTGGCCTCCGTGGCCATGATTTCGCTTACCCTCGGCGTGCCGGCAATGGCCCAGGATGCAGGCGTCGTGAACCCTGACGCCGGCGCCGCCATCGGCCTCACCGGCGGTGCTGCCGGCGGCGCGACCATCGGCTTTCTCGCTGGCGGCCCGATCGGCGCCATCATCGGAGGCTTTGCCGGCGCGGTGATCGGTGCGGAAGCCGGTATCGCCACCTCGACGGTGGAATATGCCGGTGCGCATCCGGTCGATCCGGTGGTCATCCAGGGCAACGTCAACGCCGGCACTGTCGTGCCCGCTGGCGTCACCGTCTATCCGGTGGAAGGTGATCCGGCCTATGGCTATCTCTATGCCAACGGCCGTGTCTGGATCGTCGATCTGGCCAGCAATACGCTCGTCTATTCGCCGGGCTATGTCGTGAGCCAGTCGGCTGCAGACTTTGCCGTCGCCAACCCCATCGACCCGATCAATGCCCAGGGCGACGTGGTCGTCGGCTACGTTCTGCCCGATGGCACGACCGTTACCCCGGTCCCCGAAGATCCGTACTATGGCTATGTCTATATCGACGGCCGTCCGGCTCTTGTCGAAAACAGCACGCGCACCGTGGTCTGGGTTCAGTAACCCCACACCCCGACGCCGTGACCCAAGCCGCTCGGAAACACCGTTTCCGGGCGGCTTTGCTTTGTCCGGGCGATGCACTAGATTTCGGCGCAGTTGGCGGCCGGGCGAGGGGCACGGTCGGCGCGTGGAGGGCGGGCGATGTCGGACATTCTCGATTACTGTGCGGACCTGGGCGAAGTCCGGTTCAAATCCGGCCAGGTGATGCTGCCCGAGGGCGAGCGGCTGGGCAAACTCCTGGTGCTGATCGAAGGCCAGGTCGAGGTCATCCGCGAGCGCACCCAGGTGACCCATGTCGACGAGCCCGGCTCGATTTTCGGGGAAATGGCCGTGTTGCTCGACATGCCGCATTCGGCGACGGTCAAGGCGCTCTCCGAGGTTCGGGCCTATGAAATTCCCGATGCGCTGACCTTCCTCGAAGCCCATCCGGAGATGAGCCTTCACATCGCCACCATGCTCGCGCGCCGGCTCTACTACACGACCTCCTATCTCGTGGACTTGCAACAGCAGGCGGCCGGCAAGCGCCAAGACCTTGATCTCGTCGACCAGATCCTCGCCAGCCTCGTCGATCCCGCCGACACGCAGAAGAAGCGTAAATGACCGAGCGGCCGCGCATCAGCATCGCCTACTGCACGCAATGCAACTGGATGCTGCGCGCCGGCTGGATGGCGCAGGAACTGCTGTCCACCTTTTCCACCGACCTCGGGCAGGTAACGCTCATTCCGGGCACCGGCGGCATTTTCGCAATCCATCTCGACGATGTGTTGATCTGGGAGCGCAAGCGCGATGGCGGCTTCCCCGATATCCGCGTGCTCAAGCAGATGGTGCGCGACCACATCGATCCCGATCGCGATCTCGGGCATGTCGACCGGGTGAACCTGGAACAGTAGGGCGCGTTTTCAAGATTGGCGGAGCGACCGGGCGCGCGTTGCCGTCATCTCCACGGAGTCGTTCCGGAGCAGGCCGGAATCCGCGCGTAAGCCCAAAAATGGACTCCGTCCTTCGCCGGAGTGACGCCGGGCGTTGTGCTGGCTCAGATGTGACACGCACTTGACCGCGGAGCCTGACACGTCTGCCCCATTCCCAAAGCCGATCGGATTGGTCTAGTCTCGCCGCGACAATTTCCGGGAGACGTCAACATCATGATCATGAAATCCGCCCTGCTTGCTGGCGCCGCGCTGCTTGTGGCGATCCTGCCGGCTGCCGCGCAGGACCTGCCCAATCTCGAAGGACGCGTCATCCACGCGGTCACCGAGAATGCCTATTATCCGCTCAATTTCGCTGGTCCGGACGGGCAGGGCATCGGTCTCGAATATGACGTGATCAACGAGATCGCCAAGCGTCTCAACGCCACCGTCGAATGGGACCTGACGGCCTGGGACGTGATGATCGAAAGCGTGCGCACCGGGCAGTTCGACGTGGGCGCCGACGGCATCACCATCACCGCCGAGCGCGAAGAGCAGATCGATTTCACCGAGCCCTTCATCACTGTCGAGCAGTATTTCCTGGTGCGCGCCGATGAAGAGCGCATCACCGGTCCCGCAAGCTTTGCCGAGAACACCGATCTCCTGTTCGGCGCCCAAGCCGGAACCTCATCGTTCTTCACCGCCGTCTATGACGTGCTGGATGGCGACGAAGCCAATCCGCGCATCAAGACCTTCGACAGCTTCGGCGCTGCCGTGCAGGCCCTCAAGGCCGGAGACGTCGATGCCGTGATCGCCGACCAGGCGGCCTCGGCGGGCTATATCGGTGCCGATCCCGGCGCCTTCAAGCAGGCCGGCGACGCCATCAAGTCCGACCCCTTCGGCTTCATCCTCACCCCGGGCTCCGATCTGGTCGAGCCCTTCAACGCCGCCATCGACCAGCTGCGCGCGGAAGGCTGGCTCGACGAGCGCATCAACTACTGGTTCTTCCAGTACGCAGCCGAGTGAGGCGCTGACTGAACCAAGCCATCGTCATTGCCGGGCTTGTCCCGGCAATCCATCTTCTCTAGGCATCGGATGGACCACCGGGACAAGTCCGGTGGTGACGACTGAAATGGCTTTGGCGTTCAAGCCGAAGAACGGCTCGCTTTCATGACCTATCGCCCCCGTCCGCCCTCGCTGTTCGCCCGGCTGCCCTACTGGTTGCTGGCCATTTTCCTGCTGTTCGTGCTCGGGCTCTGGGCCATCACCAGCAACCAGACTTACGCGTCGATCTTCCAGACGCTTTCGGGTGGCGTCATCACCACGCTCTGGGTCACCATACTCGCCTTCGTTGCCGCCACCGTGCTCGGACTGCTGGTGGCGCTGGCGCGCACCTCGCAGGTGCGGGTGCTGCGCGAAATCGCCACTTTCTACGTCGAAATCCTGCGCGGCATCCCCATCCTCGTCTTTCTCTTTTACATCGCCTTCGTGGCGGCTCCTGCCATGGTGGCCGGCTTCAACTGGGTGATGGCGCCGCTTATCGAGGTGGGCTGGATCGCCCCGGCGACGGTGCGCGGCTTCGATTTCGTGTGGCGCGCCATTTTCGCGCTGACCGTGTGCTATTCGGCCTTCATTGCCGAAATCTTCCGCGCCGGCATCGAGGCGGTGGGGCGCGGCCAGGTCGAGGCGGCCCGCTCGCTCGGGCTGTCGCGCTGGCATTGCTTTCGCCACATCGTCTTTCCCCAGGCCCTGCGCACCATCCTGCCGCCGCTGGGCAACGACTTCGTGTCCATGGTCAAGGATAGTGCCCTGGTTTCGGCGCTGGGCGTGCAGGACATCACCCAGCTCGGCAAGCTCTCGGCCTCGTCGAGTTTCCTGTTCTTCGAAACCTACAATGTCGTGGCCTTCCTTTATCTCACCATGACCATCTCGCTCTCGCTGCTGCTGCGCTGGCTGGAAAGGGTGATGGACCGGCGTGTGGGACGGTAGGCACCACCGATCGCATCTAATACTGTTCCGCCCTCGTCCGGTGGTCGATCTTGCATCGCGCCCTCGAGATGACCATTTTGGTCACGTCACCCCGGAGGAACCCCATGCACGCATTCGCCCGCCTCGCCGTCGTCGCCATCGCGGCCGTTTCGCTGGCCGCCTGCGGCAATCGCAACGAAGTGGGCAGCGTCGGGGTGGACTGGACCGGCAACGACATTTCCATCGAGGCGGTGGCGGATCCCGACGTGGACGGCGTCGTGTGTCACCTCGCTTTCTTCAACCGCTCCTTCATCGATCGCGTCAGCCAGGGCAACTGGTTCGAGGATCCCTCCTATTCGGCGCTGGACTGCTCGATCGTCGGGCCCGTGACGGTGGGCGATATAGCGACCCGTGCCGGCGGCGAGGAAATCTTCCAGCAGGGCCGCTCGCTGATCTGGAAGTCGCTGCGCGTCACCCGCATCTACGACGCCGCCAACAATTCGCTGATCTATCTGGCCCACGCCCGGCAGGTGCAGCAGGGGTCGGGCAAGATGAGCCTGTCGGTCGTGCCGCTCAATGGGGCCGACGTGACCTGGGACAATGGAGCGCCGACGGCGCAGCCCATGCAGGGCTCGGTGATGGTGCAGTAGAACCACCGCATTGTCGGAAAATTTGCTTCAATCCCGGAAGGAATAGGCAACAGCCCGCGCGCATCCTCCCCCTATCGGCCATGCCATCGGGGGGTGTCGATGCGGGGTTTGCTTGCCTATCTGTCCGCCAATGCGGCTGATCTTCTGATCAATCTGGCCTTTTTCCTCATCGTCTACCTGATCGCCCGGATCCTCAAGGCCGGGCCCATGGCGGCTCTGGTCATCGCCGCCATTCCCATGGTGGCCATCGCATTTCTGCTCAATCCGATGCTGCCGCCGCGCCTGATGGCCATGCTGCGCTGAAACCCGGCTTTGCCGCTTTCCCCATGGCGGAGAAACGGCTTGCCGAGCTCGGCCCCAACAAGGCAAAACCATTTCGCCTCCTGCCGCTTCAAGCAGGGGGCTGCAGCACGATATTCTCAAGAGCAATACGAATGCGGACCCGCATTTGCGCGGGGAAAGGAAGACGACAATGGCCATCCTGATCGGCGACACCGCCCCGGACTTCACCCTCGAATCCACCGAGGGCACCATCCACTTCCACGACTATATCGATGGATCCTGGGCCGTGCTGTTCAGCCACCCCAAGAATTTCACCCCGGTCTGCACCACCGAGCTCGGCTATACCGCCAAGCTCAAGGACGAATTCGCCAAGCGTGGCGTCAAAGTCCTGGGCCTGTCGGTCGACAAGCTCGAGGATCACGCCGGCTGGGCCCGCGATATCGAGGAAACCCAGGGCTCGGCCCTCAACTTCCCGCTGCTCGCCGATACCCAGGGCGAAGTGGCGCGCAAATACGACATGATCCATCCCAATGCCGACAACACGCTGACCGTGCGGTCGCTGTTCGTCATCGGACCGGACAAGAAGGTGAAGCTCAAGATCGAATATCCGGCCTCAACCGGCCGCAACTTCGACGAGATCATCCGCGTCATCGACAGCCTGCAGCTGACCGCCAAGCATCAGGTGGCGACACCCGTCAACTGGAAGCAGGGCGAGGACGTAATCATCGTTCCCGCCGTCACCAATGAAGCGGCCAAGGCGAAGTATCCCGAAGGTTGGAAGGAACTGAAGCCCTATCTGCGCATTGTTCCTCAACCGCGTGGCTGATCCCGCGCGGACCCCGTTTTCTCCCTGACGAACTGGGCGATGGTTGCGGCCGTCGCCCTTTTTCTTTGCCACAAAGCCCAGGAAATCCGCCACATTTGCGCCCGATTGCGACGGCGCAGGGCGATTTCGGCGACGTTTTCCCCACTGTCCCCACCCAATCTGGTGGGTTTGAGGTCGCTTTGGCGGAACAGTTGCCCATCCGACACACCGCGCAAATCGAATCCCGTTCCGGCGAAATAGCCGTGCACGACGCGCCGGAATCCATTGCCAAATGGATTCTCGTTCTAGGGTTTACCGAATCTCACCGCCTGACGATCGCGCAGACAGCCCGGAAACCTGTGTTTTGGTTGCATCACAGCCGCGCGAGGCGGCGATTGTGAACGGGGCGGCCCAGATTCAGGCCGTCCTTGCCCTTATTGAAGGCTCCATCGAAAACATCAGTGAGCCCCTGGACCATTGTTTAAGAAAGCCGTTATCGCCGCCGCATCCGTTGCAGCTCTCCTTTCCCTCTCCTCTGCAGCCTATGCCCAGTGTGGTGGCGCTTCCTGGTACGGACCTGGATTTAACGGCAAAGTTGCCGCCTCCGGTGAAGTGTTCAACCAGAACGCCATGACCGCGGCGCACCGGACCCTTCCCTTCGGAACCAAGGTCGAAGTCACCGACCAGCGCACCGGCAAGTCTGTCGAGGTCACCATAAACGATCGTGGCCCCTTCCATGGCAAGCGCATCATCGATCTGTCCAAGGGCGCCGCGGCGGCCCTGGGCTTTCAGAACCGGGGCGTGACCTCGGTGTGCATCGCACAGAAATAAGCGTTTCCTCCCGGAACGACAAAAGGCCGCTCGATGTGCATCGGGCGGCCTTTTGTTTGCGCCCGGCTCACCCCTTGGCATGCGGTGGGCTCAGACGCGCGACAAAGTCGCCGATCTGATCGCGCTCGATCCCCATATCGGCCAGGATGCGGCTGTCCAGCATCGACAGCTTGCGGCGCGTGACATTGCGCATGTGCCAGTCGTGCAGGCGGCGGGTCAGGTGCTTGTACATGGTGCATCTCCTTGAGAACGGGCCAGCCGACCACGCGCGCAGAAGCTGTCGTGCCCCGCGTTGCATTTTTGATCGACTGGTTGCTGGATGGAGCGGCTTGGTCCCGCTTCACAAGGAGATAATTGCCTGTTTGCAGCGTCCTGCGCTACACTGGTGAACGCAACAATCATTTCAGAAATGAAAAATGGAATTCTCCTGGGACGACCTGAGGCTCTTTCTGGACGTGGCGCGGCTGGGCGGGCTCAGTGCCGCAACCCAGACCACCGGGCTTTCGGCGGCCACGCTGGGCCGCCGCGTTACCGCGCTCGAGCAGCAGGTCGGCGAGCGGCTTTTCGTGCGCAGCCAGACCGGCTATCGCCTGACCCCATCGGGCGAGGAGCTGTTGGTGCGGGCCGAGGAAGTCGAGGCGGCCATGCTTTCGCTCAAGCGCTGGAAGGACGGCGCCATCGGCGAACGCGTGGTGCGCGTCTCCGCCGGTCCCTGGACCTCGGCCTTTCTCGCCCGCAACATCGCCGCGATCTGGACTGCGGCCGATCGCTTCGCGCTCGAACTCGTCACCGCCAATAACAAGGTCGATATCGGCCGTCGTCACGCCGATATCGGCATCCGCAACCAGCGTCCGACCGAGCAGTGGCTGGCGGGGCGTCTCGCCGGCAAGGTCGCCTATGCGCTCTATGCCCGTCCCGAACTGGTGAGCGGCGTCGCCGCCGGCTATTTCGTGGGCGTGGCGGGCGAAGGGAACCAGACCCATTCGGCCCGCTGGCTCCATGCCCGCCATGCCGACCGCATCGCCACGCGCGGCAACGATGCCATGAGCGTTCTCGAATTGGTCGCCGCGGGCGCCGGCATCTCGGTTTTCCCGTGTTTCGTCGGCGACAGCGATCCGCGCGTCGCGCGCATGGCCGGGCCCATTGCCGAACTCGAGACCGATCAATGGCTGGTCAGCCACCACGAGGAGCGCCACACGCCGGCGGTGCGCACCGTGGCCGACCGCATCGGCGATTTGATGCAGGCCCATGCGCCGCTGTTCCGGGGCGAGGGCATGCCCTCGGCAAAGACCGTGTGACCGCATTGCAATCGTTGCAACAATCCGGCCGCACCCCATTCTCAGCCCGGCGGAAATAGCCTAGCGTCGCGGCCGACTGATCTTTTGAGCACTTCCAGAAATGCGATTCGGCCTTTCCCTGCCGCCCCACATCAAGGTCTTCGGGGCATTCTTCGTTTATTCCTTCTGCATGGGATCGATTTTCCCGCGCCTCCCCGACATTCAGGATGCCATGAATGTGGGTGAAGGCGCGTTGGGACTGGCGCTGATCGGCTCTGCCCTGGGCACGCTGATCTCGCTGACATTTGCCGGCCATTTCGTGGAAGCCATCGGCTATCGCCGCGTGCTGCTGGTGGCCATTCCGCTCTTGTCGGCATTGTACGCCCTCGCCAGCTGGGCCAGCACGCCGCTCGCATTCTTCCTGCTGCTCGTGCCGGTTGGCCTCACCATCGGCTGCATCGAGATCATCATCAATGTCGAGGCCGATCGCGTCGAGCATGCCATCGGCCGGCGCATCATGAGCCGCGCCCATGCCTTCTGGAGCCTGGGTTTCTTCGCCGCCGGCATGGTCGGCTCCTTCATCGCCCAGACCGGGCTCGAAGTGCATGTCCACCTGATGCTGATGATCCCCGTCGTCATCCTCGCCACGCTCCTGGTGCTCGGCCAGTTCCAGCCCGCGGCCCATCGCGCCGGAACCAGCACCGACGAGCCGCCGCGCTTTGCCCGCCCCACGCTGACCATCATGGCGCTGGTGGCCGTGTGTCTCTCTGCCATGCTGATGGAAGGCGCGGGGCTCGACTGGTCGGCCATCTACATGCGCAACATCTTCGGCGCCGAACCCTTCTGGGCGGGCCTGGCCGTGGCCACCGTCGCCGGATCGCAGGGCGTGGCGCGCTTTTTTGCCGACGGGTTCGTCGAGCGCTACAGCCCGGTCATGGTGGCCCGCGTGCTGCTCACCGTGCTGGGCGCGGGCGTGCTGCTCGCGTTTTTTGCGCCCTATGCCTGGGTGGCCTATCTCGGCTTTGCGCTGATCGGCGCCGGTTCGTCGGCGCTCTTCCCGCTGGCCATGTCCGCAGCCGCGCAGCAGACCGACCGTCCGGCTGCCATAAACGTCGCGGCGCTGGCGCAGTTCTCGTTCACCGCCTTCCTGCTGGGGCCGCCACTGCTGGGCTATATCGGCGAACATTTCGGCATCCAGTGGGTGTTCGGCGTCGGCTTCCCGCTGGTGCTGCTCGGTCTCGCGACCGCCCATGTGCTGGCGCCCAGGCCGCAGATGCGTGAGGTCACGCCATGATCGCCGCACAGCACCGCATCTACGCCTGTTTCTTCTTCTTTGCGGTCACCACGGGTGCGCTGATGGCGCGCCTGCCCGATATCCAGGCCCATCTCGATGTCAGCAAGGGCCAGCTCGGCCTCACCATGATCGGCATGTCGATCGGCTCGCTGATCTCGCTGACCTTCGGCGCGCCGATCATCGAGCGCCTGGGCTTCCGCACCACCGCCTTCTTTACCACGCTCGGCCCGGCGCTGCTGTTCGCCGCCATTCCCTGGCTGCCGTCGGCCCCGGCCATGTTCGCGCTGCTGTTCGTCGTTGGCCTGCTGGCCGGGGCGCTCGAGATCAATCTCAATGTCGAGATCGATCGTCTCGAAACCCACACCGGCAAGCGCTTCATGAACCGCGCCCACGGCTTCTGGAGCGTCGGCTTCTTCTTCACGGCGCTGTTCGGCGCCATGATCCGTCAGTCCGGCATCACCGCTGCGGTCCATATGGGCGTCGTCGCGCTGGTCGTGGTGCTGATCGGGGGTTATCTGATCTATGGCGCGACCTCGGCACCCCGGCCCGCTGCCGCGCCCGGCGCCGATGAGCATCGCATCGCCTTCCCCAATCTCGGTCTGTTGCCGCTCTGCCTGATCGGTTTTGCCGCCTTCCTCGTCGAGGGTGCGGGCATCGACTGGTCGGCAATCTATATGGGCGAGGTGTTCTCGGTGGAGCCCTTTGTCGGCGGCATGGGCCTGACGCTCTTTGCCTTCTTCATGGCCGTGATGCGCCTCACGGCCGATCCCATCGTGTCGCGCTACGGTCCCCGCACCGTGGCCATGGGCATGCTGGGCCTCGCCAGCGTCGGCGCGCTGCTCGTCGGCATCGCTCCCATGCCGGAAGTGGCTTTGTTGGGCTTCGCCCTCATGGGCGCAGGCTGCTCGGCGGTCTATCCGCTTGCGGTGTCCGCTGCCGCGCAGCGCACCGACCGGCCGGCAGCCGTCAACGTGGCGGCCCTCGGACAGGTCAGTTTCGTCGTCTTCTTCCTGGCGCCGCCGCTGCTCGGCTTCGTGGCCGAACTGATCGATATCCGCGCCTCCTACCTTATCTGCCTGCCATTGCTCCTGGCCGGTCTCTGGGCATCGAGCTTTGCCCTGGGGACCCGCAAGGTCGAAACGCCGCTCCACCTGCCGCCCGAGCCACTCGGACCCAATGGCTGAGGATCTGCCGCCCATCGTCGACCTTCGCCAGTCGGCCACGGCCCTGCGCGTCCAGCGCGGGGTCATGCGGATGCTGCGCGAACGGCACGACATGGCCTGTTATGCCGAAGTCCCGCTCAGCAACGGGCGGCGTGCCGACGTGCTGGCTGTGGGCCCCAAGGGGGAGATCTGGATCATTGAGATCAAGTCGAGCCTCATAGACTTCCAGGTCGATCGCAAATGGCCAGAATACCGCGAATTTTCCGACAGGTTCTTTTTTGCCAAGCCACCCGAACTCGATGGCGAAATCTTTCCCAAGAGCGAAGGCCTGATCGTCGCCGATGGTCATGATGGCGCCATTCTGCGCGATAGTCCCGACACGCCTCTCGCACCGGCCCGCCGCAAGGCGCTGATGCTCAAGCTCGCCCGCATGGGTGCCGATCGTATCCACGTGCTGATGGATCCCGGCCCCCGCCTCTGACCGCAGGCCGCGCGCCTGCCTCCTGGATCGCCATGCCCTTGACCCACTGGCGCATCGCCGCGCTGTTTTTCATCCACGCGCTCTCCGTCGGCGCGGTGCAGACCCGCATCCCCGACCTCCAGTTGCTCAATGGGCTCTCGGAAGCCCAACTCGGCCTTGTGCTCATGGGCCAGCCCCTGGGTGGCCTGCCCATGTTTCTCGTTTCCAGCGCCATCATCGAGCGCTTCGGACCGCGCCGGGTCATCCTCTGGTTCCTGCCGGTGGTGGTCGTCACGTCGGCCCTGGCCGGCATCCTTCTCCATCCCGTCGCACTCTTCGCGCTGCTCGCACTCAACGGCGTCGGCTTCTCGCTCACCAATATCGCCATCAATGTCGAGGCCGACCGGGTCGAGGCCACATCGGGCGATCGCATCATGAATACCTGCCACGGCATCTGGAGCATGGGATTCCTGGCCACAGCCCTCCTCGGGGTGGCCATGCGCGGAGCCGGCATCAGTCCGGCCCTGCATCTGGGGCTCCTCGCGCCGCTCCTCATAGCGGCACTGCTGCTGATTGCCTTGCCCATGCCGACCAGCACGGCGCGTCCCCATGCGGGCGGACCGGTGCGCCGGCTGGCCCTGCCGACGCTGGCGACCCTGGCACTCGTGGCCTTCGGGCTGGGCGCGGGCCTCACCGAAGGCGCGTCACGCGCCTGGGCCATCATCTATCTGCGCGACAGTTTCAGTGTCCCGGCCTGGATACAGTCGCTGGCGCTGCCCGCACTGGTTGCGGCCATGGCGGTGTGCCGGCTGGGCGCCGACCGGGTTCTCGACCGCTTCGGGCCGGTGCCCACCGCCCGCGTCCTCGCCGCCATTGCCATAGCTGGGCTCGCGCTCGTGGTCGTCGCGCCCAATGCCGGGCTCGGGCTTTTCGCCTTCGTGATGATCGGCGTGGGTATCTGCGTGCTCTATCCGCTGATGCTGTCCGCGGCGGCGCGGTTGGGCGATCGTCCGGCATCGCAGAATGTCGCGGCGGTGACCATGGTGTTCCAGCTGGTCAATCTGGGCGCGCCAGCGCTGATCGGGGTCGTGGCACAGGGCCTGGGCGTGCGCATGGCCTTTGCCATGCTCATTCCGCTCCTGGTGCTGACCTTCGTCATGGCCGGGCGATTGCGCCCTACCCAGCAGCCGCCGGGCTAGAGATTGAAAACGCGGCCCGGCTTGAACTGGCCGAATTCGACATGGCCGGTGGCCAGCACCTTGCCCTTGAAGCTGACCCAGCATTCGTCCAGCGCCACCGGGGCGCCCGCTCCGGTGAGCAGCACCGGATTGCCGTGACTGACGGCAGTGGCCTGCCCGGCGTCGAGCCGGATTTCGTGCAGGTCGGTCAGCCCTGCGGCAACGGGCCGGAGCAGCGCATCGCGCGCGTCCCCCGCCTCCGCCGCCTCCAGCATCTCGAGCGTCACCGCGTCGGCATCGGTGAATGGGCCGACCGCGGCGCGGTGCAGCCTGGTGACATGTCCCACTGTCCCCAGCGCCTCGGCAATGTCGCGCGCCAGCGACCGCACATAAGTGCCCTTGCCGCAGGTGACCTCGAGCACGCTCTCGTCCGGGCCGTGGGAAACCAGCGAGATGCCGTCGATCTCGATCGGGCGCGCGGCGAGTTCCACCGTTTCCCCGGCGCGCGCCAGGTCATAGGCGCGTTCGCCATCCACCTTGATCGCCGAAAAAGCGGGCGGCCGCTGCATGATCGTGCCGGTGAACCGCGGCAGCACGGCTTCGAGCGCCGAACCTTCGGGACGGACGTCGGATGTCGCGATCACCTCGCCTTCGGTGTCGTCGGTGGTCGTCGCCCGGCCCCAGCCAATGGCGAAGCGGTAGATCTTGGTGCCGTCCTGAACCTGCGGCACGGCCTTGGTGGCTTCGCCCAAGGCGATGGGCAGGATGCCGGTGGCGAGCGGATCGAGCGTGCCCGCATGGCCGGCCTTTGCCGCCGAAAGCAGCCAGCGCACCTTGCCCACGGCCTGCGTCGAGGTGAAGTCATAGGGCTTGTTGAGCACGACCCATCCGGAGATGGCGCGCTTTTTCGATTTCTGCTGGCTCAAGCGTCAGTCTTCGCTGCTGTCGTCGGTATCGTCGTCGAGGTCGCGCTTCACCCGGTCCGAGCGCAGCAGCGCATCGATGCGACCGGCCTCCTCGAACGTATCGTCGACGAAGAAGCGGATTTCGGGCGCATATTTCAGGTCAATCAGCGGCGCGACGCGACCGCGGATGAACTTGCGATTGCGGTTGAGCGCCTCGACGATTTCCTCGGCATGGGCGCCGCCCAGCGGCATCACATAGGCATTGGCGATCTTGAGATCGGGCGTCATGCGCACTTCCGGCACGGTCAGCACCGCGCCGCTCAGGGCTTCATCCTCGATGTCACCCCGGGCAAACAGCGCCGCCAGGGCATGGCGCACCAGTTCCCCGACGCGCAGCATGCGCTGGCTTGGGCCAGCGGGCTTGTGGTCTTTTTTCATGGGCATGCGGATTAGGCCCTCTCGGGTCCGGCGTCAATCCGCAGCGGTCAGGGTGACGTCGCTCTTGAGCCGCGCCATATAGGCTTCGACCTCGCTCGATGCCACCGGCCAGCTCGCGGGATCGGCCGCATCGAACGCGTCGCCGCGCCATTCCTGGTAGACCATGCCGATGCCGGCATCGGACTTGTAGAAGCCCATCACCATCACCTCGCCCTGGCCGGCAAAGGCCGTGAAGCCGTCGAGATAGGCGCCGCAGACATAGCCCACCGGCGGCAGCATGTCGTCCTGGTCGGGCTCGAGCTGGAACAGCGCCACCGTCGCCGGGTCGCAGGACTGGGCATAGACATTGATCACCACCGAGCGAAAATCGGCCAGCGACAGGTTGGTCTGGTTGGAAACGCGGGCGCCATAGAGCGTGGTCCAGAACGCCTCGCCTTCGCCGCGCTTGTAGATTTCGAGATGCGCCTGACCGCTTTCCTCGAGAAAACGCGTCGAGACCTGTTCGGAGAGTTCGGCCGGGGTGGTGGCCCGGGCAGCCCAGTCCGGCGGCGGCAGCGTCAGCTTCTGGCCCATGGTTTCGAGCTCGAGTTGCCCGTCTACCTGGGTGAACGGCAGGGCGCCGGCCTCCTGGGCAAATCCGGGGAGCGTCGCGATCGCCAGGGCGGCCGCCACGGCCGGCACGAATTTGGTCATGGTCACGGGGTTCTCCTGACACCCGGCATCAAACACATCAGTCCCGTGGCGCGAGGCCCCCAGCCGCGCCGACAGGCTGACGATTAGGCGGCATGTCCCAAGGGTGCAAGAGCGGGGGGCGGTTATGCTTTCAAAACACAGGGCCGTTGCGGAATTGGTGCAACACTGCCCGCTCCGGTCAGGCCCGGGCGGTGCGCGGCAGCGGCCGGTCTGGCAACAGCCGGTGCGGCGGCTGGTGGCCATCCATGAAAGCGCGGATATTGACGATGACCGCCTCGCCCATCTCGACGCGCGCCTCGAGCGTCGCCGACGCCATATGCGCGGTCAGCACCACGCGATTGGCTTCCGCCAGCGCCAGCAGCCGGGGATTGATGTCCGGACGGTTCTCGAACACGTCGAGCGCCGCACCGGCAAGTCGCCCGCTTTCCAGCCGCTCGATCAGCGCGGTCTCGTCGAGCAGTTCCGGGCGGCTGACATTGACCACGTAGGATCCCGGCTTCATGCGGTCGAGCCGCTCCGCCGAAAGAATATGGTGAGTATCCCTCGTCAGCGGCGTGTGCAGCGACACGATGTCGACCTCGCCCAGCATGGCATCGAGATCGTCCCAATAGGTGGCGCCGAGCGGGGTTTCGACCGCCAGCGGCCGCTGCTGGCGCGAGAAATAGTGGATGTTGAGGCCGAAGGCGCGGGCGCGCTGCGCCACGGCCGTGCCGATCCGCCCCATGCCGACGATGCCCAGGGCCTTGCCGCGCAGGCGGTGCCCCAGCATCGAGGTCGGCGACCAGCCCGCCCACTGCCGGTCGCGCAGCAGCATCTGCGTGCCTTCCACCAGCCGCCGGGGCAGGGACAGCATCAGGGCCGTCGCCATGTCGGCCGTATCCTCGGTCAGCACAGAGGGGGTGTTGGTCACGGTCAGCCCCGCCGCCCAGGCCGCCTCGAGATCGATATTGTCCACGCCATTGCCGAACTGCGCGATCAGCCGCACGCTTGGGGGCAGCCGCCTGATCAGGTCGGCATCGATGCGGTCGGTAATGGTGGAAACCAGCACGTCCTTGCCCGCAAGGCCCGCGAGGATATCCTCGCTGGTCAACGCCACGTCGCCCTCGTTGACGTCGGTTTCGAACAGGGTGGCCATGCGCGCTTCAATGCTCGCGGGCAAGCGCCTCGTCACCAGGATCTTGGGCTTGTGTAATGTCATGCGTACCGAAAACCAGGCCGGAAAAACCCTGCGCCAGCGTCGCCTTCAGCGACCATTAAGGATCATGGGCTAGTGATAGGGCAAATCCAACCCGTCTGCAAAGTGATGTTGTTCTTGCCAGCCTTCACGGGCCGCGTTCGCGCTTTTTTTCTGTGTCTTTTAGCCGGTCTGACCGGTCTTTATGCCATTCCCGCCGCCGCCCAGGACAATCCCAGCGGCCTGCCTCTGCCGCGTTTCGTCACCACCCGTTCCAACCCGATCAACGTCCGTGTCGGGCCCGGCACGCGCTACGAAATCGCCTGGAATTACAAGGTGTCGGGCGTCCCCGTCGAGATCATCCAGGAATTCGATACCTGGCGCAAAATCCGCGATATCGACGGCGACGAGGGCTGGGTGCACCAGAGCCTGCTCTCGGGCAATCGTGCCGGCTTCGCCGAGCCGCTGATGGCCAATGGCGAGGTCGCCATTCATTCGGGCAAGTCGGCGGACGCCTCAGTGCGGGCCCGCCTGTCCGCCGGATTTCGCGTCTCCATCAGCGAATGCGACGGCAACTGGTGCAATGTCTCGGCCACCCAGCCGGGCACGCACACCTCCTATTCGGGCTGGGTCTCGCAGTCCGAGCTCTGGGGCGTCTACCCTACCGAGGAATTCGACTGAGCGCTCAGCTTGCCGCGGCCAGTTCCGCCACCGCATCGGCCGTCTGTCGCGCGAGCCGCAAGGCGTCGTCCTGCTTGGGGCATGAGGCGCAATAGGTGCCCGGAAACGCCAGATAGTCGAGGCAACAGCCCTTGCGCGCCGTGATCGCCACCTGCTTCCCGTCGTGGAGGGTGAGGATCTCGAGATCGCCCTGGCCGGTGAGCCCCATGGCCTTGAGCCACAGGCCGCAAAGGCGCTTCTGCTCGTCCACGCCCATGCCGGGACGGTAGTGATTGAGCCGCACCATCAGCCCCAGCATGCGGTCGGTCAAAAGCCGCAGCGCCGGAACGCGCTTGAGCTTGGTCACCCCGTTGATCTCGGCCAGCACGGCATCGCCCATACGGCGCAAGTCCTGCCCGGCGCGCGCGATCAGCACTTCGAGGTCGCCCTCCACCATCGGGCCGGGCCGCAGTCGATAGCCGTTGATGTCGATGTTCTGCCGCGCCTGTGACAGCGTCGTCACGTCGGGCAGCGCCCCGAACAGATGCACCGCGATCACCGCGAGGTAGGCCGGCTGCCACATGAGGTTGGTCCAGAGCCGCACCGCATAGAAGGGCTGCCCGGCATGGGGATAGCTCGCCTCCAGTCGCTGATAGAGCGTGGTCAGGAACTCGGTATTGTCCTGGCCCGGCGTGTGCCACCCCGGCAGGTGCCCGCCGGGCGCGCCCTTGAGAAAGCCCGTCGCCGATGCCCCGAGCGCGATGAAGCGCGTCAACGCGGCATCGTCGGCAGTGGGGGCGAAGAGATAGTTTCGGGCGGTCACGGCTGGCCTCTTGCGGGTCGTTCACTCCTACCCAGTGCAACCGGATAAATAAAGTCATATTTGGCCTGCGGGTATGTCCTGACGGCGAAACCACCGAGCCGTACCTTAACCAGCCGCTTGCCCTCGTCGCCCCACTGTCGCGCCGGGAACGTACTGGATGGAGGCACGGATGCGGCGGCGCCTGGGAGAGGGGCGAAGCGACACGTCGGCGGCGGCTGCAGTGGAATTCGCCATTCTCACGCCGGTCTACCTGCTGATGCTGGCCGGCATGCTCGCCTATGGCATCTACTTCAGCGCGGCCCATGCCTTGCAGCAGCTGGCGGCTGATGCCGCGCGCACGGCCATTGCCGGCCGAGACACCGCCGAGCGCAACCGGCTGGTCACCGACTTTCTGGCGCGCAATGCCTCGGCCTACATGCTGATCGATCCCACCCTGCTCCGGCATCGTGTCGGCGACAGCCTCACCGATCCGAACCAGTACGAAGTCCATCTCAGCTACGACGCCACGCGCCTGCCTATCTGGAACCTCTATCCGCCGCTGCCGCTCCCGGACACCACGATCAGTTATGGCGCCACCATCCGCCGGGGCGGAATATGATCGGCATGGGGTCTGAATTTCGCCGCGATGAGCGCGCCAATATGTCGATCCTGTTTGCCTTCGGCTTTACGATTTCCGCCCTGGTGTCGGCAGTGGCGGTTGATGCAGCCTCGCTTTATCAGGAGCGCAGGCTGTTGCAGGCCGGGGTAGACCTGGCGGCGATAGCGGCGGCGGCCGAACCCTCCCGCGCCGTCGAGATCGTCCAAACCGTGTTGGTCGGGGCGCGGCTCCTTGCCCCGGCCAGCATGGATGGACTGACCGTGGTAACCGGCCGGTATGACCCGGCGCCAGCGCTCATCGCCGATCGTTTCACGCCCGGCGGTCTACCCGCCAATGCCGTATCGGTCACCCTGGAGCGGCCCGGAACCCTCTATTTCGCCGGCGGATTGATCGAAACCCCGCGCCTTCACGCCGCAGGCATCGCCTCGGTGACGCCCGAAGTGTCGTTTTCGCTTGGATCGCGCCTCGCCAGTCTCAATGGAGGCCTTGCCAACGAAGTGCTCTCAAGGTTGCTGGGCACCACCGTGTCCCTGTCGATAGCCGACTACACGGCGCTTGCGGCCGCGCGTATCGATACGCTGCTGCTCCTCGACGCTGTTGGCCAGCGCATCGGCGTCACGGCTGGCACCTACGACCATCTTCTCGCGATGGATGCGCGTAGCGGTACGGTCGCTGCGGCGCTCGCCAGCCTTACCACGGGCGCCGCCCGCACCGCGCTCAACGCCATTGCCGGTGGCGGCGCCGGTCATGCAGTGCCGCTGTCCAAGCTCGCCCGGCTTGGCCAACTGGGAGGGCTGCAGGTGGGCAGCGGCAGTTCATCGGGTTTTGCGCTCTCGGCTCTGGAAACACTGGTCGCCACCGCATCCGTCGCCGATGGCGATCGACAGGCTTCGGTCAACCTCGCGGCATCGGTCCCGGGCCTCGTTTCGCTCAAGCTCGATCTGGCCATCGGCGAAAGGCCGCAGGGCGCGGCCTGGTTCGCGGCAGGGCCGCCGGGCACGATGGTGCGGACGGCGCAAGTGCGCATGCGCATCAAGGCGGACATGCTCGGCGGCTCCGCCCTGCTCGGCGCCGGCGTGTCTTTGCCGCTCTGGCTCGATCTCGCCCAGTCCGAGGCACAGGTCGTTTCCGCATCCTGTCCCTCCGTCGCGGCGCCGCGGGGTAGCGCCCGCCTTGCCGTGCTGCCGGGCGCGGCCCGCCTTGGACTTGGAACCCTCAGCGATGCGGCACTGAACGACTTCGCAGCCCCGGTGCCACACGGCGCGACAGTGTTGATCAATGCCCTGGTGCTCAGGATCAGCGCATCGGCCCAGGTGAATGTGGCGCAGACCGCGCCAATCCAGCTCGATTTCTCCTCCGCCGAGATTGCCGCCGGTACGGTCAAGACGGCGCGCACCACCACCCCCGTGGCCTCGCTTGCCGGGTCGCTCCTGGGCACGCTCGACCTCACCGTGAGCGTCCTCGGTATCGGGCTCTCGCCGCCCGCGACCTTTGCCCAGGCCCTGCGCAACCTTCTGGCGCCCATGGCTCCGACGCTCGATCTCACCATCAGCGGTGCCCTGGCGGCGCTGGGGCTCGGTGTTGGCGAAGCGGATGTGCGGGTCTATGGCGTGCGCTGCGATCGTGCGGTGCTGGTGGGCTAGCAATTCTTTGCCGATCCCACTTCCGACTCCCATCCACCCCGGATAGTCTGATGCACGTACATCTGGGAGGATTGCCAATGAGCGGCAAGCGCCTTGGTATCGGCTTTATCGGTACCGGCAACATTTCGTCGGCCTATTTGAAGGCTATTCTGGGCAAGGACGGCATGCCGGGCTTCGGCGTTCTCGACGTCAAGGGTCTCGCCGACATGAAGGCCGAGGCCGCCAGCGCCCGCGCCAGCGAATTCGGCCTGAAGTCCATGACGGTCGATCAGCTCCTGGCCGATCCGGAAATCGACCTCGTGGTCAACCTCACCATCCCGCGCGCCCATGTGGAGGTGGGCCTGAGGTGCATAGCGGCCGGAAAACACGTCTATTCCGAAAAGCCGCTGGGCATCACCTATGCCGAGGGTCGCAAACTGCTCGATGCCGCCAATGCTGCGGGCCGCCGCATCGGCTCGGCCCCGGACACGTTCCTTGGCGGATCCCACCAGCAGGCACGCGCTGTCGTCGATAGCGGCGCGCTCGGCACCATCGTCGGCGGTACCGCCTTCTTCCAGTGTCCCGGCCACGAAAGCTGGCACCCCGATCCGGCCTTCTATTACGATATCGGCGGCGGCCCCATGCTGGACATGGGACCCTATTACATCACCGACCTCGTCAACCTGCTCGGCCCGGTGGCGCGCGTCTCGGCCATGTCGTCGCGCCTCCGCACCGAACGCACCGTGACCTCTGAACCCAAGAAGGGCCAGGTCATGCCGGTGCATGTCGACACCCACGTCACCGGTTCGCTCGGCTTTGCCAACGGCGCCGTAGTGCAGATCGGCATGAGCTTCGACGTCGCCGCCCACAAGCATGTGCCGCTCGAACTTTACGGCACCGAGCAGTCGCTGATCGTTCCCGATCCGAATTTCTTCGGTGGCGAGGTCGAGTTGCGCAAGCGCGGGCGTGACGAGAACTGGACCCCGGTCCAGGTCGAGCAGCCCTATGCCGAAGGCAACTTCCGCTCGCTCGGTGTGGCCGACATGGCGCTGGGCATTCTCGAAAACCGACCGCATCGCGCCAATGGCGATCTGGCGCTGCATGTGCTCGAGGTCATGGAAGCCTTCGAACATGCATCGCGGGACGGGCGCACGGTCGAGATCAAAACCCCGGTAGAGCGCCCCGCGCCGCTGGCCGAAAGCCTCCGCGACGGCAAACTGGGCTAGCCTGCTCAACCACCCGCAGTTCCGTCCTCGGGCTTGGCCCGAGGACGGAACTGGACGGGGCTTACCAGTACCATCCCAGCGCCTCGGCTGCGTCCTTGTCGAAATAGAGTTTTACTTCGGTATCGTTGGCCGGGTCGGTTTCGCCATCGATATATTGGCGCTGCAGCAGCGTAACCACCTGCGTCTCGGCGTCCGCGCTGCGGTAGACATAGTCGAAGCAGTCGTCGTTATCTTCGACCGTGACCTGGCTCCTGATTTCCTGCCGGAGGTTTTCCAGCGCCCGCCCTTCGATGGCATTGCCATCGCTGCGCGTGTAGCCGCGCACCGACGGGATCCAGTCAAAGCCGATCTCGCAGATATACCTGTCGTCGCGCAGTTCTCCGCGGTCGACGAAGGCTATGTCCACCTCTTCGCTCCAGGGATTTGAAATCTCGTAAGTGGCGTCCGTGCCCTCGACCGAGAGGTAGATGTCGGACCAGGCGCAATTGCCGTCCTGCTCGCGGTAGCACCAGCGCTCCGCACCGATCATCAGGGCCGCCACGTCATCGATATGAACGAGCTTGCCGGCCTTCATCCGGTCGAGCACGGCCTGGCTCTGCGCGTCGAAGGCCTGGCCGGGCAGGGCGCCTGCCAAAAGCAGGGCAACTGGAAAAACGATCTGGCGCATGGCGAACCCTCCCGAGGTAGGAGAGCAGTCTAACCCAGCCCCAACCCACACGAAACCCGGCACTTGACGGCGAGCGCAATGTGTAACAATAAAAGTTACATGAAACGCTCCAGCCGACTGTCCATCGCCCTGCATGCGCTCGTGCATCTGCACGCCCAGCCCGGCAAGTCTCTGACCTCGACGGCGCTCTCCACCTGCCTCATGACCAATCCGGTCGTCGTGCGCCGGGTGCTGGGCGAATTGCGCGAGGCGGGCATTGTCGATGCCAGCAAGGGTCCCAATGGCGGCTGGACCCTGTCGCGGCCGGCCGAGGAGATTACCCTCCATGCCGTGTATTCGGCCATGGGCGAACGCCTGCTGCTGCGCACCGAAAGCGATCCCGGCGATGCCGCCTGCGGCATCGTCCGATCGGTCGATCGGGTCATGACCGATTTTCTCGACGATGCCGAGGCGCTCCTCGCGGCGCGGCTGAGCCGGGTGAAACTGAGCGATATCGCCAGCCAGGCGCGCCATGGAGGCTTCCCGACCCTGGCCTGAACCAAATCCCCGCAAGCGGACTTGCCCGGAATGCCCCCTGGCGCCGGACGGCTCCGCTCGCCCTCGAAAAAGGAGAATACAATGCAGGATGTCATTATCGTCGGCGGCAGCTTTGCCGGCCTCACCGCCGCCATGCAGCTTGGTCGCGCCCGTCGGAAAGTCACCGTGCTCGACACCGGCCTCAACCGCAACCGCTATGCCGAGCATGCCCATAACATCCTCGGTCAGGACGGCACGCCTCCCCATGACATGCTGCGTGTCGCCCGCGCCCAGGTCGGGCAATACCCGACCGTCGATCTGGTCGCGGGCAAGGCCGTCACCGTCGCCGGCGAGCCTGACAATTTCACCGTCACGACCGAGGCCGGTGAGACCATAGCAGGCCGCCGGCTGATCCTGAGCTACGGCATCGTCGACGAATTTCCCGCTATCCCGGGGTTTGCCGAAAGCTGGGGCAGGACGGTCATCCACTGCCCGTTCTGTCACGGCTACGAAGTGGCCGGAACGCGCTGGGGGCTGGTCTATTCGTCGCCCATGTCGCTGCATGGCCCGGTTCTCTACGCCAACTGGACCGACGACATCACCCTCTTCCTTGATGGTCACGACATCATCGACGAGGAGCGGCACAAGCTCGGCAAGCGCGGCGTCAAGCTGGTCGATGGCAAGCTCGCGACCATCCGCCATAGCGAGGGTAAGATCTCCGCCGTGGTCACCGAGGACGGAACCGAATACGGCCTCGAGGCGCTCTACGCGCATCCGCGCAACCGGCCCTCGGCAGATCTGCACGCCCAGCTCGGTCTGGAGATGAAGGACACGCCCACCGGCACCATGGTCCAGGTCGGCGACATGCAGGCCACTTCGCGTCCCGGCATCTATGCCTGCGGCGATCTCTCGACCGGCATGCACTCGGTCACCTTCGCCAGCAATTCCGGCTCGCTCGCCGCCATGGGCGCGCTGCAATCGATGATGGTGTAAGGCCAGAGCCCCCGCACCCGACCCTGCGCGCCCACCTCTCCCCTGGGGGAGAGGTCGACGGCGACGCCGGCGGGCGAGGGGGCCTTGCCCAAATTGTTACCGCAACCAGCCCTGCGGGCGCGGCTGCAGTTCCATCTGCCCGCCCTTGGTGGCCTCGTCGATGGCCGCGATTTCCTCCTCGGACAGGTCGAGGTTGTTGAGCACGCCCAGATTGTCCTTGAGCTGGTCGAGAGTGCGTACCCCGATCAGCGCAGAGGTCATTTCCTTGCGCCGCAGCACCCAGCTCAGCGCCAGCTGCACCATGGATTGCCCGCGCGCCCGCGCGATCTCGCCCACCTTCTGTACGGCATCGAGAACGCGCGGCTCGATATGGCTGGCGCGCAGCGTTCCGTTCGGATTGTCGCCGCGCGATCCCTCGGCATGCCCCGAATTGTACTTGCCCGAAAGCACGCCCTGGGCCAGCGGCGAAAACGCGATGACGCCGATCCCGAGCTCGCCACAGGCATCGATGGTGCGGTCGTTCTCGATCCAGCGGTTGATCATCGAATAGCTCGGCTGGTGGATGGTTGTCGCCACGCCCATCTCCTTGAGGAGGCGATGGGCTTCGCGCGTCTGCGCCTCCGGGTAGGACGAGATGCCGACATAGAGCGCTTTGCCCGATTTCACCGCATGGGCCAGTGCGCCCATCGTTTCCTCGAGCGGCGTATCGGGGTCGAAGCGGTGGGAATAGAAGATGTCCACATAGTCGAGCCCCAGGCGCTTGAGCGACTGGTCGAGGCTGGCCAGCACATACTTCCGGCTTCCCCATTCGCCATAGGGACCGGGCCACATATTGTATCCCGCCTTGGTCGAGATGATCATCTCGTCGCGATAGGGCCGGAAGTCGCGGGCCATCACCTGGCCGAACAGTTCCTCCGAGGATCCTGCCGGCGGGCCGTAATTGTTGGCGAGGTCGAAATGGGTCACGCCCTGGTCAAAGGCATAGCCGAGGATTTCCATGGCGCCCGGATAGTCGCGCGTGCCCCCGAAATTCTGCCACAGCCCCAGGCTCACCACCGGCAGCTTCAGCCCGGATTTGCCGGACCGGCGGTACTGCATGGTGTCGTAGCGTGCGTTATCCGCCCGATAGGTCATGGTCTACTCCCAATGTTATGGCTGCGGCCGCCCGTGACGTCGGGCTCGACCGGTGATATGAGCGGCGGGAAATGACCGCGCCTCGCTCTATGTCCACCGCCACTGTGCCCCAGCCCCATCATCCATACAAGGTGATGGCGGTCTATAAATTCGCCGCTCTGCCCGATGCCGAGGCCCTCAAGGCGCCGCTGGCCGAATTCTGCTGCGCCAGAGGCATCAAGGGCACGCTGATCCTCGCGCCCGAAGGTATCAACGGCACCGTCGCCGGCACACCCGACGCGATCGATGCCCTGGCGGCGTTTCTGTTCTCGACCGGCCCGTTCGGGGCACGGCTCGCCGGTGCCGAAACC
This sequence comes from Devosia lucknowensis, assembly GCF_900177655.1. Lineage (NCBI taxonomy): Bacteria > Pseudomonadati > Pseudomonadota > Alphaproteobacteria > Hyphomicrobiales > Devosiaceae > Devosia > Devosia lucknowensis. The sequence continues at coordinate 436,251 of NZ_FXWK01000002.1, read as the reverse complement.
AAGTATTCATTCGCCGATACCGCGCCTTTCCTGCGCATGAAGGTGCGCATAAAACCCGAGATCGTCACGCTGCGCGCGCCTCAGATCGATCCCAATAGGCAGGTCGGCACCTATGTCGAGCCCGAGGACTGGAATGCGCTGATAGAGCGCAATGATGTGGTCCTTGTCGATACCCGCAACGACTACGAGGTCGGTCTGGGCACCTTCCAGCGCGCGCTCGATCCCGGCACGCAGAACTTCACCGAGTTCAAGGACTACGTCGCCAGCAACCTCGATCCGGCGCGAGACAAGAAGGTGGCCATGTTCTGCACCGGCGGCATTCGCTGCGAGAAGGCCTCGTCCTACCTTCTGAGCCAGGGTTTCGAGGAAGTCTTCCACCTCAAGGGCGGCATCCTGAAATATCTCGAAGTCACCCCGCCCGAGCAAAGTCGCTTCACCGGCGAATGCTTCGTCTTCGACGAGCGCGTATCGGTGGGCCACGGGCTAGAGCTGGGCACTGCCACGCTCTGTCGCGCCTGCCGGCATCCGCTGACCGAGGCCGATCGCCGGCATGCCGATTACCACGAAGGCGTCAGCTGCCCGCACTGCATTGGCGATGCCGCCAAGCACGAGGCCGCCGCCGAACGCCAGCGCCAGATGGATCTGGCAAAAAAGCGCGGCGCCACCCATCTGGGCGATGAAGCAATGTCCGAGGCGCACAAGCGCCGGGAGCAGAAGAAGGCCTTGGCCGAACAGTCCCGCCTGGCCAACAAGGGCTAGGCGGCGCGCGGCTCGATCCGGCTCAGATCGTCCCCAATCTCGCGCCGCTTTTCCATCAGGTCGTACTCGGTCTGCAAGGCGAGGAAAAACCCCTCCGAAAGCCCGAAATAGCGCGCCAGCCGCAGGTCGGTGTCCGCCGTTACGCTGCGTTGCCCCAGTACGATCTCGTTGATCCGTCGCGGCGGCACATGAATGCCACGCGCCAGGGCATTCTGGCTCAGACCCAATGGCTTGAGGAAGTCTTCCAGCAGGATTTCCCCCGGGTGCGGGTTGGCTAGAAAGTCATCAGTGGTAGTCGACGATTTCGACATGGGCCGGTCCTCCGTCTTCCCAGATGAAGCAGATGCGCCACTGGTCATTGATGCGGATACTCCATTGATCCGAACGGTTGCCCTTCAGGCTCTCGAGCCGGTTGCCGGGTGGTATCCGCAGATCCTGCAACTGGCGGGCGGCGTGGAGCAGACGAAGCTTGCGTAGGGCAATGGACTGGATGTCGCCGGGTAGTTTACGGCTGCGTCGGCCCTGCCATATCAGCTCCGTTTCGCCATCGGCAAAGCTCTGGATCATGGATGAGATCATAACGCGACGCGTTATATAACGCAATCCGTTATGCGCCACATGACGTATAGACATTGCCAATGGCGCGCGCGATAGATCGCCGGAAACCATCTGTCACATAAGTCTATCCGATGGACCTCGATCAGCTCCGCACTTTCGACCGTATCGTCCGGGACCAGTCCTTCACCCGCGCCGCAGCTCATCTCAATATCACCCAGGCCACAGCCTCCATGCGGATCCGTGCGCTGGAGCAGCTTCTGGGCGTGCAGCTTTTCGTGCGCGGACGCACGGTCACCCTCACTGATCAGGGCATGACCTTCCTGCCTTTTGCCCGCCGCATCATCGGCACGGCACAGGAAGGGCGCGAGGCCTTGCGCCGGGTCGAGCGCGGCCGCGTCTCCATCGGTTCGCTGCGCACCCTGGTATCGCCGCTCATCACCGAAAGCCTGCTGCGCTTCCAGGAAAAATACCCGGCCGTCGACGTGGTCGTGCGCGAGGGACGTCAGGCGCAGATCGCCGCCATGCTGCATGAGCGCGAAGTGGAAATGGGCATTCTCTGCTGGCCCAATATCGATCCGCTGGTGGTCGATCTCGAGCCATTGATCATCATGCGCGAACGCGTGCCGCTCGTGGTGTCGCCCGAAGTGGCGGCGAGGCTCTCGAGCCAGCCCAGCATCGATGAAGTGCTGGCTCTGGTGCCGCGCGTCATTGCCCTGCGCTGGTGGCAGGCCGATCCCGAACGCGCCGCGGCGCTGGTGCGCCTGGCCCAGACCAGCGTCGAATTGCCCACGGGTCCGGCGCGGCGCCTCGCTCTCAAGGGAGAAGGGCTCGGCTTTTTCGTCAACTCGGCGGTGGAGGAGGATGTGCGGGCAGGTCGCCTCGTCGAGATTTCACCGATCGATTTCGAGCCGCTGCACCGCGATACGGCCATGGTCGTGCGCAATCCGGCGGTGCTTGAGCGCCCGATGCTGGCCGACTTCATTCGCGAAATCGCCCAGGAAAGCGCACGCGTCGGCGAAATCATCGACGATCGCCTGCATCTGTTTCAGTCCAGCAGTCCCGCTGCGCGGGTCGCCTCCAGATAGGTCCGGCTGACCGGCACCATCGTTCCGGTCACCAGTTCCAGCATGGGCTTGCCCGCCTGCCGCGTGCTGCGTCGCACAGCGTCGAGCGCCACCCAGTGCGACCGGTGCACCTGCAGTCCGGGCACCGGCGCGGTCTCCCGCATGGCGTCCGAAAGGCGCATCAGCACGAGGGTCGTGCCCTTGTCGGTGGTGACGTCGACATAATGGTCCGATACAGCCAGATGCACGAGCCGGCCGCGCAGCCCGCGCGGCAGCCGCGCGAGCAGCGCCGGCTCGGCTTCCGTCGCCGCGCCCGCGTCGACAGGAACGGCGCCTGCGGGCCGCGCCCCGAGCAGGGCGCTCAACAGCGTCACCGCCATCGAGATCAGGGTGCAGTAGATGGTCAGCGTCATCAGGTCGATGACGGTGATGTCGGGCCCGAACACGGCCCAATTGAGCAGCGCCACCAGCGCGGCGATGAACGGCCCCGCCGCCCCGCCTGCGATCAGCGCCGCCAGCCACTCCGGCAGACGTGGTCGCAACAACCGCTCGACCACGCTGGCCACCAGCGTACCCATCGCAGCGGTCCCCACCACGATGGCGCTCCAGTAGGCCAGCCGCGGCACGACCGGGATCGCCTCATAGGTGCCGAAAGGCCCGATCATGCCGGCAATCAGGCTCAGCACCACGAGCACCGCCCAGCTTCGGCTGTCGCGCAGCAGCCGCTGCATTTCGCGAAGCGTGGATTGCATGGGCCTGTCGCTCACGAAGTATTCCGGCTGTTCGAGTAGGGCGGGTTGAGGTGCCGAGTGTACCGCGTCACCCATGCAGGGCAATCACCCAGCGGAGCCTTTTCATGACTCTCCAGCCTATCCTGCATGCCGACTTCGCCATTCAGCTTCATGTCGCCACCGCCGTCGCGGCCGTGTTCATCGGCGCCTTCGTGTTGTGGCGTCGAAAGGGCACGAGACTGCACAAGGCGCTGGGCCGCATCTGGGTCGTGCTGATGCTCGTCACCGCGACGAGCGCGCTCTTTATCCACGAAATCCGGCTGATCGGACCCTTCAGCCCGATCCACCTGTTCTCGCTGTTCACCTATGTCACGCTCTTCAATGGCCTCAAGGCCATTATCGTCGATCGTGACAGCCGCCGTCATCGGGCGGAAATGCAAGGTCTTTATGCCGGTGCCCTCATGCTGGCCGGCGCGTTCACCTTCCTGCCCGGCCGGCGCATGCATCTCATGCTGTTCGGACCGGACGCCGGCTGGGCGCACTCGCTCATGGTGCTGGTGCCGGTGCTGGCAGGGGCGCTTTTCCTGTGGCTCAACCTGCGGCGCCGGGCCCTGGTCCCGCTGCTTTCGTCACGAAACTGAGGATTTCGCGACGCCAGTCTTCGCGGGCGTCGAGATTGGCGCAATGCCCGCCATCGGCCAAGTGCGCGATCCGCCAGTTCGGCAGATCGTTCAGCCGGACCAGCTGCGGCAGCAGGGCCCGGTTGACCGCCCGGTCCTTGCCGCCCGTCAGGATCAGGCCCGGACCCGTCCACGCCCGTGCCGCCTCGGTCAGGTCGTAGCGCCGGATATCATCCACGATCGCGCCCGCCCCCCGCACGTCGTACTGGTTCAGCATGGCCTCGATCAGGGGTCGAGCGGCCCTGTTGTGTGTCGTGCTGATGGCCGTCATCCGCGCCGCGATCCGTCGCCCCGGCACCCGATCCATCAGCGCCAGCATCCAGCCCCTTGCCGGCACGTCGAGCGCCAGCGCCGTGCCGAAAATGCTCAGCGAAGCCAGCCGCTCTGGCGCCTCCACGCTCGCGCCCAGTCCCAGAATGCCGCCCAGCGAATTGCCGATCCAGTGCACCCGGGTCATCCCGATGTGGTCGATCATGGAATAGATATCCGCCCGCAGTCGCGACGTCGCGAAACTGCCGGCTTCAACCCGGGCCGGCAGGCCCGACCGTCCATGGCCCCTGAGGTCTGGCACGAGTACGCGAAAATCGCGTGCCGCAAACCATTCCATATCGCTTTCGAACTGCGCCCCTCCGGCTCCGAGCCCGTGGCAGAGCAGCAGCGGCACACCCGTTTTTGGACCCAGCAGCCCAAAATGAAGGCGTGTGCCGTCATCGACCTCGATCTCGTGTTTCTCCATGGTCCCGGTATAGCGGCCAACGATTGCCGCGCAATGGCCGATATGATCCCGATGCGCCCCTTCCCAGCTCGAAGGGAAATTAGGTGGGAGTCGCTGCCAAAGCCCGTTCAAGCGCTTCCGATCAGGATCCCTGCCGCAAACACCAGCGAGCCGCCCAGCACCACCTGCATCACCGCGCGCCAGAACGGGGTCTGCATATAGCGCTTCTGGATATAGGCGATGGCCCATAGCTCGATCAGCACCACCACGATGGCGACGGCGGTGGCGGTAAAGAAGTCGGCGATGAGGTAGGGCAGGGCGTGTCCAAGGCCGCCAATGGCGGTCATGATGCCGGCCGCCAGTCCGCGCTTGATCGGCGAGCCCCGGCCGGTCAGTCTTCCGTCATCCGATGCGGCTTCCGTAAAGCCCATGGATATGCCCGCGCCCACGGCTGCGGCGAGCCCGACGAGAAAAGTCTGGTGCGTATCGCCCGTGGCGAAGGCTGCGGCAAACACCGGCGCCAGCGTCGAAACCGATCCATCCATCAACCCGGCAAGGCCCGGTTGCACATAGGTCAGGAGAAACTGGCGGTGCACTTCATGCGCCTCGCTGTCGCGTCCGGCCGCGCCCAGCACGGTTTCATCGATCTGGTCGGCACGCGTGGCATGACCTTTTTCGGCTGCGGCCAGGTCGCCCAATAGCTTGCGCAGTCCCGCATCCGTGACGTTCCTTGCGGCCTCGAGATAGAAGCGATAGGCGCCTTCCTCCATCTCCCACACCTGCTGGCGCGCCTGTTCCAGGGTCATCGTTTTCTGAAGCCATACCGGTTTGCGCGTCAGGAAACCGCGCACATGCTCGCGGCGGATCGGCACGAGCCGGGTTCCGAAGCGGACGACGTAGAGATCGAGCAGCCTGCGGCGGTGCTCGTCCTCCTCGGCGGCCATGCCCTCGAACAGCGCTGCGCTGCCCGGATAGGTGTCGCCCAGTCGCGCGGCGAACTCCGAATAGATGCGCCCATCCTCTTCCTCGGCCGCCACCGCCAGGGAAAGGATTTCCCGCTCGCTCAACGACGCAAAGTCACGACGGGTGTCCGGCCAAAAGCGCAGCATCGCCGCCCTCCAGTTTAGAATGGTTCCAGACAACAGTTAGAACGGTTCTAAACTGACGGCAACTGCTTTTCTGCTGCGACATCGTGTTGCCGTCCCGCCGCCGCAAGTTGCTTGAGCCCGAGAGCGTCCCGCGCTAACGAGATGTTCGTGAGCACCTCAGCGCCAACCATGAAGGGTCGGATGTTCCGCGAAGCCGGCATGGCAGTCGCGGTACTAGCCATTTATGTGCTGACCCTGCTCCTGCCGCTGCATCAGGCCGCGGGCCTCCAGCGCGATCTCAATGCCCTTGGCTATTCGACGCTGTCGAGCTGGTCCATTTGCCAGCCCATGGCGCAGGACGACGAGGGCAACCCAGCGGCCGCTGCGGCGCTGACCTGTCCGGTGACCGGCATTGCCAAGCATCAGCTGACGGCCGTTCTGCCGCCGGTTCTGCTGCTCGAGGCGCCCACTGTTGCCGAACTCGTGGTCTTTGCGGAGACGGCGGCGCCCTCACGTCCCATCCTGCCTGCCCATTTTGGGCAGTCGCGCGCCCCTCCCGTCGCTGTCTGATCAAGCCCGGGCGGTTTGCCGCCCACGTTCAGACCATTTGACCGGAGATCATCACATGATCCGCACGTTCGCCTGCGCCACCCTGGCCGCATCTGCCGTTTTCGCGCTCGCCGCGCCCGCTTTCGCCCACGCCACCCTTGAAGTCGGCGAAGCCGCCATCGGCTCGTCCTACAAGGCCGTGCTCCGCGTGCCACATGGCTGCGGCACCGAGGCCACCCACACCGTCCGCATCCAGATCCCCGAAGGCTTTTTCAACGTCAAGCCCATGCCCAAGGCCGGCTGGGACCTCGAAACCGTCACCGGTCCCTACGAAAACGCCTACATGAACCACGGCACCGAGGTGACGGAAGGCGTCAGGGAGATCGTGTGGTCGGGCGGCAACCTGCCCAACGAGTGGTATGACGAGTTCGTCTTCCGCGGCACCTTTGCCGACACGCTCCAACCCGGCCCCTTCTACTTCCTGTCCATCCAGGAATGCGCCACCGGCGAAGAAGCCTGGATCGAGACCTCGGAAGACGGCGACATGCCCGCGCCCAGCGTCACGCTCGTGCCGTCGGAAGCCGCTCCCGGCCACTGACCGATAAGGGGGGTGGGCCTGTCCGTCCCGCCCCGCGCTCTTCCTGCGCCAGGACCATACGATGCCCGCCATCACGGCCCGTTTTGTCGTTCCGCTCATGATCCTGCTGCTGATGCTGGCGCAGGACATGCCCGCGCTCGCCCATGCCCAGCTCCTGTCGACCGAGCCCGCCGCAAACGCTGTGCTCGGCACGGCGCCCGAAACGCTCGCCCTGATCTTCAACGAGCCGGTGACGCCGCTTGCCATGACCCTGATCGGCCCCGATGGCGCATCGACCGACCTCACGGCGGCGGCGGCCGGTGGAGAAATCCTTTCCGTCCACCTTCCCTCCGCGCCCGGTCGCGGCACCCACGTCCTCAGCTGGCGGGTGGTTTCGGTCGATGCCCACCCCGTGGCAGGCTCGCTGGTGTTTTCGGTAGGCGCCATCACCGGCGCGGCCGCAGACATTCCGGAGGCGCCCCCGGCGACCGCGGTCCTGCTCTGGGCCGGCAAGGCCATCCTGTTCGCCGCGCTCGCTCTGGGCCTTGGGGCGTCAGTCTTCCAGTTGCTCGCGCCCTTGCCACCCGCCGCACGGCGCTTCGCCCGCGCTGCAAGTCTATTCGGTATCGTCGGGGCGCCGGTGAGCCTGGGTCTGCACGGCGCCGACGCCCTCGGCCTGGGTCCACAAGCCATCCTCGCTGCTCCTGCCTGGAGCACAGGCTTTGCCACCACCTACGGTCCAACCGTGTTGATGCTGGTGGTCGCCTTTGCCCTCGGCCTTGCGAGCCTCTACCGTTTCCGCCCCCTCGCTCTTGCCGGCTGGGCACTGGCAGCGGTGGCGCTGGCCGTCAGCGGACATGCCGGCGCGGCCGATCCGCAATGGTTGACCCGTCCGGCGGTTGCTCTGCATATCGCCGGCTTCCTGTTCTGGGCCGGCGCCCTCCTGCCGCTCCTTGCCGCGTTGCGCCAAACCACGCCCGAAGCCGGCCGCGCCCTCGCGCGCTTCTCGCGGCTCGCCCCCTATGCCGTTGCCGCGATCCTCCTCTCCGGCCTCGTCCTTGCCAGCGTGCAGATGGGGGCGCCGGGTCCCGCCTGGCTCGCGCCCTATGGGCTGATCCTTGCGGCAAAGCTCAGCCTCGTCGCCGTGCTGCTGGCCATTGCCCTCTTCAACCGGCTCCGTCTCACCACCCCCACGCTGGCCGGCGACACCGCCGCCCGCCGCCATCTGCGCCGGGCGATCGTCTGCGAGATCGTGCTGGTGCTCGCCATCGTCGCTCTCGCCGCCGGCTGGCGCTTCACTCCGCCGCCCCGCGCCATCGCCGCCGCCGAGGCCGCCCAGGCCGCCCTCGCCGTCCCCGGCTATGCCCATGCCATGAACGACGCCGTCATGGCCGATATCGTGGTCACTCCCGGCCGCGCCGGCCCCGTCACCATCGATATCGCGCTCACCGACATCGCCGGCGCCCCGGTCACCCCGCTCAGCGTCGATCTCACCCTCTCCGCCCCCGCGCTCGGCATCGAACCCATCCGGCAGGCCGCCACGCCGGATGATGGCCTCTGGCGCATCGAGGGCCAAGCCATTCCGCTGGCCGGCCTCTGGGACCTCGTCCTCGATATCAGGCTCGACCGCTTTACCCTTGCCCGCATCGGCACTGAACTCGACCTCAACTGAAAGGAACTACCATGTCCCGCCGTTCTTCCATTCTCACCCTCGCTCTTGCGACCACGCTCGCAAGTCTCCCCCCCGCGATCGCCCAGGATGCGTCGGCGCATGCGGCCCACGCCGAAACGGCGCCCGTCACCGTTGGCGCCATCGAGATTTCGGGCGCCTTCACCCGCGCCACCCTGCCCAATGCGCCGGTGGCCGGCGGCTTCCTCACCCTCACCAATACCGGTGCGGAGGATGATCGCCTGGTCTCGGTGGACAGTCCGATTGCCCGCGAAGGCCAGATCCACGAAATGGCCATGCAGGGCGATGTCATGAGGATGCGCCAGCTCGCCGATGGCCTCGTCATTCCGGCCGGCGCCACCGTCGTGCTTGAGCCCGGCGGCTATCACCTCATGTTCATGGGGCTCACCGGTGCCATTGCCGAAGGCGATGCCGTCCCCGTCACCCTGACCTTCGAGAAGGCCGGTACGGTCACCCTCGATCTCCGCGCCGGCGCGACCGCTGCAGCCGCGCCCATGAGCCACTGATCATGCCCGCACTTGCCCATCTCCGCACCGTCCTCTGGACGCTCGTTGCCGTGGCGGCGCTCGGCGCCACCGGGCTTTATGCCTATACCACCTTCATTGCGCCCAGGCCCGCGGCCGGCCTCGGGCAGGCCGATTACGATCTGGTGACGGCAGCGGGCGAACCGTTCACCCGCGCCAGTCTTTCGGGTCACCCCTCGATGCTGTTTTTCGGTTTCACCCACTGTCCGGATGTATGTCCCACCTCGCTGGCCGAGATGACGGCGTGGTACGAAACGCTGGGCGACGAGGCCAGGGACCTCCAGGCCTATTTCGTCACTGTCGACCCCGAGCGCGACACGCCCGAGATCATCGGCGACTACGTGTCCTGGACGGGCCGTGTCACCGGTGTCACCGGATCGCCCGAAGAGATCGACCGGATGGCCAGGTCCTGGGCCGTCTACTACGAGAAGGTGCCGCTCGAGGGCGACGACTACACCATGGACCACACGGCGTCCGTGTTCCTGGTCGACCGCGACGGCAACTTCCAGGGCACCATCGCCTATCGCGAATCGAGCGATACCGCCGTCGCCAAGCTGCGCCGCCTGATCAGCGGCTAGTACCGATATCGAGCGACACGTCCAGCGTGTCGCCCACATCCACCGGCCCGATCGCCTTTCGGGCCGCCACCTTGAGCGGCAGCAGATAGCTGCCGTCCTTGGGCAGCAGCGAGGTCGTGAAACGGGCCTCGCCGATCTGCGCGCTGACCGGGATGCAGCCCCAGCCATAGCTTACTGCGCTGCCCAGCGCCCGGATATCGGCGGCCAGCGCCGCCGGGATGGCGGCAAACAGGAATGGGGCGGGCCCGCGCCAATAGATCACCGCGGCGCGGAACTGGAGCCGGTTCACGCTCAAGCGCCCATGAACCGTCCCATGCGGAAGGGATTGACGTCGATCGCCGTCGCCTCGCCGGTCATCATCTGTGCCAGCAGTTCGCCGGTAGCCGGTCCCAGGGTGAAGCCGTGATGCGCGTGGCCGATGCCGACGAACAGTCCCTCATGCTTGGGTGCCTTGGAAATGATCGGCATCATGTCGGGCGTGCAGGGACGGGCGCCCTTCCAGGGCTGCGGGTCGAGCCGCTGGCCCAGCGGGAACAGCTCGCGGGCTGCCTTCTCCGCCTTGGCCAGTTGCACCGGGGTCGGCGCCGCATCACGCTCGGCGAATTCCGCGCCGGTGGTGATGCGGATACCCCGCGCCATCGGCGCCATGGCATAGCCCACTTCCGGATCGAGCAGCAGGTGGTTCAGCACCACGCCCTCGCCGCTGCCGTAATGCATGTGGTAGCCGCGCTTCACGAACAGCGGCAACCGGTAGCCGAGTGGCTCCAGCACATCCGGAGCCCACGGTCCCAGCGCGATCACGGCCTGCCGCGCCCGGATGGTCTGCCCCTCCACGCTGGCCGTCCAGCCGCCGGCCTCTTCGCTCAGCCCTTTGGCCACGCCGCGCCGGAAACGGCCACCGAGCTTGAGGAACAGTTTGAAATACTCGGCCACCAGCGCGCCCGGGTCCTTCACTGTCCAGGGATCGGTCCAGTGGATGGCGCCGGCCAGCCCGCCGATCAGGTTGGGTTCGACCGCCTTGAGGGCCGGCCAGTCCAGCACCTCAAAGCCGATGCCGAACTGGTCATGGTCGCCCTGCGCCTTGCCGACTTCCTTTTCCAGCTTGTCTGGACTGCGAAAGGCCAGGTGCCAGCCATAGCGGGAAATCAGCTTTTCCGCCTCAGGCCCGGCCGCCTCGATGAGGTCGGAATGGGTGACGATGGAGCGGCCGATCAGGGGGGCATAGCTCTGCACCACCTTGCGATAATGCTCGGGCGACGACTCCCACCAGTATCGGAGCAGCGGCGGCGCCAGCTTGGGCAGGGCAAGCGGCTCGTAACGGGCTGCAGTCGACAGATGCAGTCCCACCTGCAGCAGTGTCTGCAGGTCACGCGGGAAGGCGTGGGGCCTCACGCCTTCACGCTGGATGATGCCGGCATTGCCGAAACTGGTTTCGTGGCCAGGCTCATTCTTGTCGACCAGAATCACCGTCTGGCCGCGGCGGAGCAGATGAATTCCGGTGGCGATGCCGACAATTCCGGCTCCGAGAATGATGACGTCGTCCATATTTCCCCTGCAACCAATGCTGGATGTCGAAGTTACTTTGTCATTACTACCAGTTCAGGCTCGGCAATTTATGCCATCTGCAAGCCCGAAGTTGTCGATTTCTGAATATTATACAGTATTAGTCTAATTTTATGCAATTTTGTTCGATGGAGTGTGTTTCATGCGGAAAATCCAGCGGCCGCAATGACGATTGGAGCTGAACCCTCCAGCCCAGCCTAACCCCGGATCGGGATCGATCCAAGAGCGGTCCATGGACCCGCATGACAGCCCTCGAATGCTCGAAGAGGAGACTGTTACCATGCGTAGGAAAACACAAATCTCGGCCATCGCACTGACGGCGGCCATGCTTGCCGCGCCCCCCGCTTTCGCGCAGCTCAATCTCGGCATCAATCTCGGCGGCAGTTCCGACAATGGCGGTATCGGCCTGGATGCTGGCGTCAATCTCGGCATCGGCGATACCAATGTGAATGTCGGCGCGGGTGTGGGTGTCGGCGGCGACAGCCTCGTTGATGCCGGTGTCAACGTCGATGCCGGCTCCGAAAGCGGCGGCGGCGCCCAGATCGGCGTCGATGCTGAAGTGCTTGGCGAGGATAATCTCGTGGACGTCAATGCCGGCGTCGGCACACGCAGCGGCGGCAATGGCGGCACCCGCGGTAATATCGTTGGTGTGGGGGTCGACGTTCTCGACGACGACAGTCTGCTCGATGCCGATGTGACCGTCGGTGCCGGGTCTGGCGGCAGTGGTGGCAGCGCCGGTAGCGGCTCAGCCACCCCGGTCCTTGGGGTCCGTATTGCCGCTCTCGATCAGGCCGCACGGGTAGATGCCGTGATCGATCAGATCAATACGCCCGATCTGGCCGAAGCGGATCTTGATGCCCTGATCGACGATCGGCGTGTCTCCATCCTTGCTCTTGCCGAACTCTTCGGCGACGAGGATGCCAGCGAAATTCGCGCCCTTGTCGAGTTGGGTGGCCCAGGCCGTGAAGAACTCATCGCCGCCATCGAGGCCAGTGTGGAGCTCAGCGCCATTCTCGATCGTCAGGGTCTTTCCGGTGAAAACGTCGTCGCGATTTCCGTCAACGGCGATGGCAGTGCCGAGCTCATCGTGGTCGATCTCGACCTCGATCTGGCCGGCACCGACAATGCCACCGGCCCGTTGCTCGACACTGATCTCGCCGAGCTCGACATCGACCTTCTGACCGATGAGGAACTCGCCCGGATCGACCTGGCGCTGCTTCCCAACGAACAACAGCGGCTCGATGCCATTATTCGCATTCTCGGCTCGTCCGGCGGTTCGGGCGGGGGGACATCGGGTGGCAATATCGAACTCATCGATGTCGACGCTCTTCTGGGCGAAGAGTCGCTGGCTCAGCTCGATGCCATCCTTGGCCGCGACGGAGACACGGAAGATGTGCTGATCACGGCTGATCTTCTCGACAGTCTTGATGATGCGGGCCTTTCGCCCGAGGCCGTGATCGGCATCGACAGTCCCGAGGGTGGTCCGACCCGCGTCTTCATCGACGCCGGTCTGGGTGAAAACGGCGGCCTTCTGGGTGATCTTGGTGATCTCGCCAGTGTCGATCTCACCATCGGTACAGGCTCGATCGGCGGCGGTACTGGCGGTGGTGGCACCGACGGCAATGACGGCGACGGCGGCGACGATGGTACCGGCGGCAATGGCGACGGCGGCACAGGCGGCAACGGCGGTGGCGGCACGGGCGGCAACGGCGGCAACGATGGTGGTGACACCGGCGGCAACAATGGCGGCGGCACTGGCAACAATGACGGTGGCTCCGGCAATGGTGGCGGTACCGGTGGAAACGGTACCGGTGGCAACGGCACGGGTGGTACCGGCAACACTGGCGGCAACGGCACCGGTGGAACAGGCGGAACCGGCTCAGGTGGAACTGGCGGCGCCAGCGGTCCGGGAACGGGTGCCGGTAGCGGGGCGGTAGCCGTCAACACCCAGATGCCCGCGGCGCTGGTCGAACCCGACATGGTCGTGGCCGAAGTCAGCTGCATTGCCGGTCTCGAAGCCCTGAGCTCGGTCAGCATGCCGTCCCCGACTGATCTGCGCGACGTCGAGGATGTGTCCCTGGTCAGCATCAGCGGCTGCGTTCAGGTGCTGCGCCAGGATGAATTGGCATCGCTCAAGGCGGCGGTCCAGCTGTCCGGGGATCTCAGCGCCCAGGTCGATGAGGCCGGTCTTTCTCTCGAAGCCCTTGTGGGTGGCACGCTCGAGGGTGGCATTCTCACCCTCTATTTCGAGGAGGACATGGCCGCATCCACCGCTGCCTGATCCGACGCAACAGCACGGCCCGCCGCATCATCCATGCGGCGGGTCGTTCATGTTCTCACTCTCGCGCTGGCTCCGGCCTTTGTTGATGCACATAGCCCAGCACGCTGTCGGGCACTTCCGCCGCCAGCCATTCCCGGAACAGTCGAAGCTTGCCGGGCTCCCGCCGCCCTTTGGCTGTGGCAAGGAAATAGCCTCTCGATCCCTTCACCGGCCTGTTGAAAGGACGCACCAGTCGCCCGTCGCTCACCGCATCGGCTGTCATCATGTCGGCGGCCAGCAGCACACCCTGCCCGGAAATTGCGGCGTCGAAAGCCAGCGACGCATCTGAATAGACCGGTCCCTGCAGCGCCGCGGCGGGATCGACCCCGGCATTCGCGAACCACAGTGGCCAGTCGAGCATGCTGGTCTGGTCTTTGATGACGGGTACCCGTGCCAGGTCGGCGGGGCTCCGGAGCCGCTCGAGCATCAGGGGCGAGCAGACCGGCTGAAAATCCTGTCCGCCGATCAGGCTGGTATCGACACCCGGCCAGCTCCCATCGCCATAGCGAATGCCGCAGTCGATATCGAGCCGGTTGAGATCAAGCATGGCGCCGGTCACCGTCAGCCGCAGTTCCAGTCCAGGGTAGAGGGCCGAGAATTTGTGGACCCGCCAGATCAGCCAGCGCGAGGCAAAGACACTGCCCACGGTCACGTTGAGCACGCCGTCCTGCGCACCGGTCAGCCCCGCCAGCCCATCCTGCAATTGCGTGAACCCGGCCGAAAGCTGCGGCAGGATCTGCAGCAGCACCGGCAGTGGTCGCAGACCTTGCGGCGTCCGGGCGAAAAGCTCCACCCCCAGCCGCTCTTCGGCGCGCCGCAGATGCTGGCTGACGGCACCGACGGTCACGCCCAGCTCATCGGCAGCAGGCGCCAGCGCACCACGGCGCGCCACGATCTCGATGGCGCGCAGCGCATTGAGGGGAATGGGAAATGCCTTACTCATGTAGATTTTCTATAGCGCCTGGCAGAGCATGTCCATTGAGATGGCCAGCGCCGTGGCGCATTATGAGGCCATAGAACACCAGCAACTCATTTCCGGAGACAGAAAATGTCGATCCTGGCTCGCCTATTGGCGTGGCTCGGCCGCTCCGTGCCGTCCGCCCGATCCCAAAACCCCGACTGCATGACCCTCCACGACTGGGCCGACCTGCCCACCCATCACCCCAAATGCGGGTGAATTGCTGCGCCTCACTCACAGATCTGCGCCGTACACGTTTGTCCGTGGCAGCCGAGGTCCAGGTGGAAATGATCCTCATGCTCGGCATTGGCGTCCGGCCCGAGCACGGTCGTGAAACGTCCGCAGGCCGCCCCGTGCGCCTGGCGCAGCAGTTTGCCCTCTGGTGAAGCCGCCGCAGACCAGTCGGCTTCGACGGCGATGCTCCGGCCATCCGCCAGCGTGAAGCCGATCACGTCGACTGCATTGGCAAAGCCGTGTTCGGAAACAAAGCCCTCGTCGCCGCCATTGCGGTTGCGACACATCATCGACGTGCCGGTATCGAGCGTCGCGATGGGGCTGTCCAGCGCCGCATTGGCATAGGCGTCGACCTCGCCGGCCCAGTCGGCCAGCGCGCCTGCCATTGCGCAATTGGTGGTCACCGGGCTCGAAAACCCGATCTCCCGGCCGTTGACCCGCACCGCCGTGATCGAGAGCGGCGAGCGTTCGCCGCAAATGCCCTCGGCGATCGGGTCGAGCATTTCGCCCACCACCACGCCGCTGAGCAGGGCCGGGCAGGCGGTCTGGTACACCCGCTCCGGCTCCGGCGTCGCGGGCTGCGGTTCCGCCACCGGCACATCCGGGTCCGAAACGTCCGGTGCGGCAGGCTCGTCCGGCCCCTCCGCTTCATCCGCATCCGCGGCCTCGTCGGGGCGAGGGCGGGGCAGGGGCGGCTCCTCCTCCGCCGCGTCGGCCTCTGGCCGCTGCGTCATCGGGGTCGGCGTCACCGGGGCAACGGGTCGTGTGACGCTGGGCGGCGTCGGACGGGTCGGTTCGCTCACGCCGCCGCTGGGCCGCGGTGCCTGCCGCTGCGGCAAGGCGTCCTCCACGAACCTCTCGAGATCCCGGAAAAAATCCTGCGCCGGCACCGGTGCGGTGGCGACAAGGAGGGCGGTAATGGCTGGAACGAGGTGACGCATGCGCTACGAACGCATCTGCCTGCACGATTGTTGCGCAAAGTGCCCGGTTAACCCCCGCTAAACCATCTTTCTCGTGGCCTTGCCTTCTGCTATCAGCGCCCTCATGACCACGCCGCTCAAGAATATCCGCAATTTCTCCATCGTCGCTCATATCGACCATGGCAAATCGACCCTGGCCGATCGCCTGATCCAGATGACGGGCGGGCTCGACGCGCGCGAGATGAAGGAACAGGTCCTCGACTCGATGGATATCGAGCGCGAGCGCGGCATCACCATCAAGGCGCAGACCGTGCGCCTCAAATACAAGGCGCAGGATGGCGAGGATTACGTCCTCAACCTCATCGACACGCCCGGCCACGTCGACTTCGCCTATGAAGTCAGCCGCTCCATGTCGGCCGTGGAAGGCTCGCTGCTTGTCGTCGACGCCTCCCAGGGCGTCGAGGCGCAGACCCTCGCCAATGTCTACCACGCGCTCGATGCCGATCACGAGATCGTCCCGGTCCTCAACAAGGTCGATCTTCCGGCGGCGGACATCCCGCGCGTCAAAGCGCAGATCGAGGATGTCATTGGGATCGACGCCAGTGACGCGCTCGAAATCTCGGCCAAGACAGGCGTCGGCATCGACACCGTGCTCGAAGCCATCGTCCAGCGCCTGCCCGCCCCCCAGGGCGATATCAATGCGCCGCTCAAGGCCCTCCTCGTCGACAGCTGGTACGATACCTATCTCGGCGTCGTCGTTCTCGTGCGCATCATCGATGGCGTGATGAAGAAGGGCCAGAAGATCCGCATGATGGCCTCGGGCGCCGTCTACGAGCTCGATCGCGTCGCCGTGCAGACGCCCAAGCTCGTGGAAGTGCCTGAACTCACCCCCGGCGAGCTCGGCGTCTTCACCGCGTCCATCAAGGAAGTGGCCGATACCAATGTCGGCGACACCATCACCGATGACAGGAAGCCCACGACCACGGCGCTGCCCGGCTTCCGCCCGGCCCAGCCGGTGGTGTTCTGCGGCCTCTTCCCGGTCGATGCCTCGGATTTCGATGAACTCCGCGCCGCCATGGGCAAGCTGCGGCTCAACGACGCCAGCTTCTCCTTCGAAATGGAAACCAGCGCCGCCCTCGGCTTCGGCTTCCGCTGCGGTTTCCTCGGGCTCCTGCATCTCGAAATCATCCAGGAGCGCCTGTCCCGCGAGTTCGATCTCGATCTCATCGCCACTGCGCCCAGCGTGGTCTACGAGGTCGTGATGACCAATGGCGAGACCATGCATCTGCATAATCCCGCCGATCTCCCCGATGTCATGAAGATCGAGGAAATCCGCGAGCCCTGGATCAAGGCGACGATCCTGACGCCCGACGAATATCTCGGCGCCATCCTCAAACTCTGCCAGGATCGCCGCGGCATCCAGAACAACCTCTCCTATGTCGGCAATCGCGCCATGGTCGAATACGACCTGCCGCTCAACGAAGTGGTGTTTGACTTTTACGATCGCCTCAAGTCGATCTCGAAGGGCTATGCCAGCTTTGACTACAAGCTCGATACCCACCGCACCGGCGATCTGGTCAAATTGACCGTGCTGGTCAATGCCGAGCCCGTCGACGCCCTGGCCATGCTGGTCCACCGCTCGGTCGCCGAATCGCGCGGCCGCCAGATGTGCGAAAAGCTCAAGGAGCTGATCCCGCCCCATCTCTTCGTCATCCCGATCCAGGCCGCCATCGGCGGCAAGATCATCGCCCGCGAAACCGTCCGCGCCATGCGCAAGGACGTGACGGCCAAGTGCTACGGCGGCGACGCCACCCGCAAGCGCAAGCTCCTGGACAAGCAGAAAAAGGGCAAAGCCAAGATGCGGCAGTATGGGAACGTGAACATTCCGCAGGAAGCCTTCATCAAGGCGCTGAAGATGGGGGACGATTAATCGGTTGGCAATTGTGCCAATCCGAGGCGCCGGTGGCGCCTTGGCAGATTAATCGCCGGGTCGCTGCCAGAGGCAGCGGGCACCCGGGCTAGTTCTACAAGCTGAGCCCATTTCACCTCTCCCTCTGGGGGAGAGGTCGGCGCGTAGCGCCGGGTGAGGGAGCCTTCTCGCAATCTAGAGCTACGCTCGCCGCCCGAGCGCCGCCGCAGCTCTTATTCCTCGCCCCCTCGGGGAGAGGGTGGCTCGGCCGCAGGCCGAGACGGGCGAGGGGGATACTCCGCCCGCTTAGGCCCGAAGACTGCGCGCCGTCCCGGAAGCGAATCTTCATTCGTGGAGCAATTTTTGGGAAGCAGGCCGTGAGGGCGATGCTTTAATGGCCCGCATGCGGCAGTTTGGGTCAGCGGCGATATCCTAGGATGAGGTTATCAAGGTGCTGGTGATGGAGGGTGACTAACGTTGCTGTGTCCAACTGAAGGCAGCATCTGGCTCAGCCAGTGGAATCGAAATCCGCCTATTGACTGAATGCATCTGACAAGGCTGAACTTGAGACTGGAATAACATCTTCTGTTTGGAGCTTGCGATCAGCTTCTTTTCTGAAAACTATTCAAGGTTCACTTATCCGATCAAAGACAAGCCGGAAGACGTCGGTCTCCGACCAGCGCAAGTGGGCGCTATCCATGCGATAGCTTCGCATTTCTCACTTCGAGCCGATCCAGCCGTTGTTACAATGCCAACTGGATCGGGCAAAACAGCCGTTCTCCTGGCTGCAGCTTTTGTCCTCAGAGCGCAGCGGGTTCTGATCATAACGCCCAGCCGATTGGTTAGAGAGCAAATTGCCGAGGAAGCGTCGGCGCTACGAACGCTCCGCATTGCTGGGGCAATTGACACCGTGGAAGGACCAAAGGTCTTCGCCACGCTTGGCAGAGTTTCTTCGGTCGAAGACTGGGAGAGCATGCGAGAATATGACGTGGTCGTCGGGACGATTCAAAGCATAAGTCCAGAATATGAAGTAGTTCCGGAGCCCCCCGCGGACCTATTTGACCTCGTTCTGGTCGACGAGGCTCACCACAGCCCGGCGCGTACTTGGCAGTCGACACTTGATCATTTCTCGACTGCCAGAAGGGTGCTCTTCACGGCAACACCATTTCGTCAGGATCAACGAGAGATCAGGGGCCGCTTTATATACACATATGATCTGCGGAGGGCTTTCGAAGATCAGGTGTTTGGAGAGATTGAGTACCAGCCAGTCTATCCCTTGAAGGGGCAGCCCCCTGACGTGGCTGTAGCCATAGCATGCCAGGAAGTTTTTCAAAGAGACGCTAAAGCCGGCTTCAATCACAAGGTGATGGTCAGGACCGATAGCCGCGCTCGGGCGCTAGAGCTGGTGGACACATACTCTGCAAATACAAACCTGCGTCTCAAGCTAATTAAAGGAGACCAGTCACTACGCCATGTAAAATCGGTGCTCAAGGAACTACAGGCCGGAGCTCTTGACGGGCTAATTTGCGTCAACATGCTCGGGGAAGGGTTTGACCTCCCGTCATTAAAGATAGCCGCCGTGCATTCGCCCCATCGCTCATTGGCAGTTATCCTCCAGTTTGTCGGCAGGTTTGCCCGGACTACGGGAGAACAGCTTGGTGGCGCTACATTCTTGGCGGTGCCTACAGCCATCGAGATTGAGGCAGAGCGCCTATATGACGCCAGGGCCGTGTGGCAAGAAATCGTCCAAAATC
The DNA here is from genome assembly GCF_900177655.1 of Devosia lucknowensis. Taxonomy (NCBI): domain Bacteria; kingdom Pseudomonadati; phylum Pseudomonadota; class Alphaproteobacteria; order Hyphomicrobiales; family Devosiaceae; genus Devosia; species Devosia lucknowensis. The sequence goes on along the minus strand of NZ_FXWK01000002.1, from coordinate 417,080 downwards.
TCAGCGCTGCCCGGATCGAAGAAGAGGTCCACACTCGCGAGGTGTTGGATACCTTCCTGCCGGTCGACGCCAGCCACGACTTGTCGGATTTTTCTCTGTTTGACCTGGAGCCATATTTTCACGTGAAAATACTTCAGCTCAAAGATCTAGTTGATGTCTCAGCAGGCGAAGAATTCCCATTTCCCATGCAGATCGTTTATAAGGTTTCGAGTGAGGAGCACGGCGCGGCCATCTACATAACTCGCGAGATCTCTCAGCCTAGATGGACTGGCGATGAACGCCTGGCGTCATCTTCGTCCGACCTATTTATCATATATCAAGACCCCAAGAGCTTGCTCTTGTTTATTTGCGCCTCGAGACGCAACGCAGGCATGTACGACCACATCGCCTCTTGGTTTGCGTCTGCTGTTCCCCGTGCACTGCCGCTATCGCGGATAAACAGAGTTCTGAACGACATCAACTCGCCAGAATTTTTCAACGTTGGCATGCGAAATCGGGTTCTAGGAAACACGAGCGAGTCTTATCGAATAATAACTGGCTCAAACGCTGATAAATCGATCAGCAAATCTGACGGTCGACTGTTCCATGCTGGTCACGCATTTGGCCGCGGCGAACAAGATGGCGATGCAGTAACAATTGGCATAAGCAGCGCATCCAAGGTTTGGAGTAATCGATCGGACAAAATCCCCGCGTTGATCGACTGGTGCTCCATTCTGGCATCCAGAATTTCCACGAGAGGCACGCCCAAGACGATGTCGGGCGTCGACATTCTTGACGTCGGCGACGAAATATCAGAATTGCCTGACGATATTATCGCTGCCGATTGGCCGATGGACATTTATCGCTCGTCCCCCCTTTGCAGTTTTGAAACAAGTGAGGGAAGGTTCGAGTTTCCGCTCGTGGACTTTGATTTAGATGTCATTAGAGGGAAATCTGATAAAAATTCGGTTCTTGTGCGCATTTCGCACGAAGCTGGTTATTCCGAGACGTTCGTTTATTCCCTAAACAACAAGCGTCTATTTGAATGGTCAAGCGACAGCGCCACAGACCTCTTCATATTGTTCGACGACGGCGATGTGGGATTGGTCGAATACATCAACGATGATCCTATTACGTTTTTCACGGCTGAGCTTGGGTCGCTGACTGGGACGAGCTACCTGTCCTTGCCACCCGACGAAAATCTGTCCTTCGATGCGAACCAGATTGAAGCATTGGACTGGGCCGCCATGGGCGTCGACATTACGCTTGAGTTCGGCGCTAAATCAGAGCGCGGCGTGTCTGTTCACGAAGGGCTGGAAGCAATGCTGACCGTGGGCGACAACTCCGTCATCTACTACGATCACGGAAGCGGTGAGATTGCCGACTACATCACAGCGACGGAGGAAGTAGACCGCCTTGTGATACGGCTCTACCACTGCAAAAGTTCATCGGGACAATCTGCTGGGCATCGCGTTGATGATCTATACGAAGTGGTATCGCAGGCGACAAAGTCAACGATCTGGGCCTTGAAGCAACGGGTCATTGGCCACGTAAGCCGCAGATTTCAGAATGGTTTGGGCGGCTCACGCTTCGTGAAGGGCACTCTCCAAAATTTCGAAGACCTTTTGGTCGCGCGGGCCGCCGCTCAGATCGAATTTGAGTTCATTGCGGTGCAGCCGGGAGTCCAAAGTGGCGGGCTACCTCCCAAGCTGGCGCACTTGCTTGCCGCTTCCGATGACTACCTAATCAGAGGGGGATTCCGGCGCCTACGCCTACTAGCATCTTAGGTTAAACTTCTCCCCGCCCCCTCCACCTGTGTGCACCCTCTCCTGTCCGGCCTCCCGCCGCACAGGAGAATCTCATGCCCACACACACCGACCACCCCGCGTCCTTCGGCCAACCCCCTCAGGACCAGCCTGCCCCGCAGGCTGCGCCCCACCCACGCTTGAGCGAAGGCACCACCACCAAGTCCCAGGCCGAGCGCCACGAAGCCCTGTGGCTGAGCCTTGCCGCCCTCCAAAAGGACACGATTGCCCTCGGCGCAAAAAAGCCCAATGCGCCCGTGTCCGAGGCCCTGCGCATCAGCGCCGAGGGCCTGCTCAGCGATTGCGCCGCCTTTACCCGCAAGCGCAATGAGCGCCTGCCCGTTGCCGCGCCCGATCTCGCGGGTCTTGCCGCCCAGCTCGGACAGGCGCTGGCGGCGCTCGAGGGTTGGGAGGCACGCCACACCACTTGGGCCACGCGCTTTAATTGCCGCATCTGGACGCTGCACTCCGGCTATCGGCCGATCATGCGCCTCCATCCGCCCGCCGCGGCGCTGAATTTCAAGCGCGACGACACCGACGTGATCCGCGACAAATTGAGCCGCATGATCCGGAGCGGCGAGCGCGCGGCCTATGAAGCGGGGTTCAGCGCCGGCCGCGCCGCGCGCCAGGGCGAGCCTCCCGCACCGTCCGCGCCCGAAGCGATGGCCGCACCCACGCAAACTTATCCCCGGCTGCGGCGGCTCGATTAAACTTGGGCCATTGCCCCGCGCGGCGGCCTGCAGGCGAACAGTGGCGGGGCAGGCCGGGTGGGGGCTTTGCCTCTCCCACAGGTTCCAGGTCGGCCGCGACGGGACGAGCGATCCCCCGCCGCCGATCAGTTCCAAAAACCGGCGCCGGGGACAGGTTTCGTCTCGTCTAAAACCATCCAGAGACGCAATCTGTCTCCGGTCCGTCCATTGTTTGCACCCGTCGGTATCCGTGCCGCAGGGCGTTCCGGCGCGCGTCGACGCCTGCCTTGCTCTCGACGCGATTATCTGTCACAACAGCGTCCATACGTTTTCAGCCTAAGTCGGCTGCCGATGCCGGTCATTTCCGGTTCCTTGGCTCACTGATCCACTTGCGAACGTTTGTCCCGCCTCGGCATGTGCAGAGGCAAAACGCTCGATTTGCTTCGGCTACGAGCTTACATCAAAGGAACTATCATCATGGCCTCGATCAACGGCACCGTGAAATTCTTCAACACCACCAAGGGCTTCGGCTTCATCACCCCCGACAATGGCGGCAAGGACCACTTCGTCCACATCTCCGCCGTGCAGCGCTCGGGCGTTGACGGTCTCTACGAGAACGACAAGGTTTCCTACGACGTCGAAACCGGCCGCGACGGCCGTGAATCCGCCGTGAACCTGACCCTGCTGAAGTAACTTCGAGCCGTCCCGCAAGGGCAAAACGCTCCAGTGGAGCGTTCTGAGGCGAGAAGGCCATGCGAGCTAGGCTCGGATGGCGATCAGCCGAGTTCGAGAAAGCCGCCGCAAGGCGGCTTTTTTATTGTCCCCCGCCGCCGCCTGCCGGCATCCAATCGGGCCTCGCCCTCGTATTGCCTGCGCAAGCAGCAACGGGAGCAGCACATGAGCGGCGCGGGCGAAAAGATCTGGATCATCGGCGGTTCGAGCGGCATCGGCGAGGCGCTGGCCCGGGCCTATGTGGCGCGCGGTGCGCTGGTCGTCATCTCCGGCCGCAAGCAGGCGGCGCTCGACAAGGCGCTGCTCGGCCTCGGTGATGGCGCCGTGGCCGTCGTCGCCGATGCGGAAAAGCCCGAAAGCCTTGATGCCGTGGCGCAGGCGCATGGCCCCTTCACCCGCATCATCACGACAGCGGCGATCTATGATCCGGGCCCGGTGGGCAAGGCCGACCAGAAACAGGCCGAGGCCATTTTTGCAGTCAATCTCACGGGCAGTTTCAACGTCGCCCGCGTGGCGATGACGGCGCTGGCCCCTGGCGGGCAGCTGGTGCTGTTCGGGTCGGCGGCCGCCATATTCGGCCTGCCCAATGGCCAGGTCTATTCGGCCACCAAGGCGGCCATCGTCAATCTGGCGCAATCGTTGCGGGCCGAGCTGTGGCCGCGGGTCGATGTGCGGCTGGTGACGCCGGGTTTCGTGCGCACCCCCCTCACCGACAGGAACGATTTTGCCATGCCAGGCATCATGGAGCCCGAGGAGGCCGCGCGGCGGATCGTCAGGGGGCTCGATGGCAAGAGTTTCGAGACGGCGTTCCCCCGCCGCCTCATCTGGCCGCTGAAACTGCTCGGCGTCCTGCCCCATCCCGTCGCCTTCGCGCTGACGCGCAAGCTCAATGGCTAGGGCAGGGGAGGAGAGCGCGGTTACTGGGTCAGCTTCACGGCCCAGTAGCCGGCCAGCGCCGAGGCGCCGGACAGGAAGCCGCCCCAGACGAGATCGATAATGCTGATCTTGAGCGTCCAGCCCTTGAGGGTCGAAAGGTTGGTCATGTCATAGGTGCCATAGGCCAGGAGCCCCAGCGCCACCCCGGCCACCAGCGCCCAGATCCACGAATTGGCGTTGACCGCCGGGATCACCGCGAAGCCGACGATGCCGGCGATGTAGAAGAGGTAGAAGACGGCCGCCGGCACGAGGTTCGGCTGGTCCATCAGCAGGGCGCCGATTTCCTGCCGGTAAAAGCCGATGCCGAGCACCGTAAGCCACAGCATGTCGAGTCCGAAGAACACCAGCGCGGTGCCGCCATAGGCGGCCAGAATGGTCATGATGGGCAGGCCGAACATAGCGTTTCTCCTCAGATGCCCAGAATGGGCTGGACCATCCGCACCAGGCGGCTCGAAAACTTCAGCGGCGCATCGGTGATGGCAAGGCAGATGCAGTCGGCATCGGTGCCCGCGATCGGCTGGTGCGTCACCGAACCGTCGGCATCCTCGATGTCGCCCGGTCCGAAACTGTCGAGCTCGTCGTGGAAGCTGCCGGTCAGCACCACGGTCAGTTCCCGCCCGCCATGGCTGTGCTCGGGCACCGGCTTGCCGGCGGCGATGCAGAGCAGCCGCGCCTGGGTCGTTTCGTCCCCGGTCTTGATCAGGATCTGCTTGGCATTGCCCAGGTTGCGCCATTTGAGGCTTGCGACATCGCCGCCCAGATACGAGCGCAGCGGCTCGGGGAGCGTGGCATTCCCCGGGCGGACCACCGGGCTGGCCTTGTCCTCGGGCGCGGCGAGGATGCGTGCCTTGAGAGCGTCCCAGCTTTCGGCGGGTCCGTCGACGGGGGCCAGCTCTTCCAGCATCACGCCGGCCGTAGCTTCGGCAAGCGCCAGTTCTCCCCGGCATGTCGGGCACATGGCAAGATGGCAGGCAACAGCAAGGGACCAGCCTTCGGAAAGGCTGCCCGCGGCATATTCGAGGAGGAGGTCGTCGCTGAGGTGATGTCGGATCGTGGTCATTTGAATTCCTCCAGCGCCGTGCGAAGGCGTCCGAAGGCCAGTCTGATGCGGGATTTGACAGTGCCGATCGGAAGCCCGGTGCGGGCGGCGATGGTGCTGTGGGAGGCTTCGTCGAAAAACGAAAGGCGAATGAGGTCAACCTGTTCCTGCGGCAGCGTCAGGAGCGCGGCATGGAGAGCCGCGCCGCTCTGCTTGAGGTCCATGATGTCGGGCGCTTCGGGCTCGGCCGCGGGCACTAGTGCCGGATCGTCCGGGTCGAATGCGGGCCGCTTCTGCTTGCGCCACGCGTCGATCCAGATGTTCCGGGCAATGGTGAAAATCCACGCCGATGCCTGTCCGCGCATCGGGTCGAACTGCCCGGCCTTGCGCCAGATAGCCAGCATGGTCTCCTGCATCAGGTCTTCGGCCGCCTGGCTGTCGCGGGTGAGCTTGAGGAGATAGGCGCGGATGCGCGGACCAAATTCGCGGAACAGGGCTTCGAAAGCCACCATGTCCTGCGCCGAAGCGATGGCGACGATGTATTTGCCGATATCTGCTGGCGACGAACCTGCGAGGGAAGTTCGGTCCGTCATGCGATCGTTGCCCTTTTCTCGCGCGGGCACGCTGGGACGGCGGCGCGTTGCTGACGCTGCATCCTGACACGGTCCGGCAAGTGGGTAAATCGCAAGTGACATGTCCCAGATACGGCGCCATTTCCAGGGTGGATCATGGCGCACCCAAAATTTCTGATGCCGTTCACTTTTTTTAGAATAGCGGCATTAGGCTTGATCCAAATTGGCCCCGCAGCCGTATCTACACCAAACATTCCAGGACCAAGACTATGTTCCATGCCGCCTCCGGCTTCTCGCATCCGCAATCCGCGCGGCAACGTATCGCCGTCGTAGGGAGCGGGGTGTCCGGCCTGTCGGCGGCCTGGCTTCTGTCGCAGTCGCATGATGTCGTGCTGTACGAAGCCGATGATCGCATTGGCGGACATGCCAACACCGTCGAGGTCGAGGGAACCGGTGGCGTCGATACGGGCTTCATCGTCTACAACGACAAGAACTATCCCAATTTCAAGGCGATGCTCGAGCATCTCGGCGTGGCCAACAACGCCACCGAGATGTCGTTCGCCGCATCGCTCGATCAGGGCAATTTCGAATATTGCGGGGAAGGGCTTTCGGGCATGCTGGCGCAGCGGCTCAATGCCTTCCGGCCGCGGTTCTGGAACCTCTTCCGCGATCTTCTGCGCTTTTATCGCGAAGCGCCGTCGGTCCTGCATCAACCCGAAATGCGCGGGCTGACGCTTGACGAATATCTGCGCCAGCAGCGCTATTCGGCGTCCTTCGTCGACGATCATCTCCTGCCTATGGCGGCCGCCATCTGGTCGTCCAGCGCCGAAGACATTCGCGCCTATCCGCTGCTGGCCTTTGTGCGCTTCTTTGAAAGCCACGGCCTGCTGCAGCTCTGGGAGCGGCCGCAGTGGCGCACCGTAAAGGGCGGTAGCCGCTCGTACGTGAAGGCGCTCCTCGATGGTTTTTCCGGTCAGGTGCGTCTGTCGTCCCCCATCGCCCGTGTCGTGCGCGACGATACCGGCGCCACGCTCTTTACCCGCGATGGGCAGTCCGACCGTTTTGACGCGGTGCTGATCGCCACGCACGCAGATCAGGCTCTGGCGATGCTCGAGAATCCGAGCGACGCGGAACGCGGCCTTCTGGGCGCCTTCACCTATACGAAGAACACGGCCGTGCTGCATGCCGATCCGGCTTTCATGCCGCGCCGGCGGCGCGTCTGGTGCTGCTGGAACTACATTTCCATGGAGCATCTGGGTGAAGAGCAGCAGCTCTGCGTCAGCTACTGGATGAATGCGCTTCAGGGCTTCAAGGGACGCGATCTTTTCGTGACGCTCAACCCGCCTACCGACCCTCGCGAGGAAATTGCGCGGTTCGAATACACCCATCCGCTTTTTGACACTGCCGCCATCCACGCGCAGGACAACCTCTGGCAAATCCAGGGCCAGAACCGCACCTGGTTTGCGGGCGCGCATTTCGGGCGTGGCTTCCACGAGGATGGCCTTCAGGCCGGTCTGGCAGCGGCCGAAGCGATGGGGTCTCTCCCCCGTCCCTGGACGGTTGCCAATCCCTCCGGTCGCATTACGCTGGCGCCGCCCGCCGCAGAAGCACTGGTGGGATGAGCCTCAACTCAGCCATCTATGTCGGCCAGGTGGTGCATCAGCGGCATCGCCCGAAGAAGCACAGCCTGCGCTACCGCGTCTTTTCGCTGCTGATCGACCTCGACGAACTCGATCGTCTCGATGGTCTGAGACGTTTCGGCCATAACCGGCGTGCATTGTTTTCGTTTCGCGATGCCGATCACGGCGATGGCCAGCCACTTCGCGACTGGGTGAATGACAAGTTGGCGGCCGAGGGACTGCCCGAGGCAGGCCGCGTTCGCCTTCTCTGCTACCCGCGCATTCTGGGCTATGTCTTCAATCCGCTGACGGTCTGGTATTGCGACGATGCCGCGGGCGAGCCTCTCGCCACGATCTACGAGGTACACAACACGTTCAAGGAGCGGCATACCTACGTTCTGCCCGCAAACGCCGCAGAGCAGGCCGCCGACAAGGCGTTCTACGTGTCGCCCTTTATCGACATGGATTGCCGCTACGAATTTCGCCTGTCTGCTCCGGAAGAGCGCGTGCGCGTCGCCATCAATGAGACGCAGGGCGGTCAGCCGCTACTCTACGCCGCTTTCACAGGAGCGCGCCGACCCTTTTCGGATGCCGAGCTGATGCGTCTGTTCTTCTCGCATCCGCTGATGACGCTCAAGGTCACGGCGGGCATTCATTGGGAAGCGCTGCGCCTCATCCTCAAGGGCATTCGCATCCGCTGGCATACCGACCGCAAGCCGCCGGCGGATCACCACTCGAAGGCGGGGCCGTTCTCGCGGGCTCCGAGAAAGAACACGTCGCTCATCAAGCGCAACGGCGCGGCATCGACATCGGACTGACGCGCGTCGAGCAGATGGGCAAAGTGGTCGTAGATTCCCGCGTATTCCTCATCGCCATGCTCAATGACGACCTCGCCATTGATGCGCAGGGTGCGTCCGCCACGTTCGAGCTTGAGGTCGTCGCCAGTGCCCGTGGTGACCTGGATCGTCCAGATTTCACCGCTCTCCTCGAGCCAGTTGAAGCCGGACGAAAGTGTCGGCTTGTGGGCCTGGCCGGACTTGAACGTCACCTCGACGTCGACAGGGGTCTGACGGTTGGCGGGGAAAGTCAGCTTCGCGCTTTCCACGAAAACCGGAAACGGCATGATCTTGGTGAAGATCGAATAGGCATTGATACCAGGATCGCAGACGCCGAACCCGCCGGGCTCCCAGACCCAGTCCTGGCCGGGATGCCATTTGCGCACGCTTTCTCGCCAGTCGATCCGCACCGCGTTGACGCCTTGCTCGGCCAGGATCGCCTTGGCTCGGTCGACCGCGGCGTTGTATTGGCTGTGCCAGGTCTGAAACAGCACCCGGTCAAGGCGCGCGGCATGGGCGATAATGTCGTCGAGCTCGGAAATCGTCGTGGTAGGTGGCTTTTCCATCATCACGTCCTTGCCCGCGTCGAGCGCCTCTCGGACAAGCGTGTGGCGCACGCCCGGCGGCGTGCAGATGGAGACGAGGCCGACTTCGGGCATCGCGGCATAGAGCTCGGCTGCGGTGCGGAACACCGGCACGCTTCCATGTCCGACGCCGCGGGTCGAGACCGTCGCCGCCAGCTCGAAGTCGTCGGAAGCGTCAATGACAGGCAGGTGCTGGTCCTGGGCGATTTTGCCCACGCCGATCACGGCAATCTTGCGCTTGGTCATCCGGAAACTCCATTGCTCGGAAGCGCGGCTATAGAGCAGGTCTTGCCACTCTCTGCCAAGGCCCTACATCAACATAAGTATGATTTTAATCGGGGTCTGTTTCGGGCGTCCTCAGCTGATCAGGATAGCCCGGAAGTCATTGACGTTGGTTCCGGTTGGGCCGGTCACGAACAGGTCGCCAATGGCCGAAAAGGCGCCATAGGCGTCGTTCTCAGCAAGCGCAGCCTGCGGATCGAGCCCCGCCTCGCGCATCCGACGCGCACTCGTTCCGTCCACAAAGGCGCCGGCATTGTCCTCCGACCCATCGATGCCGTCCGTATCGCCTGCCAGGACCGAAACACCTTCGACGCCGTCGAGCGCGATTGCCAGCGCCAGCAGGAACTCGCCATTACGCCCACCACGGCCTTTGCCGCGGAGCGTCACCGTCGTCTCTCCGCCCGAAAGCAGCACCACCGGCTTGGTGAAGGGGCGGTTCCGCACGGCGATCTCCCGGGCCAGCGCCGCATGCACCTGCGCCACGTCGCGCGCTTCACCCTCGATGGAATCGGAAAGGATCGCCGCTTCGATGCCGCTCTCGCGCGCCAGGTCCGCTGCGGCCTCGAGCGAAATAACGGCCGAGGCTATCGTGACGACGCTGTTGCGCGCAAAGGCCGGATCGCCGGGCTCGGGCGGAAGGTTGAGATCGCTGGCCAGAAGCTCGCGGGCCCGGTCGGGCAGGTCCATGCGGTAAAGAGCTGCTTGCCGACGCGCCTCTTCCCTCCCTCCGGACAAAGGCAGGGTTGGGCCCGAGGCGACGAGGGCAGGATCGTCCCCCGGCACGTCGGACACTACCAGCGTCGCGACACGGGCCGGTGCTGCCGCCGCCGCGAGGCGCCCGCCTTTTATGGTCGAGAACTGATTGCGGATGAGGTTCATCACGCCGATCGGCGCGCCGGAGGCGAGGAGGACGCGGTTGATGGCCTGCTCGTCATCGAGGCTGAGGCCCGGAGCCGGCGCCGGAAGGAGGGACGATCCTCCTCCCGAAATCAGCGCGACGACCAGGTCATCGGGCCCGAGACCCGATACCATTTGCATCAGGCGTTGCGCCGCCTCGAAACCTGCCTGATCGGGGACCGGATGCGCCGCCTCGACGATCTCGATGCGCTCGCAACGCTCGGCGTAGCCGTAGCGGGTCACCACGAGTCCCGAGAGTTCGCCTGTCCAGGCTTTCTCGAAGGCCCGCGCCATCTGGGCCGAGGCCTTGCCCGCGCCGATAACGACAGTTCGTCCCTTCGGCATGGCCGGGAGATGCCGCTCGAGAGCCAGTGCCGGTTGCGCGCTTGCAACAGCCCGGTGGAAGAGATTTTCGAGAAGCTGTCGGGTCATGGGGAACGTCTTTGGTGGGGCGGACTTGGGTTACTTGTCACTACCGGACCTGCTTTTGTCCAGCCGCTGGCTTGTCAAACGGCCGCCATATGGCTCCATTAGCTGCGCGCCAGGAGGATGCATGCCGCAAAGATTCGCCATTTACTACGCCCCTGCCGCGACCGATCACCTGTGGGAACGCGCCGCTGTCTGGCTGGGCCGGGATCCTTCGACAGGTCTGCCCTACGACGGCGCCGTGGCAGGCATCGACCGCGCGCGGCTTCTCAACCTCACGCAATCTGCCGGCCGCTATGGTTTCCATGCGACGCTCAAGCCACCGATGGCGCTTGCACCGGGGCAGGACGAGGAAGGCCTGCGCGAGGCGATGCAGCGGGCGGCCGCCGAACTCGAGCCTGTGCCGCTGGGCAAACTGGTGATCGCCGATATCGATGGCTTTCTGGCCCTGGTGCCGGAAAGGGCCGAGAACGCGGCCCTGCAGGACTTCGCCGCCAGCGTTGTGGAAATATTCGAGCCGTTCCGTGCTCCTCTCAGCCCGCGAGACCGGGCGGCCCGTGCCTCGCATGGCCTCACGCCACGTCAGGAGGAACTGCTCGATGCCTACGGCTACCCCTATGTGTTCGACGAATTCCGCTTCCACATGACCCTGACCGATCGGTTGGCCGAGGAGGATCGCTCCGCCCTTTTGCAGGCAGCTCAGACCTGGTTCGCGCCGGTGCTGGAAGAAGAGCTGACACTGGATCGCCTGACGCTCTTTCATGAGAAGGAGAACAAGCTTCCATTCTCGCGGATGGCCGATTTCCCACTCGGGAGAGGCCGCGAATGACCGAAACGGTCTTCACCAATGCGCGGGTCGTTCTGGCAGACGAAGCCTTTCTAGGCAGCGTCGTCGTGCGCGATGGCATGATTTCGCGTGTCGACCGCGGCACCAGCGCGGCTGGCCTTGATCTCGAAGGCGATTATCTTATTCCCGGTCTCGTCGAGCTGCATACCGACCATCTCGAGAACCACTATCGCCCGCGCCCGGGCGTGTTCTGGGATCCGCTGGCGGCCCTGCATGCGCACGACACGCAGATTGCAGGATCAGGCATAACCACGGTCTTCGATGCAGTCCGGATCGGTTCCGATATCGATCTGCCCGACATGCTCACGCATTCCGAACGACTCGTTTCAGCAGTCCGAGCCGGTGCGGAAGGAGGCTGGCTCCGCTCCGAGCATTTCATCCACCTGCGCTGCGAGCTTCCCAGCCACGACGTCGTCGATCATTTCGACGCGCTGGCCGATCATCCGTCGACGCGCCTCGCCTCGGTCATGGATCATACGCCAGGGCAACGTCAGTTTCGCTCGCTGGACGCCTACAAGGTATTTTATGCGCGCCAAATGGGCGGCACCGACGAGACGGTGCAGGCCTATATCGATGCGCGGCAGGCCGAGCATGACCGCTATTCCGCTGCCAACAGGCAGGCGATCGTCACGCGGGCCCGGGACATGCAGATCGCGCTGGCCAGTCACGACGACGCGACGCTCGCCCATGTCGAACAGGCAGAGGCCGATGGGGTCGCCATCGCCGAATTTCCGACCACGCTCGAGGCCGCCTCGGCGGCGCATGCTGCGGGTCTGGCCATCCTCATGGGCGCGCCGAACGTGGTGCGCGGCAAATCGCACTCCGGCAATATATCGGCCACCGATCTGGTTGCCGGTGGACTTCTGGACATTCTGTCATCCGACTATGTGCCGTTCGCGCTGCTCCAGGCCGCCTTCCTTATGCCGACCAGAGTGGCGGGCCTTGACCTCTCGAAGGCGCTTGCTACCGTGACGCTCAATCCGGCGCGTGCAGCAGGCTTCGACGATCGCGGTGAGATCGCCATCGGCAAGCGAGCTGATCTTGTGCGGGTCTCCCTGCGGGGCCAACTTCCTGCGGTATGTGGCGTTTGGCGTGAAGGAAACCGGGTCAGTTGAGTGAACGTCCCCCTGGAGTGCTGGTCCTTGTCGTGGGTCCGTCCGGGGTCGGCAAGGACACATTGATCTCTGGAGCGCGCCAGGCGCTCGATGGCGACAAACGCTTCAGTTTCGTGCGGCGCCTCGTGACGCGCCCAAGCGACATCGACCTCGAGGATCACGTCAGTCTTAACCGCGAGGAGTTCGACCGCTCCGCGCGGGCTGGCCGCTTTGCGCTCACCTGGCAGGCCCATGGGCTCAGCTATGCCCTGCCCATCGGCGTCGATACCGACCTGGCCCTCGGACGCGTGGTGGTCGCCAACATCTCGCGTCATGCGGTGCCAGGCGCCATGGCCAAGTATCCCCTGTGCCGGGTGATTCAGATTTCTGCGGAAATATCCCTCCGGGCCGAACGGCTGGCGCGGCGGGGCCGGGAAAACCGCGATCAGATCGTTGCGCGACTGGCGCGCGAGGGGGCGTCGCTTCCCGCTGACGTGTCACCCGTCGTCATCGACAATTCGAGTTCCGTGGGGATCGGCGTCACCGCGTTCATCATGGCATTGCGCGCCATTGCCGACGATTGAACTTCCGGCCCGCCCCTTGCGTTCTTTCCTGACTATCAAGCGTCAGGAGTTTCAAATTGTCCCGTAACGGCCTTTACGGCGTGATCGCCATCCTGGTTATCGCCCTCGTTGTTTTCGGTATCTACACATACCAGCAGCAACAGGCGCAGCCGTCGCTGGAAGTCCGCGTCAACGAGCAGGGGATTTCGATCGATGGAAACGGCTAACGATATCGGCCCGCGCCGTCAGGCAATCATCACCGCGCTGTCGGCGGAACTGGAACGTCAGGCGCAATCGGGCGCCTCTCGCATCGACGTAGAAGCTCTGGCTGACGCCGTCGAACAGGCGATCGACCCCACGCCGCCCACCGCCGAAGGCAAGCGCCCCTCGGAGCTCAATGCGACCAACGACGATTGAGTGAGCCAAAAGCAGAAGCCGGTGGTCCAGCCACCGGCTTTTTCATGCCGTTTCGCCGCTTTCCACGGCACGACTGACCGCCAGATGCGCGGTTTCGATCGACGGAAAATGATGCCCGTCCATAACGAAGGCCGGCAACTTCACGGCGAGAAACTTGTAGCCGCCATCTGCGGGCACGACGACGCCTTGAGGCTCCCCTGCCACTTCGATGACGATCGGTCTGAGCCTTTCGGCCCTGTTGAGACTATTTTCCTGCATGGGTGGAATCTCCACTTGCGCGTCTATCCGGAGCGGCACCAAAAGGGCCGACGCCAGGTCACGCGGGGTTCTATCGGTTATCTAAGACGAGGGTGTGACAGCTGGTCACATTCGTTTGGATCGACAGGACCCTTGCCAACGTTTGGTGGCACGCTTGCAGGTTACTACGGTCGAACACACGGCATGGATCGTGAAGGTGGTCGATGTCGTCATCGTCAGTCTTCTCCCTTGCGAGTGTTGGACGGTGTAATCTCACGCCATTACGGCGCAGCAATGGCAAGATAGGGGACGCTCTCCGGCTTTTCCAGTGCGTCTTTATGCGTATTGGAGAGAATTCCGAAAAATCTGTATCGGAAATTCTGCGCCGATGAAATTCTGATAAACTCGTTCAGCTTTTCAGGCAAGTGCTTTGTCTTGCGTGCGGGTTCGCAATCTGGTGTTCTGCCGCCAAAGCGTCCCCGCCCCATGCCGGGCGGGTTTGAGGGGAATATCTGTGTCACAGGAAGACGGACCGCCAGCCACGCGCGGCAAACGCGGCGTCAAGCCATCCGGCAAGCCAACGCTGAAGACGATCGCGCAAATGACCGGTCTGGCCGTCACGACCATTTCGCGCGCCTTGAACAACGCTCCCGAGCTTGCCCAGGAAACGCGTGACCGCGTTCAGAAGATCGCCGCCGAAATCGGCTATTTGCCCGACCGAGCCGCCCTTCGTCTCAAGACAGGGCGAACGAACGTGATTGCGCTCATTCTCGAGCCCGACGAACAGATCTACGGGTTCGGCACCAATCTGGTGACCGGGATCACCGAAGCCCTGCGCGACACCAGTTATCACCTGGTCATCACCCCGCTCTTCCGCAACATGCAGCCTATCGTGCCCATTCAGCACATCGTGCGCAATCGCATGGCCGATGGCGTGATCTTTTCCAAGGCCGAGACGTTCGACGAGCGCATTCGCTTCCTCATCGACAATGACTTTCCCTTCGTCAGCCACGGTCGAAGCGGTTGGCCCGAAATCCATCCTTACGTCGATTTTGACAACGAGGCCTATGCGTACGGCGCTACGCTGCGTCTGGCCGCCAAAGGCTGCCGCAAGGTCTCGATCGTGTTGCCAGATAGCGCGCTCACTTATGCCGAACATCTCAAATCGGGCATTGCCCGCGGCGCGCGCGATGCTGGGATCGAATATGAATTCGCGTCCGATGTGAACCTCGGGAGCCCAACGGACTCCATCCGCAACTACGTGATCAAGCGCTCGCGTCGGCCCGATCATCCCGATGGCTACGTCTGCGCCTCGGAAGTGTCGGCCCTGGCCGTGATCGGCGGGCTTTCCGATGCGGGTATGGTCGTGGGCAAGACGGCCCACGTGGTCACAAAGCAGTCTACCTCGATGTTTGCCCAGTTCCAGCCGGGGGCGGAAACGGTGCAGGAAGATTTTGTATCAGCTGGTCGGAATCTGGGCAGCCTGCTGCTCAAGCGCATTTCCGGAGAAACTGAAAATCTGCACCACATGCAGAGCCCGGTCTTCGACTGGAAGGACTAGCCTTCCAGCTCCTCGCGCAGCATTTCGAGTTCCAGCCACTTCTCTTCGGCGGCGGCCTTGCGTGTCGCCGCCGTTTCCAGCGCCTTGGACTTGGCGGCAAATCCGTTTGGATCCCTGTTATAGAGATCGGATGATGCCAGGGCCGCGTTCAGCGCCGTTATTTCGGCATCCAGCGCGTCGATTTCCTTGGGCAGGGTCTCGAGCGCATGTTTCTCCTTGAAGCTGAGTTTGCGCTTGGCCGTCGGGGTCGCTGCAGGGGGTGTGTCGTTTCTGGGCTTGTCAGCCTTCGTGGCCTTCTCCAAGACGCGTGCCGACACACCGGCACCGCGCTGGCTCACCATGTCCGAGTAGCCGCCCGCATATTCCGTCCAGCGTCCCTCCCCTTCCGCCATGATGACGGAGGTGGCGACGCGGTCGAGAAAGTCTCGGTCGTGACTGACGACAACGACCGTGCCGGCATAGTCCGAGACCATTTCTTCGAGCAGGTCGAGCGTTTCGAGGTCGAGGTCGTTCGTCGGTTCGTCCAGCACCAGGAAGTTGGAGGGCAGCGCCAATGCCCGTGCAAGCGCCACGCGGGCGCGCTCGCCGCCCGACAATTTTCCGATGGGCGTGTTGGCCTGTTCGGGGCTGAACAGAAAGTCTTTCATGTAGCCAACGACATGCTTGTTTTCGCCGTTGATCTTGAGCGTGTCGCTGCCCCCGCCGGTCAGAGCGTCCTTGAGACGGGTTTCGGGCTCCAGCCTGGCGCGCCCTTGATCGAGCATCGCCAGTTCAAGGGCGGAACCGAGCTTGATGGTGCCGCTATCGGGCTCCAGCAGACCAGTCAGCATCTTGATCAGAGTGGTCTTGCCAGCGCCATTGGGTCCGACGATGCCCACTCGGTCGCCGCGCAACACGCGCGTCGAAAAGTCCTGCACAACGGTGCGGGTACCGAAGCTCTTGGATATCTGCTCGGCTTCCGCCACCAGTGCCCCAGATGTGCGGCCCTCGGTCACCGCCATTGCCACCGAGCCGGTGACCTTGCGCTGTTCCCGCCGCTCCTGCCGCAGACCGGCGAGCCGTTCGAGGCGACCCACATTGCGCTTGCGGCGCGCGGTCACGCCGTAGCGCAGCCAGTGTTCTTCACGAACGATCTGTCGGTCGAGCTTGTGTCGGTCCTTTTCTTCCTGCTCCAGCACCTCGTCGCGCCAGCCTTCGAAGGCCGCAAAGCCTTTCTCGATGCGCCGGGTCACGCCACGGTCCAGCCAAACAGTGGAGCGGGAAAGGTCGGCGAGGAAACGCCGATCGTGGCTGATCAGCACCATGGCCGAACGCATCTGGCTCAGTTCGTCCTGCAGCCACTCGATGACCGGCAAATCCAGATGGTTGGTTGGTTCGTCGAGCAGAAGAACGTCGGGCTGTGGCGCCAGCACGCGCGCCAGCGCAGCACGACGGCCCTCGCCACCGGACAGGGTGGCCGGGTTTTCGCTGCCGGTCAGCCCCAGCGCGTTGAGCAGATATTGCGCACGAAACGGATCATCGCCTGGTGCCAGGCCAGCTTCGACATAGGCAAGTGTCGTGTTGTAGCCAGTGAGATCGGGCTCCTGAGGAAGGTATCGGATGGTGGCGCTGGGCTCGGCAAATCGTTTGCCCCCGTCGTGCTGCACAAGTCCCGCGGCTATCTTGAGCAGCGTCGACTTGCCCGAGCCGTTCCGTCCCACCAGAGCGATCCGCTGCCCGGGCGACACGATCAGTTCGGCGGCCTCCAGCAACTGCGTGCCGCCAAACGTGAGTTGGATATCCTGGAGCGTGAGGAGGGGAGGCTGGGCCATATGCAAGTCCGGAATGAGCGCCCGCGCTCTAGAGCATAGCGGGGGAACCAGATCAATCTAGGGGAATGGAAAAGGCCGGACAGGACGTTGAGGATCCTGGCCGGCCCGGGGAGACGGTAGCAGCAAGCCTCCGTCAAGTTCTGGCGCTCGGACCCACAGGCCCCAAGGGGTCGCAGCGCCATGCCCCCTATCAATCACGTCCAAACCTGATTGTCAAAGTCATATTTTACTCTGGCAGTCAGATTTTTGGTCAGGCTGCGGAAATCGCAGCGATGCTCTCGTTCACGGCGTCGGCAGTGCTGATCCCGAGGCGTTCACGGATGGAACGCTTCTTATGCGCGAGATCCGCTATGGTGTGACGGCTCAGCACCTCGAAGAACGCGCCCAAGGCCTCCCGCAGCGCACCGTTCAGATCGCATTCGCCAATCAAGGGGCAGTCGGCACCTTCTTCGAAACATTCGGCCAGCGCGAAGTTTTCTTCCGTGAGGCGGATCGTCTCCAGAAGAGTGATTTGGTCGGCTGGCTTGCCCAGCTTAATGCCGCCATGGCGGCCACGCACGGTCTGCAAGAGGCCAGCTTCCACCAGTGGCTTGATCAGCTTGAACAGAAACAGCTCGGAAATTCCGTAAGCGCGAGCAACCTCCGCGACCCGGCTCAGCCCTGGCTCGTTGACGGCGCAGTAGACGAGGGTGCGGATAGCGTAGTTCGATTGGCGGGTCAGTCTCACGGAAAACCTTTCTTCATATCGGCTGCCATCGGGTCGGTGCCGGCAACCCGAATGTCGCTAGCTTATAACCATTCTAAAAAATGTCAAACAATCCTGAAGCTTTCGATCATGTTTTTTGTGATCGGCTGCGGGGCTGGACAGCGTTTTATGTTCTGCCTATGAATTTAATGGGTGGAGGAGGTTAGCCTTGGAACACACCATTACACGGGCAGCACTGAGTGAGCGCGCTGCCGACGCGACCGGATTGTCGCGCTTCGACACCGCCCAGATCAGCGATCGCATGTTCGAATTGATCGGCGATGCCCTCAAGCAGGGCGAAACAGTCAAATTGACCGGCTTTGGAACACTGGAGGTTCGCTCGCGGGCCGAACGCGTAGGACGCAATCCCCGCACGGGCGACGAGCACCGTATCGCGCCGCGCCATACCGTCGTGCTGATTCCCAGCGCACGGCTGCGCGATTCGATGGACCATCGCGCTACCGAAAAGGCCTGATGCGGAAAGTCAGAAGTAGCGCCGGAACAATGTCAGTTCGGCCGCACCCATGACGGGCGCCATCGGCCCGAGTTGACCTGCGAAGATCGGCGGTGTCCAGGGGCGTTTGGGCAGCAAGTCCAGCTCGCTGCGCACCAGATCTACCAGCCTTGCGGTGAAGTCGCCTCCGATGATTGTATCCACGATCACGATGGGCTGCTCGACAACGGTGACCGTGTTGTAGATCACCTGTGCCAGGGCCTGGGCAGAGCGGGTCAGCCAGGCATCCAGTCTGCCCGCGTCGGTCGCTTCGATCAGCGCTTTGTGCGATGTGCCCCCAGTGTCTTCGCCCGCGGCGCCGAGCTCCCAGCGAAGGGCCTCGAGTGAAGCAACGTGGTGCGCCGGCTTCGGACCGGAAGCATCCGTGCTGACCAGGATCGACCCCAACTCACCGGCATTGCCGCTCGGTCCCTCTATCAACACTCCGTCCCCGAGCACGCCTCCTCCGACGAAGTTTGAGACCAGAAGATAAATCATGGTCGGCGGGCGGGGCTTGGAATGGGCGATCAGCTCGGCCCAGCACCCTGAGGTGCCGTCATTGGTCACGGAAACCGAGAGGCCGGTTTTTTCCTGCAATGCCGTCTTGAGATCGATGGCGGACCAAAGATCAACTTGCTCGGTGGGAGCATCGATGCTCCGCAGGTTTGCGCCGAGGCGCGAAGGCTTGGCGATGCCGATGTCGAGAAGGCGCGAACGCTGGTGCGGCGTCAGATCCCGAGTGATGTCGCCGATCAGGTCGACGATGGTCGCGATGATCGTGCGCGCATCGGGATAGTCATAATCGAGATGCCGATGCTCAAGCACGACGGCATGGAGATTGAGCAGGATGATGTCCAGATGCCGCCATCCCAGCTCAATGCCGATGGCATAGCCGCCTTCGGGGTTCAGCCATAGCGGGGTCGCAGGCTGGCCGCGTCGGCCGCGAAGAACCTCGCCCCTGCGGATCAGGTCCTGTTCTTCCAGATCGACCAGAATGGCCGACACGGTCTGCGGGGCTAGCCCCGACAACCGGGAGATTTCGGCGTTCGATGCTCCCGGATTGAAGGCGACCGATGTCAGCACGGCCTTTTCGTTGGTGCGGCGGACATCCTGATGGCTGAGTTTGGCCCGCACGACATCGAAAACGTCGCGCATTGGTCGATCGATCATATCCATCTATGCCAGCGTGCCCCCACTCCAGGTCGGCAAAGACTACACTCGGATGTGTCCGTCAAGTATCTATCAATGCTCGTTTTTCAGCGTAAAAATTAACGGCGCCCGGAGGCGCCGTCGGCTGTCAGCGACCCGCGTCCGTCAATAGCGTGACGGCCTCTTCCGGCAACTCCAGGCGAACGCCACGGGCGAGGCTCTTCACCTGATCCACGGAGGTCGCCGATGCGATCGGGGCGCTGACGCCCGGCTGCGCCACGAGCCAGGCGAGGGCAACTTCCGCGGGCGTGGCTTCAAGGTCTGCAGCGACCTTGTCGAGTGCCGAAAGGATACGCAGCCCCTTGCCGTCCAGATATCGATCGATGCCACCGCCGCGGGGTGACTGGCCGAGGTCGGACTTGCTGCGATACTTGCCGGTCAGAAAGCCGGAGGCGAGGCTGTAGTAAACGATGGCGCCGACCTCGTTCTCGAGCAGGTAGGGTCGCAGGCTGTCGAATTCCTCGCGGTCATAGAGATTGTAGCGCGGCTGCGTGACTTCGTAGCGCTGCAGCGATTTGATGATGGCGGTCTGCTGGGCATCTTCCATCATCTGGGCCGTATAGTTGGAAGCGCCGATCGTGCGGACCTTGCCCGAGCGCATCAGCACGTCATAGGCCTCGAGCGTCTCCTCGTGATCCGCCTCCGCATCCGGCCAGTGGCTGAAATAGAGATCCACATAATCGGTCTGCAGGCGCTGCAGCGACGCCTCGATCCCGGCCTTGATGGCGTCGGGCTTGAGCCCACCCGGCTTCTTGGCCGAATTCACCTTGGTGAAGACGTGCACCTTGTCGCGATTGCCGCGCGCCTTGAGCCATTTGCCAATCATGGTTTCGCTCATGCCGGGCGGGTTGCCGGGCACCCAGTTGGGGTAGCCCTCTGCGGTATCGATGGCAGTGAACCCGGCTTCGACATAGGCATCGAGAATGTCGAACCCCTTTGCCTCATCCACGGTCCACCCGAAGACGTTGCCGCCGAGCACCAAAGGTTCGATTACCAGTTCGCTCCGTCCGAGCGGGCGTCTATTCATCGGGTTTCTCCTTGCTGTGTCGTTGTATCAACGTCTGAAAGCTCATTCTGTTCGGCTGGTGCGACACGGGGTGCGCACCAGTAGAGCGCCTCGTTGATCGCCCTGAACGAACCGCCCAGATCGATGAACGCGAATTCTCCGGTCGGATCGGCGTGATGGCGCAGATAGACGAATGTCCCATGCCTCAGGCCATCGAGCAGCCAGCCATCGGCATCCACCAGACGAGCGTCATAAGGGGCGAGGTCGCTTACCGCCTCGAGCTGCCGCGCCTCGCGATCCAGCGTCATCTCCCACATGCCTTCGGTTCCGCCGGGTCGGCTCGAATGAATGTGGATGCCAATCGAAAAGTCATCTTCGCACCGCACGGCCAGGCAGCTGTAATCTTCGTCGGTCGAGCCGCGCGCGCAACCCATGCTCGCGCGATCGCCCTCACCGGGGAGGGGCGAGTACCCCCATCCGGGTTCGAGCGCGTGGGTCGGCGCCGCTGCCAGCAGGCTCGCTGCGATCAGCGCCTTGGTTGGATGAGATCCCATTTGTTTCCGTAGAGATCGGTGAAGACGGCGACTGATCCGTAGGCCTCGTGGCGGGGCGCTTCGAGAAAGGATACTCCAGCATCGCGGAGGCGTCTGTAGTCTTCCTCGAACCTGTCGGTTTCGAGGAACAGCATGACGCGACCGCCGGTCTGGTTACCGATTGCGGCGCGCTGTTGCTCACCCTCGGCTCTGGCCAGCAACAGGCGTGCGCCGCGATCGCCGGAAGGCCCCACAACCACCCATCGCTTGCCGCCACCCATGTCCCGGTCGTCGATCAGCTCGAAGCCCAGCGTGTCGCCATAGAAGCGGATGGCCGCGTCATAATCGTCCACGACAAGAGCAATGGTAGCAATGGCTTGGCTCATTCTTCCATGCTGGCTGCGGCAAGTGAATCGGTCAAGCGCCTCAAATAACGGGCGAACGGATTGCGAAAATTCCGTCCAATCCTGTGGATTTGCCTTTTGGCCGTCATACGATTGACCAAATGGTCAATGATTCCCGTTGCGCTCCCCCGGATTCTACGCTTTTGTGTCGCCCAAGCCTCCGGCGCCTAGTGTGCTGAGAAGGCGTAAAGTCAAGGAACGGGAGATTTCCAATGCATTCTTCACTGACCCGCATTGCGGCGGTACTTGTTGCCTCCACGATGCTCGCCGGTGTTGCGAACGCCGAGACGATTCGCTGGGCGCGCTCGTCTGACGCGCTGACGCTGGATCCGCATTCGCAGAACCAGGGCAACACGCATACGCTTGCCCACCACATCTATGAAACCCTTGTCGGCCGCGACAATGATGGCACCCTGACCCCGCGTCTGGCCACCGAATGGGCTCTCAAGGATGGCGACGACACCGTCTGGGTGTTCAAGCTGCGCGAAGGCGTCAAGTTCCACGACGGCGCTGACTTCACCGCCGAGGACGTGGTCTATTCCATGACCCGCGCCAAGAGCGAATTCTCCAACATGCGGCAGCTGCATGCCGAAGTGGAATCGGTCACCGCCGTTGACGACTACACCGTCGAATTCCAGATGGCCGGCCCCTCGCTCATCTACCCGAACAACCTGACCAACACCTTCATCATGGACAAAACGTGGTCGGAAGCCAACGACCTCGACGTCGTCCAGGATTTCGCCGCCGGCGCGACCAACTACTCGGTTCTCAACACCAACGGCACCGGTCCCTATACCCTCGTCTCGCGTGAGCCGGACGTGCGCACCGTCCTCGCCTATAACGAAGGCTGGTGGGGCGAGCAGCCCGAAGTCACCGACATCGAATACATCGTCATCGCCGATGCCGGCACGCGCGTCTCGGCGCTGCTTTCGGGCGAAGTGGACATCGTCCAGGACGTCCCGCCGCAGGATATCGAGCGTCTGTCCTCGACCGATGGCTTCAAGGTCGAAACCGGCCCGGAAAACCGCTTCATCTACTTCGGCTATAAGTTCGGCGACGAACCGCTGAAGTCGTCCAACATCACCGACAGCAACCCGTTCAACAATCCGCTCGTGCGCGAAGCCATGGAACTGGTGCTCGATCGTGATGCGATCCAGCGCGTTGTGATGCGCGGCCAGTCCATCCCGACCGGTATCCCGAACCCGCCTTTCGTCAATGGCTGGACCGAAGAACTCGACGCCTATCCGGCAGTCGATGTCGAGCGCGCCAAGGAACTGATGGTCGAAGCCGGTTATCCCGATGGTTTCACGGTCACCCTCGACACGCCGAACAATCGCTACGTCAACGACGAAGCCATCGCGACGGCTTATGTCGGCATGCTCGGCCAGATCGGCATCCAGGTCACCCTGGCCTCCCGTCCGGTCGCCGAACACTCCCCGCTCATCCTGGCCAGCAACACCGATTTCTACCTGCTCGGCTGGGGCGTTCCGACGTTCGACAGCGCCTATGTCTTCAACGACCTGATCCACACCAAGGAAACCGGCGAAGACGCTGAACTGGGCGGCTACAATGTCGGCATGTACACCAATCCCGAACTGGACGAGAAGATCGTCTCGCTCGGCGTGGAAAGCGACGAAGCTGTCCGCAACCAGACCATCGCCGACATCTGGGAAGTGGTGAAGGCCGACCGCGTTCTGCTGCCGATCCACAACCAGGTGCTGGCCTATGCCATGCGCGATGGTGTGACGCTGCCGGTCCAGCCGGAAAACCAGCCGAACATGACCACGGTCACCTTCGAGTAAAGCCCTGCCATCCCGAGCCGCCGCGTGGAGTCCATCCCGCGGCGGTTCCTTTTTTGAGGGGGCTCCATGCTGGCCTTCATTGCCCGACGGCTCCTGCAGTCCGTCCTCGTCATGCTTGTCGTGGCGTTCATTGCTTTCCTGGTATTCCGCTATGTCGGTGACCCGCTGGCCGCCCTTTTGGGACAGGATGCCCGGGCCAGCGACTATGATGCGGCACGTGAGCGCCTTGGCCTCGACCAGCCCTTCTACATCCAGTTCTACTATTTCGTGATCAACGCCCTGCAGGGGCAGTTCGGCATTTCCTACCGCTTGCAACAGCCGGTCACGCAACTGATCCTTGATCGCCTTCCGGCGACGATCGAGCTCGCCTTCGCCTCGGCCACGATTGCCCTGGTCTTTGGCATAATGCTGGGCATCTATACAGCGCTTCGGCCGCGCGCCTTCTCAACCGGCGTTGTCATGACCGCCTCGCTGATCGGTGTGTCGCTTCCCACCTTCCTGATCGGTATCGGGCTGATCTACGTCTTTGCCGTCGAACTGAAATGGCTACCCTCCTTCGGGCGTGGCGAAGTCGTGCAGATCGGCTGGTGGAAGACCGGCCTTTTGACCCAGTCGGGTCTGCGCTCTTTGATCCTGCCGGCGATCACACTCTCGCTGTTCCAATTGACGCTGATCATGCGCCTCGTGCGCGCCGAAATGCTCGAAGTCCTGCGCACCGATTACATCCGCTTTGCCAGAGCGCGCGGCCTTTCCAAGCGGGCGATCAATTTCGGCCATGCATTGAAAAACACCATGGTGCCGGTCATCACCATTACCGGTTTGCAACTGGGCTCGGTCATCGCCTTCGCGATCATCACCGAAACCGTGTTCCAGTGGCCAGGTGTTGGCTCGCTCTTCGTCAATTCCGTGGCTGTTGTCGACGTGCCAGTCATGGCCGCCTACCTGGTCTTCGTTGCCCTGGTCTTCGTGGTCATCAACCTCATTGTCGATATCCTCTACTTCATCGTCGATCCGCGCCTGCGCGACGGCGCCAGATCCGGAAAGTAAGACCGTGACCGATCTGCCCCACTCGCCGGAACAGCCGGTACCTGCTGCAAAGACCTCGCGATGGAAGACGTTCCTCACGTCCGACATCGTCTGGTCCTACCGCCATTCGCCAATCACCATCGTCGCATCGATCGTCGCACTGCTGCTGATCTTGATGGCGGTCCTCGCCCCGTGGCTGGCGCCCTACAATCCGTTCAACCCGGCAACGCTCAACCTCATGGATGGCTTCTCCCCGCCGGGAACCGCCACCTCGGCCGGCCGCTACTATGCCCTGGGTACGGATAGCCAGGGTCGCGACATGCTCTCGACCATCATGTATGGCTCGCGCGTCTCACTCTTCGTGGGGGTCATGGCGACGCTCTTCGCCATGGTCATGGGGGTCGGCCTCGGCCTCGTCGCCGGCTATGTCGGTGGTCTTGTCGACGCCATTCTGATGCGTGTCGCTGACGTCCAGCTGTCTTTCCCGGCTATTCTGATTGCCCTGCTGATCTTTGGTGTTGCCCGCGGCGTTATTCCGCCCAATCAGCAGGAAGGCGCCGCCGTCTGGGTGCTGATCATTGCCATCGGTCTGGCCAACTGGGCCCAGTTCGCGCGCACCGTGCGTGGCGCCACCATGGTCGAGCGGCAGAAGGATTATGTGGCTGCCGCCCGCATCCTTGGCGTCAATCCGTTCATAATCCTGCTCCGCCACGTCCTGCCCAATGTCATGGGGCCGGTTCTCGTTATCGGTACGATCGGCCTGGCGCTGGCCATCATCGAAGAAGCGACGCTCTCCTATCTCGGCGTCGGCGTTCCGCCCACGCAGCCCTCGCTGGGCACACTGATCCGCATCGGCCAGCAGTTCCTGTTCTCGGGCGAATGGTGGATCCTGCTGTTCCCGGCCGTCACCCTTGTCCTGCTCGCCTTGTCCGTCAACCTGCTCGGTGACTGGCTGCGCGATGCCCTCAATCCGAAGTTGCGCTGATGACCGAGCCCGTACTTTCCATTCGGAACCTCGTCGTCGAGTTTCCTTTCCGTGACGACGTGTTTCGCGCAGTCGATGGCGTCAGTTTCGACATCATGCCCGGCGAAGTGGTCGGCGTGGTGGGTGAAAGTGGTGCCGGCAAGTCCATGACCGGTTCCGCCGTCATCGGCCTCATCGAGCGGCCCGGCCATATTGCTGGCGGGGAAATCCTGCTCAAGGGCGAACGCATTGACAACCTGCCGGAGGAACAGCGCGCCAAGCTGCGTGGCAAGCGCATCGGCATGGTGTTCCAGGATCCGCTCACCAGTCTCAATCCGCTCTATACGGTGGGAGAGCAACTGGTCGAGACCATCCGCACCCACCTGCCGCTCACCGAACAGCAGGCCCGTCAGAAGGCCATCGACCTCCTGGCGGAAACCGGAATACCCAAGGCCGCCGAGCGCATCGACAGTTATCCGCACCAGTTCTCCGGCGGCATGCGGCAGCGCGTCGTCATTGCCCTGGCCCTCGCGGCAGAACCCGAACTGATCATTGCCGATGAGCCGACATCAGCGCTCGACGTGTCGGTGCAGGCCCAGATCATCAAGGTCCTCAAAAAGCTCTGTTCCAGCCGCGGCGCCGCGGTCATGCTCATCACCCACGACATGGGCGTTATCGCCCAGACCGCCGACCGCATGGTGGTGATGCATCACGGCACCGTCGTCGAAACCGGCACTGTGGGCGACATCATCCGTCGCCCGCGCGAGCCCTATACGATCAAGCTGATCGACTCCATTCCTACCATCAAGCGTCAGGATGATGCGCCGCCGCCGGCCGAAGCCGCCAATGACGATCGGGCCTATGTGCAGGTCAGGAACCTCGTTCGCGATTTCGAAATCGGCCGCGGCAGTTTCACTAAGCTCCTTCCCGGCAAGGTCGAAATCTTCCGCGCCGTCAACGAGGTCAGCTTCTCGATCCCTCGCGGAGAGACCTTCGGCCTCGTGGGCGAATCGGGTTCGGGCAAGTCGACCTGTGCCAAGATGATCGTCGGGCTACTGCGTCCGACGTCCGGCCACATCACCGTCGACGGTCACGACATCTGGGCCGGCGGCAAGGGCCACCAGGAGCGTCGCAAGCGCGTCCAGATGATTTTTCAGGATCCCTATGCCAGCCTCAATCCGCGCTGGCGTGTGGCCGACATCATCGCCGAGCCGATGCGGACCCTTGGCATTGCCCGCAAGGGATCGGAAGTACAGGACCGCGTGGCCGAACTCCTGCGTCGCGTGCGCCTCGATCCCTCGGTCATGCGCAAGTTCCCGCACGAATTCTCCGGCGGACAGCGCCAGCGCATCGCGATTGCGCGAGCCCTGTCGAGCCAGCCCGAATTCATTGTCTGCGATGAACCGACTTCGGCGCTCGACGTGTCGGTCCAGGCCCAGGTGCTCGAACTGATGAGCGAATTGCAGGCCGAATTCGGACTGACCTATCTGCTCATCAGCCACAATCTGGCTGTGGTGCGACAGATGTCGACCGCCGTCGGCGTGTTGCACAATGGCGTCATGGTCGAGAAGGGCCCAACCGACTCCATCTTCGACAATCCGCAGGCCGAGTACACGCGCATGCTGCTCGATGCTGTGCCCGACATTTCAAAGGTGGCCTGAGACTTCTTTACCCCATGGGGTAAAGCCGGCGCGCAGCGCTGTATGAGGGGAGGCAGCCCCGGCAGCCATGCCGGTCAAGGCTCCCCTCACCGACCTCCGCTTCGCTTTGGCCACCTCTCCCGATGGGGAGAGGAATAGCCGTCGCGTCCCGTCACAAAGACTGAACCTCCACCCTCTTTCCTTCCCTTCCGGATCGGATCAGGGCATCGATCAGCCTGTGAACGGCCAGCGCCGTATGCCCTGTGGAGCTCGGCTGCCGACCTGCCAGCACCGCGGCAGCAAATTCAGCAATCTGCGCCTGGTGCCAGTCGAACGGAAAAGCCATCGGATCTGCGCCGCCGCCTGAATTGCTGGCCTCGCCGATCGTTTCCGTCCGGCCATCCAGCCAGTTCAGCGTCAGGTTACCCCCGGTCAGCGTGGCGCTGGCCCCGGTGAAGTTCAGCGTCAGGCTCTCGGCGCTGCCGGGATAATTGGCGGTGGTGGCCACAAGGCTGCCAACGGCGCCATTGGCGAATTCCATCCCGCCGGCAACGAAGTCCTCTGTTTCCATCTGATGCAGTCTCGTCGTTGCCGAAAGGGCAGTCACGGCCGTGACCGGACCGGTGAGGCTCAACATCAGATCGAGAGAATGGATCGCCTGGGTGATCAACACCCCGCCGCCGTCCTGGGCGAATGTGCCGCGACCTGGCTTGTCGTAGTAACCCTGCTGCGCTCGCCACCAGGGGACAACGAGGTGGACAGCACAGAGAGTGCCCAGTTCACCGCTGGCTACCATTTTCGCCAGTGCGATGGACGCTGCCCGGAACCGGTGCTGAAAGATGATGCCCAATGTGACGTCTGCGTTCTTACAAGCGGCAACGATCCGCTCGGCCGCCTCGGTCGTCCGTTCGACAGGTTTTTCCATCAGCACGTGCTTGCCGGCCCTGGCTGCAGCCGCCACGATCTCTTCGCGGGCATTGGGCGGCGTCAGAACGAGGATGGCGTCCACGGCGGGATCGGCCAGCAGAGCCTCGTAACTGTCCGCGGCTGGAAAATCATAGGTCTCGCAAAACTGCGCGAGCTCGGTGCGGTTTCTCCTCCACACGCCGCGAACAACGATGCTGCCCTTCAGCGCATTGAGTGCCAGTGCATGCGGCTTGGCGGCCATGCCGGCGCCGACCACGCCGATCCCGAAAACTCTCTGTTCATGCGCCATTCAGCAGCCTCCTTCTACATCTTGGTCGCGCCACGTTCCGGGCGCTCATTGTCAGCGGGACACAAGAGGGACCTATCATGAAATCGGTTGGGATTGTTGCAGCGCTTTTCCTGGCGGCTGGGATTGCCCTGGCGGGGTGGTTCGTCGGCAACTCGCTGGTGGAAAGCCGGCAGCCGCTGCGCACTGTCACGGTGAAGGGTCTCAGCGAGCGGGCCGTCGAAGCTAATCTCGGCTTCTGGCCAATTCGGTTCGTGGCGACCGGCGCAACGCTTGAGGGTGCACGTTCGAGCCTTGAAACTTCGGAGGCGGCCGTGCGGACATTCCTCACCGATCGCGGTTTCGGCGAAACGGAAATTCAGGTCCAGAACGTTCTCGTCGAAGATCGTGCAGCCGGCTACAACGCCGGTTCGACCCCTGACGAATACCGCTTCGTGCTCACCGAGGATATTCTGGTTACAACCGACAAGGTCACCGAGCTGGCCGACGCGAGCCGGTCGGTCGCGGACCTCTTGCGTCAGGGCGTGGTGTTTTCCGCCGATGCCTACAGCGCCGGTGCATCCTTCGTCTTCACCGACATCAACGATCTCAAGAGCGAAATGCTGACCGAAGCGACGCAGCGGGCCAAGGAAACGGCAGCGCAATTCGCCACTGAATCGGGTGCGCAGGTTGGCGATATCCAGACCGCCAATCAGGGCGTATTCGAGATCCTGCCGGCGGTGGAAATCCCCAATGACCGGCCGGAAAAGCAGATCGACAAGAAGGTCCGCGTCGTGACCACGATCACCTATTTCCTCGTCGACTGATCATTGCGGTCCGCGCCTTAGCCGGCCCGGGCCCACGCATTCTGGCGCAGGAAGTTTTCGAGAGCGTCGCGGGACATGGGCTTGGCGAAGGCGTATCCTTGTAGGATGTCGCAGCCGAGATCGCGCAGGATCACTGCGTGCTCCATTGTCTCGACGCCCTCCGCGACAATCTCGATGTCCATGCTTTTGCCGATGTCGACGATCGATGCCACCAGCTGGCGCTGCGCCGGTTCCTTGAGAATCGGCAAGATCAGCTGGCGGTCGATCTTGAGGCGCCGCGGATGCAGTTTCTGCAGCGACACGATCGAGGCGTATCCCGTACCGAAATCATCGATCTCGACGTCGATGCCAAGCTCCTTGATGTGGTCGATGTTCCAGGCCACGACACCGTCGTTTTCGTCGAGATAGATGCTTTCCACCAGTTCGAAAGCCAGGCGCCCGGCGGGGATGTCGAGGGCCTTGAGGCTTTCGATCAGCCCCTCGTCGTGCAACCGGCGCAGAGAAACGTTCACCGAGGCGCGCGGCACATTGAGCCCCAGCTTGTCCCAGCGCGCCAGGTCGGCCAGGGTCTGCGTCAATACGGCGCTATCGATCTGCGCGACGACGTTGAGTTCCTCAGCCACCGCCATGAAACTGTCCGGTGCTTTGATGCCCTGTTCGGGATGCTGCCAGCGCACCAGTGCTTCGACGCTGACGAGATCGAGTGTCTGTGCGCAGAATTGCGGTTGATAGTAGGTCACGAAGGCGTCGGTATCGAGCGCCTTGAGAATTTCGTCGGCCACGCGCTTGGTGTTGATGACCTCGGCCTGCAGCACTTCGGAGAAAAATTCATGCCGGTTGCGGCCCAGCGCCTTGGCGCGATAGAGCGCGATGTCGGCATTGACCAGCAGCTGTTTGACGTCGATGTCAGCCGTGCGTGACACCGCGACACCAATGCTCACGCCAAACCTGACTTCATGGCCTTCGTGCAGCGCCGGCAGACGCATCTCGCGCACGATGCGGTCCGCCACCAGTTTGAGCCGCCCATCGCTTGAGCCGGCACTGGAAACGATGATGAACTCGTCACCGCCGATGCGCGCCACGAAATCGCTTTCGCGACAGTTGGCGCGCAGCACATTGCTGGCGTGAATGAGCATGGCGTCGCCTGCCGCATGGCCCAGCGTGTCGTTGATCTGCTTGAACCGATCGAGGTCGATGTGCAGCAAGGCGATCGAGCCGCTGCCGTGATATCCATCGGCGGCGTGGCGCTTCAGGACGTCATCGAGATAGCGGCGGTTGGGCAACCCGGTGAGGCTATCATGCAGTGCATTGTGCTCGATACGGATACGGGCGGCCTCGAGTTCGTTGTTGCGCGCCTCCGCCTGGCGCTTGGCGCGCCGCAGGTTGTCGTTGAGCTCGACGTCGCTGGTCACGTCCCAGTTGCAGCCCACGACCTTGTCCGGGTGACCCGGCTCGCTGAACAGTGCGCCGATGGAGCGCACATAGCGCAGCTTGCCGTCAGGCAGCACCACCCGGTAGTCCGATTCATAGTGACCGGTTGCGATCATCCTGCGGAAGTCGTTTTCCGCCCGTTCGCGGTCGTCGGGGTGGACGGCGGCGCGCCAGTGGTCGTGACTGCGCGGACTGCCGTCGTTCGGCAGGCCGTATAGCTCGTTTGTCCGCTCGTCCCAGGCTTCGTCACCGCTCTCGAAATCCATCTCCCATACGCCGACCTTGGACACTTCGAGCGCCAGGTTGAGGCGGCGCGACAGCCGCGCCAGCTGCACTTCGCGCTCGCCCAGCGCGCGGATGTGCTCGTGACGCTGGTCGACCATGCGGCCGGTGAGAAGAATGGGAAACACCATGAGTGCCCCGGCGCCCACCATCAAGGCACGCAGCAGCCATGTGGCCAGCGGATCGGCGCCCCAGCCGCTGCGCGGCACAGCGGCAATTTGCCAGGTGCCCGAAGGCAGCACCACGTCGGCCACGACGGGATCAGCACCACTCAGGTCGGGGCCGTAGAAGCGGTTGCCGCCGCGGCCCGTGCCATCGTGGCCGGTGATCGAAATGTCGAGGTCGAGCTCGGGATTAAGGAGGCCACTGTCCCGGTAAAGGCGGTCGAGATCGAGTACGGCCGACACGATGCCCCAGAAGGAACGGCTATTACCCTCCCCGATATAGACGGGGAAACGACCGACGAACCCTCGCCCGCCCTGGATGAGGTCCACCGGCCCGGCGATATTGAGACGGCCGGTAGCGACGACTTTTTCCACCGCTGGCCATTGGGCTGCATTGGTGCGGTAATCCAAACCGACCACGGCCGCATTGGCCTCGAGTGGATAGGTCATGCGGATGACGAGGTCCGGTGCAGCCGCCACGGAGCGTAGCTGACTTTCTTCCTCAAACAGGTTGCGTACCAGATCTTCGTAGCGCGCCTGATCCATGTCCGGTTCGGTGGAAATGACCGATACCAGTCCTTTGACGAGCTGGATATTGCTCGACACATTGCCTTCGAGCTTCGCGCGGATGACCGAAATCTGGTTCAGCGTGTCAGTGCGCTGGCGGCTTTCTGCGATCTGGTGGTTCTGCCGGTCGAGGAAAATGCCGGCCACCAGCATGACGAGAAAGGCCATGAGCACCGGAATAACCATGGTGCGCCGCCAGTCGCCGCGATGTGCCTCTGTCTTAACCTCAGTCATACTGCCGCCCGGACGCCCAACACTTTCTGTGTTCGCGGCAATACTAGGATGGCAGGCGTTGATGAGGTGCTTAACGGATGGGGGAAGTGCAGAACTGGTAAACAGGCTGCAAACGGTTCATGCCGGAACTTGCTCGAGTTCGATCAGTGTGCCGGCGAAGTCTTTGGGATGCAGGAAGACCACTGGATTTCCGTGGGCACCGGTCTTGGGCGTGCCGTCCCCGAGCACGCGCGCTCCGCTCGCCTGAAGGCTGGCAATCGCATCAGCGATATCGGCGACCTCGTAGCAGACATGATGCATGCCGCCACTCGGATTTTTCTCGAGAAAGGCGGCGATGGGCGAATTGTCCCCCAGCGGTTCGAGCAGCTCGACCTTCGTATTGCCAGTATCGATGAAGATCACCGTGACGCCATGTTGCGGCAGCGCCTGCGGAGCGCCTACGGAAGCGCCCAACTGGTCGCGATAGGCTGCAGCTGCGGCGGCGAGGTCCGGCACGGCAAGGGCAATGTGATTGACGCGGCCGATCATCGGTTGGAAAGCCTTCCCTCGATTTCGTTGAGCACCGAAAATGCTGCATCGAGCACATTGGTGCCGGGGCCGAAAATGGCGGCCACGCCGGCATCGTAGAGGAAATCGTAGTCGGGCTCGGGGATGACCCCGCCCACCACCACGGTCACGTCGGCCAACGAGCGGTCCTGCAGCGCCTCAATCAGTTCGGGCACCAGCGTCTTGTGCCCCGCTGCCAGCGACGACACGCCGACCGCGTCTACCTTGAGTTCATCGGCGTGAGCGGCGACTTCGGGTGCGGTTTCGAACAGGTCGCCCATGTGAACGACAAAACCGAGATCGGCAAAGGCCGAGGCGATGATCTTGGCGCCGCGATCATGCCCGTCCTGTCCCATCTTGGCGATGAAAATGGACGGCGCCCGGCCGCGAGCCGCCTTGAAGGCGCCGATACGATCAGCAACGGATTGAAGCTGCGGATCGTCTCCATAGCCGCCGGCATAGACCCCGGAAATCACCTGGGTCACGGCACGATGACGTCCAAAAATATCTTCCAGCGCCTGGCTGATTTCGCCAAGCGTGGCGCGGGCACGCGCGGCTTCGATGGCGGCCGCTAGCAGGTTGCCCTCGTCCTTGGCTGCGTATTCGCGCAACGCGGACAACATGGACTGGCACCGGGATTCGTCGCGGGTGGCGCGGATCCGGTCGAGTTGTGCGATCTGCTCGGACCGCACCTTTGCATTGTCGATCTCGCGAACCTCGATCCGTTCTTCGGCCTCGACGCGATAGCGATTGACGCCGACGATGACATCGTCGCCACGGTCGACACGGGCCTGCCGGAGAGCGGCCGCTTCCTCGATGGCAAGCTTGGGACCACCCGATTGGACAAAGGCGGTCATCCCGCCCTGCGCTTCAGCCTGGGCGATGAGCGTCCTGGCTCCCGCGACGAGATCGGCCGTCAGTGCCTCGATGTAATAGGAGCCGCCGAGCGGATCGACCACGTCGGTAATGCGGGATTCGTGCTGCAGGATCAGTTGCGTGTTGCGTGCGATACGGCTCGAGAATTCAGTCGGCAGCGCGATGGCTTCGTCGAACGAATTGGTGTGGAGCGACTGTGTGCCGCCCAGCGTCGCTGCCAGCGCTTCGATCGTCGTGCGCACGATGTTGTTGTGCGGATCCTGTTCGGTCAGCGACACGCCGGAGGTCTGGCAGTGCGTGCGCAGCATCTTGCTGCGGGGATCCTTGGCGCCGAGATCGGTCATGATCTGGCTCCACAGTTGCCGGGCGGCGCGAAGCTTGGCGACCTCGAGGAAGAAGTTCATGCCGATGCCGAAAAAGAAGCTCAGGCGGCCGGCAAAGGCGTCGATGTCGAGCCCGCGCGCCTGCGCCGAGCGGACATATTCCATGCCATCAGCTAGCGTGTAGGCCAGCTCCTGCACTGCCGTGGCACCGGCTTCGTGCATGTGGTAGCCCGAAATCGAGATCGAGTTGAATTTCGGCATATGCTCGGCCGTGTGGGCGATGATGTCGCCCACGATCCGCATCGATGGCTCGGGCGGATAGATGTAGGTGTTGCGGACCATGAACTCCTTGAGAATGTCGTTCTGGATGGTCCCTTCGAGCTGCTCCTGGCGGACGCCCTGTTCCTCGGCGGCGACGATGAACATGGCCAGAACCGGAATGACCGCGCCGTTCATGGTCATAGACACGCTCATCTGGTCGAGCGGAATGCCGTCGAACAGCACCTTCATGTCTTCCACGGAGTCGATCGCGACGCCTGCCTTGCCGACATCGCCCACAACGCGCGGATGATCGCTGTCGTAGCCGCGGTGGGTGGCGAGGTCGAATGCCACCGAGAGCCCCTTTTGTCCTTTTTCCAGCGCTTGCCTGTAGAAGGCGTTGGATTCCCTCGCCGTCGAGAAACCGGCATACTGCCGGATCGTCCAGGGTCTGTTGGCATACATGGTGGCGCGCACGCCGCGGGTGAACGGCTCGACGCCCGGAATTTCATCATCGGGTCCGAGGTAAACCGGTCTGACGTCGATGCCACCATAATCCCTGTCGAGCGAGGTGAGCGGGGTATCGCGCAATTCCTTCTGGGCGAGCTTTGCCCACTTTTCCTCGTTCGCGCTCATCATACCGCCTCGAACTCGAGCATCACGGCGTCCACCGCCAGCACGGCGCCGGGTACGACATGCACCTTGGCCACGCGCGCCCGCTTCTCGGCCTTGAGAACGTTTTCCATTTTCATCGCTTCGACTATGGCGAGGGTCTGGCCATCCTCCACCACATCGCCTTCCTTCACATCGACCCGCACGACCTGACCCGGCATCGGGCACAGCAGATACTTGCTCATGTCCGGCGGGACCTTGACCGGCATGTGCCTGAGATACTGCGCGATATGAGGCCTGAGCACCACGGCCTTGAGATCGGCGCCGCGATAGCGGATGCGGAAGCCCGAAGTGGTCGGCTCGACCTTGAGCACGGCGTGACGACCGCCCGACCAATCCAGATGCGCCAGCATGCCACCCGGTTGCCAGGTGAGGCGCACCGCTTCCGAACGCCAGTCGAGATCAACGAGGATATCGAGCCCGTTCTGGTGCAGCGTCACCGTCTCCGCACGATCGCCGATCTGCACATGCCAGACGCTTTCGGCCTGTGCACCCGTCTTCCTCGCCTCGCGCCGGGCCATCAGCAGGGCGGCTGCCGCCACGACGTCGAAATGATGCTCGTCGCTGAGCGCGGCGCCGGCAAACCCGTCCGGAAACTCTTCTGCGATATACCCGGTCGTCAGCCGACCATCTCGGAAGCGCTGCTGCTCCATCACCGCCGATAGAAACGGCAGGTTGTTGCCCACGCCCTCGACCTCGAACGTGTCGAGCGCCACGGCCATGGCGTCCACCGCCTCGATGCGCGTCGGCGCCCAGGTGCAGAGCTTGGCGATCATCGGGTCGTAGAAGGTGGAAATCTCTCCGCCTTCGAAAACGCCCGTATCGTTTCGAACCACCAGCGTGTCCGAAATGCTTTCGGCCGGGGGACGGTAGCGACTGAGGCGCCCGGTCGAAGGCAGGAAATTGCGGTAGGGGTCCTCTGCATAGAGGCGGCTCTCGATGGCCCAGCCATCACGCCGGACCTCAACTTGGGTGAGCGGAAGTTTTTCGCCATTGGCCACGCGCAGCATCAGTTCAACGAGATCAAGGCCGGTAATGAGTTCCGTGACGGGATGCTCCACCTGCAGCCGCGTGTTCATTTCGAGGAAGTAGAAATTGCGGTCTTTGTCGACGATGAACTCGACCGTACCCGCGCTCTGATACCCCACAGCCTTGGCAAGGGCCACCGACTGCTCACCCATGGCCTTGCGGGTCGCCTCGTCAAGAAATGGCGACGGCGCCTCTTCGATGACCTTCTGATTGCGCCGCTGGATCGAGCATTCCCGCTCGTTGAGATAGAGCGCGTTGCCATGCGCATCTGCAATCAGCTGGATTTCGATGTGGCGCGGTTCGGTGACGAATTTTTCGATGAAGATGCGGTCATCCCCAAAGGAACTGGCCGCCTCTGACTTGGATCGCTCGAACCCTTCGCGCGCCTCGGCATTGGTCCAGGCAATCCGCATGCCCTTGCCGCCACCACCGGCCGACGCCTTGATCATGACCGGGTAGCCGATCGACTGCGCGATGGTCACGGCATGCTCGGCGTCGTCGATCAGTCCCATATGCCCTGGAACCGTGGAAACGCCCGCTTCGGCGGCGATCTTCTTGGACGTGATCTTGTCGCCCATAGCTTCAATCGCCTTGGGCGGCGGCCCGACGAAGAGGATTCCTTCCTTTTCCAGCGCCGCCGCAAACGCGGCGTTTTCGGAGAGGAAGCCATAGCCCGGATGCACCGCCTGCGCGCCGGAAGCCTTGCAGGCAGCGACGATCTTCTCGATCTGGAGATAGCTCTCCTTGGCCGGCGAGGCACCGATGTGGATGGCCTCGTCGGCCATGCGCACATGCAGCGCTTCCCGGTCGGCATCGGAGTAGACGGCAACCGTGGCGATGCCCATCTTTCGCGCCGTCTTGATGACGCGGCAAGCGATCTCGCCTCTATTGGCGATGAGGAGTTTTGTGATGGTCATCTCGTGCCTCACAGCGGAATGTTGTCGTGCTTCTTTTTCGGCATGCTGCTGGTCTTGTGCCGCAGCGTCGAAAAGGCCCTGATCACCCGGCGCCGTGTGCCGTGCGGCATGATGACGTCGTCGATGAAGCCGCGCTCGGCGGCGACGAAGGGGTTGGCGAAGCGCGCTTCATAGTCGGCGGTGCGCTGGGCGATCTTCTCCTTGTCGCCCAGTTCCGAGCGATAAAGAATTTCCGTCGCCCCCTTGGCGCCCATCACGGCGATCTCGGCCGAGGGCCAGGCATAGTTGACGTCAGCCTTGATATGTTTGGATGCCATCACATCGTAGGCGCCGCCATAGGCCTTGCGGGTGATGACTGTGACCAGCGGCACGGTCGCCTCCGAATAGGCGAACAGCAGCTTGGCGCCATGCTTGATGATGCCGCCATATTCCTGCGCCACCCCCGGCAGGAAGCCGGGCACGTCGACAAAGGTCAGGATCGGAATTTCAAAACCGTCGCAGAAGCGGATGAATCGTGCGGCTTTCTTGGACGCGTTGATATCAAGGCAACCGGCAAGCACCAGCGGCTGGTTGGCGACAACGCCAACGGTGTGGCCGTCGAGCCGGATGAACCCGCAAAGAATATTGCCGGCATGATCCTTCTGGATCTCGAGGAAGTCGCCCTCGTCCGCCACGGTCACGATGACCTCCCGCATGTCGTAGGGCTTGTTGGCACTATCGGGGATGATGGTGTCGAGCTTGTCGTCCCGCCGGTCGATCGGATCGTGGGTGACGACACGCGGCGGCTTCTGGCCCGCCGCCAGCGGCAGGTATGAAAACAGCCGACGTACTTCCAGGAGCGTCTCTATGTCGTTGGCGAAGGCTGCGTCGGCCACCGACGAGATTTTCGTATGCGTCGACGCGCCGCCGAGCTCTTCCTGGGTCACCGTTTCATTGGTGACAGTCTTGACCACGTCCGGACCAGTGACGAACATGTAGCTCGTGTCCTCCACCATGTAGATGAAGTCGGTCATGGCCGGCGAGTAGACGGCCCCGCCGGCGCAGGGTCCCATGATGACGGAAATCTGCGGGATGGCGCCAGAAGCCTGTACGTTGCGCCAGAACACGTCGGCATAGCCGCCCAGCGACGCCACGCCCTCCTGGATGCGGGCGCCGCCCGAATCGTTGAGCCCGATCACCGGCGCGCCATTCTGCATGGCCAGATCCATGATCTTGCAGATTTTCTTGGCATGCGTTTCGCTGAGCGAGCCACCGAAAACGGTAAAATCCTGGCTGAACACATAGACCAGGCGACCCTCGATCGTGCCCCAGCCGGTCACCACGCCATCGCCTGGAATGATGGTCTTTTCCATGTCGAAGTCGGTGGCCCGGTGGGTGACGAACATGTCGTATTCTTCGAAACTGCCGTCATCGAGCAGCACGTCGAGACGCTCGCGGGCCGTGAGCTTGCCCTTGCCGTGCTGGGTATCGATGCGCCTTTGCCCCCCACCCAGCCGCGCCTCGGCGCGGCGATCTTCGAGCGCGGAAAGGATTTTCTGCATGGGCGGCCTCCACTAGACGGTCGGGCGGACTTTAACGACTTCAACGGCCGGGCCCAAGACAGGAAAGAGCAAGGCTGCTACAATCACACAGCCTCGATTGTGTGAATTTGTGGAGTTGTGAAGTGCCGCCCAGGAAAGTCTTTGCAGGCGCCAGGCTTCGTGCGCTCCGTGTGCAGCATCGCCTGACACAGGGGGAGCTTGCGGCGCGCCTCGACATCTCGCCGTCTTACGTCAACCAGATCGAATCCAATCAGCGGCCGCTGACGGCCTCCGTCATGCTGGCTCTTGCCGATAATTTCGACCTCGATCTTTCCAGCCTCGCAACCGATGCGAGCGACCGGCTGGTGGTGGACCTGCGCGAGGCGCTGGCCGATCCGGTCTTCGGCGAGGCCGTGCCAAACCTTCAGGAGCTGAAGTCCGTCGCCAGCAATGCGCCGGACATGGCAAGGGCAGTACTTGCGCTCTATGAGGCCTATCGCAAGACTAACGAAAAGCTTGCCGGCATGGACGCCGCGCTGTCCCGCGATCCGCAGAGCGGCGTGACCACGGCCTACGAGGAAGTGCGTGATTTCTTTCATTACGCCGATAACTACATCGATCCGCTGGATCGCGCTGCCGAAGCTCTGGCCGCGGAGCTGGGCGAATTCGGGCCCGACCGGCTGCGTCGGCTGATCGATTATTGCGCCGAGATGCACAATATCCGCGTCGTGTTGAGTGCTTCGGTCGAGCGCGACCGCCTGGTCGTGTTCGATCGCGCCAATCGCGATCTTTGGGTCAATGCTCACCTTGAGCCGGCAAGTCAGTTCTTCCAGATCGGCAGTGTGCTGTGCGGTCTCGAGCAGGCAACCCTGCTAGATGCCTTGCTCGACGGCGCCAACTTCAAGGCGCCGGAGGCCCGCGCCATCGCCAGGATGGGGCTAGCCAATTATTTCGCGGGTGCCCTGCACATGCCCTATGGCGCTTTTCTGAAGGCAGCCGATGCATATCGCTTCGATATCGAAGAACTGGCGCGCGTATTCGGGGCCAGTCTCGAGCAGGTGGCGCACCGGCTTTCGACCATGCAAAGACCGCGCGAGAAGGGCGTGCCCTTCTTTTTCGCCCGTGTCGACGCAGCCGGTACCATCACCAAGCGCCATTCTGCCACGGCGCTGCAATTCGCGCGTTTTGGTGGAGCCTGTCCGCTCTGGAATGTTCATCGCGCATTCGAGGCGCATGGTCGGATCATCCGTCAACTCGCCGAGACACCCGATGGCAAGCAGTATCTCTGTCTCGCCTGGAGCTACGAAAAGCGCGTTGGCGGATACAGGGGTGTGGTTCGGCGATATGCCTACGCGCTAGGCTGCGAAATCTCTCACGCTGGCCGGCTTGTCTACGCTGATGACCTCGACATGGCCAAGGCCGGTTTCGATCCCATCGGCATATCCTGCCGCATCTGCGAGCGGCGTAATTGTCCGCAGCGTGCCGTGCCGCCCCTTGCCGCGAGCATATCGGTGCCGGCCGATCGGCGCAGCGTGGTTCCTTACGAGATCGGCTAGGCCGGATCGAAGTCCGGTCCGTGATCACTGGCAGGCCTCAGGCCGACAGCGTAGCGCCGGGCGTTTTGCACGTAACGCTCCGCGGAGGCGGCGAGGCCTGCCTCGCCTTCGGAGTCGATGTGGCGGATCACCTTGGCCGGTGCGCCCATGACCAGCGAATTGTCGGGGATAATTTTGCCCTCAGTGACCAGGGCGTTGGCACCGATAAGGCAATTCTTTCCGATCACAGCGCCGTTGAGAACAGTGGCGCCCATGCCGATCAGCGAATTATCTCCAATGGTGCAGCCATGAATGATGGCTCCATGCCCTATCGTAACGTCGGCACCTATGTTCAGAGGGAAGCCGCGATCTGTATGCAGAACGCAGTTTTCCTGCACATTGCTGCGCGCGCCAATCGTGATGGTCTCGATGTCGCCGCGCGCGACCGCGCCGAACCAGAGGCCGACATCCGGCCCCACCACCACGTCGCCGATCAGCACGGCTGTCGGTGCGATCCAGCCTACTGCCGGATCGATGCGGGGCGATAAATCATCGAGGGCGTAGATTGGCATGGCATGTCCTCCTGCAGTCGGGGCCTTATGCCATAAGCGTCGCGCATCTGCGCAATCTCGTCGAGCGTCCTGTGAAAACGGCTCCAGTCGTCATGTTCCGCGATCGGCGCCCAGATCGCTTCAACATCATCGATCAGCATGGTCAGTGGAGCCTTGCGGGCGAAATAGGCGTGATCGAGATTGACGTCCTTGCTGGCGTCATAACCTTCAAGCAGGTCGGCAACCGGGCGAAACGCATCGCTCATGTAATATTCTGATGCGGGGCTCGCGGCGGCCCGCTCGCTACCGATGGCGCCGCCGCGCCAGTCGAAGAAGAACTGCTCGTAGGGTGTTCGGGTCGCAGAGAGAAAGCCGAAGATCGCGGTGACAAAAGCGCTATCCCGTTCGATGTCTCGTGGTTCAAGGCCCAGGCGGCGCAGGATTTGGCGCGGTAACTCTTCGCGGAAGACGGGCCACACCGTATTGAGTGGGGGCTCGAGTGCCTCGATCGAGGAGAGCGGCAGGAGGCATTCGGCGAGCCTCGTAAGGTTCCACGCCAGCGTATCGGGCTGACGGCCGAAGGCATAAAGGCCGGTTTCGTCGAAATAGGCCGCGGTGAACTCGGGGTCGTAATGGGGCACAAAGCGCCACGGGCCGTAGTCGAAGCTTTCGCCAGTGATGTTGATATTATCAGTGTTCAACACGCCGTGGACGAACCCGGCGGCGATCCATTGCGCACCCAGTCGCGCCACATTGGCCACCACCGCGCCGAGCAGTGCCGCGGCTCTGTCCTGGGAGTCGGCCAGATGTGGATAGTAGGAGGCGATGGAATAGTCGACGAGCCGTGCAAGGTTGTCGGTGTCCTCGAGGTAGGCGAGGCGCTGGAACGTACCGATGCGAATGTGGCTGTGGCTCAGGCGGGTCAGCACCGCCGAGCGTGTCGGGGATGGTTCGTCGCCGCGATAAAGCCCTTCGCCGGTTTCGACCAGCGACAAGCTCTTCGATGTATAGACGCCCAGCGCCTCCAGCATTTCGGTCGCCAGCACTTCGCGAACGCCACCCTTGAGCGTCAGCCGGCCATCGCCGCCGCGCGACCAGGGCGTCTTGCCTGAGCCCTTGGTGCCGAAGTCGAGAAGCCGTCCATCCACCGGATCCACGCATTGACCGAACAGAAACCCGCGTCCATCGCCCAATTCCGGATTGTAGGAACGGAATTGGTGGCCGTGATAGCGCAGGGCCAGCGGGCGCTGAAGCGAGCCTGGAAGGGCGGTGAAACGCCCGAAATGCGCGAGCCATTGCGCATCGTCCAGGGCACCCAGCCCGATCCGGTCGGCCCAGCGCTGGTCTCGATGCCGCAACACCGTTCGTGGGAAATCTGCGGGGTCGACGGGATCGAAGAAGGCCGGTCCGAGGGCTTCGTGCGCTTTTGAGGGAGTAAACTGGGTCATGTCGGTGCAACGCTACCAGACGGCATTGCGTTCGTCGCCTGCAAGGCCGGCTTGCATGGGTCTGTCTGGCGATTGTCGTCAAATCGGCCTATAGACGGATTATGACCACCGCATCTGCCGCCGCTGCTTCCGCCCTTCGCCTGGCGCCCTTCGACGCCGCCATCTTCGACATGGATGGTACTCTGCTCGATACGGAAGCCGTGTTCCGCGATATCGTCTTCGATGTCTGCACCGAACTGGGCTTCGAGATGACGCACGATGTGCACCGCTCGATGGTCGGGGGTAGCCATGAGCGCACCCAGAAGCTGTTGATCGAATCCTACGGTGTGGCCTTTCCCTATGCACTCTTCGACGAAAGGTGCCGCGTCACCATGCGCGAGCGCAGCCATGGCGGGGTGCCTGTCAAACCCGGTGCTGTGGAATTCATCACCGAATTGCGGGCCCGCGGAATTCCCACCGCAGTTGCCACCTCCTCGCGCAATCCGCATGCCGAGCACCACCTGACGGCTGCAGGACTGCTGCACCTCTTCGAAACCGTCGTGACGCGGGACGACGTGGTCAACCCCAAGCCGCATCCTGAGCCCTATCTCACCGCCGCCCGGCGTCTCGGCGTTGAGCCGGGACGCTGTCTTGCGCTGGAGGATAGTCACTCTGGCGTTCATGCCGCCCATGCCGCGGGCATGCAGACGGTGATGGTCCCCGACCTCGTCAGCCCCAGTGACGAGATCCACGCTCTCGGCGTGTTCATCATGCCGAGCCTGGCCGATGTCCACCTCGCGGCCTTCGATCACAATTAACCATCCGTGCAGATCGTTAAACCTTTAACGAAGCCGTCAAGGTTCGGTTGAGCACGTCCAAACCTCGGAGAATTATAGGGTTTTCCTGGGCTTCCGGGTCCGTTAACTCTGCCTTAAGTCGCTAAGAGCTATGGTTAACCAGCAGTAAATTTCGACTTCCCTCCCGGCGTCGCCTTGGCTAGTGTGCTGCCGGGAAGTGCGGAGGCCTTGCATGGGGCCTCCTGAAAGAAGGCCCGCCGGAAGCACTGGATGGGCCCAGGGGTAAGGACTAGACGTTGACGACAGGCTGGCAACGGAAAATCGCGCGCGCTGTTTCGCCTGCTTTGGCAATCGGCGCCGCCGCAATGGTTCTGTTCGTGACCCTGTCGCCTGCGCGTGCCGATACACCCGTCACCCTGCCTGCTCCTGTTCCCGCCGAACTTACCAGCCTGCGCCTGCAGCCGGCCATCGGTCCCACCGATGTTGCCCTCGCTCCCGGTCAGCAGAAGCTCACTCCCGCGCTGCTTGCCAATTACGTCAAGCGCCAGCAGGAGCTCCGTTCCGTGGATGTCACCACGGCAGGTCCGCAGCCCGAGCTGACCACTGACGTGCTGCTGAGCTATATCGGTCGCGGTTCCTTCGGCGGCGACAATACCGCGTTGTCCGCCATCGCAAGCTTCACCCAGCCCTCGGCGCCGGCTCTTCCGTCTGTTACGAGCGACCTGCTGGCCGACTACATCCAGTCTGGCTACCAGCCGACGTCAAAGCGGGTTGAGTACGCCAATGGCGAACGTGAGTGCCTGGCTCAGGCCATCTATCACGAGGCGCGCGGCGAAAGCGCGACCGGCCAGATGGCCG
Source organism: Devosia lucknowensis (assembly GCF_900177655.1). Lineage (NCBI taxonomy): Bacteria > Pseudomonadati > Pseudomonadota > Alphaproteobacteria > Hyphomicrobiales > Devosiaceae > Devosia > Devosia lucknowensis. The sequence goes on along the minus strand of NZ_FXWK01000002.1, from coordinate 374,326 downwards.
TGGCGAACATCATCGTCAACCGCGCCCGGTCCGACAAATTCCCGTCGACCCTGTGCGGCGTGATCTACCAGAACGCCGACAAGGGCCGTTATCGGTGCCAGTTCACCTTCGCCTGCGACGGCAGGGACGATACTCCCGGCGAACGTCGGGCCTGGCTGCGCTCGCAGGACCTGGCGCGCCAGGTTTATGCGGAGTTTGCGCAGGGCCAAGATATCGGCGTGTTGCCTGGTTCAGCCCTTTACTACCACACGACCGCCGTTCGCCCGTCCTGGGCCAATACCTTCAGCCGTGTCGCCGTTGTCGATAGCCACATCTTCTATTCGCCGAATTGAGGTCGCGTTGACGGAGACGACAGTCGGCTGCGGCAAACGAAAAGGGCGCCTCGTCGGCGCCCTTCTTGTTTGATGCGGTCTGCCCGACCCCGTTGCTATTCGGCCGCCATCTGCAGGCGTGGGCCGGCATCTGCGTCGGCTTCCGGGCCGAACTTCTCGAAATTCTTGCGGAAGAGGCCCACCAGCTTGGCGGCCTGGATATCGTAGGCCTCACCGTCGGCCCAGCACTGGCGCGGGTCGAGCAGGCGGTCGTCGACGCCGGGTACATTCATGGGCACTTCGAAGCCGAAAAGCGGGTCGAACCGCATGTCGACGTGGTCGAGCTCGCCATTCAGTGCGGCCGTCAGCAACCGGCGCGTGGACGCAATGTCGATGCGCTTGCCGGTGCCATAGGCGCCACCGATCCATCCGGTATTGAGCAACCAGGCTTGTGCACCGCTTTCAGCGAGGCGTTTTGCCAGCATCTCGCCGTAGACCGTGGGATGGAGCGGCATGAACGGCGCCCCGAAGCATGCCGAAAACGTCGCCTGCGGCTCGGTTACCCCGCGCTCCGTACCCGCAACCTTGGCCGTGTAGCCCGAAAGGAAATGATAGACGGCCTGGTTCGGCGAAAGCCGCGCCAGCGGAGGCAAAACCCCAAAGGCGTCGGCGGTCAGGAACACCACCGTTTTCGGCGTTTTTCCCACACTTCCTCGTGCAATCGAGGGCAAAACGTCGATGGAATACGCCGCGCGGGTGTTCTCAGTTCGCGTTACATCGGAAAATGCTGGCATATTGTTAACATCAAGCACCACATTCTCGAGAACCGTGCCAAAACGCTGCGTCGCCGCGTGGATCTCGGGTTCAGCCTCTGCCGACAGGTTCACCGTCTTGGCGTAGCAACCGCCTTCGAGGTTGAAGACGCCGCTTGGGCTCCAGCCATGCTCGTCGTCGCCGATCAGCGGACGCGCGGGGTCGTTGCTGAGCGTGGTCTTGCCCGTACCCGAAAGGCCGAAGAACAGGGCGGCCTCGCCGTCGGGCCCGAGATTGGCCGAACAGTGCATCGGCAGCACCCCTTGCTCGGGGGCGTGGAAGTTGAACAGCGAGAACACGCTCTTCTTGATTTCGCCGGCATAGCGCGTGCCCGCTATCAGCACGATGTTGCGGCTCATGTCGAGGGCGATCACCGTGTCGGTGCGGCTGCCATGCCGGGCCGGGTCAGCCTGGAACAGCGGTGCATGGAGGATCGTGACGGGCGTCGCGTCATCCGAGGCCGGAATGCCATCGTCGCGCCGGATCAGGAGATTGCGGATGAAAAGCGCATGCCAGGCGCTGGGGGTCAGCACCGTGACGTCGTACTGGAACTGCGGATCGGCGCCGGCCAGGAGGTCCTGCCGGAACAGCGGCTGCCCCGCCAGGTGCTGCTCGATATCGGCCATCAGCAGGTCGAACTGCTCGGGAGCAAGGGCACCCGAATTGTCCCACCACACACGGTCGCTGGTGAGCGCGTCACGGACGATGAACTTGTCCTTGGGCGAGCGGCCGGTGAAGGCGCCGGTCTCGACGCTGAGGGCGCCATGCGCTGTCAGCTGCGCGCCGCCGGCGCCGACGGCTGCGGCAACCAGGGTTGGGGCAATGGCGTTATCGCTGAGCGAAGCAGCAGCGCTCGCGACTTTTGTCCTGAGAGTTTTATGATCGAACGCCGGCATATTCTGTCTCCGCTGCACCGGACCTCACAAGGTCGGTTATTGCGGGCAAAATACCGGCGCGCCATGGGCATCAGCCATCCGGCAATGGGTCGTAAGACGGAAGTCTCATCGGCGCCATTTTCCATCCGGCACTGGCGCCAGATCGGGACGCGCCTTATTTAGTACGTAATTGTCGCCTGCAAAGTCGCTCGAAAGGCGCATCCGGCACGCCGGTGCGCCGCTTGAAGCTAGCGTCACGAAAAGAAAGGCAGTTCATGCCCAAGATCGCTCTGGTGGATGACGACCGCAATATTCTCACCTCTGTTTCCCTTACCCTGGAAGCCGAGGGATATCAGGTCGCCACCTATACCGATGGCGCATCCGGCCTCGAAGGCCTGACCACCGACAAGCCGGATCTGGCCATCCTCGATATCAAGATGCCACGCATGGACGGCATGGAACTGCTCCGCCGCCTGCGACAGAAATCCGATGTCCCGGTGATCTTCCTCACCTCCAAGGACGAGGAAATCGACGAGCTGTTCGGCCTCAAGATGGGCGCCGACGATTTCATCACCAAGCCGTTCAGCCAGCGCCTGCTGGTGGAACGCGTCAAGGCGATCCTGCGCCGTTCCGCGCCTCGCGATGCCACCGGTGCAGTCACCGGCGGTGCCGAGCCCGTGCCAAGCAAGGCGCTGATCGAACGCGGCAACCTCGTGATGGACGAAGAACGCCACACCTGTACCTGGAAGGGGCAGCGCGTCACCCTGACCGTCACCGAATTCCTCATACTCCAGGCCCTGGCCCTGCGACCCGGCGTCGTCAAGTCGCGCAACGCGCTGATGGATGCGGCCTATGATGACCAGGTCTATGTCGACGATCGCACGATCGACAGCCACATCAAGCGGCTGCGCAAGAAGTTCAAGGCAACGGACGACGACTTCGAGATGATCGAAACGCTGTACGGCGTCGGTTATCGCTTCAAGGAGCAATAAGGACCCTCGTGGCCAGCCTAGACCAGCATGCTGCTGATCCCGGACCCCGTCAGGGTCCGGCTTCGGACGAGGACGCACAGCGTTCCGGCCGGAGGGGCTGGCGCATGGTTCTCAAGCCTCTGATCAAGGTCTTCGACGGCATTCGCCGCTTCATCGACTTCACCATCTTCTCGAGCCTCACGCGCCGGATCGTGGTGTTGAACATGGCCGGCCTCCTGGTGCTGGTCGTGGGCATTCTCTACCTCAACCAGTGGCGCGCAGGCCTCATCGAAGCGCGGGTGCAATCCCTGCGCGTCCAGGGCGAAATCATCTCCGCGGCCATTGCCGCGTCGGCCACGGTGGACAGCGATGTCATCTCCGTCGATCCCGACCGGCTGCTCGACGCCCAGGCGGGCAATATCTCGCCTTTCTCCTATTTCGATCCGACGCTCGAATTCCCCATCAACCCCGAGAGCGTCGCACCGTTGCTGCGCAACCTGATCACGCCCACGCGGACCCGCGCACGCATCTATGACGGTCAGGGGCTGCTGATCCTCGACAGCGAGAACCTCTACGCGCGCGGCGAGGTGCTGAGCAAAGCCGCCGCCCCGTCCGACGACGGCGACTTCTTTGTCTTCGATTGGCTCAATGCGCTCTTCACATGGGCGCCAGGTGGCAATTACCCGACCTACCAGGAATACCAGGCAGACGAAGGGACGCGCTATCCTGAAGTCGCGTCGGCCTTGCAGGGCGCTCCAGCCGATTTCGTCCGGGTCGATTCACAGAACGAGCTCGTCGTCTCCGTCGCAGTGCCGGTGCAGCGCCTGCGCGCCATCGTTGGCGCCATTCTCCTGTCCACCGAGCCCGGAGATATCGATGCCGTGGTGGCGCAGGAGCGCTGGAGTATCCTGCGGATCGCCATGATCGCAGCGGGCGTGCAGGTGGTGCTGTCGCTGCTGCTCGCCGGCACGATTGCCGGCCCCATGCGACGCCTGTCCGCGGCTGCCGAACGGGTGCAGACTGCAGGCGATGCCCGCGCCGAAATTCCCGATCTGACCGACAGGCCAGACGAGATCGGGCATCTGTCCGGTGCATTGCGCCGCATGACCGACGCCCTATACAACCGCATCGAGGCGATCGAGCGGTTCGCCGCCGACGTCGCCCATGAGCTCAAGAACCCGCTGACCTCGCTGCGCTCGGCCGTCGAGACCTTGCCACTGGCGAAAAAGCCGGAGGACAAGGAGCGCCTCAACGACATCATCCAGCACGACATTCGCCGCCTCGATCGACTGATCACCGACATTTCCAGCGCCAGCCGTCTCGACGCCGAGCTGGCCCGCGAAAGTGCCGAGCGCGTCGACGTCGAAAAGCTGGCGACGGCCATGGTGGCGATCCAGAAGGACGTTGCCGCCGGCCGCGACGTTCAGGTGGTGATGGGCAAGCGCACAGGTCGCGGCTCGACCATGGTCAGCGGGCACGAGAGCCGGCTGGCGCAGGTTTTTGCCAATCTGATCGACAATGCAGTGTCCTTCTCGCCGACCGGCGGAACAGTGACGGTTGCCCTGTCCACCGAGGGCGAAACCATCACCGTCACCGTCACCGATGAAGGCCCCGGCATTACCGGCGACGTCGGGCGGATCTTCCAGCGCTTCTATACAGATCGTCCCGAGGGCGATGGCTTCGGCAATCACTCCGGACTTGGTCTCTCGATCTCCAAGCAGATCGTCGATGCCCACAAGGGAAAAATCCGTGCACAGAACCGCACCGACCGGTCTGGTGCCATTTTCACGATTGTGCTGCCGCGGGCCCGCAAATAGTCTTGGGCGATGAACAAACCAGTCAACGTGCATGGGACAGGCCTTGTCCTGGGTGAAACCGGCGTTCTGTTGCGCGGTCCTTCAGGCGCGGGAAAATCGACATTGTCGCTCGCATTGCTCGATCGCTGGGAAGGTCGCGGCCTGGATGCGCTCCTGGTCTCGGATGACCGGGTGGACCTGGTACTCGAGGGCGAGAGCATCGCGATGCTGGCCCCGCCGCAGCTGGCTGGCCTCATCGAACTGCGCGGTCGCGGAATTGTCAGCCGGCCCCAGCGGCAGAAGGCCAGGCTCGATCTCGTGATCGATCTCGTCCCGGAACTCACCCGCATGGTCGAGGAGGAAGAGCTGCAAACCGAGGTGCTGGGCCGCGTTGTGCCGCGCGCCCCGATCCCGCAGGCGGGAGTCGTGAGTCTGGGCCATCAGATCTTGCTGGCTGCCGAAGCGGTGCGCGCAAGCCTGCAACACGCCGCACCGTGACAAATTATCCCTTGCAACCCACGGCGATGGGGACAAGACTGTCCGCCGTTTGCCACCGGGCTCCAGGCGGAGCGGCGAACGGGGGACGCAAGAGTTGCCGCGACCGGCTATTCCGGCTGCGACGACCGTCTGGGGAATGTGCATGATTGGTTTGGTTCTGGTGACGCATGGCGCGCTGGCTGATGAATTCAAGCTGGCGATGGAACATGTGGTCGGTCCGCAGGAATATGTGGAGACCATAGCCATTGGGCCCGAGGACAATGCAGAGAGCCGCAGGGAAGATATCCTCAAGGCAATCGACCGGGCCGATAGCGGGGACGGTGTCATCATCCTCACCGACATGTTCGGCGGCACGCCGTCAAACCTGGCCATTTCCGTGATGCAGAACCGGCAGGTCGAGGTCATCGCCGGCGTCAACTTGCCTATGCTGGTCAAGCTGGGCCGGGTTCGCGGCGAAATGAGCATGGAAGACGCCGTCGCCATCGCCCAGGAGGCCGGCAAGAAATACATCACCGTCGCCAATACCATTCTGGGTAGCTGACAGTGGACGCCAGTCGGGCCGTTGCCCAGCAACTCACCATCGTCAACCGCAAGGGCCTGCATGCCCGCGCCTCGGCGCGGTTCGTGCGCACGGCCGAATGCTTCGATGCGTCGATCTCGGTGATCAAGGACGGCACCTCGGTAGCCGGCAACTCCATCATGGGTCTCATGATGCTCGGTGCGGGACCGGGCTCTACCATCCTCGTGCAAGCGACCGGAAAGCAGGCGCGGGAAGCGCTCGAAGCCATTGTCGAACTGGTCAACAATGGTTTCGACGAGGACGTGGACGGGGCAGAGGCCTGAGAGACGACGGGACGCGACGTTCGGGCAGCCCGTTCCTGGCATAAGACAGCCTCTGTCGATGCGATTGTGCCGGACATGGTCGGGCCGGTGCGCGAAGCGCCATGGAACCCGTGACTTTTTCCTGCCTTTTGCTTGAGTAATGGTACAGCGAGGCGAACGGGGAGCCAGGGTGTGTTGAGGCGGCTTATAGCGAGTACAGGCGGTATCGCCCTGGCGCTGGTGCTCAGCCAGTTTCCCGAATATGCGCAGCAATATACGCAACGTCTTGGCGGCGCGGTCGACGAGCTGCGCGTCATTACCGAGGATTTCGACCGGGCTGCGGAAGCGGGCGGCCTGGATCGGCAGCAGGCGCTCGCTCGGTACTCGGTGTCCAATGACGACTTCCTCGCCGGCCGCGGCACATCCATGGTTGCCACCTTCCAGCGGTATGAGCAGCTGAACACGACGCTTGCCGAGATCCAGGGCGCTGGCCCGGTCCAGCGTTTCCAATCGCTTCCGGCCTATCTCGACAGCGATATCGGCCGCCGAACGCTTGAAAACTACAAGCCGGCCGTGCCGGTAACGGTGGAAGGCATTCTCTATGCCGGAGCCGGCTTCATCATGGGATATCTGGTTTTGTCCGCGCTGGTCCGGGTTTGCGCTCTGCCGTTCCGTCGGGGCAGGGGGCGAAGCAGGATCCGGGTGACACGGGCCTAGCCTTGTAGCTTGCTCCGGAGACATCAACACTACCGTGCCGTCCTCGGGCTTGACCCGAGGACCTGCATGAACATCCACCGCGTTCTGAGTGGCCCTCGGGTCGAGCTCGAGGGCGGATCCGTGGATGTGGGAGCCTTCTTGCCCGAGTTGTTCACTGCGGAGAAACCGCCACCTCAAGCCATATAACAAAACCTTTATATCCGTCATTGATCGGTAACATCCACTCCCGTATAGGAGGGGGCAACGAAACCTATCCCGCCGGAGCCCGACCCATGACCAAGAGCCCGACCGACTACGCGGTCAAGGACATCGCCCTCGCTGATTTCGGTCGCAAGGAAATCAGCATCGCCGAAATCGAAATGCCGGGCCTTATGGCGATCCGCGAGGAATATGCGGCCGCCCAGCCGCTCAAGGGCGCCCGCATTGCCGGTTCGCTGCACATGACCATCCAGACTGCCGTGCTGATCGAGACCCTTGTGGCGCTCGGCGCGGACGTGCGCTGGGTCTCGTGCAACATCTTCTCGACCCAGGATCATGCTGCTGCCGCCATCGCCGCCGCCGGCATTCCCGTCTTTGCCCACAAGGGCGAGACGCTGCAGGAATACTGGGACTTCACCGACCGCATGATGGAATGGGGCGATGGCGGCACGCCCAACATGATCCTCGATGACGGCGGCGACGCCACCATGCTGGTGCTGACGGGCGCCAAGGCCGAGAAGGATCCGTCCATTCTCGACAAGCCGGGCAACGAGGAAGAAGAAATCTTCTTCGCCACCATCAAGAAGCGCCTGGCCACCAACCCGACCTTCTATTCGACCATCCGCGCCAATATCCGCGGCGTTTCCGAGGAAACCACGACGGGCGTGATGCGCCTCTATCAGCTGCACGCCAAGGGCGAGCTGCCGTTCCCGGCCATCAACGTCAACGACTCGGTCACCAAGTCCAAGTTCGACAACAAGTACGGCACCCGTGAGAGCCTCGTCGACGCGATCCGTCGCGGCACCGACGTGATGCTGGCCGGCAAGGTCGCCGTGGTCTGTGGCTATGGCGACGTCGGCAAGGGTTCGGCTGAATCGCTGCGCGGCGCCGGCGCCCGCGTGCTGGTCACCGAAGTCGATCCGATCTGCGCGCTGCAGGCCGCCATGGAAGGCTTCGAGGTTGTGACGCTCGAGGACGCTGCCCATCGCGCCGACATCGTCGTGACCGCCACCGGCAACCGCGACGTGCTGATGGTCGACGACATGCGCAATCTCAAGGACATGGCCATCGTCTGCAATATCGGCCATTTCGACAACGAGATCGACGTGCTGGGCCTGCGCAACTTCAAGTGGACCAACGTCAAGCCGCAGGTCGACCTGATCGAGCAGCCCAACGGCAAGCGCCTGATCCTGCTGTCCGAAGGGCGCCTGGTGAACCTGGGCAATGCCACGGGCCACCCGAGCTTCGTGATGTCTGCCTCGTTCTCCAACCAGACCCTGGCCCAGATCGAGCTCTGGACCAATGGCGACAAGATCGAGAAGAAGGTGCACGTGCTGCCCAAGCATCTCGACGAAAAGGTTGCCGAGCTGCACCTGGCCAAGCTCGGCGCCAAGCTGACTAAGCTCACCAAGGCCCAGGCCGACTATATCGGCGTCACGCCGGAAGGTCCGTTCAAGTCGGCCGAATATCGCTACTGAGGTCCATCCGGGGCCACGATGTGCGAAAAAAGCCCGGGACATGTCCCGGGCTTTACCTTTTTGAAAGGTTTCTGTTTCGTTCATGGGTCAAGCCTTTTCCTTGCCCTTTGCCCGCAACGCACAGCCATCAAGACTCTTTTGCGCGATTCGCGTGCCCGCTATGGTCTTTGTGATTCGGGTGGCGAGGGGACGCGCCGCCTGATCTTGGGGGCAGCTGGAACCGCTTTCGGTTTCGCGTAGCAGCCTGATTGAAGTTGGGGCGTACCGGCCATTCTGGTCGGGTTGGCATCGCACACAAAGCGAAAGAGGGCTGGTATGGCGCCGGATCGATTCCGGAAACAATTGGGATTCGCGGCACTCGGTGCGGCACCCCTGACCTTGCTGATGGCGGTCCCCGCACTGGCGCAAAGTCTTGTTCCGGCAAATCTGGGCGGCATCGCCCCCTTCGCAGTCGCTATCGGCGCGGGCGGTTTCGCGCTGCTCTCCATGGCCCTGGTGCGCACGCTCCTCACCGACAGCCGCGCCGCCCGCCGTCGCGCCGCCGAGCAGATCGCCGACCTGCGCGCCCTGGTGGACGAATACGAAAACCTCATCGCCGGCAGTCGCGAACTGACCGTGCTCTGGCAGGGCCATGAAGCGCCGCGCTTCCTCGGCCAGGCCGATGCCGTGCTGCCGCGCGGACGTCAGCCGCAGAGCGTGCTCAATTTCCATTCCTGGCTCGGCGCCGCCGAAACCAACCGGCTGTCGGCACTGGTCGAAGAGCTGCGCATGCACGGCCACGCCTTTGCCGAAAGCGTCGCCACGCTCGACGGCCGGGTGGTCCGGGTCAACGGCTGGGTCATGGGCAGTGCCGTGGCGCTGCGCCTGCGGCCCGCGCACAACCAGCCGGGCCAGCAGCCCGTCCTTGCCGCCGTGGTTGCCGACGAGGCCTGGGAAAGTGCCCGCACCATTCTCGCCCGGCTCAACAAGCCCGCCTTCCTGCGCGACGAGGACGATCGCCTGGTCTTTGCCAATGCCGCCTATCTCGGGCTGGCGCGCACGCTCGGACGCCCGGCGCCTGACGCGACGCCGCCCGAGCTGCTCGACGCCACGACCCTTGCCGGACATCTCAAGACCTGCCGCGCCTCGGCCGATCCGGTCAGCCGCTCGCTCGACTTCGCCGCGCATGGCAAATACGAGCTGGTGGAATTCCCGGTGCCCGGCGGCCGCGCCGGCTATCTCCGCGTGCAGGGCGAAACCGCTCGCCCGGCCGCCGCGCCAGAGACCGCTGCCAACCATATCGGCGGCATCATCGATGCCCTGGCGACACCCATCGCTATCTTCAATGCACGGCGCGAACTGACCCAGTTCAACGCCGCCTATGCCAATCTCTGGAACCTCGACGCCAAGTTCCTGACCCCCGGCCTCGACGAGCGCGCCATCCTCGACAAGCTGCGCACCGAGGGCATGCTGCCCAACCAGGTCGACTACCTTACCTGGCGCACCAAGCACCTCGAGAGCTACGCGCGCAAGGCGCCGCACGAGGCCGATCCCTGGCATCTGCCCGACGGGCGCTCCATCAAGGTCATCTCGGCCCCGGCGGGCCCCGCGGGCGGCGTCATCTACGTCTTCGAGGACATGACCGAGCGTCTCGAGCTCGAATCCACCAACAAGGCCTTCACCAATGTGCTGCGCGAAACCATCATGGCCCTCAACGAGGCCGTGGCGGTGTTCGGCACCAATGGCCGCCTGACCCTTTCCAATCCGCAGCTTTCCAAGCTCTGGAAGCTGCCGATGAACGAGCTGGGCAGCAATCCTCATATCGACCAGCTGGCCGAAGTCTCCGGCCGCGCCATTCCCGAGGACGGCGCCACCATCTGGCGCGACCTCAAGCGAACCATCGTCGATCTCAACCCCACCCGCACCGACCGCACCGGCCGCATCAACCGCTCCGACGGGCGCCTCGTCGACTACGCCATCACCCGCCTGCCCGATGGGCAGACGATGATGACCTTCCTCGACGTCACCGAAAGCGCCTCCTATTCGAAGGTGCTCAAGGAGCGCAACGACGCGCTCGTCGCCGCCGACCACCTCAAGGACGCCTTCGTCGAGAACGTCTCCTATGAGCTGCGCTCGCCGCTGACCAATATCATCGGCTTTGCCGATTTCCTGGCCGATGCCGAAGGCGACAGCCTCAATCCGCGCCAGCGCGAATATCTCGACTATATCCGCGCCTCCTCGGTGACGCTGGCCGTGCTGATCGACAATATCCTCGATCTCGCTTCGGTCGATGCCGGCATTGCCGAGCTCAATCCCGAACCGCAGGACGTGGCCGGGCTCGTCGAAAAGGCCCGCGCCGGTCTCACCGCCTCGCTGCACGACCTGTCGGGCGAGCCGCCCAACCTCATCATCGACATCGAGCCCGATCTCCCCATCTTCGTCGCCGACGGCACGCGCATGGTGCAGGTGCTCTACAATCTCCTGTCCAATGCCGCGCGCTTCTCCCCGCCCGGCGGCGATATCCGCCTCGTCGCCAGCCATCGTGGCGACCGCATGCTCTTCGTCATCGAGGACGAGGGCCCCGGCATCACCGACGAGATGAAATCGGCCATCCTCACCCGCCTCGATACGCCCGCCGCGGGCGGCCGTCAGCGCGGTGCGGGCCTCGGGCTCTCCATCGTGCGCACCTTCGTCAACATGCATGGCGGCACGATTTCGGCTGAAAAGCGCGAGCCCAAGGGCAGCCGCATCATCGTCAACCTGCCGCTCGACAGCGCCATGGCCGGCGTGGCCGAATAGACCCCAATGGCCGGTGACGAAACCTTCCTCCCCGACGACGAGGCTACCGCGCAATTCGGTGCGGCGCTTGCCAGGACGCTGAAGCCCGGGGATGTCGTCAGCCTCGAGGGCGACCTGGGCGCCGGCAAGACGGCGCTGGCGCGGGCGGTGATCCGGGCGCTGGCCGGCGATGGCGAGCTCGACGTGCCGTCGCCGACCTTTGCCATCCTCCAGCCCTATGACACGCCGCGCGGGCCGGTTCTGCACGCCGATCTCTACCGGCTGGCCGATGCCTCGGAAGTCGAGGAACTGGGCCTGCTCGACGACGCCGAAGCCATCGTGCTGGTGGAATGGGCGGAGCGTGCGCCGCAGGTGCGCGATGCCGTGACGGTCACCGTGACGCTCGATATTCCGCCGGGCGGCGCCGGACGACAGGCGACGCTCCGCCGCCGCTGACACTCGTCATCGCGGTCGCGTCAGACCGTCTCCAGCAGCGCCACGGTCCGCTCGTCCTCATGTCCGCCATTGAAGGCGCTGAGGGCGGCCCGGAACGCGCGCCGGTCGGGCAGGGTGCGGGCGAACAGCGTCATCGATGAAATGAACTTGAGATCGTCAGGCGTGCCGAAAATGCTGCGGAGATCGCGCGGCGCCACGCTACCCGGGGTATGCAGCAACACGGCCTCGGTGCATTCCAGGAGGCGCGCGCCGAGCACCGGGTGGGCGGCATAGGCCGCGGCTTCGTCGAGATCGCCCAGCGCGTAGCGCCGGGCCATGTCGCTGTGTCCGAGACCCGCCAGTTGCGGAAAGATGAACCACATCCAGTGCGTCTGCTTGCGCCCCGCGCGCAATTCCCCCAGCGCCTGCGGATAGACCCGGTCCTGCGCTGCGAGGAACTTGGCGATCAGCGCGCCATAGATATCACTCTGGCTGGTCATCTTCGGGCTTGGGCTTGGGATGCTGCTGATCGTGCGCCGTCTCGAATTCGCCGGCCGGCTGCTCGGCCTCTTCGCGCGCCTCGACCAGCGATTTGGTATCGTCGTCCTGCCCTCTGTTGCCCGGCTTCTGGTCCTTGTTCATGGCGTCTCCTCCTGTGGATGGAGGACCAACGACCCCAGCGCGCGTGGGTTGCAGCGCGGGCTTCCGGGCCGCCGCCCTTAACCCTTCATTCACCATAACGGCCGGTTTCCGGAGCCCGGCGCCGCGAAACGCATTGCATTTGTATCAAATGCGAGGCAGCCCCATGGCTTACACCGACACATCAGAACCCATCACCGACGACGCCGTCGCCGAATTCCTCGACCTGGCGCGCTCGGCCAACGTCCATTTCGACATCGTCCACGATCGTCTCCACATGCGCATGGTCAACCCCATCTGGGTCATGTGGTCGCCGATCCGACACCTCCTCGACGATATCGGGCTGGAGCGCATCGAGGCGTTTGTGCGCAGGGACACGGCGGCGCGGGAGGCGGTGGACCAGTGGAACCACGCGAGTGCTGTGCGGCTCTACTCGGCGGCGGAGGCGATGCGGGGGTGAGGATGAAGAGTACCCCCACCTAACCTCCCCCTGCAGAAGGGGGAGGGACCCATCGAGTTTGCGGAGGCATCTCGGATGAACACCTCTTCCCCTCCCCCTTCTTGAGGGCTCTGATCCATCCCGTGGGGCGGCTAGCTCCAGTGGAGCTAGCCGAGGTGAGGAGGCCGGGTGGGGGTCCTCTTCCTCACTGCCAATGCTACGATCGGCGCAGGAGGGCTCATGGACGGCCCGGTCACTTTCGCCCGCAAACTGCGGCGTGAACAGACGCCGCCTGAGCGGAAATTCTGGGCGATCCTCCATCCTTGGCGCGAGGCTGGTCTGCACTGGCGGCGGCAGGCGCCCATCGGTCCCTATGTCGTCGACTTCGTCTGCAAGGGCAAAAAGCTCATCGTCGAGATTGATGGCGATACGCACTATTCCGAAGCTGGACTGGCGCATGACGAGCGGCGCACGGCGTTTCTGGAGGGACGCGGCTACCGCGTCCTGCGGTTCACCAATGGCGAGGTGAGCAGTCCTGAGGGTGTGTTCCTGGTGCTGTGCGGCGTTCTCGGCGAGCCGGATGCACCGGAAGGGCCCCCCACCTAGCCTCCCCCTGCAGAAGGGGGAGGGACCCATCGAGTTTGCGGAGGCATCTCGATGAACACCTCTTCCCCTCCCCCTCCTTCAGGGGGAGGCCGGGTGGGGGCAACTACTAGTAGAGCATGCTCATGTTAGCCCAAGTCACGCGCAGCGGCACTGGCCTAACTATAATCGTTGCAAAGGATTCAGACGGGTCTCCACCGTCCAGGAAAGCTCCCAGCTTTGCTGATAACCCGACAACTGCGCTATCGTTATCGACCAAGCAGTGCCAGCGACCGTTTGGTTCTAATCCGTCAATGTGCTCGCCAACCTGCGCAGGCGCCTGCAGAGCATCAATTATCCGCTTTATCCTGTTGTCGAGGTCGCCAGAACTTAACACTGCCTTCTGTGTGGGCATGCCGGCCAAGAGCCGGATGTCTAGATCCACCCCAACACCGATCAAATTGCCATACAGTGGCACAAATAGCTGCTCGCCCTGGTGAATTCGGAACTCTGCTCCGCCAGCGGTGAAGTTGGAATCCTCCCACTTCTTGAGGACGTCGAAAGGTTCTTTTCCCCACAGCTTCCGAAGTTGGTGGTTGAAAGATTTTCGCATGTCCCAAATGGCCGACTTATTGCTAGCCTTGGATGGGATCCTGCCTCGATACGTGAGAACAATTTCCACTCAATGCGCCTCATCCCAGTTCTTCGCCGCATGTGCATCCACCTGGATCGGCACCGACAGCATGACGGCCGGTTCCGCCGCCTTTTCCATCACCCGCTTGATCACCGGGATCGCCTGGTCCTGCGTGCCTTCGGGGACTTCGAAGATCAGTTCGTCGTGGACCTGCAGCAGCATCTGTGCATCCACGCCCGCCTTCGCCAATTCCGGCTCCATGCGGATCATGGCGCGGCGGATGATGTCGGCGGCTGAGCCCTGGATAGGGGCGTTGATGGAGGCGCGTTCGACGAAGCTCCGTTCGCTTGGATTGCCGGAATTGGCATTGGGGAACTGGATCTTGCGCCCGAAAATGGTGGTAACGAAGCCGTCGGCTTTCACGCGCATCTTCTGGGCGTCCATATAGTCCTTGATTCCAGGGAAACGCTCGAAATAGGTCTTGATGTAATCGCCGGCCACCGAGCGCTCGATGCCGAGCTGGTTGGCGAGGCCGAAGGCGGAAATGCCGTAGATGATGCCGAAATTGATGGCCTTGGCGCGGCGGCGCACGTCCGAGGGCATGCCTTCGACCGGCACGTTGAACATTTCCGACGCGGTCATGGCGTGAATGTCGAGGCCTTCCTCGAAGGCGTCCTTGAGCGCCTGGATATCGGCGATATGCGCCAGCACCCGCAATTCGATCTGGCTGTAGTCGGCCGAAATCAGAACCTTGCCCGGCGGGGCGATGAAGGCGGTGCGGATCTTGCGGCCGTCCTCGGTACGCACGGGAATGTTCTGAAGGTTCGGCTCGTTGGACGAGAGGCGCCCGGTGAGCACGGAGGCCTGCTGGTAGGATGTGTGCACGCGGCCGGTGCGCGCGTTGATATAGGTGGGGAGGGCATCGGTATAGGTGCCCTTGAGCTTTGTGAGCTGGCGCCAGTCGACAATGGTGCGGGCCAGCGGAATGCCCTTCAGCGCCAGGTCTTCGAGCACGTCGGCGCCGGTCGACCAGGCGCCGGTCTTGGTCTTGGTGCCGCCTTCAAGGCCCATCTTGTCGAAGAGGATTTCTCCCAGCTGCTTGGGCGAGCCGAGGTTGAAGCTTTGCCCGGCCATCTCATGGGCCTCGGCTTCGAGCGCGGCGGCGCGCTGGGCGAAATCGCCCGAAAGCCGGGCGAGGATCTGCCGGTCGACGGTGATGCCGCGCGCTTCCATGCGGGCCAGCACCGGCGAGAGCGGGCGCTCCAGGGTTTCGTAGACCGTGGTGGCGTTTTCCGCGGCAAGGCGCGGCTTCAGCACATGCCAGAGCCGCAGGGTGATGTCGGCATCCTCGGCGGCGTAGCGGGCGGCGGCCGCGATCTCGAGCTGGTCGAAGGTCTTCTGCGCCTTGCCGGTGCCGGCGAGCTCACCGAAGGTGATGGTCTTGTGGTTGAGCCAGTGGTCGGCCAGGACGTCGAGGCCGTTATAGCGCGGGCCATCGAGCGCGTAGGAGATCAGCATGGTGTCGTCGATCGGCGCCATGGAGATGCCGTAGCGCGCGAAGACTTCGGTATCGTATTTGGCGTTCTGCCCGATCTTGAGAATGGCCGGATCCTGGAGGACGCGTTTCAGCGCCTCGAGCACGAAGCCGATGGGCAGCTGCCCCTCGACGAGGCCGCCGCCACCTAGGAGATCGCCGGGCAGGGCGTGGCCAACAGGGATATAGCAGCCGGTGCCCATCTCGGTGGAAAGGCAGATGCCGACGATATCGGCCACCTGCGGATCGAGCGAGGTGGTCTCGGTGTCGACGGCAAAATGCCCCTTGTCGACGATTTTCGCGATCCAGGCTTCGAGCCGGTCGGGCGTGGTGACGATCTCGTAGGCGTGGTAATCGACCGGGACGGCTTTGACGCGCGCATGCTCCTCGGCGGCGAACCGGGCAGGGCCGGAGCCGGGCACGACATTGGCGGCGAGCTTGGCCTTGGCGACCGAGAGCGTCGTGGATTTCTGCGGCGCGCCGGGAACGGGATTGTCCCTGTTGGCGGCGAGTTCCGGATCGGGCGCGAAATCGTCGGGATTGGCCTCGAGCAGGGTCGCGAGGCGCTTGGTGATAGTGGCGAATTCCATTGCCTTGAGGAATGGGAACAGCGCGGACGGGCTCATCGGCTGGCGCACGAGGCCATCGAGATCGATCTCGACCGGCACCTGGCGTTCGAGCGTCACGAGGCGTTTGGACACCCGGGCCAGTTCGGCATTGGCGATCAGCTTTTCGCGGCGGGCATTCTGCTTGATCTCGGTGGCGCGTTCGAGGAGGGTCTCGAGGTCGCCATAGGTATTGATGAGCTCGGCTGCCGTCTTGACGCCGATGCCCGGCACGCCCGGGACATTGTCGACGCTGTCGCCGCACAGCGCCTGCACGTCGATGACCTTGTCGGGCGTCACGCCGAACTTGGTGAAGACTTCGTCGGGACCGATCCACCTGAGCGGCGGCTGGCCGGGGCGAGGAATGGTGTCGAGCAGGCGGATCGACCCGTCGGGTTCGACCAGCTGCATCAGGTCCTTGTCGGAGGAGGCGATGGTGACCTTCATGCCGGCGTCGCGCGCCATGCAGGCATAGGTGGCCATGATGTCGTCGGCCTCCCACCCCTCCATTTCGATGGAGGGGATGGAAAAGGCGCGCGTGGCCGAACGGGTCAGCGGGAACTGCGGCACCAGTTCTTCGGGCGCCGGCGGGCGCTGGGCCTTGTATTCGGGGTAGATATCGTCGCGGAAAGTCTTGCCCTTGGCGTCGAAGATGACCGCCATGTGGGTCGGGGGCTCGTCGCCATCCATGTCCTGCGTCAGCTTGTAGAGCATGTTGCAGAACCCCTGTACGCAGCCGACCGGCAGCCCATCGGACTTGCGCGACAACGGCGGCAGGGCGTGGAAGGCGCGGAAGATGTAGCCCGAGCCATCGACGAGCAGCAGATGCATGAACGATTCCCCTATTCAGTCGGCGGCGACTTTATCGCCTCGCGCGCCATGATGGCACCCATTTCTGACCGGAGGTGTCAGGAGCAGCGGCGAGATCACTTTTCCGCGCAGCTCCCTATCTTCGCCACTTTTCCGGGCATAGGGTGTAAGAGGATAGGAAGAGCGGATTTCCGCTACTTCCGGTAACAGGCTCGGTGGGGCCTTAAAGGATATCCCGTGCAGATTACCCCCTTGAGGGGATCCGGCACCACCATTCTGGTGGTGGACGACGATGCCTTGATTACCCTCAACACTGCCGACATCGTGACCGAGATCGGTTATCGTGCGCTGGAGGCCTTTTCCGGCGCGGAAGCGCTTTCTCTGCTCGAGCGGAACAATGATATCGTCGCCATGGTCACGGATTATTCAATGCCGGGCATGAACGGCGTCGAACTCGCCACTGCCGCGCGCAAGCTGCGGCCGGGCCTCCCAGTACTGCTGACCAGCGGCCATGCGGAATTGCCGGGCACGATCGACCACGACTTCGTGCGGCTCGAAAAGCCCTATCGCGAAGATGAATTGACCGAGCGGCTGAAGAGCCTGCTTACCGCGCCCACCGCCTAGCGATCAGCGCAGGCCCGCCTTGTCGAGCAGGCCCAGGCGCTTGGCATCGTAGTAATAGCCACGAGCATAGAACTGAACGGCGCGATCGTCGTTGCCGCCGGCAGTCACGTAGGCGCCGGCGAGATAACGCACGGCGTATCGCAGGTTGGTTTCGGCATCGAGGAGGCCCGCGGCCTCGCCACGATAGCCCATGCCGCGCGCCGTGGCGTGGCTGATCTGCATCAGGCCGTAATAGGGACCGTTGCGCGCACCCGGATTGTAGCCGCTTTCGCGCACGATCACCCGGCGCACCAGATGCTCGGGCACGGCATATTCAGCGGAATAGTGGGCGATAAGACCGTCTAGGGCGCCGCGTTCGCTCCCGGCATATCCAAGAAGGGCAGACGTCGGCGCGGTCGGCACGGCATTGGCGCGCGGCACATGTCCGGCCGGCGTAGGCGCCGCCGGTGCAAAGCTGGCGATGGCCGCGGTCGCGCTCTTGCCGGGCATGGGTTTGATGCCGGCCATGGAGCAACCGGACAGAACGAATGCCAGGGCAATGGAGCCGGCAATGGGGAGCGGCCGTGCCGTCATCGCAGTACCTCTAAAAGCCAATGCAGTCCCTCATTCCGCCCGCTACGCGGGAAACACGGCGGCTTGATGGCGGAAATGCGACACACGGGCAAGTGTTATCGGGGCGCAGAAGCGCGAAAGCGCAATCATGGCAGGCACTTGCGACCAAAAGGTTTACATCCGCCGCTCGCGCCCTAAATTAATGCCTTCGCCTCGCGCTCACCATTCGACCCTTGGTCGGTCGGTGTTCTGCCCCATAGGGCGGCAATACTGTCGCGCGACTGACACGACAGGCCCGCACGCCACGCGGGCTTCAAAATTCCGAAAGGCTTGTCTCATGACCACTGCCGCAACCGGCGACATCGTGCGCATCCACTACTCCGGCCGTCTCGTTGATGGCACGCAGTTCGATAGTTCCGAGGGGCGCGCGCCGCTCGAATTCACGCTTGGCCAGGGCCAGGTGATCCGCGGGCTTGAACAGCACGTGGCGGGCATGGAAGCTGGCGCCAAGAGCACCGTGACCATTCCGGTGGACGACGCCTATGGCCCGCGCCGCGACGAGGCAATCCAGCAGCTCGACCGCGCCAAGGTGCCTGCGGGCATCGATCTCAAGGTCGGCTCCCAGCTTCAGGCCCGCACGGCCGATGGCGGCATGCTGCCGATCACCGTGGTCGGTTTGGACGAGCAGAGCATTACCGTCGACGCCAACCATCCGCTGGCTGGCCAGGACCTCGTGTTCGATGTCGAAGTTGTGGAAGTGGTCAAGGCCGCCTGATCGACAGCCTGTCGGCCAGAGGGACCGGCGGCGATCGCTGCCGGTCCCATGCTGAAGAGCTAGCGCATGTCCTCGCGCGGCAGTGAAATCCGGCAGACGACGCCCTCGGGCCGATAGTCGACTTCGGCGCCACCATGGGGCGAATACTGCAGGCTGCGGGTAATGACGTTCTGCCCGAAGCCGCGGCGTGCCGGTGTCGCGACCGGGGGACCACCGCTTTCCCGCCATTCGAGCGCGAATGCATCCTTGTCAGGATTTCCGAGGGCGATCACGGTGACCTTGCCGTTGGTGGCCGAAAGCGCACCATACTTGGCGGCATTGGTCGCGAGTTCGTGAATGACGAGACCCAGCGCGATGGCGGCGCGGGGCGTTATCGCATGATGGAGACC
Source organism: Devosia lucknowensis (assembly GCF_900177655.1). Lineage (NCBI taxonomy): Bacteria > Pseudomonadati > Pseudomonadota > Alphaproteobacteria > Hyphomicrobiales > Devosiaceae > Devosia > Devosia lucknowensis. The sequence continues at coordinate 355,072 of NZ_FXWK01000002.1, read as the reverse complement.
CTCGGTGACGAAGCGTCCGGAGCCGCCTGCATGCGGAGCCAGTTCGGCCTGCACCACATCGGCAATGGTCAGATCGGTCCAGCCGTTTTCCGCCAGGAGATTGTGCGTTGCGGCGAGCGCCTGGATCCGCCCGGTGAACGCAGCGTGGAAGCCCTCGAGCGTATCCTCGTGGTGCATCGTTCGGCCGGCGATCGACAGCACCAGCGCGAGCGTGTTCTTGACCCGGTGGTCGAGCTCGCGCATCAATAGCAATTGCTGCTTTTCGGCCGCTTTGCGGTGCGTCAGGTCCACCATGGTGATCACACAGCCACTGATGGATTCATCGCCCACATGCAGCGGCGCGGCGCTGACCTGGTAATCCTTGATCCGCGGGGCGTTCGGAGCGGTGGCTTCGATGCCCTGCACGGCGCTGCCGCCGATGGCCATGTCCACGATGTCGGCCGATTGCACCATGCCGGTTGCGCCGGGGAAGATCAGCGGCACGATATCGGCAAACCGCTGCCCGACCGGATCGCCCTCGTAGACGTTCTGGGCCGCGACATTGGCATGGGTAACGACGCCGTCAAGGCCGCAGACCAGTACGGCTTCGTTGGCCGAGGCGATCACCGCGCGGGCAGCGCGCTCGCTCTGCAGCGCCAGCTCCGCCTCGACCCGCTGGGTGATGTCGGTAAAGGTTACGGCGTGGCCCTGGACGGCGCCGAGCCGCATCGGACGCGCGGAAACGGCGAAGTGGGTTGGCTGTCCGTGCCTTGTGAGCGAAATCTCGGCGCTCCCATGGACCGAGCCGGCCAGCGCATCGATGCGGGCCGCGACATCGGCATCCAGGACATCGGCAAAGCGCAGTCCGTGCCATGAATTGAGGGCGGTGCCCAGAGCGGACATGAGATTTGTATTGACGTAGAGAATGCGCCCCTCGCCATCGAGCGCCGCGGCGCCGACATCCATGGCTTCGAGGAAGTTGCGATAGGACTGGCCTTCGCCCTCGAGGGTGAAGATTTCCGCGCTATCGGGCGTATCGATGACCAGCGCATCGATCTCGCCGGCACGAATGGCGCGCAGCGTGTCTTCGGCCTCTTCGAGGCGGGTGCGAAGCTCGGAGATGTCCTGCCCGGTCATTCCTGCACCTTGAGCGCCACCAGCACCTTTTCGACATCGGACAAGTCGCCGATGATCTTGCGCAGCGGTATGGGCAGCTCACGCACCAGCGTCGGGATGGCGACGATGGAATGCTCTTTTGCCAGCTTGGGGTTTTCGCGCAGGTCGACGACATCGATCTCGTATTGCCCCGGGAGGTGCTCTTCGGTGATCTTGCGCAGGTTGGCGATGGCGGAGACGGACTTGGGCGTCTGGCCGGCGACATAAAGGGTCAGTTTGCGGGGGACTGTGGTCTCGGTCATCGTCTGTCTCCGGCAGCACGCATCAGACGCGCCGGCTCGCTTCCATTTCGGTAAGGTCGTCTTTTGCCTGCTCAATGTAGGCGGCTTCGCGGGAGAGAGCGGCGCGCAACTCGCGCTCGTCGGCGTCGATTTCCGCCTGCAGGCTTTCGATCTGCGCCTGAGCCTTGCGGCGGCGCGTTTCGACCTCCACGCGGATACGTTCGATTTCGTCGAGACGTGCGACTTCGGCGCGGCGGGCACGGGCCTCCTCGCTCTTGCGCGCCGACCCTGTCAGTGCACCGTTCTCGCCCAGATATGGCGGCAAAAGCCTGATCCCCCCGTCGCTCATGACGAATTCGCGCACCTGATTGGAGTGCGACGTTCCGCGGGCCTTGAGCAGGTAGAGTTCGCGATTGAACTCGCCATTGACCTCGCGATTGAGCATGAGCACCCAAGCATCCATCAACGACGATAGCCCGGCATCGGTTGCGACGTTTCCATCCTGATTGTGCATGAGATGGGTGAAGACCGCCGTTATGCCGCGGTTCTTGAGGAAATCCACCATGCGCAGCAGCATGGACTGGACCTCGAGCGCATCACCCGTATCGATAAAGGCGGAGATGGGATCGAGCACGACGAGCTTGGGATCGAACCGCACCACTTCGCGCAGCATGATGGCGAGGTGCATTTCGAGGCTGTAGGACGTCGGTCGCGCGGCAACGTAGTGCACAAGGCCACTCTCGATCATCGGTTGGAGATCGAGCCCGATCGAGCGCATATTGCGCACCACCTGCTCCTGCGACTCCTCGAACGAGAAATAGATCGACCGCTCGCCCCGGCTGGCCGCGGCGCCTACGAAGCTGGCCGAAAGCGACGACTTGCCCGAACCGGCGACGCCCGAAATCAGGATCGAGGAGCCGCGATGAAAGCCGCCGCCGCTCAGCATCTCGTCGAGATCGGGAACGCCCGACGAAATGCGCTCTTCGAACACCTGGTGATTGAGACCCAGTGAGGACACCGGCAACACCGAGAAACCGTCCTGGTCGATCAGAAACGGGTATTCGTTGGTGCCATGGGCGGTGCCGCGATACTTGACGATGCGCATGCGGCGCGTCGAAATCTGGTTGTGCACCCGGTGATCGAGCAGGATGACGCAATCGGACACATATTCCTCGAGCCCCTGACGCGTCAGCGTGCCGTCGCCACGCTCGGCGGTGATGACGGTGGTCATCCCCTTGTCCTTCAGCCAGTCGAACAGGCGCCGGATCTCGGCGCGCAGGATGGCCGGATTGGAGAAGGCGGAAAACAGGCTCTCGATCGTATCGAGCACGACGCGCTTGGCGCCGATCGCATCGATCGCCAGTTCCAGCCTGAGGAACAGACCTTCCAGATCATAATCGCCGATCTCGGCCAATTCGCTGGGGTCGATGGCGATGTGCTCAAAGCCGAGCCTGTCGGCCGCGACCAGCGCATCGACGTCGAAGCCAAGGGACGCGACATTGGCCGCGATATCCTCGGGACGTTCCTCGAAGCTGACGAACACGCCGGGCTCGTCGAAATCACGCGCACCATGCACGAGGAAGGTGGTGGCGAACAGTGTCTTGCCGCACCCGGCCGAGCCACAGACCAGCGTCGGACGGCCGGTAGGCAGGCCGCCCATGGTCAGATCGTCAAACCCGGATATGCCGGTGAGAGATTTCGAGATGCCGGTCGGCTGTTCCATGGGTCGCTCGTCTGCAAAGGTCAGCCTATCTAGGCGACAACGCCGCGTTTGCCAATTAATTCAGATTAAGGCCGTGCAGTGCCTGGCACCACGAAACTGGCCCGCAGCGCGGTGGCCTTGTCGCGGCTGACACAGCCGGTGGCATGATCGTTGACCAGCCCCATCGCCTGCATGAAGGCGAAGACCGTCGTCGGGCCGACAAACGCCCAGCCGCGCTTCTTGAGCGCCTTGGACAAGGCGATGGATTGAGGCGAGGTGGTCTGGCTCTGCGGCGCGGCAGGGCTTTCGGCTTCATAGCGCCAGACGAAGGCGGCGATCGACCCGGCCTCGGCGATGAGCTCCCGGGCGCGCCGGGCATTGTTGATCACCGCTTCGATCTTGCCGCGATGCCTGACGATGCCGGCATCGGCGAGCAGGCGCTCGACGTCCTTTTGCGTGAACGCCGCGACCTTTTCGATGTCGAAGCCCGCGAACGCCGCGCGAAACGCTTCGCGCTTGTTGAGGATGGTGCGCCAGCTGAGGCCCGACTGAAAGGCTTCGAGGCTGAGCTTTTCAAACAGACGCGTGTCGTCGCTGACCGGAAAGCCCCATTCGTGATCATGATAGGGCACGAATTCCGGCGCGCCGCCGCACCACAAGCAGCGCCCAAAGCCATCGGGTCCTTCAAACAGCGCCATTCCGGCCCCTCCTGATCTGGTCGGCCATCGGGCCGTTCGAGCGGTGTGCCATAAGCATAGACCGGTGCGCGGGAAGCTGTCAGCAGCGCTCCCTCGCATTTGCCATGAGGGCGGCATTGTCCGGTTGCGCAACCGCCAGCCTTCGACTAGTTTGCGCCCATCCCACCGGGCCCCGGCCCGATTCCGGCCTGCACCCGTAGCTCAGCTGGATAGAGCGCTGCCCTCCGAAGGCAGAGGTCGTGAGTTCGAATCTCGCCGGGTGCGCCAAGCTTTTTCAGACATTGTCAGGCCAAATTGGGCTTGGGTCGATACCAAACAATTTTGGGTCGATTAGCCGTTACATCGCCTTGGTAGCGTAGAGCTAGTCGGCGTCGGACGAGCCCAACCGATGTGAATACCGCCCTAATCGGTTGGATCAATAGGTGGCAGCAGATCCGGCCTGAATACCGAGTGACTTTGGTTCAGCCCGGTTATTCCAAGGCCGGAGTGCAGCCGGCGCACCTGGAACTCTTGGCTGCGACGCAGAGCTACTTGATGGAAACCTACCGGATCGGCTTGGACGCGTGGTTCAATGCATAGGCGATCCAAAGGACGATGCGCAGCGAAGTGAGCCGCCTCTTCTAAAGACGATCGCCCTTAAGCATGCCGACGATATTTTCCTTATCCGCTTGATATTTAGACGGATCCCTATGACCATTTTCGCCTTGGAGGTGAGTAAATGCTCTTACAAAAGGGAACACCGGCTGATGATGTTACGGGGACGGGTACCGCGATCCGCGTGATACACCCGCCCCTATCCGAGCATGCCGATCTTCGTCAGCCTTTGACGCCTGGTGAGCGTCAGGTCCTGGATCTGTTCATTCGATATCTGCCGCCAGCGTGGGAAATCTACGTCCAACCGCATTTGAACGGCTTGCGTCCCGACTTCGTTCTTCTTCACCATCGCCCCTGAAGCGGTATAGTTGGGTTGCGACCCACCGGCTGTATCGGGCTTTCGACTGGCCGATCCAACTGATTTTGCTTCTGCCCAAATGGCAGGTTGCTTCCTCATACCCGGGTCTAAGACTTCTCAAGCTGAAACCCTCGGCATACCCACCTTTGTTCCTTATCTGTTCATGCCGCGACCTACCGGCGACCTCCCCACGACCTACCCGTAGGTCATGGAGATTTGCCACAAGCTTCGGACAAAGTGTTATCCATCCCTTAAAATGCGTTACCTGACCCGATGTGTTGCGTTACCTCATTCAATAAAAGCGTTACTTCTGCCTCTTGGCGACACTTCCAGCCGGCTCAAGCGTCATCAGGCCGGAAGCGCCAAAGGATACATAGCGCCCTCTGCGGCTTTGAGTTTTCCCAAGACACGAGAGGCAAAAGGCCTTTCTCGGCAGAGGCGCAGACTGCAGAAACGACGTAATTTCGAGCTAGTTTAAACATACGATCCCGGTCGAAAGCTCGCAAAAAATTCTGGACTAACGGGTAGCAAACATTGATTCCGCCGGCTTGAAGGTCCAGGCGCAGTCGGTTCGCCTAAACGTGCTTTACAAACCAGACGTCTTCTTTCGGGTCTGCCGCCTTCTTGAAGTTCGAGAGCGTGGCGCCTCATTGCTTCGTCGGAATACAACGAGTGAGCGGCGACCTCAGCTCGGCCGCCATCGCCTTGACCGTGTGCGATCCTCCCAAGCTCAGCACCACGTCTGGCACCGCACGCAGCCTTCCAGCGGCAAGGCATGGCGCATCAACTATCCTGTACTCGATAGCGAGCCCTATATCTCGTTGAACCGCCGTAGGAGATCGCCGCAGGCGTCCAAGTTCAGCAGATGCTGGACAGGCAAGTCGCAGGCGAGGCCATAGCGAACCAGAATCGATCGTTCCGACAATTCGCCGGATGGCCAAGCTGCTTGAAGTGTCTGATAGCATCTCGATCGAGAAGAGCCTTCTCCAGAGCCACTGGGAAGCCATAACCGCCCGTATCCTGGCCGACCGGCTGGCTGTCTGGGTTCCCCACACCACGAGGAGGCCGAACTTGTCCTGAACAAGACCCTGCGACAGCTAGCCACCGGCCGGCCGGACCGTGCCTTCAACATGCGGCTGGCTCATTAGTACTCGTAAACGTCCTTTCCGCTGCCGGCGATCCGCCCAGACAATCGAAAACATCGCCCTTATCATCTTGGTTGCGGTGGCGTCCTCATGCATAGCGAGCCGATCGCCAGCAGCACGCTCGCATAGAGCACGTGTGCTCATGGCGTTGCCACTAACGATGCCGAAGCGCGTGGTACGACGTACCGGTAATGCAGTGCGCATCATCCGCCGCATGATCGAGGATGAGTATTTTTATCGCGACATCGATGAATTCTTCGCCCATTGGGGCCAGACGCCTTATGCAGGCTTTGCCGAGCGGCTGAACCCATGCCCAGACTCATGTACGTCGTTGGTTCCCTCGATCAGCCCAGATGCGTGGCCTCCAACCGCACAATGCATAGGCTTGAGGGGAGCCTTGCTCATTCCCCTCGCAATCGTCCTCCACAGATTTTCAGCGCCGACGCGGTGCCAAGGTCCAAGCAGACCCCGACCTGATGCTGCATTGCGCCAGAGCGTTCGGCGTCCTCCAGGACGATCGCGTCATGATCGATGACAGTCCGCCCGGCATCGAAGCGCTGCGCGCCGTAGGTATGGTCGGGATTGGCGTCGTGGAACCGGCAGATGACAGGTCGGGACGAGCCGAGGTGCTGGTGGAAGCCGGTGCACTCTTCGTTGTAGCGGGCGCAGCCAAGCTGCCGCAGGCCTTTGCCATCGCGAACCGTTCCCTGGGCGGGCGGCAGTGTTCCTTTGATCGTCGAGCAAGCAAGGTGTGACCTTGGGTCAAGATTTGCGCGGCAAGGTTGCTGCCGTTACCGGCGCCGCGTCGGGCATCGGGCTCGAATGGCGCGCATGCTGCTGGCGGAAGGAGCGCGGGTTGCGCTGGTCGATCGCGACGCGTTGAGGCTCGACCAACTCTGCGGCGAGCTCGGCCGCAATGCCTTTGCCGTGGTCACCAATCTCAAAGACCCCTGGAGTGCTGAGGCTTTGGTTCGTGCCATTCTTGCCCATGCTGAAGAGATCGATATCATCCATGCCAACGCCGACTCTCATGCGTGGCGGCCCGATCGCTGAGGGCGCCCCCGACCAACGGGATTTCATGCTCGATCTCGGCACATATGCGGCGTTTCGTTTCGTTGGAGCGGTGCTGCCGTGCATGATCGAGGGCACAAGCGGCGACATCATTAAGACAAGTTCAATCGCTGGTTTGGTTTGAGAGCCGATCTAAACGGCATCCAAGGCACGCGTTGCAAGCTTTCGGGCACACCATAAGCCACCAGGCGGCGTCGCATGGCATACGCGTTGGCGCCGTTCGGACCGGTGGTCACCGCTCTCATCGGCGAGTGGGCCCAAAGACAAGCTCGAGGCGGCACTGGCCGCGGGTGACCTGATGGAGCCGGCCTGCCGCAGAGCAACGACCTCTGAGATGTCCGAACCGCTCCATATCGGCATCGACCTCGGCATGGGCATTGCCCGCGCCGGTATCTTCTACGGCGCGGGGCGCATGCTCGCGATGGTCAGGCACGACATTGCCATCTTCCGCGAGGCAAGGGATGTGGTCCAGCAGTTGAGCCCCGACATCTGGGCGGCCGTGACTGCCAGCGTGCGCAACGCACAGGACAGCGGCGTCAATCGGGACGCGATCGCTGGCATGTTTTCGACGCGACTTGTTCGCATGTGGTCCTGGCTCCTCAAGGCGCGCTGCTGCCGATGGGACCCTCCGGCGATCCGGACCGAAATGTCATAATCTGGGTGGATCACCGCGCTGCTAGCGAAGCGGCAGAAATTAACGCTACGGCTCACCGCGTCCTCGATCACGTGGGCGGCACCATCTCGCCCGAAACAGGTCCGGCCAAGCTCATCTGGCTGACCCGACAAAAGCGACAGAGTTTCGACGCCGCCTGGCAGTTCTTCGATCATGCCGACTTTCTCACCTGGCGTGCCAACGGACCTGCCGCAATCGAGCTTTATCTTGACCTGCAAATGAACCTACCTTGCGCATGAACAGCGTCGGATGCCGGCTATTTCCACGCCGTTGGTCTCAGCGTGCTGGCAGAACGAGGGCTTTGCGCGCATCGGAGCCGATATCGGTGCGCCTGGCATGCTGGTGATGGTCAGTGCCAAAGTCGCTGCGGAGTGGGGCCTTGGCGAAGGTAATCCGATTGCCGTCGGTATGATCGATGACCATGCCGGCGGGGTGGGTTCCGTCGGCGCCCGGGGGCGAGGTAGGCAGCCTCTGTACCCGCATGGCTTATGTGATGGGTACATCGGCCTGCACAATCTTCAGCCCGGCCAAACCGGTCTTCGTGCCGGGCGTGTGGGTCCCTGTTCTGCCGTGGTCCCCGGAACGATGAGGGTGGCCAGTCCGCTGACGGCGCCGCGCTCGATCACCTCGTGACGCTTCATCCGGCCACCGATGCCGCCCGCGCAGAGGCGACGGCGCAGGGCTGAGCCTCAAGGCCTGGCTCGGTATGCGCGCCATGGACGGGCAGGCAGGTGCGTCCGACGTCGCCAGGCCTGCCGATGGCCTGCACTTGTACCTGAATTTCTCGGCAATCGTGCGCCCTTCGCTGATCCCGACGCACGCGATGTCATTGCCGGGCTTGGGGTGGAAACGTCGCTTTCCAGTCTCGTCGCGCTCTATGTGGCGGGTATGCTGGGCCTCGGCTATGGCTGCCGGCAGTTGATAGAGACCATGGCTGCTTTGGGCATTGCGTTCGACACTATTGCGGTCAGTGGCGGAGCGGGCGCCTCGCCGCTAGTGCGACAGCTACTGGCCGATGCGACCAGGCTGACCGTGGTGGCCTCGACCCCGCCCGCATCTGCGCTTGTCGGCGCGGCCATGCCGGGCGCGGTGGCGGGTGGCAGACATGCGACATTGATCGAAGCGATGTCGGCAATCGGTCAGGTGCACGAGCCAGCCCAGGGCGCACTGCCTAGCGGGCAAGGGGCTCATACGACGCCTTGGCGGCCCTCCAGAAGGTGGCGCGCACCCCTTGCACGGACGGCTGAGCATGGACGCTTCCAACCCCTGTATGGTGCTGCTGCATCTAGCCGGCGCCGTTACCCTGCTGCTCTGGGTGGCGCATGGTGCGCACTGGGATCGACGCAGCGGGGCGATGTTTCTCAAGAGCTCGACGGCCGTGGCGCTGCTGGCATCCGGCTCTGCCGCCAGCGGCACGATCAGCCTTGGCACTGGCTATGCCATGATGCTGGGAACCGATGTCGGATCGGCCATGGTTATGCGCATTCTTCTCCATCTTATGCAATGGCTCAGCCCATTAGTGCCGGTCGACGGCGGGTTGCTGTTCTTCCGTCTCCCAAGCCGCACTGGACGTCAAGGCAGCCGCACCGTCTTCAGCATCGCACTCGTGCTCTTGTCGCTGCAGATGATCGGGGATGCGACCGCGCCCCTGCGCGACACGCCGTTGCTGCCCGAGATCGTGGGCTAACCTGCAGTCCGAGTTCTTCACCGCTTTTCTTCTTGGTGCCGCCTTCACATGGCTGGTGCATTGCACCTGGCATCGCTGCTGCTGATGGCGACCTTAGCGGATCAGGGCAAGCTGCCGGTCGTACTGGCGGTGTCGTTGGTGCTTGGCGCTAATCTAGGCGATGGGCTCTTCGCCCTGGGCATCACCCTCATTGGTGTGGTCCATGCTCTTCGCATTGCCATCGGCAGCTGCCTTTTCCGTGGGTTGGGAGCGGTCATCGGACTCATCATCGTCAAATTGCACTATCCGCCCTTGACGGTACTGACGCGCGATCCGGCCTATTTTGTCATCAACATGCATTTGGCGTTCAATCTCGCGCTGGTGGTTCCTTGCCTGCCGCTGACCTCCTTGGCGGCCCGCCTGCTGACGGCATGGATTCGCCCGAGGGCCATGCCTGATCCGCTTTCATCGGCGCCTACCTCATGCCTTGATCAAAGCGTGGTCGACCGACCCGTTCTCGCGCTGGGCAGCGGCAAGCGCGAGCTCCTGCGTATAGCCGAGACTGTCGAGCGCGTGGTCGACAAGACGCAGCGGACATCAAGCTCTATCTCACGCAGGTCCGGCATCCGGACATGCTGGACGAGGATAAGCGCCGGTCACAGTACCTCGCCACTTTCGCCGTCAATCTCAAGTATACCGGGACCCCGGTCTTGAAGACGCTGGTCAAGCTCGCCGAAACACACCGAAGCGAAAAGCTCTCGTTCTCGCCTCCGGTTGGGGTGAACTCACCGACATGCTTTGCGGCGTTCTTCAAAACATGCACCTGACTCTCAACGCGCTTACTTCGGAGGGTCGCGAGTCCGCCCGGCTGGTGCTGGCCGAGTAGGAAGAGAAGCGCAAGGCTGAGGGCCGCAGCGCCCTAGAGCATCTCCGACGGCTAGAAGGCGGCACGTGGCTCAGCATCGATAATAGCAATATCCACTTCGCAACGCTGAGGTCGACAAAGACTGACCTGAGCCCCTAGATCTCCTCCAGATTTTGGTAGAGTCCGCCGCAACAGAGGGCGGACGCATGAAGCGCAGCAGGTTCAACAAAGAACAGATCATTGCGATATTGAAGGAGCAGGAGTCCGGGCTGGGGACGGCGGACCTGTGTGGCAAGCACGGGATCAGCAGTGCCACCTTCTATAAGTGGAAGGCCAAGTATGGCGGTCTGGAAGTGTCGGACGCCCGTCGGTTGAAGATGCTGGAGGACGAGAATACCCGGCTCAAGAAGCTCCTGGCCGAGGCGATGCTGGATAATGCCATCCTTAAGGATGTCGCAGCAAAAAATGGTGACGCCCGACGCAAAGCGGGATGCGGTGGCTCATGCCTGCCTGGTGCACGGAGTGAGCCAGCGGCGGGCGTGTGAAGCTCTGGACGTGGATCGATCAAGCGTGCGGTATCGCAGTCTGCGGCCGGACGACCGCGAGCTGCGAGTGGCGATGAAAACCGTTGCCGCCCAACGGCGCCGGTTCGGATACCGCCGTATCCATGTGATGCTGCAGCGACAGGGCATCGAGATGAACATCAAGAAGCTCAGGCGCCTCTATGCCGAGGAGAAGCTGCAGGTGCGCAAACGAGGCGGCCGTAAACGTGCCTTGGGAACACGACAGCCAATCATCGTGCCGGATCAGCCTAACCAGCGCTGGAGCCTGGACTTTGTCAGCGATGCTTTCACCGATGGCCGGCGGTTCAGGGTGCTGACCCTTGTCGACGACCACACCAGGGAATGCCTCGCCCTGGTCGTAGACACCTCGCTCTCCGGGCGGCGAGTGGTGCGCGAGCTTGATGCTATCATTGCCCAAAGAGGCAGGCCGTCGACGGTGGTCAGTGACAATGGCACCGAGTTCACCAGCATGGCGATCCTGCGCTGGTCCCAGGACCGGCAGATTGACTGGCACTATATCGCTCCGGGCAAGCCCATGCAGAACGGCTTCATCGAGAGCTTCAATGGCAGCTTCCGCGATGAATGCCTCAACGAGACGCTGTTCACATCACTGGCCGAAGCCAGGATGCGTATCGGCGCATGGAAGGATGATTACAACGACCATCGACCGCATTCCTCGCTGGGCAATCTCACGCCCAGCGAATTCGCCAGCAATCTGGCACTGGAAAAACAGGCCGCTTAGGGCCAAACATCAACCCAAGGACTCTCCGTAAAACCGGAGGGGACTTGGGGCTCAGGTCAAGACCATCAATTCGCTGTTCGCTAGCGTCGCCTATCCGATCTGGGACGACGGAAATCGGACAGTGCCTCCTGATCAGATCGACGTCGACGTTGCAGGTTTGGAACGATGTGCCGGCGCTGTTTGCCCTTCCTTCTGGAGGCGCAGAAAAGCGGTTCTCGCAGGTGGAGGAGCTCAAGCCACCCATAGCATACGGCCGCCGCTGCTAGCGATTTTCTCTCATGACCTACCCACGACCTACAGGTAGGTCATGGAGATCCGTCACTAGCTTCGATAAAGGTGTTACCGGACAAGAGATCTCCGTTACCAGTCCAGTGACCAGCGTTACTCTCTGCTAAATCTGCGTTACTTTTATCCCTTGCATCGTCCTAGGGCCTAAATAGGAGATCGAGTAGTTAATCTCGTTTGAAACCCGCTGACTTGGGACACGGACGTTTCTCGAAGTGCGACACCGAAATGGACATGTCAGTGAAGCTGCAAAGTGCCTGAAAACGCTGGCAGGTAGCTCAGGGTCCGAACGCTTTGAAGTTAGTTAGCGAACATTCTGTCTGGACTAACGGTGGATGCCACGTCGTTGTGGTGGCATTGAATCGCAGGTCATCGAGCTCAATTCCAATCCAGTTTAGTTAGCTACGCAAGGGAGCCACATTGCTGACAATGCGACTCGAAGCTGTCGGTGTGTTCAGGCACGTCCTGGTCCCTGCTTTTTCAGGCCACACAGCGTCGCAGGTAAGGAGCTCTTTCGACTTGCTGGTTGTTCCTGAATAGCGAACTGAAGCGGAGGTGACATGAGCCGGACGAGAATATCGAAAGAGCGTCAGGACTGGAAGATCGATCAGGAAGCGATGCGCTTCTTGAAACGCGCTGAGGAACTTCGCAAACCCGGCGAAAACATGGTCGAAGCGCTGATAAGAGAAGCAGGCAGCCCGGCACCTATAATTGGCAGCTCACTTCGAAATTACCGTCACAGCTACAAGAGAGCTCTCAAGATAGTGGGGTCTTCAAACATCGATGCAGATTTCGCTCTTTTAAATGAGCAGCTTGAGACGCGGCGTGCCTTGCGGCGCGAGATAGGGAAGCGAACTTCAGCAAAAAAACATAAAGACGTCACGCAGAAGGAAGCGAAAGCGACTTTCATCTTTCTGAAGGCGTCGGCGCTAAAACATGAAAGCAGGACAGCTATGGCGGCGGCCCTATTCACCTGTGTTATGCCGCATGTCGCCTTGAGACCCATTGAGTTGCTTACCGCGGACGTGTTCGGCGACGAAATCCGTGTAATGAACGCGAAAGCAAAGCCTGGGCAGCTCCGGTATCGCCGCATCAGTTTGAAGAGGTTTGCTCCGACCTTCATCGAAGCGGTTCGATGGCTTTGCATTCTTACACAGTCAGCCGTTCCCGATGATCCAGATCTCGACGCGCAGAAGATGATAGACGCCTGGTACTCTCGTTTAGCCGAGTGCCTTGCCTATGCCAGCGAAAAGGCAGGTGGTCGGCGTCTGGCGCCATATAGTTTTCGTCATTGTGGAATCGCGACCTGGAAAAACTCTGGATTCTCTCAGGCGGAAATCGCTGCCCTAGCGGGTCACCTCAATCTGGATACGGCGAACAAGCATTACGCGGGCGCAAGCAAAGGTTGGCGGATGGGAGCTGCAGTTGCGCTGCCGGTGTCGTCGGAACCTGTTGTTGCGACTGCTGATGCGGATGCACATCAGCACCACCAACAGGGAAGCCAGCAAGAGCACCGCGTCATTAGTGAGACCGATGAGAATGTTTTGAGCGCTAAGCCTACCATGCCGCTGAAACAAATGGACAGAGTGTTCGAAGTTGAGGCCATGCCTAGGCCAATCCCCGCAAATAACTTGCAGAAGGGGAAACGAGCCGTCCAGCAAAGTTTTGAAGCGAAGGCTAATGCTATAAGCGAAGTCGTGCAACGGATCGCGCGATCCGGTACGACATTACCCGGGCACCATTACGTGGATGGTGCAGTGGCATCGGAACTTGATCTGGGTGATTAATAACTCGCTTTTGGTGTCGATCGTCTTAGCTGCGAGGGCGCACTCACTTTTGCTACAGTGGCCCAAGATTTGGCTACCTGTAGTTCTGTGACATTTGCCCGGTGGTGTCGCTCACGTGTTCTAGGCACCTCAGAGCTGTCGTTTCCTTGCACAGGCTGCGACCGAATTGTTGGCGTGCTCCACCAGCGCGGCGCCAGCTGTTAACCATGAACAAAGTTGGAACGCGAAGGGACCTAGGCGCCAGCAAGGATCGGCGCCATCTTCATCCTCGTCGGGGCAAGACGCTTCGATCTCGGGTTGCCGCCTCTGCAAGGGCGGCCGACGGGGGGCCTGCAAACCCACCGCCAGCCTGAGCCATGCCACCACTGCTGAGAACAGAGGCAACTATGACCTATCAGTCTTCTAACGGCGCCATGGCGCTTGCAAAACCCCTTTCTTCTTCCCACGACTGCACTGCCAAATTCGACATCGGCCTTGCGCGCCACCCCCTGCTCACCGCCACCGACCAAGTGTCGCTGCTGCGCGAGATCGACATCTCCGGCTCGGCCAGCGTCGGCACCCTGATGGCGGTGCTGGGACAAGGGCACGCCGATCCGGTCGGGGCCATCCTTGCCATGTTGGAGGCCGATCTTGTTTCGGTCGATCTGCCTACTGGTATTCTTGACGAACATGCGCGCATTGCCCGCATCCAGCCGCTCGCGGCCGATGACGACACCTCACCGGACGATGACCCTGAACCCCACGCGCCACAGCCTATTCCGTCGCCGTCCGATCCGCAGGACCCTGAAGACGGCGCGGCAGCCGAACTTCCCGTCCGAATCCAACGCCTGGAAGCGGCAGATCTCGTGCCCGATGTGCTTGTCGGCGCCGCCTCGGCCCGGCGCGGCTTTGCGTCTTTGGAGGAGCTGCAGCGTCCCGGCGTCTATATTCTCTTGTCGCATCAGAACGCCTATGTCGGCATGGGCGTCAACGTCGGGCGGCGGGTTGCCAGCGGCAGCCAACCGATCAGCGATGTCGACAGCATAATCACCATCACCGAAAAAGGTGGTGGGCTGAGCGAAGATGATGCCCAGGTGCTCGAACGCATCATCCACACTCGCGTTTCGGCGGCCAGGGAAGTGCGTCTCGTTAACAGCACACCGAATGGAGCATCGGTCACACCCCAGCGCTATGCGGCGCTCAATGCCATGGCCGCACTGGCCTGCGAAAGCATTGCCCGCAACGGTTACCTGTTTCTCGATCTCAGCCCACGCATGGTGCTGGCCGGTCCTCGCGCCGAAACCGGACAACTGGCGCCGCCGCGCCCGTTCAATGCTGCGCCAGATCAAGAGGTGATGGAGGTCAGCTTTGGGGAGAACCTCAGCGCGCTTTCGGCGCGCCACTCCGAAACCGAATGGCTGTTGCTGCGCGGCTCCGACATCAGGTTGGAGCCGGTGGCCAGTGCCAATGCCTCGGCCAGCTATCACCGTGCTGCCTTGCTTCACTCCGGCATCATCGAGCTGGCTCCCGACGGGCGCAGCTATGTCCTCGCCCGCGACATCCTCTTCGGTTCGCCCAGCGCCGCCCTGCATTTCGTGCTGGGCTCCAAAGGGCAGGGCCGGGGTGGATGGAAACCGATCGATCCCGATGGGGGCTACGATCCAAACACCGAGCGTCTCATAGCGGCGTAGTCCCGCCAGACATCTTAAACCTCAGTTTTCACCGCGCGGAGCAGCCCGAGGGCTGCCCGCCATGCGGAGCCATGCACCATGTCGAAATTTAATGTCGCCACGAACAACAATGAAGCCGACGAGCCGGATGATGAGCAGGAGCTTGAGGCGCATCGTGCCTCAGGCGAAATCCTCGCCAAGTTGATGTTCGATGCTGCCATGACCGCCGCAGAGCGTCGTCGGATGCAACGCAAGCCCAGCCTGACGATCGTCCATGTGCCGCATCCGAACTGGGTGTTGCGAATGTCGAAAGCCCTCAATCGATTGGACCACGATTTCGTCGTTCGCAGTGTGACGACTGCTCCCAAGCGCAGCGCCGAAAAGTCTGGGCTCGACGATCTCCCCTGGCTGCAAATGGGGCGTTCGCTTATTTTTATCAGTCACGACCCTGCCGGTCTCATCGAAGATGCCGTGATCAAGAGCGCCGATGTTTTCGTCATGGTACCGGCATTGACGCCAGCCTTGTTGCGCAAGGCCATCCGGGAAATGACCGGCTCACCTGCACGTGGGGTGACCGCCAAAATGTGCAGGCTCGACCCCCAACTTCTCATGAGCCTTCTGCGTCCCGGCGCCACGGCGCGCCAAAGCATCGAGCGTTTGCGCGCTGCGATCAACCCGGCAGCGAGTTCCTCGACGGTTTTCGAGAGCAAAACTCCACTGCTCGACGATTTGCCGCTCACCAAAGTGGTGAAGGACTGGAGCGACCCGTTGGTGGCAGATCTTCGTGCTGCCCGGCAGGGGCAGGTCGACCCATCGACATTGACCTACGCCATTCTGGAAGGACCGCCCGGTACCGGAAAGACGCTGATCGCCGGAAGCTTGGCGCGGAGTGCCGGCTACAATTTTGTACCCAGCTCCGTTGGCGCGTGGTTCACCCATGGAGACGGTGCCTTGGGCGGTGTGTCGCGTAACGTCAAAGCGTTCATCGACGAAATCATCGAGAAGAGCCCAGCACTTGGGCTGCTAGACGAGGCAGATGCCCTCCCAGATCGGGCCACGATGGACGCTAAGGCGAGGGAGTGGTGGACAGCCTGTGTAACGCTGGTGCTGACCGAAATCGATCGCCTGCGCCGCTGCGGAAAGCCTGCATATCTGGTTGGCGCGACTAACCACTACAATTTCCTCGATAGCGCGCTCATCCGCCCAGGCCGACTTCAGAAAAGGGTTTCTGTGCTGCCGCCCTCAAGTTCTGAAGAAGTCCGGGCACTGCTGCGTCATTACCTTGCTGAAGATTTCGAGGAGACGGAGCTGGAAAAGCTGGTGCGTCTGGCGCTCAACCACACGCCGGCCCGCGTGGAAGGCTGGACCAATGCAGCGCGTGCGCGAGCACGATCCGCAGGTCGTGCGCTTTTGCTGACCGACATGATTGAACAGATGGTGCCCGCCGATACTCGTTCTGCTGATGACCAACGCACCATCTCCATCCATGAACTTGGACACGCCGTCGTAGCCATCCGACTGGGGATCGTCGTTAAGTCGGTGTCGATCATTCCTGGCGCGAGAACAGGCGGTCACACAAGTACGCGGCTCCCAACCCTGGTTCCGACACTTGCCTCCATTCGGGCGCAGGCCACAATGATGCTGGGGGGACGAGCCGCGGATATGGTTTTGGGGCAGGGGCCCAATGGCGGGGCGGAAACGGACCTCGCCGATGCGACACGTCTTCTGCTCGATGCGCGTGAGACATTGGGTCTTTATGAGCGCCTGTCCTCGGGCCACGCGTTAGGTCGATCCCTCGATCCGAGCGCCTTGCATGCCGACATCGAAAGTGAGCTAACCGGTCTCCTGGCGGAAGCGCAAAAGATCGTTCGAGCCGATAAGGTGACAATTCTTGCGCTGGCGGATCGGCTGGTTGAGATGCGGGTGCTGTCGGGAGAGGAAGTTGCGGAAGCGCTTGGCGCTGTCAGTCGAAGACTTGACGCCAACGGAGGACGGGAGGTTCACCATTCTTATTCGACGAGCTAAAAATGATCCTGAAGGTGCGGGTCGCACGGCACGACTTTCCACTGGGACTAGCAACATTGTGCGCGAGGGGATCGCCCAGGCTGCGATCACTCGAGGGGCGCTGCTGCGACCTGTATTCGGCTCTACCATTCGACCGACGTATCTCCAGCCCCTGACGGTGTCGCGAGTGCTGAAAAAACTTACGGAGCTAGCTTGCATCGAGGGGGAGCTAGAGCGACGTTTATCCGGCCATTCGCTGCGGGTTGGCGCAGCGCAACAATTGACGCTGAACGGCTTGGGGCTGCCTCAGATCATGCGTGCTGGTGGATGGAAATCGGCAGATGTGGTCGCCAGATACATCGAAAATGTTGACCTAGATGTCCGGGGCATTCCCTGATGCGAACGGGTAGCCTTGCGTCATGGGAGATCGGTATCTTGCGGTTGGTCTTTGAAGCGGTGCACGCAGCGATGCCACACTCGGCCAGGGGAGCGCGGAACCAGTCTCCGATACGACAGCCACCAGCGAAGGCTAATCGGTAACGGCAGTCATTGAACAATCTTCCAACTGACTTGGCCTATTCCGAACCGTGTTGCGTTTGTCGATCGGCCGCAACAAGCCTAGGTCGTGCAATTGCTTCCGCCCAGAAGTCCTCTGGCCGTCTTCACGACCATCTTCGTCAATCTTCACCCGTACATCGCCCACGGACAAACTACGATCCGAAATGAGCTTAGGAGAAGGGAAGCGAAAGCTCGGCAGCGAACGCCATTCCAGCAAACTTCATCCCGGCCTCCTAGCAGCTCTAGCCATTTACACCCTCAAAGTCGCGCCTCGTTTTGACGCCTTGCTCAAGCGTAAACAGGATTCCTTCCAGCTGGGCGATGAGCTTGTCGCGGTCGAACTGCTTGGCAATGCAGGCCAGACCCCGCTCACCCATTTTCGCCCGCTGCTCGGGATCAAGCATGCGCATCTTGAGAACGGCTTCTGCCAGGCCGGCACCATCGCCAGCGGCAACCGCCATTCCGGCGCCGGAAGTCGTGACGATCTCGGCGCCCTCACCATTGAGCATGGCAAGGATGGGGATGCCAGCGCCCAGGTAGGACTGCAATTTTCCCGGGATGGTCAAGGCAAATATCGGCTCGTTCCGAAGCGAGACGAGCAATGCATCCGCGTGGCGGAAGAACGACGGCATCCTGTCGAGACCAAAGCGTCCCGGGAGAAGGACTTGATCTTGCAGGTTCAGGCGTTGGACCTCTTCAGCGAGCCATGCCGACTTGCGTCCGTCGCCGACGATGATCCAGCGCACTGGCTCATTGCGCAGCGCCTGGGCAGCCATGAGAACGGCGGCAAAATCCTGCGCCTCGCCGACATTTCCGGTGAACACGATGTCAAAGAGATCAGGGCGCGCCTCAATTTCAGGGGCGGGGATCACGCTGTCGATTGTCGGCGCAGGCTCGGCCCAACTGGGAAAATATATAATCCGCTTCGGATCGTCGATCTGCTCTCCGATCGCGGTCATAAAGCTTCTTGACTGCGCCAGGACGGCATCGCAGTGCCGGTAGATAAATCGAACCAGATGGTCGACGAGGCGCAAGACCGCCCTGGACCGAACAGCGCCAACCGCTTCGAGGGACTGCGGCCAGAGATCGAGCACCCAGAAGGCGATCGGAGCGCGCTTGAGCCATTTGAGGACGATGGCCGGGATGCCGATGGTGATCGGAGAGGGCTCGAAGACAAAAATGGCTTCAACTTTTCGTCCACGCAGTTTCCAGGATCCGACGACACTGGCGGAAATCATGAACGACAGATAGTTCAGCATCAGTCGCAAGCCGCCACGCCCCCGTGGCAAAAGGCCGACGCGCACCACTTCCGCGCCTTCGAAGCTGTTGTACGCCTGAGGCGCTGCCAAAAATTCCGGAAAGATTTCGCCGCGTGGGTAATTGGGCTTTCCGGTCAGCACGGTTAATTCGTGGCCGCGATTGACCAGTTCCGCCACAAGGTCGTTGATCCGAAAATTCTCCGGCCAGAAATATTGGCTGATGACAAGAATTCGCATTTCTAGATGGTCTGTTTCCAGACCGTGCGCATGACGTAGTCCCGATAGGAATGAACGATGCGAACGACCTTATCCGACACATTAGGCATGGAATAATCGCCGACCAGCCGGATACAGCGTTCAGTTCCACGCCCCTGGCTTTCGAGGATGGAGATGGCCTGCAAGACCCGCTCCAGGTCGAGGCCCGTCATCATCACGGACGCCTCTTCCATCCCTTCGGGCCGCTCGTGAGCTTCGCGCAGGTTCACCGCCGGAAAATTGAGGATGGAGGATTCTTCCGTAATCGTGCCGCTATCCGACATCACCACCCGAGCGCCCATCTGCAGATTGACGTAGTCATGAAACCCAAGCGGCTTCATCAGTCGGACATGGCGGTGGAACGTTGCCCCGACGGCATCAATCCGCTTTTTGGTGCGCGGGTGGGTGGATACGATGACCGGTTCGTCAAACTGCTCAGCCACGCCGTTCAAAAGGGTGATGAGCTTGCCGAAATTGACCTCGGAGTCGACATTTTCTTCCCGGTGCGCGCTGACCACGGTGTATCTGCCGTCCATCAGGCCGAGGCGTTGGCGCGCGTCCGAAGCATCGATCTGGCCGCGATAGTGGGTCAGTACTTCGAACATGGGGGATCCGGTCTTGATCGTCCGATCGGGCGGCAATCCCTCGCGCAGGAGATATTCCCGGGCGATATCGGAATAGGTCAGATTGATGTCCGCCGTATGGTCTACGATACGGCGGTTGATCTCCTCGGGCACGCGCATGTCGAAGCACCGATTGCCGGCCTCCATGTGAAAAATCGGCACCTTGCGGCGCTTGGCCGGGATCACGGCGAGGCAGGAATTGGTATCGCCTAGCACAAGCAGCGCCTCGGGCTGGTGCTCGGCCAGAACGGCATCGACCTTGCCGATGATATTGCCGATGGTCTGAGCCACCGTTTCTCCTGCCGCATCGAGGAAAATGTCGGGACGGCGAACGCCGAGATCGCTGAAGAAGATCTCGTTCAGTTCGTAGTCGTAGTTCTGGCCCGTATGGATCAGCAGATGCTCGCAATGTTCGTCGAGCTTGGCGAGGACCCGTGACAGGCGGATGATTTCGGGCCGCGTACCGACGACCGTGGCAACTTTCAGGCGCTTCATTACGGCAGGACCCTGGCGGTTATGGTATCGGGCTTGTTGCGATCGAACACTTCATTGGCCCAGAGCATGACGACCATGGTGTCGTCCCCGATATTGGTAATGTCGTGGGACCAGCCGGGGACCGTCTCCACCACCTGGGGCAGGCTGGCGTCGGTGTCGAGGGTAAAGGTTTCATCGGTGAGGACATGGCGGAAGCCGAAGCGCGCCTTGCCCTGGACGACCAGGAACTTCTCGGTCTTGCTGTGGTGATAATGCCCGCCGCGGGTAATGCCGGGATGGGCGGTAAAGAAGGAGAACTGTCCCGCATCGGGGGTGCGCAGCATTTCGGCGAAGGTGCCGCGCGGATCGGTGTGCGTCACCAGCGGATAGGAAAAATTCACGGGTTCGAGATAGCTGAGATAGGTGGCGTGCAGGGCTCGCCTGAAGCCGGTGCCCACAGCGCCGGTCACGAGCGTCTGTCGACTGTCTCGAAGCGTCTCGATTTCGGTGACAAGCTCGCCCAGCGTCGTCTGATAAGCCGGCTCGACCGAAACTGGTTGAGCGCCGCCATTGGCGATGAGGGCGAGAAGCGCGTCGACGACGTCGTCGATATAGACGAGATGGAGAGCAGCGCCCGGGTCGGTGACCTTGATCGGCAAGCCTTTGGCGATGTTGTTGCAGAAGGTCGCCACGACCGAATTGTAGTTCGGCCGGCACCATTTGCCGAAGACATTGGGAAGCCGCCAGATATGAACAGGCGCGCCCGCGACCTTGCCGTATTCAACCAACACAGCCTCTGCGGCGCGCTTCGACCGGCCGTAGGGATTGTCGAGGTCGGCGTGGATGGACGACGAGAATACCAGCGGCAGCGGCTGTTCGAGTTGATGCAGGGCCCGGGCGAGTTTCTCGCTCATCCCGACATTGCCGGTTTCGAACTCGGCCTCGGTCTCGGGCCGGTTGACACCGGCAAGATGCACGACGAATTCTGCGCCACTGAGCTTTTCCACCATCGCCGCGAAGTCGAGATCACGCGCGATCTCGATGATCTGGTGGTTGGCCTCGCCTAGGCGCACGACGAGATTCCTGCCGATGAAACCATTGGCTCCGGTAACAGCGATGGTGGGCATCAGTCCTCCAGGGTCGGCGTGCGTCCGGCCACGAGATCGCGGAAGAAGTCCAGCTTCATCAGCAATTCTCCCATCCCGTCGACGTCAAGTCGCGTGGTATTGTGCGAATTATAGTCCTCGGCACGGGTGATCGTCGTTTCGCCCTGTTCGACATATTTGGCATAGTTGAGGTCGCGCAGATCGGGCGGAATGCGGTAATAGTCGCCCATGTCGACCGCATTGGCCATTTCTTCCCGGCTGAGCAGCGTCTCATAGAGCTTTTCGCCGTGGCGCGTACCGATGACGTCGATCGGGTGCTGAGCAACGCCGAGACGCTTGCGCATCGCCTCCGCGAGAACGCCGATCGTGGCGGCAGGTGCCTTCTGCACGAAGATGTCGCCGTTGTTCCCATGGGTGAACGCGTAGAGCACGAGGTCCACCGCGTCGGACAAGGTCATCATGAACCGCGTCATGTTGGGATCCGTGATCGTGATCGGCTTGTTGGCGCCGATCTGCTGGGCGAAGAGCGGGATGACCGAACCGCGCGAAGCCATGACATTGCCGTAGCGGGTGCCGCAGATAACCGTCTGCGACTTTGCCAGCTCGCGCGACTTCGCGACCATGACCTTTTCCATCAGCGCCTTGGAAATGCCCATGGCGTTGATCGGATACACCGCCTTGTCGGTCGAGAGGCACACGACCCGGCTCACACCGTTTTGGATGGCGGCTTCGAGCACGTTCTCCGTGCCGAGAACATTGGTCTTGACCGCTTCCATGGGATGGAACTCGCAGGACGGGACCTGCTTGAGCGCTGCGGCGTGAAAGATGAAATCGACCCCGCGCGTGGCCGACAGAATGCTGCCCGGATCGCGCACGTCGCCGATATAGAACTTGAGCTTGTCGCTCTGGAACTTCTTGCGCTGGTCGTCCTGCTTTTTCTCGTCGCGGCTGAACACGCGGATCTCGCTAATGCCGGTGTCCAGAAACCGCTTGAGGACCGTATTCCCGAAGGAGCCGGTGCCTCCGGTGATCAAGAGGGTCTTGCCGTCGAACATGCCTGTCTGTTCCATTTCTCGTCGAGCCGTGGCAGGCCACGCTCGAAGCTGATGCATTTCTCGGCAGCGCGCGTCAGCGCGCCAGATTATTATGGACGATCTCGTCCTTTTGCGCCGGGTTCGGATAATTGATCAAGACCGCCCGATAATTGCCCTTGAACACGAAGAGGCTTCCGGCAGAGGCGCCGATGATGCCGCAACGGCCTATGAGCGCGCCGATATCGTCGAGCGAACCGGCTCCGCCGAGGATCGTTACCGGCAGTCTGGTGGTGGAGCGGATGCGTTCGGCCAGATCGAGATCATAGCCCTTCATCATGCCGTCTCGGTCGATGGAATTGATGACCAGTTCGCCGGCCCCGCGGCTTTCGAACTCGGCCACGAGTGAGGCCAGCCCGCCGCGCGCCTTCCTGCTGCCATTGTGGGTATAGACGTCGAAGTCCTTGCCGAACATGGGCTTTCTGACGTCGAGCACCACGACCACGCTCTGGCTGCCCACTTCGTCGGCAGTCTGGGAGACGAGGCCGGGGTCGTCTATGGCTGCGGCGCTGATGGCGACCTTTTCGACACCCAGGCCGATAATGCGCTTGGCCTGTTCGCGTGTCGTGATCCCGCCACCATAGCAGAGCGGCATGCGGCATTCGACGGCCAGATGGCCGATCATGGTGAAGTCGGGCTCGCGGCGCTGGGTGCTGGCGTCGATATCGAGGACGACGAGCTCGTCGGCCTCCTTCTCGTTGAAGATCTTCACCGCATTGATCGGATCGCCAACATATTTGGGATCCTTAAAGCGCTGGGTTTTCACCAGGCCGCCGTCGCTGACCAGCAGGCAGGGAATTATTCTCGGTCGAAGCACGGTTTAAAGCTCGGCGAAGTTCTTGAGGAGCCGTGCGCCCCAGTGATGGCTCTTCTCGGGGTGGAACTGCACGCCGGTGACATTGCCCGAGTGCACGATGCAGGGGAAGTCCTGGCCATAATTGACAATGGCGGCCACATCATTCTCGTTCGCGGCAGCGAAGTAGAACGAGTGCAGAAAGTAGAAACGCGCGTCGGTTTCGAGGCCCGTGAAAAGGCCGAAGGATTGCGTTGCGGAAACATCGTTCCAACCCATATGGGGTAGGGGCATGTCGTTCCCGATAGGCAGCTTGCGGAGCGACTGGACGTGTCCCGGAACCCAGCCCAGGCCGGATCGCTTGCCCTCGTCGCTACTATTAGCAAGAATCTGCATGCCAACGCAGATGCCAACGACAGGGACACGCTTGTTCATCACCAGGTCGTCGAGCGTGGCGCGCATGCCCGAGCTATCGAGCAGGTCCATGGCGTGGTCGAAGTGACCCACACCGGGCAGAATGAGTTTGGTCGCCGCCTGCAATTCTTCGGCAGAGCGGGCAAGACGCGTCTCGATGTTGAGGCGCTTGTACATGTTGGAGAACGCCTTGATGTTCCCCAGCCCATAATCGACAATCGTGATCATCGCATCACAGCCTTCTGAATGCCCAGGGCGCGCAACACGCGAGTGCCAAGGTCGATGAAGGTCATGGCATTCTTATAGTCTTTGTAGGTCTTGTTCGGACCGGCGTGGAGCGCGCGCAACTCTTCGACGGTGAGGCCGAGCTTGGTCGCGATGTATTCGAAGTCTTGGTTAACGTCTTCGGGGTTGTAGGCAGGCTGGGCGATCTTCTCGAGCGCTTCGTCGCGCGTCATCTGACCGGTGAGGATGAGGCTCGAGAAATGGGCACGGCGCTTGTCGTAGCCGAATTTCGTCGGCAGCCAGTAGCCTTCGTAGAAGCGGGTAAAACGCGATTCATAGTGCTTATGGGCGTATCGCTGCCACCCGAACTTGTCGGACAGCTCCTGCATCGCCGCTTCCTTGAAGAAAGGAATGTGATTGAGCGGCTTGACCACCCGCACGTTCTTCACGAAGCGGTAGTAGAGCTTGAAGGTGAAGATATCCGCCAGCGGGAACGTCTTGAGCGGTCGCGTTCCGAAGCGCTTGTGGATATCCTTGAGCTGGCGCAGATCCGAGGCATGGTAGTGCCATTCGAGCGGTTCACGCACGCATTCGGTCGAATAATTGGCGCCGGTCAGAATGTACTTCACGCCATTCTTCGCCGCATAATTATAGAGGCCGGCAAAGAAAGCGTGGTCTTGCGGCGTATCGAGATGGGGCACCTGCGCCTTGAAGAAGGCCAGCTGGAGATCTTTCATCTCCTGCCAGTTGATGACCTCGGTGTGCAGGTCCAGCCCGAGCCCGTCGACCAAGCGCTCGATATTGTGAACAGCCTGCTGCGAGTTCCAGCCGGCATCGACGTGGAACAGCAGGGGACGAAGACCAAACTTCTCCTTCGCCAGGTAAACCACATAAGAGCTATCGACGCCGCCGCTGATGCCGATGATGCAATCATGATCCTTGCCCTTACCATCACGGCGGATCTGCTCGAGCATAGGCTCGAGTTCACGCATGCCCTGTTCGTTCGGGTGCCAGTGGGGCACGATATTCTGGTGATAATTATTGCAATATTCGCACCATCCGCGATCATCGAAGACAATCTTGGAATCGGTGGTGTCCATGATGCAGTTCGCGCAGATCTGATATGGGCGTTTGCCCGCCGTCTCGTTAGCCATCTGCATCCCTGAACTGCTATGGCCGCGTGGGGCCACTAGGCATTGTGACAATATGGCGGCTGATACCATCCACGCGGATGCTTTGGAAGGGCCGTCAGTGCCGTCCTTCTGCCCGCTGCGTATCGTACTGGGCTTGCCAAGGGTGACGCCGGTCATGCTAGTGAGAACCGAAACCCACCACCGATGCAAGAGGGCCCATGCCAGCGACCATTCATGAGAGTGCCTATGTGGACGAGGGGGCCCTTATCGGCGAAGGAAGCAGAATCTGGCACTTCAGCCATATCATGCCTGACGCAAAAATTGGACGTAACTGCGTGCTTGGCCAGAACGTCATGGTAGGGCCGGGCGTGTCGATTGGCGACCAGTGCAAGATTCAGAATAACGTCTCGCTCTACAACGGCGTCGAGCTCGAAGATGGCGTTTTCTGCGGCCCATCATGCGTCTTCACCAACGTGATCAATCCGCGTGCCTTCCTCGAAAAGAAGGAAGAATTTCGGATTACACTCGTCAAGCGCGGCGCCAGCATCGGCGCCAATGCCACTATCGTTTGCGGAGTCACCATTGGCCGTTTTGCCTTGATTGGTGCCGGCGCAGTCGTGACGCGCGACGTTCCCGACTATGCACTAATGCTGGGCGTGCCCGCTCGCCAGGCCGGCTGGGTAAACCGGGCCGGCGATACTGTGCCTGAGAGGCCCTCCGAAGAATCGGCAGAGTATTAGACGGCGAAGGGTGGTGCGCTGGCCATTGCAGCTTCGCTCTGCGCTTTGGGAAGCACCTTAATGGTCAAGATAGCGAGGAGCATCAGCAGGAAGCCGTTGCTGAACATCGTCCCGAAAAGGCCTCCTGTGAATATGAACCAGCAGAACACTACCCACATGCTTTGGGAGGCCAAATCGTCGGACCGCGCGAAGAGGCGGAGCGCTTGTCCCACGGCGAATGAGAAGGCGACGACGCCAATCCAGCCGAAGTTGACGAAGGCCTCTATGAAAAAGACGGAATTCGCTCGGCCGACATCGGCGGATCCGAACTGATCTGCAAAAACGGCCGCATCGAAATTGACGCGCTGCTGTCCGGTGACTCGCGCAACCAGCGAGCTTGTGGCGCCAAGCAAGTAGTGCCCTTCGAACCGCTCTTCGAAAACGCGAATCCCATCGGCGGCCGTAATGACTGGTACGGCGATGGATCGCCAGAGGATCAGCTTGACTGCCGAATCCGGCCGGTGCCGGATGTCAAAGTAGGGCGCGTCACCCAGTGTCTCGTGACCCGGCCCTAGCTTCTCTTGGACGAAATAATCTGTTCCGGAGGCGAGGACGGTATTGAGATAGAGTACCCCCCCCGATAGGACGGCGATGGCGGCGAGTGCCATGAACATGCGCCGGGCGTCTTTATAGTATTGGGAAACGAAGACGGTCAGTGGGGCCATAGCTAGTATAAAGAGAATTTTTTCAAGCGATAGGAGGGTATAAGCTATGAATACTACCAGCGCGAGGAACCGGAAAGCACTTCTCTCGGCAAACAGGCGGGTCGTGGAATAGGGCAGGAGCACGCCAACAAAAATGGTGCTGAAGTACGGGAGGGCGGCTTGCCAGCCAGTGCGCAGCTTCAGAAAATTCGCACGCTCCTGGCTAAGCTGGTCTGCGGTGGCATGTCCCAGGGCGGCTAGCACAGGAACACTGTCGGCAGTTAGTAGCGTGACAGTCGCGAAGATCAAAAAAGCCGTCCATATGGCGACATGTACGACCCTGGCGTTAATACAAAGCCAGTAGCCAGGCCTATCAAGCACGCGATCGGTGATCGACAGATGATATCCCGCAATTATCGCTGCCAATCCAGCGCCGCTGATTGCAGCTAGGGTCAGCATGTATTGATTTTGATCGATGAATAAGTAGATGAAGGCGGGCAGCGCAACGTAAAGGCAAAATATAGCCAAGCTAACCAGTAGCCATGAATTCCTTGGCGCCAAGAGCGTTTTCATGACCGATACCCCAAATTTGATCGGGGCGGAGATGGCAGGTTGTGTGGTGTGAGGCAAGCGCCAACTCCCATTTGGCTTGATATTCAACCAATCATCCGTAAAAGCGATATTTCACTGGGTTGGAGACGCTTGTGCGGAAGAAAGTCATCGTTGTCGTCGGCGCGCGCCCACAATTTATCAAGGCTGCGGTCGTGAGCAAGGCTTTGGCTGATCACTCCGCGCTTGAGGAGATCATTGTCCACACCGGACAACACTTCGATGACAACATGTCGAGGGTGTTCTTCGAGCAGATGGGCATCCCCCAGCCCCGTCATAATCTCGCAATTGGCGGCGGGAGTCACGGCCAGAATACGGGCCGAATGATCGAAGCGCTCGAGGGGGTCATCCTCGCCGAACAGCCGGCGGCTGTGCTCGTCTATGGGGATACCGATTCCACCTTGGCCGGTGCCATTGCTACATCCAAGTTGAACATACCCCTCGCGCACGTCGAAGCCGGATTGCGTTCATTCAACCGGCGTATGCCTGAAGAGATCAACCGCGTCCTCACCGATCATGTATCCGACCTACTGTTTGCCCCTTCCGAGTCGGCCGTGGCCAACCTTCACAGCGAAGGAGTGGCGCCCCCAAAGATTAAACTGGTTGGCGATGTGATGTTCGATGCCGTACAAGCCTTTACGGAGGTGGCAAAGCGGGAATCCACTATCCTTGCCGATCTGGCGCTCGCACCCAAGAGCTATGCTTTGGTCACCATCCACCGCAAGGAAAACACAGACGATGATGCGCGACTCTCCGCTTTTATCGAAGGCCTGTCGCAAAGCCCTTTTCCTATCGTTTTGCCGCTGCATCCGCGGACGCGAAAGCGGATCGCGGACCATGGACTGACATTTCCTGCGCACTTTTCGCTGATCGATCCAGTGGGCTACCTAGACATGATGGCGCTTGAATCGTCCGCGGCAGTGATTGCGACCGATAGTGGTGGCGTGCAGAAAGAAGCGTACTTTCATGGCGTGCCCTGTATAACTCTGCGCGATGAGACCGAGTGGGTAGAGCTTGTCGATATCGGGGCTAACGTGCTTGTGGGCGCCGACAAGGTGGCACTCTCCAATGCTTTCACGCAGACACGCACAGCGGAGCCGGTCGCCAAGCGAGACATTTATGGTGATGGGTCGTCTTCCAGGCAGATCGCTGCCGGCCTATTGGAGTATCTTTCATGACCGCCCATAACATCGTCCTGATCGTCCACTATTTTCCGCCGGTGAACAGCTCCGGCGCGAAGAGAATGGAAGCCATGTCCAAGTATTTTTCGCGGTCTGGCCGAAACGTAACGGTCTTGACGACTGCCAAGGTTGAGGCAGACGGTGAATTTACCGAGATCATGCCGCCTGGCGTACGGGTACTTGAACTGGACTGGCGGGGATGCGTCCGGCCATTTGACGCGAACCGACATCAGGCTGCCAAGCCGGTGGATCAGCCTGTTCAGTCCGGTCGCTCTTTGGCTCGGATCGCGAAGGATGTGGTGATGCACATGTTTGGCCAACTGCCGGACCCAAGGCTGCCTTTCGCGATGAGCTTCTTCAGACCTAGACTTGCTCCTGAGATCGAGCGTGCAGTCCGGGAGGCGGACGTGATCGTCGCGACGACGCCGCCTTGGCCACCGCTCTTGGCAGCGATCGCCTTGAAGCGTCGCTTCCGCAAGCCGGTCGTACTCGACTACCGCGATCAGTTCAGCCTCTGCCATGAGATGCCGGGAGGTAGGCTCGCTAAGGCTCTCGAACTGCCGGTCGACCGCTCCCTAGCGAGTCAGGCGAGCGCGTTGGTGACAATTTCCGAACCCATGTCAGCGTATTATCGGCAGTTCCACCCCAATACGCATACCATTCTCAATGGTTACGATCCTGAACCGCTAGAGGCGGTCCTGTCCCGTATCGAGCGTATCAGGTCCCACAAGGGGCCCCTGATTATTCGGTACATGGGGCTGGTCAGTGAGGGTCGAATTCCCAGGGCGCTGCTTGGCGCACTGTCTCGCCTCCAAGCCGGAGGCCGCGTTGACCCTTCCATGATGCAGTTCGAGTATTACGGGGAAGGGCGAGTGATGCTAAACTATCTACAGGAGCATCACCCCGACCTCAACGGCTTCTTCAAGTTTCTGCCACGGGTATCGTATTCGCGGTCGCTGGAACTGGTGGCGACATCCGATCATCTGCTCTTCTGCGAGAATTCGATTCCGCCCAAAGCTGGAGAGACAGCCAGCGCAAGTGGGATATTGACGACCAAACTCTTTGAGTATCTGGCGTCCGGCAGGCCCATTCTGGCCGACATCAGCCCCGAAACCCTGGCTGGTTCATTTGCGGTGCGCGCCAGCGACCAGCATTTTGTGTCTGACGATACCAACGCCTTCGAGGAATACCTGCTGTCCGAAACGTTCAGGGAGCCTCAAGCCGTTGCTCGATCATCCTTCGTGGATTCACTGTCGCGGGCAGCTCAGGCACAGACATATCTCGCCCTACTTGACGACGTTGTGGCTACGGCGAAGAAGCAAATGGCCTAAACTCAAGAAGTGCCTATTGGCGCTCGTCTTTGGGAGCCGACATTTGAAGATTTGAGTACCTTCAGTCTAGTCATGGACTATCTGGCAGCTCTAGATGCGAAGCGGGCGCTGGAGCAAATGAGGTTGGGAAGCTGCCGCGAGGCGGGAGATTGTATGGGTGAAGTGGCTATCACCATACATTTATCCAGACCGCCGTGCTGGCCTATGCCCCTTGCAATGGGTCGGTGGTTAGCATGCCTTACCGTCGAAATAAATGCAGATCTTGCTGGTCTTTCTATCTACAAGGGACCTCATTAGAAAATGAGGGCCAGGGCAAAACTGGCGGCCACGCCGAGCATCAACCAGCCAGCGGCGATGGGCAGGCTGCCCAGGACGACGAGCCAAGTGGCCTTCCAATCGGCCTCGACGATATTGAGGATAAGGATCAGGTAAACGAGATAGAAGGCTGCGCCAGACAGCGCATAAAATTCCGAGAGTGGAGCGTTTGGTAGAGCAGCTGCTAGCGTCACCGCGCCGGTACGCAATGCCAGCCCGAATACCTGCAGTGCGAATGCTTCTGCAAGTCGGTTCTTGATATGCAGTGCTAGCGAGATCGGCGAAGCAAGGAATTGTAGAATGAACCACGGCGCCATCCAGGTAACGAGCACGCCGGCTCTGCTCCACTCGCTACCAAATACGATTCGAAACAGTTCAGGTGCCATTACACCGATGGAGATGATCGGCCCGATGCCCGTTTTGAGCAGTCCTGAAAGCACCTCTGTGGTGAAGCGACCGATCGTGCCGGCGCGTGCCTCTTCGGGGCCGCGTGACATATATACCTGTGACACCGCATTGCCGATCAGGCTCATCGGAACCTGCATCGCATACATGCCTAGGCTCAGATAGCCCGCCTCTGGGCCGACCGCCCAGGCACTGAGCAGTATTATGGGCAGATAGACTGCCGCGCTGTTGCACATAGCCTCAAGCGTCGAGAATTTGGGAAACCGGTCGTACTGCCGCGCCATGCGGGCGATATCGTGCCGACGGATCTGTCCAATCGTTGTCCGTTCAGCGTGCCACAGGCGCCAGGCAAGGCGAAGTGAGCCCACGCCGCTATTGACCAACTGGCCGAGCAACAACCCGAGTGGTGCGACACCGGTCATGCCCAGCCCGATCTGCGTCGCCGAACTGCCTGCGGCCTGCATGACGCGGTTTCGGGCAAGCTCCCCGAACCGCTTGCGCCGCACAAACCAGAATTGCAGCGTGTTGTAGGCCCCGGCCAGGAAGGCCGCCACCGGCACCAGCCAGAGATAGGCCGCCAGCTCAGGGTGACCGAGCCATGCAGCAAATGTGGAGGAGAAGAGTGTGGTTGCGGCGAGCAGAACCAGATTGAGCGCAGCGGCTATGCCGAGCGAGAGCACTACCACCGCTAACCCGTCTTCATCCTTGAGGGGAAGAGGCACGGCAATGTCGAAGCGCAGGCAGGTGCCGACCGACAGGATGGCGATGATACCAGTAAACACGGCGAGGGTGCTAAAATCCTCGGGCGAATAGAGTCGGGTGGCCACTGGCAGAGTTGCGGCCAGAATGGCCTGGGCCACCACGGTTCCGCCAACCAAGATGCCGACGGCCCGTATGAATGGGCCGCCCAATGTATGCTTTACTTTCTCAACGAGGCTCATGGCTGACAGCGATCATACCGGCAAGGCCGCTATGATCCTGTCCTGCGTCTCCTCCGTGAGATAGGGATGCATGGGAAGGCTTAGCACACGCTGCGACACTGCCTCGGCATTGTTCAAGGTGCCGGAAATGCGTGATATAGGGCCATAGGCGGGCTGCATATGCAGCGGGACAGGGTAATGGATCGCTGTGGGGATGCCTTGCGCCTTGAGCGCCGCGATGAGGGCATCGCGATCTGCTGTTTGGATGGTGAACTGGGCCCAGACGCAACTCCGGTCTGGCCGGACGACTGGTAGTTGGATGGAGTTCATGCCGGCGAGGCGGTCGATATATCGCTGGCCGATCGCGATGCGCCGCTCGACCTCCCACTCGAACTGTTCGAGCTTGGCCAGGATGACAGCGGCCTGGATCGTGTCCATGCGGCCGCCGACGCCGACGCGGACATGGTGATAGCGCTTGCCTTGGCCGTGCACGCGGATCTGGCGCATGACGGTCGTCAGTTCGGGATCGGAGGCGAAGATGGCTCCCCCATCGCCATAGCATCCGAGCGGCTTGCTTGGGAAAAAGCTGGTGCAGCCGATACGACTGACATTGCAGCTCTTGGCATCATGATAGGTTGCGCCGAAACTCTGCGCGGCATCCTCGATGACTGCGAGACCGTGCCGGTCGGCGATGTCGTTGAGCTCCTGCATGTCTGCGGTCTGGCCGTAGAGCGAAACCGGCATGATGGCCCGTGTCCTGCTCGTGATCGCGGCTTCGACCAGGCTGACATTGATATTGCAGGTATCGGGCTCAATATCGACGAAGACTGGAGTTGCTCCCACCAGCGCGATGACCTCGGCGGTCGCGGCGAAGGTGAAGGGAGAGGTAATCACCTCGTCACTGGGGCCGATGCCCAGCGCCATCAGCGCGATCAGCAGCGCCTCGGTGCCCGACGATACGCTGATGCATTCCGCACCGCCGACATAGGCGGACAGCTTGGCCTCCATCTCCTCAACTTCGGGACCCATGATGTACTGGCCATGGTCCAACACGGCCTGGATGCGGGCGTCCACGGAGGGCTTGAGAGCCGCATACTGGGACTTGAGATCGATGAAGTCGACGGCGCTGGCCATTGGCAATCCTATAGGGAGTCGAGCGGCAGGTGGACGCGTTGCCCGTCACGCGCCGCGCGGTAGATGGCGGTGAGTACTTCGAGCGATTTCAGACCCTCGCGGCCATCGGTCTCGGGAGCAGCCTCGCCGCGCAGGACGTTGATGACATTGTCGTAGTAGAGCGGGTGACCGAACCCGTAGACCGAGCTGGTCTCGTAGCTCGCGCTCTCCAGCTCGGCGTCGTCGGGATGCGGCTCGGCGAATTCCCAGTGCTGGATCTGGTTGACGGCCAGGCCGCCGACGCGGACGGTCCCCTTCTCGCCGAGGATGGTGATGCTCCCCTCGAGATTCTTGGGGTAGGTCAGCATGGTGACATTCATCGAGCCCATGGCGCCCGAGCGCCAGCGCAAGCTGACGACACCGCTGTCTTCCGCCTCGATATTGCGCGCTAGCGTGCCGGTATAGGCTTGGAGGCTTTCGATCGGGCCGATCAGCCAATCGAGCAGGTCGACGTAGTGGCTGGCCTGATTCATGAAGGCGCCGCCGTCGAATTCCCAGGTGCCGCGCCAATCCGCGGCGTCATAGTATTCCTGGGGCCTTGTCCAGAACACGTTGATGTTGACCATGTAGATACGGCCGAAGCGCCCCTGCGTGATGGCGCGCTTGAGCAATTGCAGGGTGGCGTTGCGGCGGTTCTGCTTGACCACGAAAAGCCGGACGCCCGCTGCATCGCAGCCTTTGACCATGCGTTGCGCATCGGCCCAGCGCGTGGCCATCGGCTTTTCTGTCATGACGTGGCGACCCGAGCGCGCAATCTCGATCGCCTGCTCCGGATGCAGGCCGCTCGGCGTGGTCAGGACGACGATGTCCGCATCGGTCCTTTCGAGCATGGCACCGAGGTTCGCGTGTGGCCTGGCGCGGGCCTGCTCGGCCGCCGCTTCCACGGCGCTCGGGTCGATGTCGCAGACATCGACGAGTTGGGCGCGGTTGTGATGCTTGGCGATCGCGGCAATGTGGTTCTGCGCGATGCGGCCACAGCCGACAAGGGCAAAGCGGATGGGGCGGTCAGTCACCGGGGGAGCGAAGGTGTGCATGAGCCCTCAGGACCTCACGATGTGGTTGGCTGGCTCGAGATAACGGCCGCGGCTGTCGACGATCAGTTGCGCGTGCTGCTTGATGAGATCGTAGTCGAACCGGTCATGGTCGGTGGCGATAAGCACGCAATCGAAGCCGGCGATGTTTTCGGGCGTCAGCTCGACGCTTGTGAGGTTGAAATGGCGATGGTCGCGCAGATGCGGAAAAACCGGGATATGCGGATCGCTGTAGGCGATCGTCGCGCCAAGGTTTTCCATTCGCTCCATTAGCACCACCGAGGGAGATTCGCGCATGTCGTCGACATTCTTCTTGTAGGCGAGGCCCAGGACCAGGACGCGGCTGCCGTTGAGGGATTTGCGGCGGTCGTTGAGCGCGCCCACGACCTTCCCGATCACGAAGTCGGGCATGGCGGAATTGACCTCGCCCGCCA
The DNA here is from genome assembly GCF_900177655.1 of Devosia lucknowensis. Taxonomy (NCBI): domain Bacteria; kingdom Pseudomonadati; phylum Pseudomonadota; class Alphaproteobacteria; order Hyphomicrobiales; family Devosiaceae; genus Devosia; species Devosia lucknowensis. Next base: position 321,141 of record NZ_FXWK01000002.1, on the reverse strand, counting down.
GCTCGATGAAGCGCGTGTTGACGCCGTATTCCCGCGCCTTCCAGGTCAGGTAGAAGGGGTCGATGGGGATGCAATGGCCACCGAGGCCCGGACCCGGGTAATAGGGCACGAAGCCGAACGGCTTGGTCGCGGCGGCGCGGATGACCTCGTAGATGTCGATATCCATCTTGTCGGCAACGATCTTCATCTCGTTCACGAGACCGATATTGACGGCGCGATGGATGTTCTCAAGCAGCTTGGTCAGTTCCGCGGCGCGCGTTGAACTCACCGGCACCACGCGGTCGATGACGCTGGAATAAAGAGCGACGCCGACCTTGAGGCAGTTGGGGGTCACTCCGCCGCAGACTTTTGGAATGGTCTGGGTGGTGAATTTGGCATTGCCAGGATCCTCGCGCTCGGGCGAATAGACCAGGAAAAAGTCCTCGCCGACCTCGAGCCCGCGCGACTGGATGCGGGGCAGTAGCGCTTCGTCGGTGGTTCCCGGATACGTGGTGCTCTCCAAGGAAAGCAGTTGTCCAGGCCGCAGGTAGTGCACCAACGCGTCGGTGGTGTTGAGCACATAACTCAGGTCGGGTTCGCGGTGTTTGTCGAGAGGCGTGGGGACGCACAGGATAAGCGCGTCGGCATCGGTGGCGCGGGCATAGTCCGTCGTGGCCTCGAAGCCGCTTGCTAGCAGCCGCGCGACGCTCTGGGGGGAGATATGCTCGATATAGCTCCGGCCCGCCATCAACTGTCCAACCTTTTCGGGGTCGATGTCGAAACCGATGATCTTGTAGCCGACTTCGGCGAAGCGCAGCGCCAAGGGCAGGCCGACATAGCCAAGTCCGACAATGCCGATCGTTGCGGTGCGATCGTCGATTTTTTGCAGGAGGTCGGTCAGCATGATGGCCACTCTGAATTTCAATAACAAGGGTAGGCAGCGAAAGCGGTTCGTCTCGGCTAGGCTCGGTCCGGTCGGATCTTGTCGCCCCGGCCTCGACCCAGACCGGTTTGAATGATCAGCTTTATGTCGAACAGCAGTGAACGCAACTTGAGGTAGCGCTGGTCCCACTTTGCCAACCGAACCGGGTCGCTCATGTCAATGTCGTTTACCTGCGCAAGCCCGGTGATGCCAGGCTTTATGCTCAGCACGTTGCGCGCCTGCCGCTCGGCAATCAGTTCCGTTTGCGAGGGGAGGCAGGGGCGCGGTCCAACGAGGCTCATCTGGTTGGCCAGAATGTTGAAGACCTGCGGCAATTCGTCGACCTTGGATTTGCGCAGGAAGCTGCCCAGCGGCGTCACCGCCGAGATCGGGACTTGGTGCGTCGCGACATTGGGAGCGGACGTGTACATGGTGCGGAACTTGTAACAGGTGAACGGCTTGCCGTGGCGGCCAATACGCGTCTGGCTGAAAATTCCCGGTCCCGGCGACTGCACCTTGATCACCACCCAAACGGCAATCATCAGCCACCAGAGCAGCAGCAGGATCGCCAGCGCGCTGACAAAATCCATCAACCATTTGAGGCCCACGAAGAAGGGGTTGCGCTCCTGGTCCGTCGAGACGACCGGCGCGTCGTCCCGCGTGTCATCGAGAGCGATGAGCTCCGTCACGATGTCCGGGATGGTCACCGTGGGCTTGAGGGCCTTGAGCACTGAGAGCAGCGGACGCGAGACCAAGCCGGGCAATCTGTTCAGCACCGCCAGCCGTCCGGACAGGGTCTCGCCGGTGACCGCAGGCAGGTAGAGGATGCGGGTGTCAATCGGCGCATTCTGCCCCAGAAGCTCAACGGCAGCCCTTTTCGAGCGCGCATAGGCGGACGAGTTGGTCTCGTCCAAGGCGTGCGTGGACGAAAAATAGACGAAGCGCTCCATCCCGGCCGCGGCCGCATGGTCTCGCGTGGCCAGGGCCAGGTCGACATTGACGGCCTTGAACGCCTCGTAGTCCGCGTCCTTGTCATTGTTGATGGTCGCCAGATAAAGGAGTGTGCTGCCCGCGCCACCGGTTTTGCCGATATCCGCGTAGCCGCCGACATCGGCGCCGGGAAAAATCCCTTTCAGCTTCTCGGTGTCGCGCCCGATCAGACCGACGCGACAGCCGGCATCGATCAGCGCCGGAATCAGCCGCCGGCCCACAGTGCCGCTCGCCCCGACGATTACAAAGCTCCGGACGCTCATCGCTCTCTCTTTCGGTGTGGCATGGGCCGTGTCGCCGGAGGTCCCACCACCCCTTCGTATACCGCGGCTCATGCTGAAGTTGAGATCCAACCTAGCCGCTTTTTTCGACGGCTTCGAACAGCAGTTGGCGGGCCGCCTGTTCGTCGTGACGCTCGATGATCAACTGGAGATCGGCGAGTAGATCCGCAATAGAGACGGACCGCGCGCGCGAGGGAGCGCGCATTATCTTGGCATGCTTGGTGATCTCGGCATCCGAAGAATCGTAAAACAGCTCTTCGTAGAGCTTCTCGCCGGGACGCTTGCCGGTGACAACGATTTCAATGTCGCCATGGGGATTGGCTTCATTTCTCACCGACAGGCCCGCCAACCGGATCATGTTCTCGGCTAGCTCGGAGATCAGCATGGGCTCGCCCATGTCGAGCAGGAACACATCGCCACCCTTTGAAAGCGCGCCGGCCTGCACGATGAGCTCAGCAGCCTCCTGGATCGACATGAAGTAGCGCGTCATGGCTGCATCGGTCAGGGTCACGGGACCGCCGGCTGCGATCTGCTGTTTAAAGAGCGGAACCACGGACCCGTTGGAGCCCAGGACGTTGCCGAAGCGTACGGCGCAAAAACGCTGTCCTGTCTCCTCGCCCTTGGCGCGCATGGCTATGCTGCCAACGATCAGCTCGGCCCACCGCTTGGTAGCGCCCATCACATTTGTTGGTCGGACCGCCTTATCCGTTGAAATCAGGACAAAATTCTCAACGCCGTGAGCGTAGGCCGCCTCGGCGACGGCTGCCGTGCCAAAAACGTTATTCTTGATGCCCTCCAGGGCATTGGCTTCAACAAGAGGGACATGCTTGTGAGCTGCAGCGTGAAATACGACCTTGATGTCATGCTGCGCCAGCACCTTATTCACGCGTTCCCGATCAATGACCGAGCCGAGTACGGGTATGATGACCAGATCCTGCAGCTCGGAAAGCTCTTGCTCGATCTGGTACAACGCGAATTCATTGGCTTCAAACAGCACCAGGCAGCGGGGGCTCCAACTAGCTATCTTGCGACAGAGCTCCGAGCCGATGGACCCGCCGGCTCCCGTCACCATGATTGAGCGACCGACGATCATGTGCTTGATCAGTTCGGCGTCTGGCGGCACTGATGAACGGCCAAGTAGTTCGATGATGTCGATTTCCTTGATCTGGCTGACAAGGTATTTGCCGGTAACCAGGTCGACGATGGATGGAAGCGCGCGGATCTTGACGCCGTGCTTGCTGACGGAGGCAACGATTTCCTTGCGGCGCTGGGCAGTGAGCGAGGGGATCGACAGGATGACGTCCTTGACCCCGTGCTCTTCTATCAGTTCCCCCAGCGCGCCAGGACTATACACCTTGACGCCTGCCAGCTCGCGTCGGTGCAAGGCGGGATTATCATCCACAAAGGCAACCACCATATGCGTGCTGCGCAACGAATGAGCAAGCTGTATGCCCGCGTCGCCGGCGCCATAAATGATCGCCGCCGTTTGTGTTGCTAGCGTTCGGTCAAATTGCGGCAGGAAAGTCCATTTTGCTGCAAAGCGACTGCCGGCAATGATGAAGGTCCCAAGGCCAAGATATATCAGTGGCACGGACCGGGGCACAACGAGGCGTCCCGCCAATTGAGACAGAAAGACGAGGACAACCCACGTGACGGTGGCGATAACCATGGCTCGTAGGATAGTCCACATGGCGCGCTCAGGCAGGTATCTGACGATTGCCCGGTAAAGCCCCATCCGAATGAAAACCGGGATCGTCACCACCGGTGCGAGGATAATGACGATCCATTGATCCAAGGAGTTGGGCAGGTACCACGCGTCATAGCGAAGGCAAAAACTGGCCCACAACGCACATGACAAGGCAATAAAATCGAAGCTGAGCAGTATCGCTTGTTTTCCGCGGCGCGGCAGACCCAGGACCCAGGTCCGAAAACGATCGATCATCAAAGTCTCATGGGGTGAATACGAAATACGTGCGGTCCGAACAGCGAAGCAAAGCTCTGAACAAGCAGGTGGCGGTTTACCATAGCGGGCCCCGCCATGTCATTAGGGCGGGGCGCATCTTGAGCCGCTCGTTTGGTGCCCATGTCAACGCTGCGCGGAACGGAATACTGATCGGTGTTGTCTGGCCCTCTCTTCTGTCGAAAGAACACTGTATCTTGTAGGGGTGCGCCGTTGCCGGCTAGATTCGTCTAAGCCTGCCAAAGCTCGTCACGACAATAGACTAGATTAGAACGCGCACAATATCCTCGCCTATTCAGCGTCCTAGGGGCGTCAGGCAAATCTTAACAATAGCCAATCGAATAAAATGGCGACGCACGCGCAGGGTCGAGGTCGTAGCATCGTCCTCAGTTGGGACACTATCGGCCTCGTCAGCTAGCTGGCGGTTCATGCACTCTGGCTAGCCGACCAAGCCGATCTGCGTGCGGCCGATCCTCAGTTACATCACACATTGGGACGCGATCCGGAGAATGTGCGGACGCGGAGAATGCGCAAGATTCTGTTCAGAGCGCGGTTCACCCTGTAGAAATCATATCTGTTGCTGCAGGTCACAGTTTCCGGGACATTGGCGGTGGAACGGTTGTTGCTTGTTCCGTTACAACGAGGTGCCTGCCGGTCCCCGGGGCTGACGCTCCCGAGCCACCAAACAGGCCGACGCGACCGCGTTGACGTCATGTGTTGGCCGCATCAGCCGTTGCGCGTAGGACCGAGGATATTCCCCCGTCGGCGACGCTATCGGACCGATGGCCTCGTATGATGCGCCGTTCAGCTCGGTCACGCTAAGCGACAGGGAGCGCGGCCCATTCCCCTCCACCAGCAGCCAGGCGCGGGCGAGGATAGCACACGCCACGCGTTCAAGTGAGGCTTTGGCGAGGCTGTCGCTCCCCGGATATCCGCCTATCATCCATGCTTGGCCCACGGCAGCCCCGCCCAACGCAAAAACCGCGCCCGGGTAGTGGCCGGTTAGGTCGATTACCGGCGTCCTAGGCAGCAAGTTCTTCTCCTTTGCTGAGGCCTGCAGTTCGTTGATGTATCGCGCAAACTGATCGGAAACTAGCAGTCCGACGTTATTTCCGCCGACCTGGATGGACTGGACATTGTCGCGCACCGGTTGCGGTTGTCGGTAAGGGAATTGCAACCCGATGCCTAGAATCAGAGTAGCGATAGAAAAACCTAGGGCGGCCAAGGCACTTTGCCGGCCGTCACCGGGCGTATCTCCAGTCCCGAGCACCAACAGCGCCGCGCAAACCCAGAATATTCCGGCATAGCTCGCTGCTGGCCAATAGTTGCCGTTGGTGCCCACAGCGTTTGCATAGGGCAACACAATGAACATGCCAATCGTCAGCAGCCTTGCAGTAGGGGGGCGCTGCAGTTTCCCACGCCAGAGCAGATAGGCGGCGGCAAGGATGGCAGCTGGCAGCACGGCGCCGATCTGGAGCACGTTCCACATCGACCAGCCCTGTAACCCTAACCCGGTCAGCCCAAACAGCGCCGTGCCAGAGAACACTATTGCCGCCGTCACCGCCATGAGAACGAGCACACGTCCCTTTGGATTGTGGGTAGTCGACAGCACCGCGATTATGGCAGTTAGTGTGGCAAGGCCCCAGAAGACGGCCCAGTCCAGATTGGTAAAAGCGATTGTATCAATACGCAAAATCCGGCCGGTGGAGTAACTGCTGTCCATGCTGGCTGATAGCGTGACGGCGTCAGAGAGGCGGGAGACGAACGCAGTGACTGAGCCATCTATGTAGAGTGCACTGCTTAGGAGCAGCAAACCGGCGACGGCTCCGGCCACCACCGGCCCTGGCGTGAACAGTCTACGCAGGCTGGTGAGATAGACCAGCGCGATTGCGGCCAGCAGCCCGGCACTGGTGGGCTTGGCCATAAATACCAGCCAGCCCCCAACGCCCAGTAGCACGAAGGGCAGGAGAACTCGTGGAGGCCCTCCCTCGCGATCGGTGCAGGCAATCAGGCACAACGCGGTGGCTGAAACCAACAGCCCCTGAAGGTTGAGGCTGTTGTAACTGGGCGTAGGCAACCAGTTGGCGATGATTAGTAGGGCGACGAAACCTACCTGCATGGCCAGAACTAGCGTCGAGATAAACCTGAGCTGGGGGATGAGCGATCGCACCACGACCAGTCCCAAGCCGCAGCCCAACAGGAAGGTCACAATAATGTTGAAGCGCCTCAGCGCCGCTACGTCGCCGCCGAGCAGCGTGAACACGGGATGATATACGAAACCGTACTGCGTGACTGACAGAGGATAGAGCCAGGGGTCAGCGATCCAGTTGAGATAGCTCGATTCATCGGTGAAATCGAAGCCGCGATCAGCCAATGTAAGCAGATAGCCAAGAGCCACGACCGAAGCAACAGCGGGCAGCCAGCGTAGGATGGCGTTGATCTGGGGTGTCATACGGTTATGTCGATTTGCGATAGACTTCTTGCACGACCGTTCTGGGACGGTCCTTCACCTCATCAAGGATCAGTTTGACGTAGAGGCCCAATATTCCCGTCATGAGTGCGTTGAGGCTGAAGAAGAACACGACTGCCGCCATCAGCGAGGACCAGCCGTCTTGCACCGGTCCAACCACGGCATTGACCACCACAGAGAGCCCGAAAAAGAAACTTACTGAAGAAAAGACCACGCTCGCCCAGAATATCAACAGCAGCGGCTTGCCGCTGAAACTGGTGAGCGCCAGGATCAGCAGCGAGATGCGGCTGCGGACCGAATAGGTCGTCGCGCTGGAGCTTCTCTTGTCGAAGACATAGGCCGCCTGCCGGTAACCGACGAGGATCGACAGGGGTACGAAGACTGGATTGTGGTCCCGGAACAGCAGAAAGGAGCGGACATAACGCCGCGTCATAAGCCGCATCGTGGCTACATTTCGGGGCAGTTCAACTTCGCTCAGTCGGCTGAAGGTAGAATAGAACACATTGCCCGAAACGCGCTCAATGAAGCCGCCGCGGCGTTCGCGCTGCACGCCATAGACCACGTCGACCTGCTCCTGTCGCAGTCTAGCGAGCATGGGGGTGAGGTGCTCGGGCTCTTCCTCTAGGTCGCTGTCGATCAGGAATATCAGATCGCCGCGGGCATTCTCCAACCCGGCAATCATCGCCTTGTGATGGCCGAAATTGCGGCTGAGCTGCACGAGCGTGATGCGGTCGTCCTGGTCCGCTAAGTCCCGCACGATAGATGCCGAATCGTCCGGGCTGCCGTCATCGACAACGATGACCTCGATCCGCTCGGCCGCGCTCGATACTGCACCTATCGCGCGCTCGATGAAGGTCTTGATCGTCGCAGCGGACCGATAGACGGTCGTAACGATGCTGAGGACGCTAACCTTGACCGCTATGTCAGGGTTTGCTGCTGCGTGCGGCCAACCACTCGTTGACTGATCGGTATTCGTCGAGTCCAAATCCCAGTACCTTTCGTTGCCAATCGCTTAGGTCTCGATCGTACCCGATCACCGACGGAAAATGTATCTGCTGGCGGAGCATCGGTATGGTGAAAACGTGATTGACGGCGCGGCGGTTGTTTGCAGAGAAGTTCGTCGATCCCGCATGGTAGATCATGCAGTCGAGCACGATGAATGTCCCTCGCGGCACCGTAACCTGCTTTTCGAGGCGACGCACCGTGTCGTCGGAAGGGAACGGTTCACGCGTGTGGCTCGCCGGAATGACGCGCGTCGCCCCATTCTCGATGGTGAACTCGTCCATCGCGAACAGAGCATTGATCGCAATTGGCCGGGAGCTGACGAAATGCTGGTAGGGCAGATCCCGATGATATGCCGCCTGTGAATAGCGGCTGGCATTAGCGCGGTTGATCAAGCCATTGGCCTGGTTGAGGATGTAATAGTCCCCTAGGCACTGGCCGAGCAGCCGATGCAGCCGCTCGTTGAACACCACCTGCCAGAATTCGGGCGCCATGGCCGGCAGCACGCGGATCGTGTCGCGCTCACCAATCGCGGCCAGGTCGAGGCTCTTTTCTGCTGCGTCGGCCTGATAGCGTTGCTCGGCGGCGTCGAACACCCCCGATAGCGTATCGAGCTCGGTTTCCGATAATCCTGACGCCAACGAAGTATAGCCTAGCAGCCTGATTTCCTCGACCAGGACGTCGATATCGTCCTTGGCCACCAGCGCTTCCTTGACACCGTAACGGGCAATTTCAGTCATAGCTCAGATCTCAGGCTGGAGAATTGATAGGGATGAATCAGACGATCGGAATCTGGTCCGAAGCGGTCACAAAGGAGCGGCCAGCTGCGCGGATGGACGGCTGCCAGAAGGAGAATTCGTTCTTCCTCGAACTGCACAATGTCCAGTATATCGCGCCCATGCCTCGTAGACTGGACGGGGCGGTCGACAACATAACACTGCGCCCGGTCCGTAACGCGCGGGCAATAGGCGTGCAGCAGGTCGGCGAATTCGCCTGTCCCAAAAATCACGAAAGGCCGCGTTCCCACGCCCTTTAGCACCGCGCCTTCCAGTTCCTGCCAGCCTTCCAGATAGCGCAGTCGCTTCTCGGCAAGCTCGGCGGCGGCGGCGTTCGTCGACTTCGGGCTGGCGCCATGCTGCAGCAGATAAATACTGAAGCCGGATTGCCGGCCGGACAATGCCGCCGAGGTAACCACCCTCAGGCCCGCCTGCTCGGCGACAGCTGCAAATGAGCTCGTCGTAAAACTCGATACATGATCGCGGAACAGTAGTTCGGTGCTGGGCCAGTCGCCATTAGGGCAGATGGTGACGATGAGGCCATCTTGCCCAATTGAGGTTTTGCCAACAGCCAGAAAAGACACCGGATCAAGCGCATGTTCGACCACGTTGACCGACAGGCACAGGTCGTAATGTGGCACTGATGCGGCTGCGGCTTCTGCGAAACCCTGGCGGATTTCCACATTCTGCCAACCGCGCATCCTGGCGGCATCGACAAGGCCGGAGGCGGCCTCAATCCCAAGCGAGGGCGCCGCCTGCCATTGCTGTACTAGCCGGTTGAGCAAGGCTCCGCTGCCGCAGCCGTATTCCACGATCGATAGCCCCGGGAGCCGATAGCCTGGCACATGCCGGTCGATGAACTCGGTGATCAGCGCGGCGTAGTCTGTCGCTCGTGATGCGTCGGCGGCGACATCGTGCAGCCCGAGATCATAGCTGTCGTCGTAGAGCTGGTCCCGGTCCTCGGAGGTCAGCGGCCTGGCGTGGAAGCCGTGCCCGCACGCGCAGCAGGATGCCTTTTCGAGCGCGGCGGCGATGACGCGGCCGTCGCTCGCCATTGAGCGGCCCGCATGGGGCGCCGGCAGAACTGCAATATCGGGGGATCCGCAGACAGGACAGATCAATTTATGGCCAAGCTCTTTGCTGGACGGGGAATAATTTCGCTTGCACATGCCCGCCGTGATCATGGCTTATGGCGTTGAGGCGATCAAATTGATACTCGACACGTCACATTATTCAACAGGATTCGGTGTGGAATGACGATACTGGTAACGGGTGGCGCCGGTTTCATAGGGGCCAATTTTGTGACCGACTGGTTGCGCCGTTCCAGCGAGCCGGTTGTCACTCTTGATAGCCTCACCTATGCCGGCAATCCCGGCAACCTCCCTGATCACGATCGGCATACTCTGGTTGTGGGTGACATCGCCGATCGCGGACTTGTCGCGCAGGCACTAGCCACCCATCGTCCGCGTGCAGTGCTGCATTTTGCAGCCGAGTCCCACGTCGATCGCTCCATTACTGGGCCATCAGCCTTTATCCAGACCAATGTCGTGGGCACGTTCGAACTGCTCGAGGCGGTGCGACTTTATCTCGATCAAGGCGCTGTCGGGGAACGCGCCGCGTTCCGTTTTCTGCATGTGTCGACCGACGAAGTCTATGGCAGTCTTCCTTCGGACGCTCCCGCTTTCACCGAGACCACTGCCTATGCCCCCAACAGCCCCTATTCGGCATCCAAGGCCGCATCGGACCATCTGGTGAGGTCCTACCACCACTCCTTTGGCTTGCCTGTCCTGACTACAAATTGTTCGAACAATTACGGGCCCTATCAATATCCGGAAAAGCTCATTCCTGTTGCCATCCGGTCCGCCCTGTCCGGCGCGCCGATCCCGGTCTATGGCAATGGCACCAATATCCGTGATTGGCTCTACGTCGCCGACCATTGCTCCGCCATCCGCGCCGTGCTCGACCGTGGCCGCGTCGGTGAAACCTATAATGTCGGTGGCAATAATGAGGTCGCCAACATTGATCTCGTGCGCATGATCTGCAACCTGCTCGACGAAATGGCGCCCCTGCCTTCGAAGCGATCCTACGGCGAGCAGATTTCCTTCGTCACCGACCGGGCCGGACACGATTTCCGCTATGCTATCAACAGCAGCAAAATTACTAAGGAGGTTGGCTGGCAGCCCACTGAGCAGCTCGCCAGTGGCCTGCGCAAGACTGTGCGCTGGTATCTCGATCACGGCCAGTGGGTGACCGATGCCCTGAAGCGTCGCGATCAGGGCAGGGTACTGGCATGACGAGGGTGGCGATAGTTCAGTCCAACTATATTCCCTGGAAGGGTTATTTCGATCTAATCGCCGCCGTAGATCAGTTCATTCTCTATGATGAGATGCAGTTCACACGCCGCGACTGGCGCAATCGCAATCTCATCAAGACCCCGCAGGGTACGCAATGGCTGACCGTTCCGGTAAAGGTGAAGGGCAAATATACCCAGACTATCCGTGAGACCGAGATCCAGGATCCATCCTGGGCCGAGGCGCATTGGAAGACGCTTTGCGCCAACTATGCCCGGGCCCCCCATTTCAGGGAGGTCTCGGCGGTGCTAGAGCCGCTTTATCGTGAGCATTACGACAATATTTCCGACGTCAACCGCCGATTCATCGAAACGATCTGCGACTATTTGGGTATCGGAACGACGATCTTCAATTCCTGGGATTATTCGCTCGCCGAAGGCAAGAGCGAGCGGTTGGCCGATCTGTGCCGACAGGCCGGCGCGACCACCTATATTTCGGGACCCGCTGCCCGGGAATATCTCGACGAAACGGTCTTCGCCGATCTCGGTATTGCTGTCGAATGGTTTGATTACGGTGGCTATCCAACGTATCCCCAGCTTTGGGGAGAATTCGTCCACGGCGTCAGCATTGTGGATCTGCTGTTCAATTCCGGCGCCAATGCTCCCGAGGCAATGAAATATGTCCAGCGCAAACCTGCATAGGACCAAACAGTCATGACATCTCGTTCTTCCGATGAGCTGAGCCTTCTGGGCGATGTGGAGCGCTACTATGCTGCGAGGCTCGCTGAACATGGAACTACAGCCAAAGGTGTCGACTGGAATGGTGATGCCAGCCAACTGCTCCGCTTCGAGCAACTGGTCCGCATCATCGGCGCCCAGCCCAATTTTTCGGTTAACGACATCGGCTGCGGCTATGGCGCCATGTTTGCCTTTTTGCGCGAGCATCACACCGGTCTCGACTACCTTGGTTGTGACATCTCCGCCGATATGGTCGCAGCCGGTCAGGTCGAATTCGGTGACAATTCGGGTGCCGCCTTCGTGATCGGCTCCGATCCGGGTCGCGTTGCCGATTATGGCTTTGCCAGCGGCATTTTCAACGTCCGGCTCGGCCATTCCGACGACCAGTGGTGGGCCTATATGGTCGAGACGCTCGACCTTATCGCGCGCACTAGCCGGCGCGGCTTCTCCTTCAATTGCCTGACAGCCTATTCCGACGCGGACCGGATGCGCTCCGATCTCTATTACGCGTCGCCATCCGCCGTGTTCGATCTCTGCCGGCAGCGCTATTCCCGGAATGTCGCCCTTTTGCACGATTACGGCCTGTACGAATTCACCATTCTGGTCAGGACCGATCCGTGAAGAAAAAACTGGTCATTTTCGGCACCGGCGACATAGCTCAGCTTGCCTGGTACTACTTCTCTACCGACACCAATTACGAGGTCATCGGCTTCACCGTGGACCGGGAGTATCTGGGCGCGGGCCGCTTCTGCGATCTACCGGTCATTGCTTTCGATGAGCTGCCGGGCCAGTTCGCTCCGGACGAACATGATCTTTTCGTCGCTCTCAGTTACAGCAAGCTCAACGCCGTCCGGCGTCAGAAATATCTCGATGCCAAAGGGCTTGGCTACCGGCTCGCCAGCTATGTCAGTTCCCGCGCCACTATTCTGAACGATGGCCGCATCGGAGAAAATTGCTTCATCCTCGAGGACAATACCATCCAGCCTTTTGTGACCATCGGCGACAATGTTACGCTCTGGAGCGGCAATCACATTGGCCATCATTCCGCCATTGAAGACCACAGCTTCATCGCTTCCCACGTCGTGGTCTCGGGCGGCTGCCGAATCGAGTCGTCCTGTTTCATCGGCGTCAACGCGACAATTCGCGACCATGTGACAATCGGCGAGAAATGTGTCATCGGCGCTGGCGCCTTGATCCTGACCGATGCCGAACCCGAGGGCGTGTATCTGGGCTCCGCGACCGAGCGCTCCCGCGTGCCCTCTAGTCGGCTGCGGAATATTTGATGGCCATACGCTGGACCAGGCTAGGCCAGATCTACGATGCACCTCCGCTGCACGAAAAGCTGCAGACGCACGCGGCCAACCCCCTGCCGGTCCACCTGTATGACGACGTGTTCCGCGTCTTCTTCAGCGGCCGCGATGTTGAGAAGCGCTCCTCGGTCGGCTATGTCGACATCGACATCGTCACTCGCGCGGTGCTCGAAACGTGCCGGGAGCCGGTCTTTCGCCATGGCCCATCTCAGAGCTTCTACTCGCACGGCGTTAGCATTGGTAATTGCTACACTGCCGGCGGTCAGCGCTACATCCTCTTTATGGGCTGGCACATTCCTAAAAACGAGCACTGGCGCGGCGAGATTGGCCGGTTCGTTTTAGGCAAAGACCTTTCGCTCACGCTTAACGGCGACATGCCTTTCTTCGGCCTCAGTGAATCTGACCCGATCAGCCTGTCCTATCCCTGGGTCATGGACGACGCCCGCGGCGGTCATCACATGTGGTACGGTTCTACCTTGAGCTGGGACGCCGGTAATGGCGAGATGCTGCACATCATCCGCCACGCCCATTCGTTGGACGGACACGCCTTCCAACCCGACCGATCAGTCATCCCATATGCCCTCGGGAAGGCTCAGGCCTTCTCACGGCCCACCGTGGTCCAGAATGGCGATGGCTGGTCCATGTGGTATTCCTGTCGCAGCGGCCGCGGCGAAACCTATCGCATCGGCCATGCGACCAGCCCAGATGGTTGTGAATGGCATCATGCTGAACCGGGTTTCGATGTAGCAGCCGAGGGCTGGGACAGCGAAATGATCGAATATCCCTTCGTGTTCCGCCACAAGGGCAAGCTATTTATGCTCTATAACGGCAACGGCTACGGTCAGACCGGTTTCGGTCTTGCGGTGGCCAGTGACTGATTTGGCAGTTTTGCGCGATACGTTGACACGGCTGATACGCTACGGCGTAATCGGCCTTGCCCTAAATTTTTCGGGGTATCTGCTCTATCTTGGGCTGACCTGGTTGGGCGCAGGCCCCAAAACCACTATGACACTACTATATGCAGTCGGCGCTGTGGCGGGCTATTTCAGCCATCGAAAGCTCGCCTTCAGCTATGGCGGCAGTGTCGTGGGTAGCGCCATACGCTATGGCGTTGCCCATCTCTGCGGCTATGGGCTCAATTTTGCCCTCCTCTATATCCTGGTAGATCGGCTTGGCTACCCGCACCAGGTCATTCAAGGCCTTGCCATCTTCATGGTGGCAGGCTTCCTTTTCCTTTGTTTCAACTTCGTGGTTTTCCCGCAAAGTCGCGCTAACAGGTCAGAACGCCGCAATAGCGAAAGTTGATCCCATTCCCGCTACTGCCATAGTGGTGCGGGCCAGAATGCGCTGGCTCCGGCAAAGACAAACCCACAGGCGACGTGAACCCCTAGAACGGCGATCGGTATCGTTTTGAAGCGGCCAGTGGCGGCGCGGCGTTCCATCACGAGCAATAGAGATTCAATATATAACAAAAAAGCCCCAGTCTGGGCGGTCCAGGCGAAGTTTCCGGACCCAATATCTTGCGATTCTGCCAAAAACAGGGTGTAAAACAGCGCCAAGAGCATAAATGACCAAGCCATTTGCAAGGCGCGCGAGTGTTTCGCTTCCCTCCAAAAGCAGATCGTGACCACGATCGGAAATGCAAGCGACATCGGAATCATCAGAAGGTACTGTACGGGGTTTGGGAAAACCACAAACGGAGCAAAGATGATACCTCCCTTTTCCGATGCGCCGTAGTGTGAACCGAACTGCCACACAAGAACGAGAGTGACTGGGATCATTGCCAGGGCGTAGTTGAATGCTCTGCGCCACTGTCTGCGCCAGAGATCAAACAATGCAATGACGCCACTTATCGGCAGGAATGCTATCAAAAATGATGGCTTTGCCACCGCCGAAACAACGCAAAGGCCCGACAACAGCGCCAACTTCGCAGGTGACCAGTTATTCTCTTTCGAGAGAGCCAAATCACAATAGATGAACCATATAGCAACGGCGAACACCTTGTTCAGTTGCTGGGTCGGGTTGTGATAGGTTATCGGGACAAGATAATTGTAGTAGAAATTTGGCACAAGGATCGTCACCGCAAAAATATGGGACGCGACCAGGACAAGGAATGTCGATCCATAAACCATACTCGCATCAAGACACATGCCGGTGCGCAGTATTCTGTGGGCGATCAGAATGGCCATAGCTCCGTAGCAAATGCCCAGAAGCGTAGCCGTGGATAAGCTGTGGGACAGACCCGTAATGAAGTGAATGAAATTGATCGTTATCTGAAAGAGAAAATGCGGCGAGTGGATATCCGAAAATGATTTGATCTCCTCCGCGTATCTTATGTGCAGGTGAAGATCGCTGCTACTGTTTGTGAGCATAAACTGCAAAAACACAAAAGCAAAAAATAAGAATACAATTACAAATAGCGAGATATCCCGAATACGTCTGGCGCCTGTATTAGACTGATCTGTTGTCATTTTTATTTGCATTCGCTGAGTGAATTTCTAAGAATCGAAAAATCGTCGGATCGGTATACAACTTCGTACGAAAACTTCATGGCTTCTGTAGTGCCAGACGAAATCATGATAAATGCCGATCTTGGGCTATCAGGCACCCGCTTCGGCTCTGCGACAACAGATAATCCAAACCCCGGGGGTATAGTCGCTGCTATCGCGCCCAAATCCATGTAGTCAATAAGAACGGTATTGCACCAAGGGTCTGCCGTAATGTCAAACCTCATTCGATCCGACAACTCGTCGGCAATGCTTGCGAGAGCCAAATGATTCGAGCCGAATGCCGGCTCGCGATTCTGTTGGACGAAGTGGACGAACGAGCCGACAAATATCAGATTGATGCCAACTAGTAGTGCGGCGACCTTTTTACTGCCGATACATAGCACGGCACTGACGAGGGCGAGTAACGTGAATGGGCCAAGGTCCTAAACCCTCTATAGCTGTCGGCATCATAGAAAACTATTACCAGAGTGAGCATCCCGGCGAGCACTGTAGCCGACATCCGTAATCTCCAGTCCGCGTCGCGCCGGAGAGCAAGGAGCAAAGCGACCGCAGAAAGAACTAGGACCTGACCTTCGAGAGGCTGCCAGCGGGACGGCGACATGACGAATGTCAGGTTCGCGAGGGCTTTTTGGCCGTAGTATACAGCGAGCCCGGCTGTCTGCGAGCCAATCCCTCCGCTCCCGATGGCATCTTGGGCGCGCTCTACAATTCCCCTCGGAACAGGGGCCGCAATAAACATGAAGGCCATAAGCGAACCGACCGAAAACAGCGCAACACCGCCCACCAGTACCGCGAAGCTCGAAACGTTTCTCGGCTTTCGGATCAGCGTAACTAATCCGAGCGCCCAGGTCGGGCGGACCAGGCTTGCGGCCATATACAACGCCGTGCCGATCGAGGTCCTTTTGTGGAAGGCTGCGGCAGCACCAAGGATTGCGATGCTGAAATGTAATCCCTCCTGCATGGAGGCAGTCAGCATGGCAATTGCCGGCCAGAACGTCGCAATGACAACGGCCATCGCCAGGGCGCCAGCCGCGGTCGGTCGGGCAAGCAGCAGCCCGAACAACGTTGCCGCATACATTACGCTATGGTGCACCCAGATCGGCCCGGAGACGGATGCCCCGAGCGGCCATAACAACAGCCCATAGAGCGCGGGATAAAACGGACCATGGGCCCCAAAATGGGTAAACGATGCAGGCGGCGGCAGCTCGCCGATGGTGTAGTACCCCCCCGAAAATCCCACAGCTGCAAAGGTTCGAATCTGATGATTGAATGTGACGTCGTCGCTGAATGCAGGCCAGTAGGCATCGAATCCCGTATGCAGAAGCAATAGAACAGAGCAGATCGACATTGCGGGCGCGCGTGCTGCGCAGAGGATGTAGGCTACAAGGGGGCGCATCGTGCGGCGGCTCGGTGAGGGGGCAATTCTCTTTACGGCGGGGTCGGCACCACGCGCTGTGTATCGTGCCAAACTAGTTTTTCATATTCCATTTTATAGATTTTCTCCCTAGCGACCTTCTGATACGCAATTCACTTTCAGGAAGGCGCGTTTATGGGGGCGTTGAGGCATGAAAGCCATTATTCTAGCGGGTGGCAACGGCTCGCGGCTCTATCCCTTGTCTAAGGTGTCCAGCAAGCAGCTGCAGGCCGTCTATGATAAGCCGATGATTTATTACCCGCTCACCGTGATGATTGCGGCAGGCATTCACGAATTCTGTATCATAACAACACCACATGATCTGCCGCGTTACCGGGCGCTTTTGGGCGACGGCACGCAATGGGGCATCGAGATCCACTATCGCATTCAGGAACGGCCCGAAGGCATTGCGCAGGCCTTCGTCATTGCTGAGGATTTCGTGGCCGACGAGAACGTCGCCCTCATGCTGGGCGACAACATTTTCTTCGGCGGCAATGCCTTCCCTCAGGCCGTGTCGACGTTCAAGTCCGGCGCGTTGATCTTCGCCTATCACGTCAAGCATCCCAACCAATATGGCGTGGTCGAGTTCGGCGCCGATGGCCAGGCCATTTCTATCGAGGAAAAACCAAGCGTCCCCCGCTCAAATTTCGCCGTGCCAGGTGTGTATATCTACGATCGACAGGTGGTTGATATCGCCAAATCCCTAAAGCCGTCGGCGCGCGGTGAGTTCGAAATCACCGACGTCAACCGGCACTACCTCGAACAGGGCGAGCTTCAGGTATCTCGACTCAATCGTGGCTTTGTCTGGCTAGATGCCGGCACGAGCAGCACCCTTCAGGAAGCCTCCTCCTATGTCGAGACAATCGAGCGTCGGCAGGGGATCAAACTCGGCTGCCCCGAAGAAGCCGCTTTGGTCCGGGGCTTCCTCAGCGTCGAACGGTTCCGTGCGCTTTTGGACACTATCCCTCACTGCGAGTATCGTGACTATCTAGCCTATGTCGCCTCCGAGGCCGAAAGGCAGCAGCGTTAATGAACTTCTCATGACTGGAATTGCCATGTCCTCGAGCATCCGATTCAACGCCACCCATCTCATCGGCAAGGAGATGGACTATGTCGCCCAGGCCTGTCTTGAGAGGCTGTCTGGCGATGGCCGTTTCACTAGGCAATGCCACGACTGGCTGGAACGGAAGACCGGCACGGCCAGAGCTCTGCTGACCCATTCGTGTACCGCCGCACTGGAGATGGCAGCCTTGTTGCTAGACATCGCACCGGGCGATGAAATCATCATGCCATCCTACACATTCGTGTCGACTGCCAATGCATTCGTGCTGCGCGGGGGTATCCCGGTCTTTGTTGATGTTCGCGAGGATACGATCAACCTCGATGAAAGGTTGATCGAGGCGGCCATCACATCGAGAACCCGGGCGATCGCCCCGGTGCATTATGCGGGCGTGGCCTGTGAGATGGATACGATCATGGCCATTGCCGATCGGCATGGGCTCGCCGTCGTCGAGGACGCCGCCCAGGGCGTCGGAGCGAGCTATCGGGGCAGGGCGCTTGGCAGCATCGGCACGCTGGGCGCCTATAGCTTCCACGAAACCAAGAACATCATCGCCGGCGAAGGCGGCGCGCTGCTGGTCAACTCCCCCGACATGGTGCTGCGCGCCGAAGTGATCCGCGAGAAGGGCACCGACCGGGCCCAGTTCTTCCGCGGCGAAGTGGATAAGTATACCTGGCGCGAAATCGGTTCATCCTATCTCCCCAGCGAATTGATTGCCGCCTTTCTGTGGGCGCAGTTTGAGGAGGAAGAGGCGATCAATCGCGCACGCCTGGCAGTCTGGGACAACTATCACCAGGCCTTTGCTGGGCTCGAGGCGTCAGGTCGGCTGCGGCGACCCATCGTGCCCGACGAATGCCGGCACAATGGGCATATGTATTATGTCCTGCTGCCCGAGGCGGCCCAGCGCCAGGTCGTGATCGGCGCGCTGGCCGCGGCCGGTATCCAGGCCGCCTTCCACTATGTGCCGCTCCATTCCTCTCCGGCTGGCGAGAAGTTTGGTCGATCCCACGGCGACATGACCGTTACCGACGACATCTGGCAGCGCATCGTACGCCTGCCCCTTTCGCCGGGCTTGCGGTCTGCTGATCAGGTACGCATAGTTGAGATTTTGGCTTCGTGCACATAGCCTTGTCCCGGGTTTGTGAATAGCCGCTCGTTTTGTAAACACCCTCGGGGTCATTTCTGATGCCGTCGCTCGAACTCGACGGGTGACAGCATGCGGGTCGGGTTGTAGAACAGATCGGTGTAGTCGAACGTATCCTGGTGCGTTTCGTCCCGGTTCAATAGGTCCAGCGCCTAATTCTCTCGCGCTTGAGCAGGATGAAGAAGCTTTCGGCTACGGCATCGTAATGGCAGTTTCCGCGCCTGCTCCGCCATCGGCGCCCATCAAGGAGAAACCACCCGGCCGCTTCGTCTGCGGCCGCGTGGCGCGGCTCTGGCCATAACCAAGCTGCAAGTCGTCAAGGACGATTGAGTTGCCGGGCGAAGCTACTCCGTTTTGGAGGGTGGCGGATCTTCCTTGGCGCGTCGGGCGACAATTTTGAGTGGCCATCCGGGAGCGGGCCCTGAAGCAACTTGGCCACTTCCCAAGGCGCGGTCATCCTGGTTTAGAACTCCTCAGGCGTAGTCAGGATCACGCGCATGGCCTTGGGGGGTGGATACGCAGACCGTCAACTCTCGAGAGGTCATGGTTGCAAGTGCATCCAATCCAACCTGTCGACAGTCTGCACAAACACATTCTACGATGACTGGAATACGTCCTCTAGGCTTTCTGCTTGGCTGCTTCCCTTGGTACGCAAGCCTTTATCTCATTATCCTAAAGACTGATGGGAGTGATCGCGTCCCGGCGTAACAAACTGTTGACAGATGACAGTTGAGTGTCGAAGCTTCTGGGGGAGGAGTGACGATGCCCTTTTTATCAAACAGATACTCTTTGGCGCTTCTTGTACCCAGTATGGCGCTCCTGGGGTTGGTGCTGGGTGTGCCGCTGTATCACCTACTCAATTTTAGCACCCTGACCGGGGACTTCATGCTCCAGGAAGTTTCGGGGCCGACTGGGGCGAATTATTCGGGCCTGCTAACAGACGCGTTCTTTCTGGGGGTTGCCGGGCGAACCTTCCTGATCTCGCTCTGTGCCACGGTCATGGCACTGATCTTCGGCTTTCCGCTGGCGGCGCTGATGTCGCGCGCGCCGGCCGCTTGGCGCTCGCCGATCGCTATCATCGTCCTGTCGCCGCTGCTGGTGAGCATGGTGGCGAGCTCTTATGGCTGGATCGTCATCCTCGGCAATAATGGCGTCATAAACAATCTCCTGATCGGGCTTGGCGTGATCCAGTCGCCGATCCAGTTGCTCTACACCGACTTCGCCATCGGTGTCGGTTTGGTGCACATCATTCTGCCATTCATGGTCCTGTCGCTGGTTGCAGCACTCGACCGCATTGAGCCGGCCATCAGCGAAGCGGCATCGACCCTGGGTGCTAATCGGGCTCGGGTATGGTGGCACATCCTGTTGCCGCTCTGTGTGCCCGGCATTGGTGCGGGGGTCACCTTATGCTTTTCGCTCTCAATTTCGGCCTATGTCACCCCGGCAGTGCTAGGCCCGAGCGGCCCCAACTTCATCACCACGCTAATCTACCAGAACTTCATCAACCTTTATGAGTGGGGCACTGGGTCGGCCATGGCCTTCCTGTTGCTGCTGGTCGCGGCGACGGTCGTGCTTGGCCTTGGCACGCTCACGACAATACTGGCTCCGGCACAAAGGCGCCCGCAATGACCCGTATCGTCTTCGGCCTCGTCGTCGCCGCGCTCTTTACCTTCATCCTGGCGCCGACGGTAATCATTGCGCTAAGCTCTTTCGGCACCAGCGAAATCCTCGAGTTTCCGCCGCAGAACTTCACCCTGCGCTGGTATGCCTATGCCCTCAGCCGCCCCGAATTTACCTCGGCGGCCTGGAACAGCCTATGGTTGGCCGTGACCTCGACGGCCATTGCCACCCCGCTGGCCGTTGCGGCTTCGATTGCCGTCACCCGTGGCCGGTTGCCAGGCCGGGAGGTGCTGCAGACGGTGTTGCTGGCGCCGCTCGTCGTGCCTTCGGTGGTAATCGGGCTTGCTATTTTGCTGGCGTCGTCTCGCCTTGGCTTTTCGAGCGGCAGCACGCGGCTGATCGCGGCGCACGTCTTGATCGTTTTGCCCTATCTCGTGCGCACCACCAGCGCTAGCCTCATGCGGCTTGATCCGCTTGCGGAAGAGGCCGCCCGTTCGCTTGGCGCCAACAGCTTGCGTACTTTCCTGCATGTGACGCTGCCCGGCATGGCGCCGGGGCTTCTGGCGGGAATGATATTTGCCTTCATCATCTCGTTCGACAACGTGTCGATCTCGCTGTTTCTGGCCAACGCCCGCACCAATACTCTTCCGCTCAGCCTCATGAGCTATGTCGAATACAATCTCGACCCGTCGGTTGCAGCCGTGTCCACCCTTTTGATCCTCTTGGCCTTGGTTGTCGCAATTGCGCTCGAACGCTTTGCCGGCCTGCGCAAAACCCTGGGAGCCTAACCCCATGCCCGCACTCGATATTCAATCGGTCTCAAAGAGCTACAACCACCTGCTCGTGCTCGACCATGTGTCGGCGCAGATCGACAAGGGTGAGCTGGTAACGCTGCTGGGGCCAAGCGGCTGCGGCAAGACTACCTTGCTGCGTTCGATCGCCGGACTTGCCGATATCGACGAGGGTCGGGTGATCCTCGATGGCCGCGACGTTACCAAGGTGCCGATCCACAAGCGCGGCATCGCCATGGTGTTTCAGTCTCATGCGCTGTTTCCGCATATGAGCGTCGCAGACAATGTTGCGTTCGGCCTCAAGATGCAGGGCGTCGCCAAGGCCGAGCGTGAAGAGCGCGTGAAGCGCGCCCTAAGCCTGGTCCGGCTCGATGATTACCTCGCGCGCATGCCGCATGAGCTTTCGGGCGGGCAGCAGCAACGCGTCGCCATTGCTCGGGCGGTCGTCACCAACCCGACGGCATTGCTGCTTGACGAGCCTTTTGGCGCGCTCGATCGCAAACTGCGCGAAACGCTTCAGGTGGAACTGCGCCGCCTGACCAAGGAACTAGGCATTACCGCCATTTTCGTGACCCATGACCAGGAAGAGGCTGTGGTGTTGAGCGATCGCGTGGCGGTGATGAATGCCGGGATCATCCAGCAGATCGCGCCGGCCTGTGACGTCTACGAAAACCCGGCCAACGAGTTCGTCGCCAATTTCATGGGCTTTCAGAACATTTTCGACGCCGAGGCGCGTTCGGCTCAGCAATTAGCGATCGGGGATACGGTCATTGCGGTCGAAAAAATCGAGGCGCAGCCGGGCAGCAAAGTCCGGATGGCCATTCGAGCCGAGCGTGTGTCGCTGGCATCCGGTCATCGCGAAGGGGCGATGCCGGGGCAGATTTCGTCCTCCGTCTATCAGGGCGAACAGACCTCTTATGTCGTCGACACCGCAACTGGTCCCGTCACGGCCCGCATCCCGACGACGGATGCGCGGTTCGCGGTGGGAGAGGCCGTATCGGTCGATCTCGATCCGGCGGCCATTCGTATTCTGGCACATTAGCTTCAAGGGAGTTTGGAAATGACATCAGGTTCACTGACTCGACGGCACTTTCTGGCAGCGACGGCTGCTGCAGGTCTGGTCACCGGTTTTCCGGCAATCGTGCGCGCACAGAGCAAGACCATCGTCACGACACTGTTCGGCGGCGCCTATGAGGAGAACTATCGCAAGCACGTGCTTGACCCTTTCTCGGCCAAGACCGGCGCCGAGTTTGTCATCAAGTATGGTTCAGCCGATGAATGGCTCAACAATGCGCTGGTCAATCGCGATGCGCCCGAAATCGATCTACCGTTCCTTTCGCTGCCGGTGGCGATGCGCGCCATCCGCGTACCGGACCTGTTCATGGACCTGACGCCCAACGAGGTACCGGCACTGGCCGACGTCTATCCGATCTTTAAGGATACCTACGAAGGCAAGGCCGTCGGCTTCAACTATGTTGACTACGGCATCTTGTACCGCGAAGACATGGTCGAAAAGCCGATTGCCTCCTGGGCCGATCTTTGGGATCCTTCGCTCGCCGGCAAGGTTCTGGCTCCGGCGGCAGCCGCAGGCTCGATGTATGAGTTGGTGATGATTGCTGCGGCGATCGCCGGCGATCCCTCGGATTGGAACTTGGGAATCGAAAAGCTCAAGGAACTCAAGCCCAATGTGGCGCGCTGGTTCAACACCGCCAACGAGGTCGACGGGCTCATCCAGCGCAAGGAAGCCAGCGTTGCCGCCGGCTTTGGCGGCTTCCGCTCCTACGCGCTGATCGACGGTGGGGTTCCCGGCAAGTTCGTGACGCCGACGGAAGGCGCGCCGATGGGCGTCCTGTCCTACCACGTGCCGATCAATGCGGCGAACCGCGACCTGCTGCTCGAATTCGTCGACTTTGCCCTCAGCGTCGACCAGCAGGTGGCGTTCGGCAATGCCATGCCCACTGGCGTGGTCAACTCCAAAGCCCAGCTCAACCCCGATGTCGCTAGCCGCATCGCCCCAGCCGACCAGCTCCTGCGCATCGACTGGGCGTCGATCCAGTCGCATTTTACCGAGATCACCCAGCGCATGCAGCAGGAAGTGATCTCGGGCTGATGGCGCAAGTGCACCCCACTATCGGCGGCCATTCGGACTCCCGCTTTGAGCCGGTGGCTCAGGCGTTTCGCGACAATTTTAGGTTGCGAAACGAACTGGGCGGCGCCGTTGCCATCTACTACCGCAACGAGCTGGTGGTGGATTTGTGGGGCGGTATTGCCGACAAGCAGAGCGGCGCGCCCTGGCGCGCCGACACATTGACGCTGATGATGTCGGTGGCAAAGGGCATATCGACGATCTGTGTGGCCATGCTCGTCGATCGCGGACAACTATCGCTCGATGCGCCGGTCAGTCTTTACTGGCCCGAATTTGCCGCAGAAGGTAAAGGCGCGATCACCGTGCGCGAGGCGCTGGGGCACCTGGCCGGCATTCCGGTGACTGATCTGGCCGTGCCGGGCGACTTCTACCATTGGGATCGAATGGTCGCCGCGATTGCCAACCAGAAGCCACTTTGGCCGGTGGGTGAAAAGCAGGTCTACCATTCCTCAACGCTTGGCTTTATCGCAGGAGAACTGGTGCACAGGGTTACCGGGCGCAGCATCGGCACCTTTCTGCGGGACGAAATCTGCGCCCCGCGGGGGCTCGACTATTTCATTGGCATGAATGCCGAACAGCAAGCGCGCTGTTCCACGATCGTCGCTTCGGCCAATAACGTGGTGAATGCTGCAAAGCGTGAGCCCAAAAACTCCATTTCTTATCGCATGTGGCAAGCGGTGCCTGTGGAGGAAGACTACAACTCGGTGCGATGGCGGAGCGAAGAGCTGCCCTCGGTCAACGGACATGGTACCGCGCGAGCGGTTGCCGGCATCTACAATGCCATGATCGGGCCCAATCCACTAGTCACCGCAGCGACCTTGCGGCAATTCTTGACCGAGCAGCAGGCGCAAAGTACCGACAGCGAAGGAGCGCGACTGCGCATGGCTGTAGGGTTTATGCTGAACTCGCCGCCGCACCGGCCGATGGGCCCGAACATGAGAAGCTTTGGGCATTCCGGCGCGGGCGGATCGCAGGCCTTCGCCGATCCTGTGGCGCAGCTCAGTCTGTGCTGGACCACCAACAAGATGCATGACGGCAACGACATCGGGGCGCGCGCCAAAGCGATGATCGATGCCGCCTACATGTCGATCTCCCTTTAAAAACAGACACCACTTCCAACTCAACAACCAAGGGTTGGATTTCGCACGAAACCGCGCTGGTGAGCTGTTCCGAAGGCAAACCGGCGCGCCGCTCAAGTCGCATTTGCCAACCTACGTGGGGCGCGACCTCAATCTGAGCGTAGGGGACCAAAATTCGACATTGGCTAGCTGCTCAAGACCAAGGGCATCCGGTTGATTGAGGCTGGTCCTCGCGGATGTACCTCGAATGCAAAACCAGTGAAATTCCGGGCGGCGGCCAAGGCAGTCGGTCTGATTTGTGACCGCACCGGGGCCGGTAGCGGACTGGCAGCTTTTGGGCGTCCGGTTGGAATAACTGCCGTTATATTGTCTGACCCGTTGTAGCCGTCATTTCGTGCCACGCCTGCTTCGGAATGAGGTGCTCGTCGAAGAGCAGCGGACGCGCTGCGGGGTCGATGTGTTCGGCATTGAGCCAGCTACGGTCGTCGGATAGGCCCCAGACGGTGATGTCGCGCAGAAGGGCGTTGTCGCGCACCAGAGCAAGGTATTCGCGATAAACCTCGGCACTGGCTGCATCTCGAACGACGATGTTTCCTTCGAGACCACGGTCGTCGACGTCGAGCTCGGTGACCGAAACCCGGAGGCCCAGATCCGTGACATCACGCAGCCAGCGGGCAAACCGCTCGTGGCCCCCGCGCAAGAAGGTCGCGGCATCGAGGTGTGATTGTAACCCCAGAGCATGGATCGGCACGCCGTGCCTGAGCGCAGATTCAAGGAGCCGCAGCATAGCGCGCCGTTTTGCGTCAGCCTCCGGCGACTGGTCTTCCAGGCCCATTTCGTTTAGCACAAGCACCGCATGGGGATCGCGGGAGGCAACGAGCTGAAAGAGTTCGTGCAGGTAAGGCGGGCCGAAGGCTTGGAGATACGGCGTCAGCCGCAGCCCATCATCGCGGCCATCGGGCAGGTACAAGGGTTCGTTAACGACATGCCATGAACGCATGACGCCACGGTACCGGTCCACCGCGTTGCCCCAGTAGACTGTCGCGGCCGCGCGGAATCGCTCGGCGTCCACCTTGGTAAACTGCCTGGGGATTGAACCATGCCAGCACAAAGTATGGCCATGAAGCGCAAGGCCATGGGCCTTGGCGAAGTCGGCCAGGCAATCGAGCGCTGCAAAGTCGAGGCTGCCGTCCGCCTGGCAAACGGCGTCCCACTTGCCCTCGTATTCGGGCGTCAACGAGGTGCAATCGCGCAGGATCACAGCGCGGCGCGCGGAGTGGTCGAGGTCAGCCGTTGCTATGGCATAGCCGAATGTGGAGCAAGGAGCTGAGCCACAATTTTCGCCGAGTTGTCTCAACGACTTTTCCTTCAAAGCGTTAGCGAGCCAGACGCGAGCGGCCCATGAAGATACGCGACATAATCCTGGTGCTTACTGCTGGTCTCGGCCTAGCCCTAATCCTTGTGACCATCGCGCTGCTTCGCGGCGAGCTTTCCAAGCTCGAAACCGCAGAGCGCCTGCAGGCATCCAATGCGGTGCGGCAGGAACTGCTGCTCGCGAGCACTGTTTTGGCGCGCGAACGGACGAAGACCTTTATTCATCTCACCGTGTCGAACCAAGATGAATTCGGTGACGATATTGACCAGATGCGCGCCGATGCCGAAGAGGCGCTGGAGCAGGCTGAGGCAGCGCTCCAGTCTGGAAATGGGCTGCTCGCACGCGCCGGAGAAAGTCATGCGCAGGTTGTAGCAAAAAAGGGCAGACTGACGGCCTTACGCGCGAGGATAGACCGAGCAATCGGCGTCGGTGACGAAGGTGCGCGCCTTGCTGCGGCAGCGGCCTGGCTCAGCGAGGCGTCGGCTTTGATCGACGACTTACAGGCCACGCGACTGGACCTTCTCAACGACAACCGTCCGACCGATGCCGTGCTGGCAGCGGAAGCCAACATTCGCGCCTATGTCGATATTCTTCATGAAGCGGTTGCGTTCAATGAGGCGATCGGCGTCTCCCTTCTAACCTACGAGGATGGTGAGCCGGGCGAAACTTTGGTGATGGTCGAGCGCATTTTAGGAAGAGTGAGCCTAGCCTGGCAGATGATCGAAAACGAAGTCGACATCTCTCTCAGTTCTACGGTTCGCGCCGCCATAGCGAACGCACGAGCGCATTATCGACGAGAATACTATCCGCTGCTCCTCCAGCTCGTCAGCGCAAAAGCCGGTGCGGCCACAGCATCAATGGTAGCCAACTGGGAAGCGACATCGGACAAGATGCTCGACGCGCTCAGCGCACTTCAGGACACGGTGATTGTAAGTTCATCAGAGCGGCTTGAGCTACTCGTTCGCGATGCTCGACGGTCGGCCATTATTTTTTCTCTGGTCGCAGGAGCCGGTGCCGTCGCGGCCGTGCTCATTCTTCTTGTCGTGCGCCGTCGGGTGATCCAACCCATCGGGCGCATTAGTGGCGCCATGGTGCGACTGGCCGACAACGACCTTTCGACGCCGGTGCCGCGCGCTCAGCGCCTTGACGAGGTGGGCGTGATGACCAATGCGCTGCGCACCTTCAAGGCCAATGCCATCCAGCGGCAGCGGACGCAGCGCGAACTGCAGTCGGTGCACCAGAACCTGCAGCGCACCTTTGACCAGTTGCGGCATGACCTCGAGGCGGCGGCGACCATCCAGCTCGCCATGCTGCCGGCGCCGGCCATTGTCGACGGCATCAGCCATAACGGGCTTTATAGCCCATCGAGCCTTGTTGCCGGCGACACCTATAATGTCATTGCCCAGCCCGAGGGCGGCGTCGGCTTTTTCCAGATCGATGTCGCAGGACACGGGGCGGCGGCCGCCTTGGTGTCGGTGGCGGGGCAGCATACGCTGTCCCAAGCGATCCTGACACGGCGGCGCGAGGAGCCGATCGAAAAGATCCTCGCACAGGTCAACCGCGAATGGCCCGAGGACCTGCCCTATTTTACTACCATCCTGGGCGAGATCGACGCCGCCGCGCCAGTCGGCCGCATCGTCCAGGCCGGGCATCCCAGCCCGCTTTTGATCCGTTCGAACGGCGAGGTAGAGCCCTTGGGCGGCAGCGGCTTCCCGGTGGGCATGGTTGCCCAGGCCGATTACGAGAGCATCGAATTTGATTTTCGCACCGGCGACCGGCTGCTGATCTATTCCGACGGGGTGGTCGAAACGGAAAATCCGCGGGGCGCCTTCTACTCGGAAGAACGCCTCCACGATTTCGTCGCCGGCCATGCCGCGAGCGCAACGCCGGACCTTCTGGCGTCCCTTCAGAATTCGCTACGCAAGTGGCGGGGAGAAAGCGAGCTGACCGACGATGTCAGCGTGCTGATCGTTGAACGAACCGACCTAAGGAGCAACCATGTTATCCACTGAAACCATCGACGGCGTGCTGATCGTTCGGGTGTTAGAGCGCCGGCTCGACGCCAGCAAGGCGCCCTCTTTCAAGGAGCATATGAGCGCATCCCTGGGCGGCGATGTGAATCGGCTGGTGCTGGACCTGGGACAGGTGGAATTCATCGATAGCTCGGGGTTGGGCGTCATCGTTTCGGTGCTGAAACGCCTCGGTCCGTCGGGGAGCCTCGCCATTGCCAGCGCCAATAGCGCGGTTCGGCGCCTGTTCAGTCTTACTCGGATGGACCGCGTCTTTACCCTCTACGATACGCCGCAATTGGCGATCGAAAACCTTCAGGCCTAGGCCATGCCGTCCTCCCTCAGTTTGAAGATCGACAGTGATCTTGCCGGTGTCGGGCCGGTGGCCCGGGCGGTGCGTGCGCTGTGCTCGGAGACGCTCGACGAGCTGGCGCTCGACGAGCTCGAACTGGGGGTGGTTGAAGCCCTCAACAATGTCATCAAGCACGGCTATGCCGGCCAAAAGGGCTCTTTGGTCCAGGTGCGCGTCGGCCTCAAGGCCGATAAGGTTGTCGTCGAGATCATCGATCGGGCGCCGCCCATGCCACAGTCGGCGCTCCAACCGCCCGATCCCTGGGCCGGGATAGACGAGGGCCAGCCGCAGGATCTGCCCGAGGGCGGCATGGGCCTGGCCTTGATCCAGATGACGATGGACGAGGTAGCCTATTCGTCGCGCAAGGGCGTTAACACACTGACCTTGACCAAGCTATTGTCGCGCAAGTAGCGCCCTGACGCGCGGCTCCAGATCCGGAACCGCTGCGGCTACCAGTGCCAAAGCCGGCGCGACCTCCTGAGACGCAGAGGGTGCCTCCGCTTCGAGCGTGGCGATGACCTGCTCCAGCGATTGCCGATGCTGCGCCGGTTGACCTAGCCCCTGGGCTAAGCCGAGGACGGCCGCGTTCAACGCTGCTGCCCTATTGCCGGCGGTGCTGGGATCGGCGCCATAAGAATCCTCTCCCCTTTGCATCGCTGTCCCGACAAAGTCCGGGGCAAGCACGGGAGCCTCCGAGCCTGTCGTGGCTTGAGCGGCAATAACCTGGTCC
This sequence comes from Devosia lucknowensis, assembly GCF_900177655.1. Taxonomy (NCBI): domain Bacteria; kingdom Pseudomonadati; phylum Pseudomonadota; class Alphaproteobacteria; order Hyphomicrobiales; family Devosiaceae; genus Devosia; species Devosia lucknowensis. Next base: position 292,193 of record NZ_FXWK01000002.1, on the reverse strand, counting down.
CGGATACGCCCGGTCGTATCGAGGTATTCGAGGTAGACGATCGCTGCGGTGGAACAAAGCAGCGCGGCGATAAAGACGATCTGCCCGCGGGCTTGCAGCATGCCATCGCGAAAACTCATGGCGACACGGCCTCCTCGCCTTTGGATTGGTGTGGATGCATCTTGCCGGCGACGATCTCGCTTTCAAATTCGGCGTCGGGTTGCCAGAAGGCGGCGCGGATGATGGGGAGCATGGAGCTGGCATTGGTGAGGCCCCAAAGCGTGTTCGCCAGCATGGCGCCCAGGCCATAGCCGTGACGGCCCTGGGCATAGGCGACCCAGCCCCAAGCCAGGCTCACGAGTGTCAACACCACGACCCCGATCTGCCAGCGCACGAGGCGACCGTAAGTGCCAACCTGCCGATCCTTGGGGGTCACGGGAAAGGCGATCTTCTTGCCGCGCAACACGGTCCAAAGCGCCTGAAGGCTCAGCGGGAATGTCGCCAGATACCAGGCACGGCCCTTGCTGTTTGAATTGCCCCAGGTGGAGACCAGCTTGCTGAGCTCGTTCAGCACGAGGAACGGGGTGATGTGGATGAAAAAATCCAGTGAATAGCCCGCCAGCGGGGCGATGCCGGTCAGAAGGAAAACGATGGGCGAGACGAGGAAGATGACGTTCCAGATCGGCGACAGGTAGGAGTAGAACGTCGCCGCATACATGAGCTTTTGCGCGCCGGTCAGGCCCGGGCGAAAGAGCGGACTGTCGGTGACGAAGATGTCGAGCGTGCCGCCAGCATATTTGAAGCGCTGCAGCATCCAGCTCAGAAGGTCGTTGGGCGAGAGCATGCGCGCTTGCGGGACCGGGTGCAGCACCGATTTCCACCCGCGTTCGCGGTCGGAATGAAGGGCGATCGAGGTATAGATGTCTTCCGAGACGTGGAATTTATAGGGCTGGAACTCGGTATCGAGCGCGCCCTGCCAGCGCATCGCGCTCTTGATCGACTCGGCGATCGCCGTTTCGCCGGTCAGCCGGCGCGCCGAAGCCTCGTCACGACCTGCCTCGGCCTCGATGGCGTCCGACCATTGACGAAGGGCGGCCTCCATCACGGCCTCGCGGCGATGAATGGAGCCCGCGCCGCAACAAAAGCTGGCATTGGCCCAGTTGCGCCGGCGCAGGATGACGTCGAAGAACAATTGCGGATCGTTGGCGAAGGGATCTTCGCCCAGCTGTATCGGACCGACAACACGTTCTACCGCCTGTCCCAGCCAGCGGCCGGGCCGGCCCAGGCGGCGCTCAAGCTTTGCCGGCAGCGGCACGCCGGGGGGCACGTCGTAGAACCATTGCGGCGTCTGCACCCAGGCGACCTTTTCGTCGCGGAAATAGCCCAGCGTTTCCTCAAGGAATGTGGGAAACGGGATCATGTCCGCGTCGCAGATCAGGATGAAATCGCCGCCGGTGACGGTCATGGCATTGCGCAGGTTCCCGGCCTTGAAGCCCAGATTGTCGCTGCGGGTGATATAGTTGACGCCCTCTTCCGCCGCGACCGCGGCCATGGCTGGGCGCTTGCCATCATCGAGCACGTGCACCTTGAGGTCGATCGGATGAGGGTAGGTCAGCGCCTTGGCCGCTTGCAGGCCTTGCCGCACCAGCTCGGGATCCTCGCTATAGGTGGCAAAGAACACATCGACGGCGAGCGGCCGCTCGGGTGCATCGGGATCGCCGCTGCAGTCGCGCGTGGTCACCGGCAGCGGCGGCAGTTCCGGAGATTTTGCCGACCACAGGTTGAGGGTGAAAAGGAAAAGGCCGAGATAGGCGCCGGTTTCGGCCACCAGCAGGGGAATGGAAAACCACAGCGCCTCAAAATTGACCGAGAACATCCAGCGCCAGATGATGTACCAAGCGCCAAACGCAAGGCACGCTGTGCTGAGAAACTGCCAGAGCGCCTCATGCCAGGGCGAATAGCGCAGGGGCGTCCAAGGTTTTTGTGCCGCAAAACGCGAGCGGAAACCGTAATCCGTCATGGCACCGCTAATGCCCTGGTCCGAGCACTGGTTCCCCTGCGATCAGACGCGCCTTGGCCTGCTCAAGCAGCCACAACACCTCCTTGGGATCGGTGTTGCTGGAGCGGACATAAAGGGTGCCGTCATTGCGCCATCCGAGAACCAGAATATGCGCCAGATCGGCACCTTGCGCTTCACCGGCCAGTTGCGAAACAGGATTGTCGGGTAGGACAGCGGCAGGCTGAGCGACAGGGGTCGGGCTCCAGAGCTGCACCGTGACGCGTCGATTGTCTGCGGCTTCTGCGCCGAACTGGTTGGTGCCAGGGGTAGGCACGATATTGGCGGCAGGGAAGCGCGCGCCGGCGACCAGGAGATCATCGAGCACGGCGCTAGCGCGGGCCGCTGTCAAGCGCAGGTTGCCCAGTTCCGAGCCACTGACATCGGCATAACCCGTAATGGTCACCGAGCAGTTGTTGGCCGCAGCGGCGGAAACGAGCGACGAGAGCGCTTCCCCGACGTCTGCCGCCGTGCTGTCAGTGGCGAAACCGATGACGTCGGCGGATGCGGAGCAAGCGTCACCTGCAGACTGTTCGGTCGAAGCCTGCCATCCGCCGGGCGGCGCATTGGCCACCGCCGTTTCGTTCTCCGACCAGACCAAGGCTCCAATCGAGTTGTCGCGTTCTATGATGGTACCTTCGGCGACAATGTTGAAATCGGCAGGAGTGAGGCCCGTCGCACCGACAGTGGCGCTGAGTACCGCAAGGCTGCGGTCTTGCCCCTCGCCGGCAAAATAATCGTTGGTGAGGCGCAGCGTCAGGTCGCCCTGCGAGGCGAGGAGATCATCGCCGACGGCAAAGGTAAAAGTCTGCCCTTCTGGTACCGGGTTCTCGACCGTGCCACTGCCGACCACCGTGCCGCCTAGCGCCATTTCGAAGGCGGGACCGCCCTCGAAGGCCGTGCCCGAGAGAGTAACGCTGATCTCGCCAGCCCGAGCGGAATATCCAGCGAGGCTTAGCGCGAAAACCGCTACCGAACAGAAAAATGCACCGCTTCGCATCACTGCCTCCCGATCCGCTTCAAAGCTTGCAAGCCACAAGGCCCATGACAACCCAAAACGGTCCGTCAGGGTAACCATTGACCTAACGGCAATGCGCTACGAACTCATGCATCAATTTTAAGGGTACCCGAACGCCTCCAACCTGAACGTCAAAGTCGCCAGCCCATGTCTGCTTTTAGCGCTCAACACGTGGGCTCGGACGTCCGAGAGGGGGCGCTTCGCCGACAGTGAAGAACGGCCGCCGGCGAAGTCGCTAATTCATATCTCGGTAGCCTCTGACAGCGAGAGAGCGTCGTCGACGTCCACACCAAGGTACCGAACTGTGTTCTCGATCTTACTATGGCCAAGCAGAATCTGGATAGCTCGCAGGTTGCCTGTGGCTTTGTAGATGAGCGATGCCTTTGTTCGTCGCAGCGAATGCGTGCCGTACTCCGGCGCCGGCAATCCGATGGCTGTGACCCACTCGTCGACCAGCCTGGCGTATTGGCGGGTGCTCAGGTGGCCATCAGCCACGACTCGGCTCGGGAAGGCGAAGTCATCGATCGTGCCCCCGCGTCGCTCGAGCCAGGCAAGCAGGCTGGCTCTTGTATCAGCAGTAATCTCGAACTGAACAGGTCTGCCTGTTTTCTGCTGGATCACCATCGATCGCGAGCGGATGGCAGGTCCAGCCACAAGGGTGCCGATCTTAATCCTCACCAGATCACAGCCTCGAAGCTTGCTGTCGATCGCTAGGTCAAAAAGTGCTCGGTCCCTCATCCTTCCCTCTCGGTCGAGATAAAAGCGGATTGACCAGATTTGTCTGATTTTCAATGCGCGTTTGGCGCCGATTTGCCTGCCGGCATTCCAGGCAGGTTTTCCTGCGGCAGCGGGGTCGTACTGTGAGATACCCATTACATTTCTCCTCTGGCCAAAGCGGCCAATAAGGAAACGAATATGGCAGGCTCAACAGCGGCCCATGCCGACCCCATTTCGGTCACGGAGAGCAGCTGGGAAAATTTCCGAAAGCAGACGCTCAGAACGCGCCTGAGCCGGCTTCAGCCGAGGGGCGTGACAGGATTATGGCGCGGCGACCAGCGCCAGCGAAGTCACCGGTCACCCCTAACGTCCAGTAGATCGCGGCCCAGAGCCATATCTCCACTCCGACCGTAATGACAAGCCGAAGACCACTGCGGTGAGCAGGTCGATTTTGGGCAGCTGTCCAAACCGCTCGACGTCCACCAATGAAGTTGCGCGGGAGAGTGCCAGCAGACCGGAGACGTGGATCAGAACGGTGCAGCAGATGACCAGACTTCCGACGATCAGGTTTAGCCACATGGGTTCTTCTCCCCGAACGGGTCGAGACTATCAGCAGTACCGGTGCGTTGTGGAGAATGGGCAATATCGGCCAGAGTGGCTTGGTCGGTAACGCGCAGGAACGTCATGAGAGCGGTGTCGAGAACGGGAGCGAGACCACATCCGGGAGCAAGTGAGCAGTCTTGACCCGCCATGCATCCAACCAGTGCGAAGTCAGGTTCCGTGACGCGCACGACCTGGCCGACAGTTATGCTTTCCGCCGGTCGGGAAAGGGCAAGTCCTCCCGAACGCCCCCGGCTCGTCTTGAGTAGGTTCGCCTTGGCGAGACGATGCGCGATCTTGGTGAGATGGTTGATAGGGATGTCGAGGCGCCGGGAGGCTTCCGCTATGGTAGTCCGCTTCCCGGGAGTCTCCCGGGCCAGATCGATCAGGAGCCGGAGCGCGAAGTCGGTGAATTGGGTCAGACGCACGAGATACTCCCTGATGGGAACGGCCCCGCCGAAGCGGGGCCGTCGTCCTGACTACTGCGCGGTGATCTCGGGGACGGCCATGCCGTGCGGATGCTCCGCGTTCGGCATATGCGTCAGCAGTTCGCCGTCGGGCGCGGTGACGACGGGCTTGGCGGCTCCGTAGTCGTAGAAAGCGCCGTGCAGGGTCCAGTAGCTGCCGGCGATGATCACCAGAGCGGCGAGTAGGCCTGCAGGAACGCTGCCGATGGCCGGCACCAGCCCCCTGAGCTTGAGGCCCGACGGGGTCGGATCGGTGGCGATCAGGAACAGCGTGCCCATGATCAGCGCGTGGCCGACGAGGTCGATGCGGCCGAAGGGATAGACGGCGGCCGTGAAAATGATGATCAGCGCGATCGCCGACAGCCGGCGGATGAGTGCCGTCCAGAGGAGACCGAAGCCCATGGTGAACTCGGCGACGCCGGCCATCGGGATGAAGGTGTCACGCGGCATGCCGAAGGTCAGGAACGGACGCTCTTCCACCAGCGGGTGGAACCACTCCGCATAGGCGAACTTTTCGAGACTCGACCACATAAGGGCAATGGCCACGCCCCAACGGAGCACCGCGAAGCGGTATTGGTAGTACTTGCTCTCGGGGAATGCTGCCAACGCCAAGTAGCCGGCCACGCCCACGCCCAACGCCAGGTAGTCGAGCAGGTGGAAGAAGTCGTAGTCGCGTAGCGCGATGACCCAAAGCCCGATGATGCCGGCGGCGGCCAGCGGCATGGTCTTACGCGAGAACACCAGGAGGGCGATCAGCAGCTGGAGCCACGATACCCATTCGTTGGGCGTCTGCAGGTCCGGCGTGAGATATACGCCGCCGACCGCGAAGATGGCAACAAAGAAGGCGCCGATGATGGCCCTCATGAAGTCGTCCGAGCGGAGCCACAGGGGACTCGTGAAGCGATCCAGCACTCTACCGATCGTCGTGCCTGCCGGGCTGCGTTCCACCACGACGGTCACCGCGAAAAAGACGAGTACCAGCACGATGCCCATCCAGAACCAGCCGTTGGCCAAGGTCTCGGAGATCGGTGCCGGCGCCGCGCCGACAACATATGGCGCGAACCACTTCACGTGTGCATGCGCCGGCGTCGCGGCGAGGAGGGCCGCCACCGTGGAAACGATGGGGGCACCGACAGCAAGCCGGCCAAGCCGTCCCCATCCCGTTCCCTGCGTACCACTTCTATCGAGAGTCACTTTAAGCTCCATCTGTTGCTGCATCCCTGCAGGTGTGGACACTTAAACATGCACTGTCGATGCATGTTTGATCTGGATCAAGCGCAAATCCCTTTCGTTGGTGCAGGGTTGCTGAAGTGAAGGAAGGACCGAAGAAATGAACTACCTGAGTTGGGCTGCGGCAGCCGTACTCGCCGCGGCATTCGTCGGCGCGCTGGTGGTGCGCGACCAGCCCGCCAACGTCGCGGCGGCCCTGCCGCTTCCGGACATCTGCGGCGACGCGCATGCCGACCACGGCGGAGCCTCCATGCAGGAGCACATCGACATGATGGCGACTTCCGCGGACGAGGGCCATGCCGCCCTGCTGCAGACCATGGAGCCGATGCACTCCAATATGATGCGCGGCATGACAGCGGAAGACTTCCAGACGGCGTTCGTCTGTTCAATGATCCCGCACCATCAGGGAGCGGTCGAGATGGCGCAGGTCGCCCAGCAGTTCAGCGACGATCCCTGGATCAGGATGTTCGCGCAGGAGATCATTACCACCCAGCAGGTGGAGATCGCCGAGATGCAGGCGTGGCTGACCCGGGAAGCTGCAGGTGCCGGCGCCGGTCGGACCGAGTAATCATCCCTACCCTCGAAGAAAGGACAGGCAGCAATGTTCGCACACATCATGATCGCTTTCGACGGATCGGACCTTGCCAGGAAGGCTTTGGACCTTGGCCTTCAAATGGCGAAGCCGAACGGCTCCAGGGTGACAGTCGTCACTTCCACGGATCCGATCGAGACCGGTCTCGGTACCGGCGGCTTCGGGACGATCGACGCCAAGTCCCTGATCGACAAACTGGAGGTGGCCTACTCTGCGGAGGCCTCCGGCATACTAAAGGCCGCCCGTGCCAAGGCGGTCGCCGCTGGTATCGAGATGAACGATGCCTACGTCCCCGGGATGCGCGCATCCGATGCCATTCTCGAGACGGCAGAAAAGCTTGGATGCGACCTGGTCGTGATGGGCTCACATGGGCGGCGCGGGCTTCAGCGGCTCATACTTGGAAGTCAGGCGGCGGCGGTGTTGGCGGCGTCCAAGGTGCCGGTGCTCATCGTGAAATAGGCATGCGGTCGACGCGCGTTCCGCACTCCGCACAGCAGGGGATGCTGATAGATCGCGGCCTGACGGCGGAACGGCTCTTTGTGTCGCGCGGGCGCTACGTCCGCTCGCACAGATTACGCCAAAACGGACTGGCAGAAAGTCACCCTAGAGTGGTGGTCTGCATCCGACCCCATTCCAGACCTTCGCCACTAGACAGGGATTTGCCAAAAGCGGAATTACCTCGATCAGGAGGCGATGGCTGATATTACGATGTCGGAGAAGCCTAACATCGCAATTCCGCCGACACGAAGAGCACAATGTGCTCAAGGTCCGTACAGACGGTAATATGTTTCACAATCACCTCCTGATGAAATTTCGATGTGCAGGACTCTCTCCCAAAGAAGATTTTCTTTGCGCCTCAGGTCCCAAAAGGTTTTCGCTTGGGCCACAACGTTTCGAGAGCTTGAGGAATAGCCCCCAGCATTAATTTCGATGTTGGAGAGGTCAACCTCTGATCCAATAGAGCAAGCCGCCTCCTCAAGCCCTGCTGTTTGACCGGTCGCGTGTGCGTCGAGTAGCAACGCAAGTTGCTTCACAATTTGAGGGGCTTCATCATCCAGCGAGCTAGCGCAGCCAGAGGTGCCGAACACAATCATAGATGTTATTGAAAGTCTGCAAAGAACTGAGGTCTTCATTTAGATTCGTCCTTTGGAATCGGCATAGCGCCGATCAATAATTCCGAATCTGGCTCATTATCAATCAGAGGTATTTACGCCTTAATTGGGGACTGATTGTCCGCCAGAAATTATCTGCAGCGGCGTCTGGTTTTCGACCTTTACACCGGAAAGCAGACTGGCGGTTTACCACCCCCTGTCGGACGCTGATAGCCTCACAGAGAGTTTCCGCCACGCTTATGGGTGTTAGGCGCAACCCTCAGTCCAGCAGCCAACAAGGACGGTCATCCACGTATCCTTGATGGACGCCCAATGCCGTTTTGGTGACCCATAAAACGCGGGTGGTGACTCGACATCTGCAAATGTTGAGATAATACGGAACAAAAGATGATCAACCGCACGACATAGCGGAAGCCCGATTACGCATGGACAATAAAGAAGAACGCCGGATCGATCGCGAAATTCACGATCAGAACACCGGCAGCGACCCCTTCGCAGCAGCCATGCGTGCAACCCGCATGCCGATGCTCATCACTGATCCACGCCAGCCCGATAATCCGATCGTCTTCGTAAACGATGCCTTTGCCCGTCTCACCGGGTATTCTCGGGACGAGACGCTTGGGCGCAATTGCCGCTTTCTGCAGGGGCCAGGTACCAATCTTGACGATGTGGCAAAGGTTCGGAAGGCGATAGCCGACCGCGAGCCCATCGAGATCGACCTTCTGAATTACAAAAAGGACGGCACGCTGTTCTGGAACCGGCTCCTGGTGTCGCCGGTCTTCAACGATGGCGAGCTTTCCTATTACTTCGCGTCTCAGCTTGATGTCACACGTGAACGCACAGCTGGCATCTCTCCAGACCGTGACGAGGTCGAAGCCTCGATGGAGCAAAGGATTGCCGACCTGACCGCAAGCGAGGATCGGCTGCAGTTCACTCTCAAGGCAGGCGGGCTGGGCACCTGGACGCTTGAGCTGCCGCAACAGCGCCTAGTGGCCAGTCCGATTTGCAAAGCAAACTTTGGCCGCGCTGCTGCAGACACTTTCACCTACGATGACCTGGCAGCGTCGATCCATCCGGATGATCGCGCGCGATGGGCCGAGACTGTGCAGCAGGCGCTGGCAAACGGCGGCGACCTGCACGTTGACTACCGTGCCATTTGGCCGGACGGATCGCAGCATTGGATCGAGATCCGTGCGCAAACCCGCTACGACGCGAGCGGCAATCCCATGCTGATGAGCGGAGTGAGCATCGACATCACCGAGGCCAAGGAAGCGGACGAGTACCGCACACTGATGACCCATGAAATGGGCCACCGGATCAAGAATATCCTTGCAACGGTACAGTCGGTGGTCAGCCAGTCGCTCCGCGCTGACGAGCCTATCGAGAGCATTCGCACGACCGTTGTTGACCGTATCAATGCCTTGGGCCGATCGCAGGACATCCTGACGGGAGCAAAGGCTGACGTCGCTGGCATTCGTGACTCGGTAGCGATGGCGATCGAGCCCTTCAATCAAGCGGGGCGCATCCACTTCTTCGGTCCCGAAATCAAGATTGGACAAGATGCTAGCGGCGCGTTGATGATGGCCCTGCACGAACTTGCCACCAACGCCGTTAAGTACGGCGCCTTATCGAACGACGGAGGGCGTATCCTGATCGAATGGGGGCGTGAAGGTGACGACCTTGTGTTTCGCTGGACCGAGAGCGGCGGGCCCGAAGTGCAAAAGCCGTCTCGGTCCGGGTTTGGCTCGCGCATGATAGAGCGCGCCCTTTCCGCAACCATCCGCGGCGAAGCAACAATCGATTTCCGCAGTGTTGGCATTGTTTTTACAATGCGCGCGCCGATCGAAAACTTCGGCTAGGCAGAACGGCGTTTCAGCGGCTCAGGCTTCGCGCCATCAGGCAGCACTTTCTGAAGGTGGTCGTATACGACGTCAGCGCTAAAGGGCTTACGGACAAAAACTGCACCATCTGGCAGATCGTCCGCCTCGGGTTCGATCATGCCTGATGCTACCAGAATGTTGATATGCGGCCAGTTTTGAGAGCACTGCTGCGCAAGGTCAAAGCCGTTCTTCTCGCCAGGCGGCATCTGCACATCTGTGAACAGCAATTGGATGCTATCGTAAGCGGCCACGAGTATCGCCATCGCCTGTCCGTAATTTGCTGCCTCATGCACCCGAAAGCCCGCATCTTGTAGGATATCGGAAGCGTCCATTCGGATCAGGGGATCATCATCCGCGACCAGAGCGTAAGGCGTGTAGTCGTCTGACATGAAGCCTCCTGGGTTTTACCTAAAGCTCAACTAGGTGAGAGACACTTTCGATCCATCCCGATTTCACACTCCAGTCTGCCGAGTCCTCACTTTTAGCCTCGACCAGCAGTTTTAAGAAACGGTCACCGCTTACTGGCTCTGAACTAGCGGTCAGCAACAGCAAAAGAGCCCAAAGCCAACTGCCTGCCCAAAAGCACCCAAAAGACGGAAGCCGAAAGCGTTTAGTCTACTTACTCGTCACTCAGGCCAGACGCTAACAGCACCGACCACTTTCAAATAGTCGGTATTTCTGCCCAATCGGCAAACATGGTGGAATGCGGATGGACAACTGGCGACCCCTTTGCGGTCGTTGAATAGGGTCGAACCAACCCTTACAAGCGGAAGGATAGAGTGATCGACGTTGCGGTGCCGGCCAACATTCCGCAGGAAGGTGTAGTAAATGACCCGTCCGGCTCATATTCCAAGTTGGCCTCGGCTTGTCCTATTGGCAGTTTTTGCGGCAGGCTGTTCTGGGCCATCGGTGGAAGAAGCCGGAACTGATTACCAAGAGCAAGCTGTCCGGGGTCGGCCTACGCTGGTGGTGTCGGTTACCGATGAGACGCCGGCAGAGTTCGCATTCAAGGTTGCGGGCGTGCCATTTGTCGTGGCCAACGACAGGCTGCATACAATTCTCGAGGGCGACCTCGTCGTGCGCGATGAGCTGTGGAGCGGCTTTGCCTTCTACTCAGTATTGCCGGACATCTCGGCATTCACACAGCAGGATGTTTACCTCTTCGGACGGCCATCGACTGAAAGAAACTTTATCCATGTGATGGTGGAGCGATTCTGCCCGACGGTTCGAAAACAAGACGATTGCGACGCTGCAGAGCAAGACGCGCTGATGTTGTCGTCGTACGCCCAACTGTCCCCTGACTGGCCGGTCGAGCCGATTGCCGGACTGACGCCAATTAAGCAAACGCTTGGGCCCGGCGATGATCCAGCTAGCCCAGTGCCTTGGGACGACATCTACAGCATCGACGATGCGTTTGCGGCAGTAGGCGGCGGCTACATCAGTTGCTCTAGACCCGAGAGGCTTCCAGTACCGCATTGCGAGCACCGGTTTATCTGGCGCGACGTCCTTAGGATCAAGCTCACCTACAAGCGTAGCAACGTGCACGAATGGGCAGCTATCCGTGCCAAATCGATCCAAATTCTCGACCAATTGGCCAACCGGGAGCCCGGCACTGACGGTATGAAAACTGTGTACTTTCCGAAGGACTACAACCCAACCAGGTGACCAGTCCACCTACGAGAGGATAGCCGCCGTCGGGCTGCGGTCGCTGCTACCCATGTCCGCTTCTTCAACGGGCCATCCCCAACCTGCCAGTCCGAAAACCACCCCCATCTGGTCGTTGAGCCAGCGGTCCGGCGGTGTCCGCTTTTGGGAGCACGCGACGTTTCGTTGAACGGCCGGAATGGGGCGCATTCCTGCCCGGCCGCTGCCGACCCGATTTAAGTCATAGCCTTAGTAAGGCGAACTACCCAAAACCAACGTCATGAAGCCTTAAGATGCCGGAGTCTGACTGAATAGACCTGATGCAGGGATCAGAATGGGCGCGTTGACTAGTAAATGCAAAAGCATGCAGGCGATCAGGTTTCGCCTGCGCATGTAAAGAGCATAGATCATTGCTGTACCGCCCCCATGATACAAAAGCCAGCCCGGTCCGAAAAAAGTCAGATGCGGGACAAGGAAGACCATGAGGCTCAGGGCCGGCCCAGCCCACGTCGTTGATGTGATGTCGTTGATGCGCTCTATTGGGTAGCCGCGGAACAAAATCTCTTCCGTAATTGCCGTGGTAACGATTATTGCCAGCAGGATAGGAATTGGTAGTGCGACCAACGAGGCTGTCCCTGCGTCTTGAACCGGCGGCAGGAGCGTCATCGCAAGCCAGGACCATGCCATTGCTATGCCCCAGTAAAACAGGGCGGTTTCGATATCTTTGCCATTGGGGCGCTTGATCAGAATGGACGCAACAGACTTGCGCTCCACCACCAGTACGAATGCCAAAAGTGCGCCCACAGCCAGCCAATTCCATAAGACAATGGTGGACGGCCCCTTAAATCCGATGTCTACACCGAGAAGCCGATTGAGCGGGTTCACGTGAGAGGGAAAGTAGCAAATGGCCAGACCGAACAAGACAACGGCTAGTTTGGGCACAAATTCTCCATTCCCTTCGGCTGTTCACCTGGGTGGACTATCGGCTTTACGGGCGGGATCTCGTCCCACGCCCATGCAGGATGAACGCTCTTCGCAATCAGACGCTAAAAAGCTGGCCGGCCGCAACCCACCCCGATCCAGATAGGATGCAAATAGGGTAAACGGAGCGAACTTGGTCCGCTCCGTTGTCTTTGCTTTGAAAGCTTTATGGCAGTTGGGACAACACTCTCATCTTCATTGCTCCCGCCAAAACCGATGCAAGGCTTCAATGTCCGAGCTGGTGAGCAATGGCATGGCTAACGAAAGACGCTCTGTTGACCAGTTCCACCATGCCATTTCTAATAGCATCGCAATTTTACCTTCATCGAAGCGCTTGCGGATGGGCTTTGCGGGGTTGCCGCCCATGATGGTATAAGGTTCGACATCCTTGGTCACCAAGGCACGTGTACCAATAACAGCGCCATGGCCGATTTGAACACCCGGCATGATGATTGCTTCGGAACCGATCCAAACATCATCGGCTATCACTGTGTCGCCGGCAGGTTTGAAGCCGTTTGCCGCTAGTGCGAATTCCGGAGCATCGGGCACAAAAGCGAAGGGAAAGGTCGATACCCAATCGTTCCTATGGCCCTGATTTCCGGCCATGATGAAGGCCACGCCTGAGCCGATTGAACAGAAGCTGCCCACAATGAGCTTGTCGGCACTCTTCTCGGGCAGAAGGTAGCGAACACAGTCGTCGAAACTGTGCCCATGATAATAACCAGAGTAATAGCTGTAACGTCCCACAAGGATATTGGGATGTTGGACTTGCTGATCGAGCGGTATGCCCTTGAAGGGGCTCGCAAAGAAATTGGTCATGATGATGCACTTGGTCTGCCGGTCGCAAGGCGCCGGAATGGATGGTTGATGGCGTGCAAAAGGGTCGGGCGGCAGCGAGGCGCCCGGATCAGCGATCCCTTGAGAGCGTCAGGCCCACAGGATCGCGCTGGAGATGGTACAGTGCGTCATCTTCATGATGAAAACTTGAATATCTTGAGCGGAGCAGATCGTCAAATAGACCGGTCTTGATGGATCTTAGCCAATCAAACGTCGGTCTGCGCTTTCAAAAGCACCGAAGCTGAGCGTCTGGTACCCACTCCGCTTTTTGACCTGGCGGCGGCCTGAGCAGACCGGCAGCTTTCGGGAAATCGCAAATGCGGTCTGAACGGCCGGAATGGGGCGCTTTGCTGCCTAACAGTTAACGACCCCATGTCGGTCATTGTCCACGCTTATAAAGGATCCCAAAACCTGCCGTTTGGGCGTCATGCTCAGCTCCGCAATCAGCTTTGCTTTTCGCAGGCGAGTGTGGAGCGCCAATCATTGACAGAGCTAGCCTGCCCAGTGCAGCCGCAGTCCTGGGCGGGACCAGGGGGTCTCAGCGACTGTGCCGCTGTGGGACAATGTCACGTAGGCGGTCTGAAGGTTTGGTCCACCAAAACAAATATTGGTGGGGTGACTGTCGGGCATCTGGACGAATTCGACCAGATCACCTCCAGGCGAGACGACTGAGCTGACGGGCAAGGTGGCGCCCTACAAGAAGAAATTCGGCATTTCTCCACCGGGCATCTACCATCTGCCCTTTCCGGGCGATGGCGCCGATCAACTGGCCGCTACGCTTTAGGCACTCGAGACGCTTTTTCGAGCCAATATCGACGCCAGCGAGGTCGCGGCCATCATCATCGAGCCGGTCCAGGGGGAGGGCGGCTTCCTGCCAGCGCCTCAGGCACTGTTGATCGCCCTGCGCACCATATGCGACCGGCACGGCATCCTGCTGATTGCCGACGAAATCCAAACCGGCTTCGCGCGGACCGGCAAGATGTTCGGCATTGAGCATTCCGGGGTGGAGCCGGATCTGGTCACGGTGGCCAAGGCCCTTGCCGGCGGTTTCCCGCTCTCCGGCGTTATCGGCCGCGCCGAGCTCATGGACGCCGCCGAGCCCGGCGGTCTTGGTGGCACCTATGCCGGCAGCCCTATCGCCTGCGCGGCCGCGCTTGCGGTGCTCGATGTCATTGCCGACGAAAAGCTCGTCGAACGCGCCAATGTGATCGGCAGCCGCCTCCGATCGACGCTCGAGAGTTTTGCCCGATCCAGCCACATGGTGCCGATAGCGGCTATCCGTGGACCGGGCGCCATGGTCGCCTTCGATGTCGTGAGGCATCGGGGCAGCAACCAGCCCGACGCGGAAGCGGCTCGCCGCGTGGTGCAGGCCGCGATAGCGTCAGGCCTTATCCTTCTGACCTGCGGCGTCCACGGCAACACTATTCGTCTTCTCAATGCGCTGACCATTTCGGATGCGTTGCTAGACGAAGGTCTGTCCAAGCTGGAACAGGCCCTGGTCAGCGCCACCCTTTGATTGGAACCAAGATGCGTGAACTTAAAGATTCGGCCCTGCTCAAATCGCAGGTCTATGTCGCTGGCAGCTTTTCCGGTAAGGGTGAACTGACCATCCATACCCAGCCACGGGCACGGTAATCGGGTCCGTGCCGAATGGCGGCGCCAGCCTTGCGACTGAGGCCGTGGAAGCGGCCGCACATGCCTTTGCGGGCTGGTCGCGTCGCACCGTCAAGGATCGGGCCGCCATCTTGCGCAAATGGTTCGACCTCATCATACCCAATCGACAGGACTTGGCGAGGATCCTGACCAGCGAACAGGGTAAGCCGATCGCCGAGGCGCTGGGCGAAATCGACTATGCGGCGGCCTACATCGAATTCTATGCGGAAGAGGCCAAAAGAGTGGCCGGAGAGCTGCTGCCGTCCCATCGCGCCGATGCACGCATCATGGTGCTGCGCCAGCCGATCGGCGTCGTCGCCGCCATCACCCCCTGGAATTTTCCAGCCGCGATGATCACGCGTAAGGTCGCGCCGGCACTGGCGGCCGGCTGCACCGTGGTGGTCAAGCCAGCGCCGGAAACCCCGCTCACGGCACTGGCCCTGGCCGAGCTCGCCCGACGGGCGGGTTTTCCGCCGGGGACTATCAACGTGATTACGGGCGACGCCATCGCCATCGGTGGCGTGTTGACGAGCCATCCCAAAGTCAGAATGGTCGGCTTCACCGGGTCAACCGAAGTCGGCAAGATCCTGATGCGGCAGGCTTCGTCGACGGTGAAGAAAGTCGCGCTCGAACTCGGTGGCAATGCGCCCTTTATCGTGTTCGACGATGCCGATATCGACGCAGCCGTCGAGGGTGCGATCGCTTCCAAGTTCCGCAACATGGGCCAGACCTGCGTCTGTACGAACCGGATTTATGCCCAGTCGGGCATACACGATGCGTTCGTCGAGAAGCTGGCCGGTCGCGTCGCCGAGCTGCGGGTCGGCGATGGTTTCGAGGATGGCATCCAGCAGGGGCCCCTGATCAACCAGGAGGCCGTCGCCAAGGTGGAGGCCCATATCGCCGATGCCCTGGACAGGGGGGCGCGGATTGTCGTCGGCGGACGCCGCCACGCCAAAGGGCGAACCTTTTTCGAGCCGACGGTGATCGTCGGGGCGACCGCGGAGATGGCTGTAGCTAGGGAGGAAACGTTCGGTCCTCTGGCGCCGGTGTTCCGTTTTAACAGTGATGATGATGTCATCGCTGCGGCCAACGATACGGAAACTGGGCTCGCCGCCTATTTCTTCTCCACCAATGTCGCCCGCATTTTCAAGGTCATGGAGCAGCTCGAATACGGCATGGTGGGGATCAATACTGGCGTCATGTCGACCGAACTGGCACCGTTCGGCGGCATCAAGGAAAGCGGTAATTCAGGCGAGGGCTCGTCGCACGGTATCCTTGAATTCACAGAGCTCAAATATGCCTGCGTGGGCGGGCTCGATGATGCCTCCAGGTAAGTAGCCTCAGTATTTCAGAGGCGTCCATTCTCCCAACGACCTCTGAATGCTCACCGACCGCGTTACGCGGTCGGTGTTTGCTTTACCCAAAGGCCCTCGGTGCACCAAGCTAGTGGAGGTCCGCTATCAAACGTCCGCTTTTTAATCTTGCTGCCAAAAGCGGGCTGTCAACAGCCTCCCATGTCTGCCATTTAGGCGCTTAGATGCGCCACTTGTCCTTGGGCTCAAGACACACTCTTGAAATTGAGATGTGCCTAATACACATTAGTTTTTGAGCCTACTACCCTGAAAGCTCGCTAGCACATGAAGTCCCGGAGAGTCCCTCTTTCTCCGCCAGATCCGCCAGCACCTCCCTTCCCAGAGACCATCGCGCGGCCTTATGACTGCTGGCGCAGATTTTACCTCATAATTTCAATGGCATAGGTGTTCGCAGTTTTATTCTGACCAGCGCGCCAATTTTCCACTGCATCGAGGCATCCCAGGCATGCTGCGGCGTTTCTGGAATGCGCCTGGGTGACACAGAGCCAGATTTGGGTGCCACGCTTCAGCGGTGCTCTGTGCTGTCTTGCTGCTACGGGGCCGTCGCCGCATTCCCGCGCGCCGGGGCGGGGCCGGACGATTGGCGCTCGATGAGGTGACCACAAAGCATGAGGCGCACGGGCACGCTCGGATTGAGGCGTTCGTGAATGCGGTCATCGAGTATCCGCGCGAGGCCCGCGCCGATTTCTTGGCCCTGGGTCTTCACCGTTGTGAGATTGGGGGTAATCTGGGTTGCAGCAGAGAAATCGCCGAAGCCGATAACTGTGGCGTCCTGAGGGATCTTATAGCCCATGCCCATGAGTTCGGACATGGCGGTCAAAGCCAGCCCGTCATGGGCACAGAAAAATGCCGTCGGGTTGAAGCCGTCGTCCAGTAGTTCCCGAAAGCGCCCGATAAACATCTTTTCAGAGTCAAAGGTGAGCTGGCGCAGCTCGACCTCGGGATGCTTCTCCACGACTTCCCGTAGTCCGTAAAATCGCTCGATGCGGCCACGGTAATGGCTGGAGCCCTGAACATAGGCGATACGGCGGTGCCCGAGGCCGATGAGATATTCCGCAACGGCCGCGCCTGACTCATGGTCTGTCCCATGCACCATGTCGAACCGCTCGAGCGGGTCGATCCAGCCACTCAGCGAGAGTGGAATGCCGAGCTCTTTGACGCGGTACTTGCTCTCCTTGAGATGCGGACCAACCATGGAGACACCCGCACAGGTGCGGGCGAAGGCCTCGACCTCGTCGGGCAGGTGTGTCCAGATCATGCGCGCCTGGTAGCCGCGTCGGACCGCCTCGGACTGGAACCCTGACTGCACGAGCACCTGAAGTTCCGAGTTCACGAGATCGGTGTCGTGGAAGACGATGCCGAGCACGTTGGGTGTGCTGTCCTGCACCGGCCGCAGATAGCCGAGCTCGGCAGCCACTGTCTGGACCAGGCGCCGCGTCTCTTCGCTCACCCCGCTTTTTCCCGACAATGCCCGCGATACGGCAAATTTCGACAGCCCGGTTTTTTCAGCGATGGTGGCAAGTGTGATGCGCGCCAATTGCGGTCCCTCGTCAGCTGGCTGCTGATAGTGCCTGCGCCAGGATAACACAACCTAACGTTGCGCCTGCGGTCCGTTATGGTTGCTCTCTTTCGACGATGAGGACGTCGCGTGGTCCTACGGTGAGCCTGCCGTTTTCGAGGGCAGCGTTTCCCGGCCAGTAGATATAGCCGGCGGTGAGAGGTTTGCCGTCGACGGTAACGGAAACGGTTGCACTCTCCTCAGTCGGATTGAGTATCCACACGACTTGACGCTCGCCATCCTGGTGCATGCGCGCCTGCAGGCGATTGTCGGAAAGGGATATCCTCGGCTTGCGGCCTGTCCAGTCCAGCACGCCGGCAAAGAAGGCGAGGTTGCCAGCTTCACTCCGCGTAAAATAGCCGATGCCAGGGTTGGTGCCGACCAGCAGCGTGCGCCCTTGGCCGAAGTCATGTTCGACCACGGCAGTCCTGCCGTCCGCGAAGGCGCCGAGGGCCAAGCCGCCCTGAAGTGAATAGGACTGCAGAAAGCCGCCGCCGCGGACCGTTTGTCCGCCGAAGTCGAAGCTGATGCGATCGCCGATGTCGGGCATGAACTCGACCTCGTCCTCGCGGACGCCGAAGACGGCATCGAGCCCGTGATTGGGCTGGACGGTGCCGACCTTGCCACGGTCACCGAAATAGCCCGGCGTCGCCTCGGAAATGAGCGTGCCTCCCCGTTCAACCCAGTGCCGCAGCGCGGCCGCAGTCTGGCTCGTCATGGCGATGGGGTAAGGCGCGTAAAGGGTGTCATAACCGGCGATATCGTCGATATGCACCCAGTCGGCCTGAATGCCATTGTCGAAGAAGCCGCGATAGGCACCCCACATGGCCTGCCGGTAGGTTTCAGGGCAATGCTTGTGATTGAGGAGGTAATCCCAGGCCTGCGCTTCGGGAATGACCAGGATACCGATGTCACCCTTGACCGGGCGAGCGGCGAACAGCCGCTGCTGCCCGGTTGCATTGGCCCATTTGGCGAGGTCGCTCGCCATGTCCGAGCGCGGCGTGCGGCTGCCGTCCATGCCGTAGGAACCGAAGGCGCCAAACAAGGGGCCGTCGAGCAGGGGACGATAGCGCAGGTTGAGGACACCTACCGCACCAGCCGCGAAGGAGGTCATGGTGAGCAGACGAATGTCCTCGGGCGACATGACGCGGGCGTCTTCCTTGTCGCGGCCCAGCACCTGCGGTTGCATCCAGAGCGGGCCGCCGGGACGCTCCGCATGCCACCATTTCTTGCCACGCGCAGCGGCGCGGGTGAGATCGGGGCCAAAGAAATTCTGCCACGGCTTGAAGCCGCGGCGGCCCGGCACCCAGGTGAGGCCATAGAGCTCGACCTTGGACGCTGCCAGCCAGTCGTCGGAGCCGTTCGAGGCCATGTTGGGGATGGCGCCGCCGACGCCGTGCGCGGCGATCATGCAGTCCGGGTCGACGGCACGGATGGTGTCGATGCGCCACTGCATCTGGCCATAGTAGTTGTCACGCTTGAATTCGAGCCAGTCGAGGTTCTGCGGATAGGCGGCAACTTCCCGCGGCGCCTGGATGTCGTCCCACTCGGCGTAGGAATAGCGGTACCAGGCTTCGGCGAGGGTATCGAGATCGCCATATTTCGCCTGCAGCCAGCGGCGGAAGTCAGCCTGCATCCATTCCGAATAATCGACATCGGCCGCGTAGTTGACCTCGTTCCAGACATCATAGCCGAGGAGGCCGGGGTGACCCTTGTAGCGGGTCGCGAGCGCGGTAAGGAAGGCGCCGGCAGCCTCTTTGACCTCAGGGCAGTTCATGGTGAGCGAGCCGGCGCCGCCGCCATTGTGGGCAAAACCACCGACGGCCGCGCTTACGCCCATCACCGGTTCAAGCTCCCGGCCATCGGCGCGGATCTGGCGCGCGTGGGCGAACTTGCGCCAGGCCCAGTCGGGCACGGTGTGCGTCAGTTCGGCGATAACTGTCTTCATGTTATGCTTGGCCGCAAGGTCCATCTGGCGGTCGTAGTCGTCCCAGTCATATACGCCCGGCCGCCGCTCGATGGCCGACCACATGAACCAGTGGCGGAAAACGTTGAGACCATCCTCCGAAGCCACGCCGTAGTCCCGCTCCCAGTCCTCGCGCGGGGGATTGGATTTGCGGAAGTACACGGCCCCGAACGGGGTCTGCGGCAGCTTGTCGAGTGGCATGGTGGTGATCTCCAGGCAGCAGGGCGCGAGGCCGCGCCTAGGCGCGACCATGGTCACGTCGGGGTTGGATTTTGGCTAGTCGGCGCGGACGCCGGCCATGGTTTCGAGTGTTCGGATCAGAGCGGAGTGGTCCTTATCGCCATCGCCCAGCGCCAGGGCCGCATTCATCAATTGGGCCGTGGCAGCAGTATTGGGCAGCGCGACGTCGAGGCCTTTTGCGGCATCGAGCGCCAGCGCCAGATCCTTGCGATGGAGGCGGATGCGGAAGCCGGGATCGAATGTGCGCTTGATCATGCGATCCCCGTGCAGTTCCAGGATACGGGAAGAGGCAAATCCACCCATCAACGCCTCTCGGATTTTCGCGGGATCGGCGCCGGCCTTCTTTGCGAACAGCATGGCTTCGGCTACGGCCTCGATGGTAAGGCCGACGATGATCTGGTTGGCGACCTTGGCCGTCTGGCCGTCCCCGACTTCGCCGATGCGGGTGATGTTTTTGCCCATCAGTTCAAAGAGCGGCAGCGCGCGATCGAAATTGGCTTCTGTTCCACCCACCATGATGGTGAGAGCCGCATTTCGGGCGCCGACTTCGCCGCCGGAAACCGGCGCATCGAGATAGTCGACGCCCCGCTCGGCCAGCCGCGCCGCAAAGCCTTTGGTGGCGACCGGGGAAATCGAACTCATGTCGATGACGAGCGTACCGGCCCGCACGCCTTCAGCGACCCCGTCCGGGCCGAACAGGACCGCTTCGACATCAGGCGTGTCCGGCACCATGAGAATGACAACATCGGCAGCGGCGGCGGCTTGGCGGGCGTTATCCACCGGCTTGGCTCCTGCATCGACGAGATGCTGGGAAACCGGCTTTACACGATGGATGAACAACTCATGGCCACCAGCGATCAGGTGTCCGGCCATCGGGCGGCCCATGACGCCCAGTCCGATAAATCCAATCTTCATGGCTCAGGCCCTCGCGCGATAGGGGGCCATCCAGCCAAGCCCCGCAGTGGTTGTGGTCTTGGGCTTATATTCACAGCCCACCCAGCCGGCGTAGCCGAGCCGGTCGAGTTCGGCGAAGATGAAGCCGTAGTTGATTTCGCCAGTGCCCGGCTCGTTGCGGCCCGGATTGTCAGCCACCTGCACATGGCCGATGCGATCGAAGAGGCGCTCGAAAGTGGGGACCAGGTCCCCCTGCGATATCTGCATGTGATAGAAGTCGTATTGGATCTTGAGGTTGTCGACGCCTGCCATGGCCATGACACGCTCGGCGTGATCCGTGGTCGATACGTGGTAGGTCGGCATGTCTCGGCGGTTGATCGGCTCGAACACCAGCGCGATGCCGGCATCGGCAAGCCGGGGCGCCGCATAGGCAAGGTTTGCAGCCAGCGTCCGGTCGAGTTCGGCGGCATCCGCCCCGGCGGGCGCAAGACCGGCAAGGCAATTAACCGTCGGACAGTGGAGAGCCTTGGCATAGGCGATTGCCGTGTCGACGCCGCGCCGAAACTCTTCCACGCGGTTCGGCAGGCAGCCGATGCCACGCTCTCCGGCAGCCCAATCGCCTGCGGGCAGATTGAACAGCGCCTGTTCGACGCCGGACGTGGACAGTGCATCGGCGATCACATTCGCCTCGATTTCATAGGGCGAGACATATTCGACGGCGTCGAAGCCGTCGGCCGCTGCCTTGCCGATGCGCTCGATCAGAGGCACTTCCGGATAAAGAAACGATAGATTGGCAGCAAATTTCGGCACGAGGGGCGTCCTTCGGTCAGGCGGTAAATCGGGTGCGGTGCAACATGCGCTTGTTGCGCGGGTCGGGATTGGGCACCGCCGAAATGAGGCTTTTGGTATAGGCCTCCTGTGGGGCCGTGCAGATCTGCTCGGCTGGACCCAGTTCCACCAGTTTGCCGCGATGCATCACGGCGACGCGGTCGCAGAAATAGCGGACCACCGAGATGTCGTGCGAAATGAAGATGAAGCTCAGGTCGAGCCGCTTTTGTACATCGAGCAGCAGATCGAGAATCTGGGCGCGGATCGAAACGTCGAGCGCGGCAGTGGCCTCGTCGGCGATGATGATCTTGGGGTCAAGGGCGAGGGCACGGGCGATGCCGATGCGCTGGCGCTGCCCGCCAGAAAAGGCATGGGGATAGCGTTCGCGCATGGTCGGATCGAGCCCAACCAGTTCCAGCAGTTCGCAGACACGATCCTCGATCGCCTTGCTGTTGCGCTGGCCGCCGACCACCAGGGGATCGCCCACAATGTCGCGCACGGTCATGCGTGGATTGAGCGAGGCAAACGGATCCTGAAAGATGAGCCGGACCTGGCGGTGGAAGCCGCGCAGCTGGCGCTTTGACAGCGCGGTTATGTCCAACTGCTCGGGGCTGTCCGGATGAAAGAGGATCTGACCCGACGTCGGTTCGACGATGCGCAAGAGCGTGCGCCCGAGCGTGGTCTTGCCAGAGCCGCTCTCGCCGACAATGCCGAGGTTTTCGCCGGAGTGGAGGTCGAAGCTGACATTGTCGACCGCCGTCAGCGCATGCTTGTTGCCGCCGAACCAGGAGGTGGCAGCGCCATATGTCTTGGTGATGTTGCGCGCAGAGAGCACCACCGGTCGATCGGTCATGTTTTCGGTGCGCGTCGCAGCGCGCCGGTTCTGCTCGAGCTTGACAGTGGAATTGAGCAGCCGGCGCGTATAGTCGTGCTTGGGATCGTGGAAGATTTCGTCCACCGGACCGCTTTCAACGATGCGGCCAAAGTGCATCACGGCCACTTCGTCAGCCACTTCCGCGACCACGCCCATGTCGTGTGTAATGAGCAGCATGGCCATGCCGCGGCTGACTTGAAGGCGCTTGATCAGGTCGAGGATTTCGGCCTGCGTGGTCACGTCGAGGGCAGTGGTCGGTTCGTCGGCAATCAGCACTTCGGGGTTCGCCGCGAGCGCCATGGCGATCATGGCGCGCTGGCGCATTCCGCCCGAGAATTCGAACGTATACCGGTCGATCATCTGCTCGGGGTTAGGGATTTCTACCTGCCGCAACAGTTCGATCGCCCGCGCTCGTGCCTCGGCCTTGCCGAGATCGGTATGAAGGCGCACCGCCTCGATGACCTGCGAGCCGATAGTGTGGACCGGCGACAGCGAACTCATCGGCTCCTGGAAAATCAGGCCAATGCGGCCGCCGCGAATGGCTAGGAGCGCACGGCTGCGTTCGTCGAGCTGGGCGATGTCGATCGGTTGTCCATCGCCGTAAAGGGTGATGCTGCCATTGGCGATGGCGCCATTGCGATCGATGATGCGCATCAGTGCTCGCGCAGTGACGCTCTTGCCCGAGCCGCTCTCGCCGACAAGGCAGAGCGTCTTGCCCCTGCGCAGCTTGAAGCTCACGTCGCGTGCAGCATGCAGCACTTCGTTGCGCAGCCGGAAGTCGAGGCTGAGATGGTCGACGCTCAGCACCACGTCCGCGTCGGTCTGAGGTGCGTCGGGGGCGGCTGAAACCTGTGCCACATGCATTGGATCAGCTTTCATAGGGGTCAGCGGCGTCGCGCATGCCGTCGCCAAGGAAATTATAGGCAAGCACCGTCAAGACCACCGCGCCGGCCGGCCAGATCAACTGCCATGGTGCATTGGCAATGGTGCGGACGTTCTGCGCTTCCTGCAGCAGCACGCCCCAGGAGACGATGGGCGCCTTGAGGCCGATGCCGAGGAAGCTGAGCGCCGTTTCCGCCACGATCATGGTGGGCAGCGCCAGGGTCACCACGGCGAGGATATGGCTCGTGAGCGAGGGCAGGATGTGCCGGAAGATCACGCGACGTTCCGACGATCCGTCAAGCTTGGCCGCGGTTACAAAATCCTCGCCGCGGAGGGCAAAGAACCGGCCGCGCACTTCGCGGGCAAGTCCCGTCCAGCCGAATAGTGAGACAATGAGGGTAATGACGAAATAAACCGTCAGCGGAGACCAGGTGAGGGGGATCGCCGCGGCGAGACCCAGCCAGAGCGGAATGGTTGGCATCGAGGAAATGACCTCGATCAGGCGTTGGGTCAGCGTATCGACGATGCCGCCGTAAAAGCCTGAAATGGCTCCCAGCACCACACCCAGAAGAAGGCTGATGCAGACGCCGACGACGCCGATCGACATGGAAATGCGTGTCCCATAGATCAACCGCGACAGCAGATCACGGCCGAGCCGGTCGGTGCCGAGGAGATACATCGTGTCGCCTGGGTTGAGCGGCCCGAGCAGGTGCAGGTCGGCGTTGAACAGGTTCCACATCTTGTAGGGGGCGCCGCGGACGAAAAGTCCGACGGGCACGTGTTGTTCCGGATCGGGAACATAGGTTCGCCGCAGCGAGGCCGGGTCGACCTCCATGGCATAGCCGGTGACGTGAAGCTGGAAGCGGGTGGAGCCATCGTCATCGGTGACGAACAGGCCCAGCTGCTGGGGTGGCGCATTGGTGAACTGCGGCCGCGACGCTTCGGGCACAGCGGGCGCGAGGAACTCGGCGAAGATGCCGATGAAAAAGAAGAACAGGATGACCCAACCGGCAAACAACGCCACCTTGTTGCGCGAGAATTTCTGCCAGATGAGCTGCCACTGGCCGGCTGAACCGGTGTCACCGCTGCTGCGGCCTTCCGGCTTGAGCGAGGTGATGGCGGGCCCGGTTTCGGGCTTTTCGTCGATGAAGGTGTGCACTGTCATCACGTGAACCGGATTCGGGGATCGAGAAGGGCGAGCAGTAGGTCGGAGATGAGCATGCCGATCAGGGTCAGCACGCCCATGAGAAGGATGAAGCTGCCGGCAAGATACATGTCCTGGCTGATCAGCGCCCGCAGCAGGAGCGGCCCTGCAGTGGGCAGGTTGAGGACAATGGCGGTGATAGTGACGCCTGAAACGAGATCGGGCAGCACCCAGCCAATCGCCGACACAAAGGGATTGAGCGCGATACGCACCGGATATTTCACCACGACCTTGTATTCGGGCAGGCCCTTGGCCTTGGCGGTGATGACATAGGGCTTGTGCAATTCGTCGGTCAGCGTCGCGCGCAGGATGCGGATCATGGCCGCCGTGCCCGAGGTGCCAATGACGATGATCGGGATCCAGAGATGGCTGAGGAGATCGACGAACTTGCCCCAGCTCCAGGGTGCGTCGATATATTCGGGCGAATAAAGCCCCCCAACGCTTTGGCCGAAGAAGCGGTAGCTCACATACATCAGCGTCAGCGCCAGGATGAAGTTGGGGACCGCCAGCCCGATGAAGCCGATAAAGGTGAAGACGTAGTCGCCCACGGAGTGACGACGCATCGCCGAATAGATGCCGATGGGCAGGGCCACCGCCCAGACAAACAGAAGCGAGGCGATGGAGATCGCAAGGGTCGAACCCATGCGCTCCCAGATCAGGTCGGCGACCGGGCGGTTCCACTCGAAGGAGTAACCGAAATCGCCCCGCAGGAGGATGCCGCTGATCCACTTGAAATACTGGACATAGATGGGATCGTTGAAGCCATAGACCTCGCGCAGGCGCTCAACCTGGCGCGGATCGACATTGGCTCCGGAGTCCTGCATCGAAGCGATGAGCGAGGTGACGTAGTCGCCAGGCGGCAACTGGATGATCATGAAGGCGATCATCGACAGTCCGAAGAGCGTCGGGATCATGTAGAAGATGCGTCTGATCACATAGTTGAGCATGCCGATGCCTCCCTGACCCGCTTAGCTCCAATGGAACTGGATGGCGTCCAGCGTTTCGAGCTCGGCGATGGTGACACGCACGCGCCCGTCGACAAACGAGAATTCCAGATCGTCTCCGGTGCTCAGGCGTTCGACCGCGCGCAGCTGCCGCCCGTTGGGCGTAGCCAGCGACAGCGTCAGCGGACCAACCGGATAGACCTCGCGGATCGGTCCCTTCATCATCATCGGATTGGTGATGTTGTTGATCAGGACGACTGTCGTGCCATCGCCTTCGCGAACCGAGAGGTCGAGCACGGCGCGCCCCTCGACTTCGACGTCGGGCCGCTTGCCGAGCGCCCAGTGGACGCTGTTGGACACCAGGCGGGCATGGTCGCCGGCGAATACTTCCCAGAAGATCGCGCCGATATTCCACGGGATATAGACCGTGCGCCCGCCGCCGGCATGCTGGCGCGCGATCATCGCCGCGTCCCGCGGCGCATCGCGGGGGTAGACTTCTTCCATGGGTAGGTCGGGGAAATCGGGGACGAAGAGGAACGGCTGTTCGCTCTCCCCGACCGCTTCCACACCGAGCAGGTGCGTGCCGCCCATGATGCGCTCTGCGCCATCAAAGCCTTGGTTGATCGGATGGTCGCCGTTGAGCGCGACATAGGTATTCTTGACCGGACCGCGCACTGCGCGGGTGAGGCGATATCCCAGAAGGTCGGCAAGCACCGGCGTTTCACGCGGCTGATTGTCCGGGGTGCGGAAACCTGTTTCATGGGCGACGACCAGCGAGCCACCGCGCGCGACATAGGCCGCGAGCGCCTCGGCCTGCTCGGTCGAAAGACAGGTGGAGTTGGCGAGGATCAGCACCTTGAAGCGGTCCATCCGCTCCGGCGTCATCACGGCATCCGACAGCATCTCGAACGGCAGCCGGGCCTCGACCAGGGCGTGGTAAAAACCCATGTCATGGGCTTCGGCGACACGGCGCGAGACGTGGTCGTGATGGCGCAGCGTCGTCGTGGGATCAAGGATAGCAATTTCGGCGACCGGCTGCGTGGCGGCCAGCGCGGATTCCAGCCGCGCATGCAGGTCAAAGCTTTCGGCAACCGGCTCGATCCAGCGGGTGTCGGGCACGACGCCGTTGAACTTGGTGAACCAGGGCAGCAGACCCTGCGTGGTTCCGCTATCCATCCAGGCGCGAATTTCGGCCCCGGTGGTCACGGCGTCCTTCCAGCGATAGGCCTCTTCCGGGCCGATCGAGGTGATGAGGATGGCGGGGCGATCTTCGAAGGTGGCGCGCATGCGCTTGCCGTTGCGCCCGCTTTTCCAAACCGGCTCGGTTCCGTGACGGCCCTGGTCGTCCACGCAGAGGAAGGGGCAGTATTTCTCGATCATCTCGAGATCGAATTCCATCAGCGAGACCGAACCCATGTTCGGAATGAAGCTGGTATGCGGCTTGATCGCCTTCATGACCTGGTCCCACTCGACCACCAGCCGGCTGAGCTTGGTCCGGCGCCAGGCGCCCCAGGCGAGCCACGCGGGATTGTCGAGGCTGTTGGTCAGAGGCAGGTCATGGCCGGACGCGGTCTTGAAGTCTGTGCGGCAGGCATCGCAGTAGCACACGCCGTGCCCCTGCCAGCGATTGGCGAAGATCGCGTCGATGTCATAATCGCGCGTAATCTCGCGCAGGACCTCGGGCATGAACTTGAAGTTGTAGTCCGAATAGGCGCAGGTGACCCACACATCAGGATAGGCCCAATGGCGCATCCGGTTGCCATCGCGATCGACCATGACCCATTCTGGGTGAGCATCGGCCGCGTCCTGGTGAATGGCGTGCGGATCGACGCGCGCCATCACATGCATATCGAGGCTGCGCGCGCCATCGACCAGCGCCCTGAAAGGATCGCTGTCGCCGATGAACTTGCTGACATAGTGCAGTGGCACCTTGCTCGGATAATAGGCCACGTAGCCGCCCGCGCTGATGCAGGTCGCGTTGGACTGGGTCTGCTTGAAGATGCCGATCCACTGCTGCGGGTCGAACTTGACCGGATCATCCTCGGCCAGGGTGAGCTGGGTCCAGCGCGTGGCGGAGCGGTACCAGTCGGGGGTACGCAGGCGTGCGGCGGATGAGGGGGCGGCGTCGAGCATTGTGGACCTTCAAGGTACGAGTTCGGGGGGACACCGGCCCGTGGGCCGGCATCTTGGGAGACTCAGGAGTTCGAAAGACCGTCAGGCCTTGAAGAACTGCTCCGGACGGGCCGGGCCAGGCGTCGGCCAACCGAAGGAGTTCGGCATGATGTCCATGAGGTTGACGACATCGTTCTTGACGATGCCGTAGCCGTCGGCGGGCCAGCTCACCCCGAAGGTGAAGAACAGGTCTGCCGCGTTCTGCAGGATCTGCGCCATGATCTCGTTCTGGGCGGCGGGGTCGCCGGTGCCATTGAGTTCACGATAAAGATCCTGCTGTGCCTTCACCGCCTCGGGTGGCTCGACGGCCGCTTCATTGTCCGGCTGGGTGAAGTAGAGCGACCAGCCGGGCGCATAGAAGCAGTTGCTGTTGGTGGGCACGTAGAAGCGGGCGTCGAGCATGGCGGCGATGCCGGAATTGGCACCGAACTGGTGCGCCGTGGCATCATATTCGCGCCCGCGTCGAACGCGTTCCTCCCAGAGCGAGCGGTCCATGGTGCGCATCTGCACATCGAGGCCCACCTGCTGGAACATGGGGATGGCGAGTTCGAACATGTCGAGGAAGGTCGTGCGGGTCTGGTCGATCTCGAAGATGATCGACACCCGGCGGCCTTCTGCGTCCAGGCGATAATTTTCGCCATCGCGATCCGGAATGATCGCGTCCAGCATCTCGTTGGCGCGCGCCGGATCGTATTCGGTAAATTGCTTGGCCAACTGCTCATTGTAGAGCGCGTCGGTTTCGACGATGGACGGCTGGGCCGGGGTGCCCTGACCGATGAAGACCGCATCGATCAGCGCCTGCCGGTCCACCGCCAGCGACATGGCATGGCGGAATTCGATGGTGTTGAACAGGTTGCGCTTGGTCTCGTCGAGATGGTTGAGATTGAGCTGGAACGCCATGACGTTCGCCGCCGTCTCGCGCAGCGTATAGAACTGATAGTTGCCGGTTTCCTGGCCGTCGAACAGGGTCGGACGGTTGGCAGGCGTCGCGATGTATTGGTCGATAATGTCGATCTCGCCCTGCAAGGTCTTGAGCAACAACACCTCAGGATCGGCCACCATCTGGTAGACGATGCGGTCGAAATAGGGGAGTTGCGTGCCTTCGGTATCAACCTTGAAGTAGTAAGGATTGCGGGTGGCGACCGACAGTTCGGTGTTCTGGCCCGGAGCCTCGGTGAAGTACCAGGCATTGAGGGTTGGACGGTTGGCGTTCTGGAAGAACGTGTTGTCGTCCTGAAAACCCACTTCGCGCTGGAACAGGGCGATCCAGCTTTCGAGCCCGGCAGACTGCGCCAGGGCATCGGCTTCAGGGTTGTATCGGATGTGAAACTGCTCGAGATAGTGCTTGGGGCAGCGCGTCAGCTGATCCTGCTGGGCCCAGGCCAGCTGCTGAAGGAAGAAGCCATTGGGACCTGCGAAACGGACCTTGAAAGTGGTCTCGTCGATGACTTCCAGGTCAGCCTTCTGGCCGTCCACGATCCAGAACGCCTGTTCGCCGAGGTTGGTCTCTTCGTCGGTGAAGTAGGCATCATACCAGAACTGGATGTCTTCGGTGGTGAAGGGGTGTCCGTCGGACCACTTGTGGCCGGCGCGCAGCTTGATGGTGTACTCGGTTGAGTCTTCGCTGACCTCGTAGCTCTCGGCGACGTTTTCGACGAGCCCGGTCCATTCCGGATTGAAGCGCACCAGCGGCTCGTATCCCTGGTAGCGGACCAGCATCGACAGCGATCCGCCGCCGACCAGGGCATGGTTCCAGTCGCCACCCTGCTGGCCGGCGCGCTCCAGTGGCGTGATCACCAGCGGATTGACGGGGAGCCGCTCTGCAACGGGCGGCAGGGCGCCGGAACTGACCTCGGATTCAAGAAATGCTGACTCGGCTACACCCTGTCCGCGGGCGGTGCCCGAGAACATGATGGCTCCCGACAGGGCAGCGGAGCCGGCGATAAATGCTCTACGGCTAATGCGATGCATGTGATCCCTCCTCTAGCT
Organism: Devosia lucknowensis; assembly: GCF_900177655.1. Lineage (NCBI taxonomy): Bacteria > Pseudomonadati > Pseudomonadota > Alphaproteobacteria > Hyphomicrobiales > Devosiaceae > Devosia > Devosia lucknowensis. The sequence goes on along the minus strand of NZ_FXWK01000002.1, from coordinate 262,503 downwards.
AACGTCATTTCGATCTTTTAGCTAACAGCAGGCTATGCTCTGTGCATTCGTTAGGTAAAGTGTTATGTTGAATTGTTTTCGAGTGGCGTTGTCGGCGCGATGCCGCGGCGTCCATCGGTGAGCCGCTCTCGGTCCGGGACAAAGGGCCGCCAGAAGTTGGCTGCGCTCCTGAGCCGGTTTCTGCAGGAAGGCAGCGCGCTAACCTCTGGCCCGGCGCCCACGCAGATAGACCGGTAGCGGCAGCAGGCGCTGATCGACGAAATCGGTCAGGACATGTTTGACGACCTGATGGTGCATCTCCAATCGGACGTGCGGAAAAGGCTCCGGCCCGCGGCAGTAGTCAGGTCCTCAGCGCCCTGCGCGCCGCCTGTCGAGATCGTTTCGCGCTGCATGCCGAAGGTCGGAATTCAAAATGACCTTGATGCCGACGCCGGCCATGGTCGCCGCGGCCCTAGCCATGGCGCGGTGCGCCGCGCTGGACTTGCCCTGGGCCACCACCTGCCAGCTGTGGCTGGGCGTTCCCGCCGCCCAGGTTGCCGTAGCGCATTCAACCACAGGGACAACCCAGCTCACGTCGCCGACATCGGTCGATCCGGCGCCCTGGGCCATGCGCCCGTCATAGGCACGCAGGCCCTCGTGAAGTGGGGTCCTGTCATCGTTCTCGCCGAGCAGCACGTCGGACTGGAGGGCATCGCGGCGGTCGCTTGCCGCAAGACCGGGCAGGGTGGCGCGGATCCTTTCGGCGAAATCGCGCTCGTCGTCGGTGAACTCCAGCCGGCCCAGATCGCACATGACATCATGCATCGCGGCACAAAGCGGGGCATTGGGGATGACGTTGGCCGCGCCGCCCTGATCGACGATGTCCACCTCGGTACCGGTCATCAGCGCCGCGCCGCGGGCGATGTCGTCCACCCGGACGACCAGATCGCCCAGCTCGTCACGCTCGGGCGCGCGGATCATGTAGAGCACTTCGGCCTGCGCCTGGACGACGCCCGGGGCGATGCCGCCGGCATCGGTTATGGCGTAGTGCACTCGTGCGTCCTGCGGCATGTGCTCGCGAAGGAAGTTGGTGCCGATATTCATCAGCTCCAGCGCATCCAGGGCGCTCCGGCCCAGATGCGGCGCCATGGCGGCGTGCGCGGCCTTGCCCCGAAAGCGGTAGGAACGGTTTGCGATCGCCAAAGTGGAGCGGGCTCGCACGCCGTTGAACGCGCCGGGATGCCATCCGATGGCGATATCCACGCCATCGAATACACCGGCACGCGCCATGATGGCCTTGCCCCAGCCGCCTTCCTCGGCCGGGCATCCGTAGTAACGCAGTCTCGCGCCGATCTTGTGGGCGTCGAGCACCTTGGCCAGCGCAACCGCCGCCAGCATGGAGCCGCTTCCCAACAGGTTGTGGCCGCAGCCGTGACCGTTGCCGCCGGCCGTGACGGGGCGCTCCTCGGCAATGCCGGCAACCTGGCTGAGGCCGGGGAGTGCATCGAATTCTCCCAGAAACGCGATCAGCGGCGTTTCTGCACCCGAATCCTTGCTCGGCGCCCAATCCGCGAAAAAGGCCGTTTCCAGGCCGGCAACGTTGCGCGTGACCTGGAAGCCAAACTGTTCCAATGCCGCTATCTGCGCTGCAGATGAACGATGCTCCTCAAAGCATAGCTCCGGCGTCGCCCATATGTCGTCGGCAAGCGCGGTGAAATGCGGCGACAGGCGTTCGATTTCTCCGCTCAGCAGGTCGAACAGCGCGCGATCCATGGCCTAGTTGCCTTCCATGACGGGCAGGATCAAACGCGACGCATGGACCGGGTCGTGATGAATTGCGTTCACGGCTACCCGCATCTGCGTATGCCGGCCGATCGGCTCGCCGGTATTGGGATTGACGTCGAAGCGCGGGAAGGAAGCCGACGACACCAGCAACCGCACGCGGTGGCCGGCCTGGAAACGGTTTGAAATGGGATAGAGCTCGAACCGCACGCGCACCACTTCCCCCGGCTTCATCATCGTCGGCCGGTCGAAACCGTCGCGATAGCGCACGCGAAAAATGCTTTCGGTCAGGTTCATCCGATAGCCGTCCGGCCAGGTCTCGCTCGCCGGATAGACGTCCTGCAGTTGCACGAAGATATCGGTATCGGGCGCATCGGAGGAAAGGAAGATTTCGACCTCGGGCGCGCCGGTGACATCCAGATCCCGATCGAGGCTATCGGAGGTGAACGACAGCGCGTCGGGTCTGTCCGCAAGATCGCCGAAGGGCGCTTCCGCCCCATGGACGCCCGCATGCGTTACCTGATCGCTAGCGCCCTGCAGCACGATGCTCTCGCGCAGCGAAATGGGATCGCCAGTGCGCATCATGCGGGGGAAGGGCGGCAGGTTCTGCGTCATCGACGAGACGTTGGACGCCACGGTCGGCATCGGCCTGGCGGGGTCGAACACATAGCTGGTGGGGGCATGGGCCGCCGGAGGCTGCGGCGAAAGTCCGCCGCCCCTGTGCAGGTTCCAGGTCTGGGGAGTGCTGCCGCGGGGTGGCCATTGATCGGCCGTCTTCCAGCTTCCGCCATGCACCAGCCGGCCAGCCGGACTACGGGAGCCGTCGCCACCCATGTGGAAATAGCGGACAGGGGGCTGGTCCTGCCAGGCCTTGTCATCGCCGCGCAGGAAGCGATCAAAGAAGGCCAGCATGATTTCGTGCCGGTCCTTGTGGATATTGCCCTTGATCGGCGCGCCCTTGCCCATGTCGACATTGCCCACGAGCGGATTGTCGAAATTGGGTCCGCCATGAACGCCGCCGGCCATCAGCAGATACTGGTGCGATAGCCTTGTCGACAGATCGGAATAATTCTTGATGGTCGCGCGAGGATAGGTGTCGTACCAGGCCCCGGCATACATGGTGGGAATGTCTGCGGTCTCGCCACGATAGGCTTCCGGATTGAGCGTCGGGTTCACCCAGAAGTCGCTGAAATCGCCATTGCGATAGAAGTCGAGGGCGCGCTTTTCCCATTTGGGCAGCGGCGAAAGCGGGCTGTTGCCCTCGCTCCAGGGTAGGCGTTTGAACCAGTCGAACATGTTTTCGGCATTGCGCACCAAGGTCGTCTGCAATGCAGGATCGGCATGTGCCTCCTGCGAGTGAATGGCATTGGTGAGAAGCCATGCCAGCCAGCGCAGTTCGAGCGTGCCGTGATGGCGCACGGCATGCATGAAGCCGTTCGACCCGGATTGGTTGACCCACATCGCCTTGAGGTGTGGCGGGCGGAAGATCGCCGTTGCCGTCTGGTTCCAGGCGCGCAGCGACGATCCCTGCGTCCCGATCATGCCATTGCAATAGGGCTGGGCGGCGAGCCACTCGATCACGTCGTAGCCGTCTTCGCCTTCCTTCTCGTCGAGCAGCACGAAGTCGCCTTCGGACCCGAAGCGCCCGCGGCTGTCCTGAACCACATAGAGATAGCCGCGCTTTGCGAAGTATTCTCCGTTGCCGGCCTGCCCCGAGGGACCCTTGCCCGAGCGGGTGTCATAGGGCGACCGTGTGATGACGGCCGGGAACGGTCCGGGAAGAGCCTCGCCGTCCTTTGCAGGGCGGTAGATGTCGAGCGACAGCTTGACCCCGTCTCGCGCCACGCACTTGACCGAGCGGGCGATCACGACATCGTAGGGCGCGGCGGAATGGCTTGTCTCGGTCATTGTCGTCCTCAGGCTCGGGTGTTGGTGGCTGGCGGGTTGCCGGCAAATTCGCGCAGGCGCAGGTCGCGCCGCTGGATCTTGCCGACGGCGTTTTTCGGCAGTTCGTCGATGAATTCGATGCGGCGTGGATATTTGTAGGGCGCCGTCATCCGCTTGACGAAGTCCTGCAATTCCTTGGCAAGGGCAGGGCTGCCTTCAAAGCCGTCATGGAGGACGATAAAGGCCTTCACCACTTCGCCGCGCTCCTCGTCGGGGCTCGGTACGGCGGCGGCCTCCCGCACCATCGGGTGTTCGATGAGGGCGTTCTCGACCTCCTGCGGGCCGATACGATAGCCCGCCGAGTTGATCACGTCGTCGGCGCGGCCTTCATAATAGAGGTAGCCGTCGGCATCTGCGCGGGCATTGTCACCGGTGAGAAAATACTCGACGCCATCGATACGTGTGCGCGTCGCGGCTGTGCGCGCATCGTCCTGCCAATAGCCGAGCATGATGTTTGGGCTGGGAAGGCGGAGGGCGAGTTGGCCCGTTTCGCCCGGGGCGGCGCGTCCGCCCGCTGCGGTGATGATATCGAGTTCGACGCCGGGCAGGGGGCGGCCCATTGCGCCTGGTCGCACTTCGGTGTCGCGATAATTCGCGACCAGCATCAGCGTCTCGGTCAGTCCATAGGCTTCGAGAACGGGGCGCGCCGTCATGGCGCTCCATGCTGCCAGCACCGGCGGATTGAGCGACTCGCCCGCCGAAACCGTGATGCGAAGCTTCGACAGATCCTTGCCCGTCAGATCGAGCGCCACGAGGCGCCGCAGCTCGGTTGCCGCCGCGCAATAAACAGTCACGCCATGCCTGGCGATAAGGTCGATGCGGTAACCCGCATCGAAGGGACCATCATAGAAGAGGACGGTTGATCCCCTGCCCCAGGGGCCGAACAGGATCGACGTCCCTGCCTTAGACCAGCCAGTGTCGGCAGTACAAAACATCACGTCGTCCTGGTCGAGGTCGAGCCAGTATTCCGCCGAGCCTGCCCAGGCATGAAGCGCGCGCGAGGCGTGTGTGACACCCTTGGGCAGGCCGGTAGAGCCTGACGTATAGAAGATCAACGCCGGGTCTTCGGCCTGCACCGTGGCAGCGGTGAAGCTCGCCTTGTCCTCGGCAATCAGATCCGCGAACGACAGCCACCCATGGGGTGTTGCCGCCGTAGCGGCCGTTCCCGCGGCGACGCTGGGATCGACAGCGATCCGCAATGCGTCATCCGGCGCGCCTGCAAATTTTTCGACCTCGAGACTGGTGGTGATGACGGTCTTTGCGCCCGAATTGGCAAGACGATAACTGATGTCCTTGGGCGTCAGCATGGTGACGCAAGGAATGGCGATCGCGCCAAGCTTGAGCACGGCCACCATGGCAATCTGCCAGGCGGGGATGCGGGGCAGCATGACCATGACCCGATCGCCTGCGCCGACACCGCGGCGTCGGAGGGCCGCAGCGAGCCGGTCGGTGAGGTCGGCAATATCGGCAAAGCTGTAGCGATGCTCTGCCCCCGCGGCATTGCACCAGATCAGCGCCGGCGACGCGGCGTTCCGCTCGGTGTTGGTTGCCCAGGCGTCGACGACATCGGTGCCAAAGTTGAAGGTCCGTGGTGTGTCGGCCCGGTATTGGGCGCGCAGGCGTTCGTATCTATCCATCTCGGATGTCCCCCAAGCTATTGTCAGGCGCCAGGGAGGTCCTTGAGAAAACTGCGTGCCCGCGCTGCAAGATAATCGGGCTGATCACCCCAGATGGTGTGGTTGCTGTTCTTGACCGTTTCCAGCGTGGCATTGCCGAACTTGTTCGCGAGTTCGTCTGCCTGATTGGCGCTCAGGACGTTGGATCGATCGGCGTTGAGCACCAGGACGGGTGCCTTGATGGCGGCGATGTCGGCGGACTGATCGGTCGAAAGATTGAGGAAAAGCTTGGTGATGGCGGGAAGGTCGTATGCCCAGCTCCAGCTTCCATCCGCCTCTTCGCGGAAATCGCCCTGGTTGGCCAGACGGTGCATCTCGTCGCTGAGGCCGGAGCGTTGCGGCAGCGCCCGCGCAAAGGCTTCCGCATCGGCCAGCGCCGGATAGTTGCGGCGGCGGGTGTGGTGCGAGCGCAGGTATTTGACGATTTCGCCATCCGCCACAAAGAAACTTGGATCGGACAGGATCAGCCCGGCGATACGTTCCGGATGAGCCGCGGCGAAGGAAACGGCAACCTGATTGCCGACCGAACTACCCACGAGCGTGATATCCGTGAGGTCGAGCTTTTCTGCGAGCTTGGCGATGTCGCCGGCAAGTTCCTTGATCGTGTACGTGCTGTTGGGACGATCGGACGCGCCGTGGCCGCGCATGTCGACGGCAATGACGCGATATCCGTCGCGCAGGCTAGCGGCCAGATGCCCCCACGCGTGGGCTGTCATCGATGTGCCGTGAAGGCAGACCAGCACCGGACCGGTGCCGCCATTGTCGAGGTAACGGATCTTGACGCCATCGAGGTCGGCGATGTGGGACGTCCAGTTTGGGTCGATCTTGGTCATGATGGGTCTCGGTAACAGGATTAAAGATCGCCGTTGGCGATGCAGGCCGCAGCCTGTCGGCCATTGGCGGCGGTGATCATGTGATGGCGAAGGTCAGCGCAGGCAGGCTGGGCCAGGGGACACCGGCTGCGGAAGCGGCAGCCGCTTGGCGGATTTCTGGGGCTGGGCACATCGCCGGTCAGAAGCGGTACGCGATCGATGCGCATGTCCGGATCGACCTTGAGCGAGGAGGCCAGCAGCGCCCTGGTGTAGGGATGGCGCGGCGCGGCAAGCACCTCTGCGGCATCGCCCATCTCCATGATCCGGCCCAGATACATGACAGCAACCCGGTCCGCGAACTGGCCGACGACTGTGAGGTCATGCGAGATGAACAGGTAGGTGAGGCTATATTCCGCCTGCAGATCCTTGAGCAGGTTCAGGATCTGCGCCTGAACCGAGACGTCCAGTGCCGACGTTGCTTCGTCTAGCACAATCAGCTCCGGCCGCATGGCCAGTGCGCGGGCAATCGCGACGCGCTGTTGCTGGCCTCCGGAGAGCTGGTGCGGAAATTTGTGAAAGGCACTGCTGGGCAGCTCAACCTGGCCAAGAAGTTCGCGCACCTTTGCATCGCGCGCGGCACCGGTCGCGGTGCGGTGGACGTCTATCCCCTCGCCAATGAGATTGCCGATGGTCCAGCGCGGATCCAGCGACCCCAGGGGGTCCTGAAAGACGACCTGGGCCTTGCGGGCCAGTTCCTTGCGGCTGACGAGCTGTTTTCCGGCCGTGGTGATCGTGCCGGCGGCGACCTCTTCGAGGCGGAGGATGGCACGGCCGAGCGTACTCTTGCCGCAGCCGGATTCGCCCACGAGCGCCAGGGTTTCACCGCGCCTCAGATCGAAACTTACGCCATCCACTGCGCCGACATGGCCAACGACGCGCTGGAAGAAGCCGCGTCGGATCGGATAACGCACGCTGACGTCGTCGAGCGAAAAGAGGGTTTGTGCTTCAGCCATTCTGGTGCCCCAGTTCGTCTGCGCGCAGGCAGCGCATCACGCGTCCCTCGCGGTTCGGCTCGAGTATCGGCTCCCGGGTCTGGCAGGTCGGTATGGCGGATGGGCAGCGGGGGTGAAAGCGGCAGCCCGAGGGCATGGATGCGGCATGGGGTACCGAGCCTGCGAGCGCTTCGATACGCGCGCCGGCATGCCCGGTGGGAATGCTGGCGAGCAGAGCCTGCGTGTAAGGGTGACGCGGGCGCCGGATGATCTCATCTACGGTGCCCGTCTCGACGACCTGTCCGCCATACATGACGGCGACCCGGTCGGCCATCGCAGCAACGACACCGAAATCATGGGTGACAAGGACCAGCGCCAGATTGAGTTCGCGCTGCAACCGGCGGATGAGATTGAGCACCTGCGCCTGGATGGTGACGTCGAGGGCGGTCGTGGGTTCGTCCGCGATGAGCAGTTCGGGCTCGGAGGCCAGCGCGATGGCGATCATCGCCCTCTGCCTCTGGCCGCCCGACAACTGGTGCGGATAGCGGTCCAGCGCCTCTTCGGGATCGGGCAGGCCGACATGGCGCAGCCACTCGGTACCCTTGGCGCGCAATTCGGCCTTGCCCGAAAGGCCTGTCAGCCGCAGCGCCTCATTGAGCTGTTGACCGATTGTGAACACCGGGTCCAGTGCCCGCGAGGGGTTTTGGAAAATCATGCCGATCCGCTTGCCGAGCAGCTTGCGGCCGCGGCGTTCGCGTTCGGAGAGTTGCGAGATTTCCTCGCCGTCGAGCTTGACGCTGCCGCGCACGATGGCGCCGCCGCGTCCAAGCAGGCCCGTCACGGCCAGGACCGTGACGGACTTGCCTGATCCAGATTCCCCGATCAAGGCCAGGGCCTCGCCGCGTCGGACGTCGATGGTGACATCCGAGCAGACTTCGAGGATGCCGCTATAGGTGACCGCCATGCCCTCCACCGCAAGCGCAACGGGACGGGTTGCGCTCGAAGTGGTTGTCACGGACGCGCCGTTGGGGGACGGGGCGGTCATCGGGCTCAGTCCTCGACCCAGACTTCAGGCAGGCTCGGGAAACCCTGCGTGATCATCGGGTGCCAGCCGCGGATATCGGCCTGTGCCGGGTGCAGCAGGACCGCGGCCCAGATCGGGAGAGGATTCTGGATGTTCTCGTAGACGTAGCGCTGGATTTCCCAGATTTTCTCCTGGCGCTCGGCCACGTCCATGATGCCCTGCTGCTCTTCGATCATTGCCGTCAGGGCCGGATCGTCGATGCCAGTATAGTTGCGCACGGCGCCGGGCAGGTAATGACTGGTGAAATATTCGTCCGCTTCCGCAAACGGGCTCATCATCAGGAACATGGCCTGGAAGTCGCCTTCCTTGCCAAGCGCCTGGCCGGCGACGGTATCGACCATCTTTATTTCAGCCGTAACGCCGATCTCCGCCAGATCCTGCTGGATCCACTCCGCCTCGCGGACGAATTCCTCGCCGTAGTTGAGAACGGTGAATTCGAAGGTGAACCCATCGGGATAGCCGGCATCCGCGAGCAGTGCCTTGGCTTTCTCATGATCCGGCGTGCCGTAGAGGGCGATGCGTTCTTCTTCCGGCAGGGTCTGGGTGTTGAGCGCAGGGCCTACTACACCGCCGATGCCGCCGCCGCCGCGCACCACTTCGCCCAAGCCCAGCCGGTCAAGAGCAAGGTTCATCGCCTGGCGCACTTCGAGGCTCGCAAAGGGCTCGAAGCTGGGATTGAGGTAGAGCTCGCTCTGCGTATTGGCCGTGGTCTGCACATCCTGCATGTCTGGCAAAGCCTGCTTGAGGCCTTCCATCTGCGTCATGTTCAGCGGTCCGAACCAGATGTCGACCTGGCCGGAGCGGAAGGCCATGATGCGGGCATTGAGGTCCTTGATCGGCAAGATCTCGACCTCGTCGAGATAGGGCAGCTGCTCGCCGTTCTCATCCTTGCCGAAATAGCTTTCGTTGCGGACATAGCGGGTGGCGACACCCACTTCATCGGCGGTCAGGATCCACGGCCCGGTACCGATGACCGTCGTGTTGCGGTCGTACCCGCCATCGAAGGCTTCGGTGGGCAGGATCCACATGTTCTGGTGCGCAAGGTTCTGCAGCAGCACCACATTGCGGCGCTTGAGCGTGATCACCACGGTCTTGTCGTCCGGAGCGGTGATCGTATCGACGGCCGACAGCAGTCCCTTCTGAACGCCACCCGCGAGGATGGCCTCATAGGTCGCCACGACATCCGCCGATGTGACGGCGCGACCCGATACCGGGGCCACGTCCTGCCAGACGGCGTCCCGGATCTTGAACGTGTAGGTCAGGCCGTCCTCTGAGATTTCCCAGCTTTCGGCGAGGCCTGGCTTGGCGACGAACTGGCCGTAGCCGATATCGTCCCCGGTCTGCCATTCGACGAGCCGGTTCATGGCCAGGCCGAGGCGCGAATGCACGGCAAACTCGGTGCTGGCCAGCGGATCGAAGTTCGGCGCATCGGCATGGACATTGATGACGACCTTGCCACCGTGCTTGTCCTGAGCGATCGCGGCGGGCGCCACGACCATCGCCGCCGCGAGGGCAAGCACAGGAAGTGCGGTGACGAATGCGTAGCGGGCGAGTAGTCCTTTTAACATTTCAGTGCGTTCCCTTGTTATTGCGGCTTGGGGCTCGGTCCGCTGATCGGTGCTAGCGGTTGCGAGGGTCGAGGACGTCGCGAAGGGCGTCGCCGATGAGGTTGAGGGCGAGGACGCTGATGGTCAGCATCAGCCCGGGGAAAATGATGAGCCAGGGCGCCTGGCCGATGAAGCGTGTGCCCTGCGAAAGCATGGTGCCCAGCGATGGGTTGGGCGGCGGGGTGCCGACACCGAGGAAGCTCAGAGCCGCTTCCGTCATGATGGCGATGCCGAACGCCAGCGAGCCCAGCACGAGCATGGTCGGCATCAGGTTGGGCACGCCATGCGTGAGCATGATGCGCAGCGGCGAAGCGCCGATCACCCGCGACGCGGCAATGAAATCGTGGCCGCGGATTTTCATGGTTTCGGAGCGCACGACGCGAACGAAGCGCGGGATCTGGGCGAGCGTCACCGCGATGATCACGTTGCGCACGCTCGGTCCCAGCATGGCGGCAATGAACAGCGACAGCACCAGCGACGGCAGCGTGTCGAGGGCTTCGACGATGCGCTGGATGATCATGTCGACCCAGCCACCGAAATAGCCGGAGATCATGCCGATCAGGCCACCGATGATCATGGTGATCACCACGACCATCAGGCCGACCAGCAGCGAAATCTGCGTGCCGTAGAGCACGCGGGAGAAGACGTCCCGGCCGATATCATCGGTGCCGAACCAATGGGTCAGCGATGGTGGCTGAAGAATGGCGCGCCGGTTCTGCACCAGCGGGTCGAACTGCGCGACGAACGGCGCCAGGATCGCCAGGGCCAGGACCACGGTCAGGATGATGAGCGCGGTGCAGCCGATAGGGTCTTTTACCAACGCCTTGAAGATGGCGAGCGTCCGGCTGGTCCGACGTTCCGGCGCGGTCTCCCGGACCTGGATGAGCGAGCTCATGAGCGGGCCTCCCGGATGCGCGGATCCACGAGCCCATAGGAGAGGTCCACCAGCAGGTTGACGACGATGGTGATCAGTCCGTAGGTCAGCACGGCAGCCTGGATCACCGTGTAGTCGCGATTGGCGACGGCTTCGAACAGGAGGTTGCCCAGTCCCGGGACATTGAAGATGCGCTCGATGATCACGGTCCCGGACAGCAGGTTGCCAAACTGGGTGCCCAGCAGCGTGATGACCGGGATCAGCGCATTCTTGAGCGCGTGACCGAGATACAGTCCCGACGACGACACCCCGCGGGCCCGTGCCGCCCTGATGAAGTCGGCACCGGTCACTTCCAGCATTGCCGACCGCGTCAGTCGCGACAGCGCCGCCGCAACGCCGAGCGACAAGGCAAGCGCCGGGAAGATGACCTGCTGGAAATTGGCCCAGGGGTCGGTCGCAAAGCTGCGATAGGGGAGGGGGATATAGTAGCCAATCAGCGCCAGCCCGGTCAGGGTCAGGAGCCCGAGCCACAATTGCGGGATGGCAAGGAATACTGTCGACATCATGCGCAGCACCATGTCGCCGGCGGTGCCACGCCACAGCGCTGCCAGAACGCCGGCGCCGATGCCGACAAGGGCGCCCATGGCGATGGCGATGATCGATAATTGCAAGGTGGGCAACAGCGCAGTGCCGACCTGCGCGGCCACCGGGCGGCCGGTCCACAGCGACAGTCCGAGATCACCCCTGACCATGCCCCCGGCCCAGACCAGGAACTGCTCGTGCATGGGTTTGTCCAGCCCCATTGCTGCGCGCTTTTCCGCAAGCAGTTCCGGCGTCACCGCGCCGGCCTCTGCCAGCTGCTGATTGACGATGTCGCCGGGGATGAGACGGACGGTGACGAACACCATCAGCGCCACCGCCACCAGCACCAGCACCCCCAGAACAGCGCGGCGGATTGCGAAAACGATCATGGCTCAGGGCTTCCGCTGCCAACGCGAGGTCGCTGCTGCGTCCTCGACAGGCTGGCCTGCCTTTTCCCAGGCGCCGAAACCGCCATCGAGATGCCAGACGTTCTCGTAGCCCATGTCCATCAGCGCTAGCGCTGCGAGGACGGACCGGCCACCCCCTGCGCAATAGACCACATACCGACCGCTCTCGACGAAATAATCCCGGTGATAGTTCATCTGGGGATCGGCCCAGAATTCCAGCATGCCGCGAGGAACGTGATGGGAGTTCGGGATGGCGCCCTTGTCGATGCGTTCCTGAAGTTCGCGGATGTCGATGACGGTGAGTGCGTCGCCACTTTTCAGACGCCCGGCCAGTTCGGCGGCGCTGAGCGTCGGTACCTGCGGACGCAGACTGTCCACCCAGGCCATGGTGCCGCGAATAGCCATTACTTCTTCCCTCCGGTGGCGACGGTCTTTACGGCAAGCGCCGGCGGCGTCAGCGCCCGGCGCAGGCCGTCCAGGGGATCGACTTCGCGCACCATGTGCACTTTGGCATCCCAGGTGCCGAGATGGTCGGACATGCAATCGCAGGCCGCCTCGAGGCGCCCGGACGCCAGAGCCTCCACCACCGCGACATGCTCCTCATAGGACATGCGGGCATCGCCCGGCGTCTGGTGGCGCATGGTGAAAAGGGTTGTCAGGACGGTGAAGTCGCGGAGCTTTTCGGCCAGGAGCCGATTGCCCAGGCATTCGGCCAGGCAAACGTGAAAATTGCCAAGAAGGTAGCTGCGGCGTCCGACATGGCCCTCTGCGAGGGCCGCCTTCTGGTCTGCCAGGTGCGCCCGCAGGCGAAGAACGAGGTGTTCTTCCATCGGTCGTCCTTTCTGCGCGAAGTGCCGCAGGAGACCGACTTCGATGATCTGGCGGGCGTCGTAGAGTTCGCGCGCCGTCTCGGCATCCACTTTGGTCAGGAACCAGCCACGACGGGGACTGACGCTCACGATCCCGCGTGCCGACAGATCGAGCATTGCCTCGCGCACGATGGTGCGGCTGCAGTTGAACAGGGTGGCGAGCTCGGATTCACCGAGCCTCGAGTCTGGCGTCAACTGCTGGCTCAGGATCGCTTCGACGATCTTGCTGCTGATACTCGCGGCGACTGTCAAAACATCCCTCCATGTCTTGTATGCAACATTAATATACAAGACGACCTTCTCCGCAAGAGCTCACTGCCCGCTATTCAAAGCATGGTCAGAAGCGCGATTTGCAGCAAGAAACGGGATGCCAATTCAATGCCTTATGGCGAACGCAAGCACCCTTGCCGGGCGTCTGCGAGCCAAGAATTTTCATAATGCGCAAATTTTTTTCGAACGAGCGCTCGTTATCGAGCGGCAATCGCAGCGTGGACGAAGCCGTTCACATGCCCGGCGTATTGGCTCACCGAAATGCCTGCCTTGCGATACTTCGCGCGCTTCACATACCAGTCCTGAAGCAGCGGCTTGATGATTGCCGCCGTCAGTTGGACGTCATCGATGGCGAAGGCACCCGTTCCGACGCCACGACGAAGCACGTCGGCAAACATCGCCTCGGTAGCTGCCTCGCTGGCAATGGCCATGCGTTTGGCCGGTTCAGGGAAGGCCTTGGCCTCCATGAAGACGAAGACGAACCAGGGCTGCATGATCTCGGTGAGCTGGATATGCGTTTCGACCAGCCAGTTCAGATGCTGCACGGGGTCGTCGGCCACGCCCTCGGGCGCGCCGCTGAGCACGTCTTGCGCCGAGCTTGAGACGGCGTCGAGGATCATCAGCAGCAAGGTCTCCTTGTTGTCGAAATAGGAGTACATCCCGCCCATGCTGAGGCCCGCAGTGCTGGCCAGTTCGCGCAGCGACATGGCGTGAAAGCCTTGCCGGTTGGATAGTTTGAGCGTCGCCTGGATGATGCGCGACAGGTTGGCGACGGCCAGATGCTGCTTCTGAACGGAGACCGAGCCGCGGTGACGCTGCAGGATGCGTTCGCAGATGGCCTCGCTCGAATAGTCCTGCTGCAATTGTTTCTGCGTCAAAATCAGCCCATCCCTTGCCCCGAAACGACATGCGCAAAAGGGTCGGGCAAGTCAATGTTCAACAGCGCGGTGGTGCGCAACCGTGGCTTGGCGTGGGTGCGCCGGGGCAGAATTCGTTAGAAGCCGGCATGATCTGGGTGATCATTGATCACTTCGAGTGCCCGCTCGGCAAACCGCTTCGCGAGCGGCCCCACCGCTTCGGCATTGGCGGCGGCTGCATTGCCGCTGCGCACCCTGTCCGCAATGCCGACAAAAATCACCGAGAAGCGGAAGAGAGCGAACGCGACATGAAACGGCAGCAGCGGCGCGTCCGAGCCGACCTGCGCATGATAATGAGCACAGAATTCTGCCTGCGTCGGGATACCCAGGTCGCCATCCAGACCCATTATGCCGCCATACTCGTCCGGCGTCGTGTGCCAGGGCATGCAGCAGAAGCCGAGATCTGCATAGGGGTGCCCCAGCGTCGACAACTCCCAGTCGAGAATACCGACCACCCGAGGTTCGGTGGGGTGGAACAGCATATTCCCTAGACGGAAATCACCATGGGCAATGGTGACCTTGCCGTCGTCCGGCGGCATCAGCGAGGGCAGGCGCGCCACCAGTTCGTCCAGCGCCGAAATGCGGCTGCCGGTGGACTCGTCATACTGCTTGCTCCACCGGGCGATCTGGCGCTCGAAGTAATTGCCCGGACGTCCGTAATCCCCCAGTCCGATCGCTTCGGGCTCGATGCGGTGGAGTTTGGCCAAGGCTTCGGCCATGCCGAAGTAGATCGCGCGTCGCTGCTCCCCGGACATGCCGGGCAAGGCGCAATTCTCGAAGACCCGGCCTTCCAGTCGCTCCATCAGGTAGAACGGCGTGTCGAGCACATCGGCGTCGGCGTGATAAAGGATCGCCCCGGGCACCGGAACGTCGGTATCGGCAAGGGCCTTGAGAACACGAAACTCCCGGTCGATCGCGTGGGCGCCGCGCAGCAGCGGCCCCTGTGGCTGTTTGCGCAACACCATGCGCCGGTCGCCGTAGTCGACAAAGAATGTGGGGTTCGATTGTCCGCCCGAAATCTTCTCGCACCGTGGCGCCTCCGTGGCGCCGAATGTCGCGGCGAGAAATTCGTGCAGTGCCTTGAGCTCAACTTCAGTCATGCGGTCCCTCCCTTGCCTGCTGCGCTTGGCTAGTTCGCAGCACCCTCGAGCCAGCTCCAGAACTGGCGGCCTTCATCGACCAGGTAGCGGTTCAGCACCATCTTGTGGACCTCGTCGGCGCCATCGACGAGGCGCGCTTGCCGGGCATAGCGATAGATCCACTCGAGCACGGTATCGCCGGAATACCCGCGCGCACCGTTGATCTGTATGGCCCGGTCTGCCGCATCGTGCAGGACATTGGCGACCTGTATCTTGGCCATGGACACTTCCTTGCGCGCATATCCGCCGCGCTCCAGCTCCCAGGCAGCCTTCATCACCAAAAGGCGTCCGACCTCGATGCGCATGGCCAGGTCACCCATCATCAACTGGATGCTCTCGCGGTCGGCGAGCCGCATGCCGAACCCATGGCGTTCGAGCGCATAGGCTTGGGCGATCTCGAGGCAGCGCTTGGATAGTCCCAGCCAGCGCATGCAATGTGTGAGGCGGGCAACGCCAAGGCGCGCCTGGGTAACCTTCAGTCCCCGCCCTTCGCCCACCAGCAGATCATTCTCGGACACTTCCAGTCCGTCGAACGCGATCTCGCAATGCCCGCCATGCTCCTCGGGCCCCATGATCTCTATCCGGCGAACGATCTCCCAGCCGGGCTGGTCCTTGTGAAACATGAAGGCCGAGAGGCCGTGACGGGGATCATCCGAGGTGCGGGCAATGACGGTGAAATGGCTTGCCTCTGCGGCACCGGTAATGAACCATTTGCGGCCGGTAATGACGTATCTGTCGCCGCGCTTTTCCGCGCGAGTCTGGATCATGGATGGATCTGATCCGCCACCGGGGGCAGGCTCGGTCATTGCAAAGGCCGAGCGCACCGTGCCTTCGGCGATGGGTCTGAGCCACCGGTCCTTCTGCGCCGGCGTGCCCAGATTTTCCAGCATCATCATGTTGCCGTCGTCCGGCGCGGCCGAATTGAAGACGACCGGCCCGAAAATCGAGCGGTTCATTTCCTCGTAGCATACCGCCATGCCCACGCGGCCGAGCCCGGCGCCACCGTTCTCCGGCTGCAACTGCAGGCACCAAAGACCCTCGGTGCGAGCCTTGGCGCGCAATGTTCCCAGTAGATCGAGCGTGATGTTGCCGTGCGCGTCGTACGACGCCTTGTCGTCTTCAAGCGGCAGGATTTCGCGCTCCACGAAATCGGCAATGCGGCGCCGATAGTCTTCGATGCGAGGCGAAATCTGGAAATCCATAAGCTGGTCCTTAAAGGGAAGAAACGAGGTGTCCGCCATCGACGGCAAGGGCCGCCCCGGTGATGTAGCGTCCGGCATCCGAGCAGAGCAGCAAAAGCGCGCCATCAAGATCGTCTGGTTGCCCTAGCCGCCGCTGCGGAATGCGGCGGATCAGGGCCTGCCCGTCCTCGGTGGCGAAGAAATCTCGGTTGAGGTCGGTCTCGATATAGCCGGGGCAAAGGGCGTTCACGCGGATCGAGTGTCGAGCCCATTCGACGGCCAGCGCTTTGGTCATCTGAATGCTTGCCGCCTTCGAGGCCGCGTAGACGCTGAGATTGCCCGCGACGCGCAATCCGAGGATCGATGCGATATTGACGATTGCACCTGGCCTGCCGCTGTCCCGCATCTGACGCGCGACAGCCTGCGCTACCAGAAAGCTGCCCTTGAGATTGGTGTCGATGACGTCGTCCCAATCGGTTTCGCCGACATCCATCGCCCGCTTGGCGATGCTGATGCCGGCATTGTTGATGAGGATGTCGATGCTTCGGCCGCTCGTCGCCGTCATGACCGATTGCGCATCCGATACGTCAAGGACAACGGGCTCGGCAGAGCCTCCTTTGGCTGTGATGGCCGCACAGGCGACATCCAGGGCGTCGGCGCGGCGCGCCGCCAGAAGCACCTTGGCGCCGTGGTCAGCCAGCAGTTCTGCGAAGTGCAGGCCGAGCCCGCTGGAGGCGCCGGTAACCAGCGCCGTCTTGCCCGCAATGTCATCGAACATTGTTGTTTTCACCAATTTTCCGAACGAGCGCTCGAATTTATAATGTGCCCTGTCACCCTTGACAAGTGAGCACGTTGTTAACGAAATCGTCCCATTCGTGAAGGAATTTCGCGTTGGAGAAGCCGATGTCCCCCATTCCGTTCGCCACCGACCTTTCGCTCAAACCCGAAGTCGCTGCGTTCTTTGACGCCCCGACCAACACGATTTCCTACGTCGTGAAGGATCCGGGCGGTGCGTCCTGCGCCGTCGTCGACCCGGTCATGGACATAGACTACGCAGCAGGTCGCATCAGTTATGACGGGGCCGACCGCATCATCGACTTCATCGAGAACCGTCGGCTTACGCTCGAATGGCTGATCGAGACACATGTTCACGCCGATCACCTTTCAGCCAGTCCCTATATTCAGGGGAAGCTCGGCGGACGGCTCGGAATCGGCGAGAATATCACGCTCGTGCAGAACACCTTCGGCAAGGTCTTCAACGAGGGCACCGAGTTCCAGCGCGATGGAAGCCAGTTCGACCGCCTGTTCGTCGATGGAGACAGCTACTGCATCGGCGGCATGACGGTGTATGTCATGCACACGCCCGGCCACACCCCTGCCTGCATGACCCATGTGGTCGGCAACGCGGCGTTCGTAGGGGATACCCTGTTCATGCCCGATGGAGGCTCCGCCCGGGCAGATTTTCCCGGCGGCGACGCGCGCACCCTGTATCGCTCGATACAACGGGTCCTGAGCTTGCCGCGCGAGATGCGCCTGTTCATGTGTCATGACTACGGACCGAACGGCCGCGACATTCAATGGCAAACGACCGTCGCGGACGAGATCGACCACAACATCCATGTCGGACAAGGTCGGAGCGAGGACGAGTTCGTGGCGATGCGAGAGGCGCGCGACGCCACTCTAGCCATGCCCCGGCTGATTATCCCGTCGCTGCAGATCAACATGCGCGGCGGCAATCTGCCACCCGAAGACGACGATGGCCGGGTTTTCCTCAAGGTTCCGCTCAGCGGGCTCTGAGGCTGTGTGACAGTCATGACCCTCAAATCCATCCTGCCGATCCTCGACTGGGGCAGTCGCTATGATCGGTACGCGCTGACGCGAGATATCGTCGCCGCTGTTGTCGTCACGGTCATGCTCATACCGCAGTCGCTCGCCTATGCGTTGCTGGCCGGCTTGCCGCCCGAGATCGGTCTCTACGCATCGATCCTGCCGCTGGTGGCATACGCCGTTTTCGGCACCTCATCCGCGCTGGCTGTCGGGCCAGTGGCCGTGGTTTCCCTGATGAGTGCCGCCGCGATCGGATCCATCGTTGCCCAGGGCAGTGCCGACTATGTCAGTGCATCGGTCATGCTCGCTCTGATGTCCGGCGTCATCCTCTTGGCGATGGGGCTGTTCCGACTGGGTTTCATCGCCAACTTCCTGTCCCACCCGGTCATTTCGGGCTTCATCACCGCATCCGCCATCATCATCGCGACGAGTCAGTTGGGCGGCCTGCTTGGTATCGAGGCGGCCGGTCACACCATGCCGCAGCTGCTGATGTCGTTGGCGAATAACATCGCAACGGTGAACTGGCATACCGCCGCCGTTGGTGGCGCTTCGCTGGCATTGCTCGTGTGGATGAGGTTTGGCCTCAAGAACCTTCTGCTGCGTTTCGGACTTTCCGCCAGCGCTGCAGCGATTGCCACCCGTGTCGGCCCCATTCTGGTGATTGTTCTCGCGATGGCATGGTCGGTCGCGCTTGGCCTCGGCAGCCAAGGGGTGGCGCTGGTCGCGCATGTCCCGCAGGGGCTTCCGGTCCCCTCGCTGCCCTCTCTGGACCTCGACATCCTGCGCCAGCTCTTTGTCCCCGCCCTGATCATTTCCGTAGTTGGCTTCGTCGAGTCGGTTTCCGTAGCCCAGACGCTTGCTGCCAAGCGGCGCGAGCGCATTGTGCCCAATCAGGAACTGATCGCTCTCGGAGCGTCCAACATCGCGTCGGCGATCGGCGGAGGCTACTCGGTCACGGGCGGCTTTGCCCGGTCGGTTGTGAATTTCGACGCCGGCGCGGCCACGCCCGCAGCGGGGGCCTTCACAGCTGTCGGCATTGCCTTGGCTACGCTCTTCCTGGCGCCGTTTCTGGCCGTCCTGCCCAAGGCGACACTGGCCGCGACCATTCTGGTCGCCGTCATGACACTGGTGGATTTTTCCAGTCTCAAGCGCACCTGGGTCTACTCCCGCGCCGATTTCGCTGCGGTGGTGGTCAGCCTCGCGGGGACGCTCCTGCTTGGCGTCGAGATCGGCATCGTGCTCGGTGTAGCAACATCCACCCTCGTCTTTCTCTACCGTTCCTCGGTGCCGCATGCGGCTATCGTTGGACAGGTGCCGGGCACCGAGCATTATCGCAACATCAAGCGCCACCAGGTCGAGACGGTGCCGGGCATCGTCTCGATCCGTGTGGACGAAAGTCTCTACTTCGCCAATGCGCGCTATCTCGAAGACCTGATTGTAAACCAGGTCATGAGCAGCCCCGGCATCACCGACGTGGTGCTGATGTGCTCCGCGGTCAACGCCATCGACATGTCGGCTCTGGAAAGTCTCGAAGCCATCGCCCAGCGTCTCCACGACATGGGCGTATGTCTGCATGTCTCCGAGGTGAAGGGACCGGTCATGGACAAGCTGCAGCGGACCAGTCTTCCAAGGCATCTCGATGGGATCCATCTCAGCCAGCATCAGGCAATGTGCACCATCATGGCCGGGCGGCAATCAGGCTGACGCGAACCTCCAGACGCCATCATCGTCCTCGTGGCGCTGGAGCTCGCCCCGATGCCAGAGGTGGTTGGCGAGGCTCAGGGCCATGCCGGGCACCAGATATCCGAAGTGCCGCATGGCCTGCTGCGTGAAGACAAGCGGCGCCATTTCCGTGCAACTCATCGCGCCATCGAGGCGTGCCTTCAGCCGATCGAGCCGTCTCTGGTGTCCCTTGCGCAAGGCCAGAGCATGCGCGGGCAGACTGCGAAACGCAGAACCGTGGCCGGGAAGGACAAGCATCGTATCGGGCAGGTCGGCGAGCCGACCGAGGAAATCGAAATATGCGGAGAGGAGATCGGCCTCGGGTTCGTCGAGACCAACCGTGATGTGGGGTCCGGTTCCACCCAGAATCTGGTCGCCGGCCACCATAAGTTGCCCGTCTTCGGAGATGAGGCAGGCGCCCTTCGACGAATGGCCACCACCTGTCAGTACGCGCCAAGCCCTGCCGGCAATCGTCACGGTCATGCCATCGTCGAGCGGCTGGTAGTCGCGCGGAAACGAGGCGAGCACAGAATAATCCGGTGGTGCGGTTGAGCGTGCCTCTGCCGGCGCAACGCCCTGCCGGATCAGGAAAGAGGTCAGGTCTGTCTGACGCTGCTCGGTGCTCGCCTCGCTCGCGGCCACCACCTTGCGATGTTCCGCTTCGGTCATGAGCAGCGGGACGCCGTGGCGCGCCACAAGGCGCGGGATTTGCCCCGAGTGATCGCGGTGCATGTGCGTGCAAAGGATTGCCTCGACCGCCCCGACCACGTCCGCTTGTTCGGCCTGGTCCCAGCGCGCTGATGCTTCGGCTCCGGGAACGCCGCCATCCACGATCAATGTCGCGCCGCTGCCAATGATCCAGCCGTTGACCGAGCCTGCCTTGCCCATAGGGCAAACCAATCGCCTGACATTGGGCGCAACGTTTTCGATGAATTCGGGAAGCACCGCGGCCTCAGGCACCCTTGCGCAGGACGCCGAAAATCCGGTCCAGCGCCTCGTCCAGCACGGGGCGCGGCGTCGCGAGGTTCAACCGGAACGCACCGGCGCCACCGAGGCCGCAATCCTCGCCGCCCGTTACCGCAACCTTTGCTTCTTCTCGCAGCATCGGAGCCAGGTCGCGCCTGTTGGTCAGCTGGCTTACATCGATCCAGGCCAGATAGGTCGCCTCCGGGATCCGGTGCAGCGCGCCCGGCAGATCGCGTTCAAGACGCTGCGCCAGGTGTTGCCGGTTTCCGTCGAGGTAGGACGTAACCTCGCCCAGCCATTCATCGCCATCCAGATAGGCTGCGATGCTGGCGCGGGCACCGACATTCGACGCGCCACGCGTGACATGGTGTCCGAGACTCGTGAATTTCTCAGCATCCGCCGCATTGGAAAAGACCATCTGCGCGCAGGCGAGGCCCGGTATATTCCAGGCCTTCGACGCCGAGATTGCGGTGATGGCATGCGCTGCGGTGTCTGCGTTCAGCGATGCGTAGGGCAGATGCGCTCCACCGTAGTTGAGGGGCGCATGAATTTCATCCGCGAACACGCGGGCGCCGGTGCGGGTGGCGATGGCGGCTACGCGCTCGAGCTCGGCACGGGTGTAGAGCCGACCGAGGGGATTGTGCGGCGAACACAGTACGAGCAACCCGCCGCGCTCCGAAAGCGCCGCCTCTATACCGGCGTCATCGAGCCGCCACACCCCGTCTTCATCGCGCAGGCATGGAACCTGGATCACCTCGATGCGCTGCAGCGCCGGCAGCGACATGAACGGCGGGTAGGCGGGCGTCGGCAGCACGATCGGCTGGTCCGGTTTCCGCCAGTAGGTAAAAGCCAACTCGTAGGCCCGCAGCACGTCTCCCAGAAGACCGACATGTTCGGGTTCCACCGACCATCCGAAACGCCGCTTGAGGAACGATGCGCTGGCGTCGCCGAGATCGAGGGCAAGCCCATTCGGCATATAGCCGGTTTCAAGCGTATCCGCCGTTGCGCGGATTGCCTGAGCGATTGGCGGGGCAATGCCGAAATCCATTTCCGCGACCCAGGCGCCGATCGTGCCCGGGAACCTGGTCCACTTGATGCTGCCGCGCGCCTCCAGGTCGTGTGTGGTCAGGGCGTCCCATTGCTCGGCAAGTGCGCTCACATCGTCCTCATTCAGTCTGTTCGGGCGACAGCCCCAGCTTGGGAAAGTGCGCCGATGTTGTGCTCAAGGTTGACCCTGATATATTTATCAAGTCAACCCAGTCTAAAGTTGTGACAGTCTCGAGCTTGGGAGGTGGTGAAATGTCGAACGCGGCTTCGATCCGTCAGGCGCTGGAGAACGCCATTCTCAATGGCGATCACCCTCCGGGGTCAAAACTCGACCTCGACAAGCTGGCACAGCAGTTCGAATGTTCACGCACACCGATCCGCGACGTCCTGCATCAACTCGAGGCCTCGGGCCTCGTGCGCGTCGCCCCCAAGCGCGGCACATTCGTTACCCTCTGGACTTTCGAGCAGATCACCGAGCGGTTCGAGGTGATGGCGGAAATCGAGGCTGCATGTGCGCGCCTCGCCGCGCGCCGCATCTCCGATGTGGAACTGAATGACCTGTCCGCAGCTCAGGAAGCGTGCCGGCAGGCGGCCGCAGCCGGCGACCCCGAGGCCTATTACCTCGTCAACACCGACTTCCACCGCTGCCTGTACAACGCGACGCACAACAGCTTTCTCGTCGCCGAAGCGACGCGCCTCAACACGATGCTGCAGCCCTATCGTCGCCTGCAGTTGCGCAGCCGCCGTCGCCTCGCCACTTCGCTGGCGGAGCATCAGGAAATCCTCGATGCGATCCGAGCAGGCGATGCCGAAAGCGCCGCCCGCGCTACGCATGCCCACATCGTCGTGCAGGGCGACCGCTTCCACGATCTGGTTGCGGCCATGGCTGCCGAAGCGAATTCCAAAAGGGCATAGCTCGAGCGCAGGGGCGGCCTCATCGGCGGGCCCTGCCAGCCATTTGCAGTTTTCCTGCGGAACGATCTGCGGCCTTTCCCGTTGACAGTGCTCGCCCCGATCCGTCGATCGGGTGTGTTCCCCAAATCAGAGGAAGCTTCATGCGCCTTGTCACAACTGTTCTGGGCGCGTTTGCTGCGCTGGCCCTTATGTCCACCGCAGCGTCTGCGCAGGTGGTGGTCTCCTCCAAGATCGACACCGAGGGCGGCGTGCTCGGGAACATCATCAAGCAGGTCCTAGAGGACAATGACATCGCCGTGGAAGACCGTATCCAGCTCGGTGCCACCCCGATCATGCGCGAAGCGATCCTGGCGGGCGAGATCGATATCTATCCCGAATACACGGGCAATGGCGCCTTCTTCTTCGATCGCGCCGAAGAGCCGATCTGGAACGACGCCGCAGAGGCCTATGCCGAGGTCGCCAAGCTCGACTTCGAGACCAACAAGATCGTCTGGCTGACCGCGTCCCCGGCCAACAATACCTGGGCGGTTGCCCTGCGCAGCGACGTCGCTGAAGCCAACGGCCTGTCGACTTTCACCCAGTTCGGCGAATGGGTCGCTGGCGGCGGTGAAGTCAAGCTCGCAGCGTCCTCGGAATTCGTCAATTCGCCTGCGGCCCTGCCCAAGTTCCAGGACGTCTACGGCTTCACGCTGACGCCTGAACAGCTCGTGGTCCTGTCCGGCGGCGACACGGCAGCCACGATCGCCGCGGCCGCGCAGCAGACCAATGGCGTCAATGCCGCAATGGTCTATGGCACCGATGGCGGGATCTCCGCGTCGGGCCTGGTGGTGCTTGAGGACGATCAGGGCGTCCAGCCGGTCTACCAGCCCGCGCCGATCATCCGCGAAGAGGTGCTGACCGAGTACCCGCAGATCGAGGAATTGCTCAAGCCGGTGTTCGAGGCCCTCTCGCTCGAAGTGCTCCAGGATCTCAACGGTCGCGTACAGCTTGGGGGCGAGCCCGCTGCTGCGGTCGCCACTGACTTCCTGACACAGAATGGTTTCCTCGGCGGCTAAGCCTTCGATCCCACAATGCGCAAGAGGGCCGCGGACCGAACCGCGGCCCATCATTTCTATGGGCCGAGCATGACCATCGCACATCTTGCCGAAGAGCCCGCGTCTGCTCGCTCCGGCCTCGACCCGCTGGGAGTTCTTGTTGCCCTGGGTGCCATTCCAGGACTGCTCCTGCCGTTTGCGGTCTTCAAGGCCAATCGCATCGTGCCCGGCGAGGGCGTGCTTCTCTGGGAGGCCTTGCCGGCGTTCCCTGCCGCGATCGGGCTGGCCTGGATTGTCCTCTGCATCATCGTCGCGCTCTGGCGCATGCCGCCGGCCGTCAAGCTCGCCGCGAGCGCGTCGAGCCTGCTGGTCCTGCTGCTTCTGATCGGTATCGCCGCACAGGCGATGACGCCGTCAGGAGACAATTATGCCCGCATCGGCATCGGCGCCGGGTTCTGGCTCCTCGCCTTTGTGCTGGCGCTGATGCTGACCGACGCGCTGGCGCGGCTGCGGCCCGGACCCTGGTTGCGGCTCGCTCTTCTGCTGACCGCGTGGGTTGCGGTCGGCATCATCCTCTGGAGCGGCGCCTGGGATGCGCTGTCCATCGTCAAGGAATACGGCAGCCGCGCTCCGGCCTTCTGGCAGGAGGCGCGGACTCATCTGTTCCTGGCATTCGGCTCGGTCGCGCTGGCGACTGCGATCGGCCTGCCGCTCGGCATCGCCTGCTACAAGTTCATCGCGCTGCGGGCGGGCGCGCTCAACCTCCTCAACGTCATCCAGACCATTCCTTCGATCGCGCTGTTCGGCGTCCTGATCGCGCCGCTCGCCTGGGTCGCCGCCAATGTCCCAGGCGCCAGCGCCGCCGGAATATCGGGAATCGGTGTGGCGCCGGCCATGGTGGCGCTGACCGCCTATGCGCTCCTGCCCGTCGTCGCCAACACGATCGTGGGCCTGAACGGGCTGCCGGACGCAACCGTGGAGGCCGCGCGCGGCATGGGCATGACCTGGCTGCAGCGGCTGTTGCAGGTCGAGTTGCCCCTTGCCTTTCCGGTGATCCTCACCGGAATCCGCATCGTACTGGTGCAGAATATCGGGCTCGCCACCATTGCTGCACTGATCGGGGGCGGCGGTTTCGGTGTCTTCGTCTTCCAGGGTGTGGGGCAGACCGCCATCGACCTCGTGCTGCTCGGGGCTGCACCCACCGTGTCGCTGGCGTTCGCGGCGGCGGTGCTGCTCGACAGTTTCATCGAACTCAGCTCGAAAAGGGCCACGGCGTGATCGAGATCGAAAACATCGTCAAGACCTTCCGCGACGCAACGGCGGTCGATCATGTCACCCTCACGATCGAACCGCACACGATCTGCGCGCTTGTAGGCACATCCGGTTCGGGCAAGACCACGCTGTTGCGCATGATCAACCGCCTGGTCCAGCCCACCAGCGGCAGCATCCGTGTCGATGGGCAGGACGTGATGAGCGTTCCGGCCTACGCGCTGCGGCGAAAAATGGGTTATGTCATCCAGGGCCACGGCCTCTTCCCGCACTGGACCATCGCGCAGAATGTCGGCACGGTCCCTGGTTTGCTCGGTTGGGACAGGGCAAAGATCGACAGGCGTGTCGACGAGTTGCTCGACCTGTTCCAGCTCGATCCGGCCACCTACCGGGATCGCATGCCCGCCCAGCTTTCCGGCGGGCAGCGGCAGCGGGTCGGCGTGGCCCGCGCCCTCGCGGCCGAGCCCAACATTCTCCTCATGGATGAGCCCTTCGGAGCACTCGACCCCGTGACCCGCGGCAGGGCGCAGGAAGAATTGCGCGCCATCCAGGCTCGCTTCGGCACCACCATCGTGCTGGTGACCCATGACATGGATGAAGCCATTTTGCTGGGTCACCGCATCGCGGTCATGGATAAGGGCCGGCTGCTGCAATGCGCGCCGCCGGCAGAGATCATCGCCCGCCCGGCCACCGATTTCGTGCGCGAGCTGGTCGGCACCACTGATCGCGCCTTTCGCTTGCTGTCGCTTTCGACCATCGGCGACCATATCGAGCAGGGGGAGGCCAGCGGCGACCCGCTCGATGCCAACATGACCCTGCGCGGTGCCTATTCGGAACTGCTGTGGTCTGGCCGCAAGGCGGCGCCCGTCGTCCGCGACGGCGTTCGTGTCGGTATTGTTTCTCTCGACGGCCTCGGGCAATTGGCGGCGCATCCGTGAACCGGTTCGGACTGCTCCTGCGGCTCGTGGCACTGGTCGTCCTGGTCTGGCTGGTCGTGCAGCCGTCCGCGTTTTCCGGCTTTTTCTCGCTGTTCGCGCGATCGGCCCAGCCCGCCATCTACTATCAGGGCAGTCTCCTGGCGCTGACGTTGAGCCACCTGCTGATAGTACTTGTCGCCATCGCTGCCTCTGCGATCCTGGCCATCGGTCTCGCCATTCTCGTCACGCGGCCGTTCGGCGCCGACTTCCTTGCGGTATCGAGGGCGCTCGCCAATATCGGTCAGACCTTCCCGCCGGTGGCGGTTCTCGCGCTCTGTGTTCCGCTCCTCGGATTTGGCACTACGCCGACGCTGGTGGCGCTCTTTCTCTATGGCTTGCTGCCCATCTTCGAGAACACGCTGGCCGGCCTTTCGAGCGTTCCTCCGACGGTTACCGAAGCCGCCAAGGGCATGGGGCTCACCCCGTTCCAGCGGCTGACCAAGGTCGAATTGCCGCTGTCCCTGCCGCTGATCCTGGCGGGCCTTCGGCTTTCCACAACCATAGCGCTATCGACGGCGACCATCGGCTCAACAGTCGCCGCCCCGACACTGGGCGAGGTCATCATCGCCGGTCTTCAATCGGGGAACACCGCCTTCGTGGTCCAAGGGGGCCTCATCGTCGGTATCCTGGCGATCCTCATCCACGACGGCTTTGCCGCGTTGGAACAGCACCAACGCAGGCGCACCGGGCGCTGACGATCTCAGCTGCCCGGCGAGATGCTCCGGTCGTAATCGCCTGAAGCCGGGATTTTCGAGCAAATTTCGCGCAGCGCCGGTTTGAGCCCTTCCTCGAGCGTCGGGTGGTAGAAGGGCTGGGACAGCATCTCGCTCGCGGTGATGCCGTGTGCCACCGCCTGCACCAGAAGATGCGCCATGTGTTCGGCGCCAGGGCAGAACAGCAGCGCTCCGGTCAGCCTTCCACGGGTCGGCTCTGCATGGATGACCACGCGTCCAAGCGCCTCGTCTTCCACCTTGGCGCGCCCCTGGTCATCGTAGTCGGAGGTGCCGAAGACACTGGCGCCGGTGGGTTCGGCCCCGACCCTGGCGATGACGGGTTGGGAAAAGATCATCGAGAATGGTGTCATCCGCGGCGTGCGCACGACTGTGGGATAGGTCGCCGCATTGCGGCCGGCCATGCGTCCTTCCGACGAGGCTTCGTGCAGCACGGGAACATCCGCATTCGCGTCGCCGGCAATGAAAATCGGGGCAGTACCGCATTGCATGCTTTCCCGGTCGTATTCCGGGGTGCCATTCTCGTCGAGACGGATGCCTGTTGTCTCGAGCCCGAGGTCGCGCAACTGCGGTGGGCGGCCGGTGGCAATCAGGACATGATCGAATATCTCTGCGCCCTCGGCCGCGCCGGACCAGTGCACTCTAGCGCCCGTATTGGCCCGACTGCCTCTGGTCTTGACGCCGAGGTGAAGCGTCAGCTCGGCCCCGATTGCCTTTTGGATGAGGTCCTGCATCGCTTCGTCCTGCACCCCACCGATGGTTTCGGACTCGTCGAAAAGGCAGGTGCGGACGCCCAGGCGGGCGAACGCCTGTGACAGTTCGAGCCCGATGGGGCCGCCCCCGATCACCGCGATCGATTTGGGCAGGTCCACGAGGTCGAACACCGTCTCATGGGTAAGGCAAAGATCGGCGATCTCCTTGAACCCCTTGGGGATGACGGGGTTGCCGCCGGTCGCAATCACCACGGCCCTTGCCGTGATGATGCGCCCATCCTCGAGGCCAAGCCTTGTCGCGGATAGAAAGCGCGCCCGCCCGGTGATCATCGTGCCGGCCGGAAAGTCTTCGAAGCCCTTGCGTGTCGCGGCGGCGAACCGGTCGCGCTCGGCGCGCAGCCGCCCCATGACGCGCCTGCCATCGACGCGAATGCCGTCGACGCCGATCCCGAAGACATCGGCATGACGGGCGTCGTGTGCGGCATTGCCTGCGGCGATCAGCAGCTTGGAGGGCATGCAGCCCACATTGGCGCACATCGTGCCTGAAAACGCGTCGTCGACGAGCAGCACCTTCGCGCCTTCGCGCAGCGCTCGGCGCATCGCCGCCAGTCCCGCTGTGCCTGCGCCGATCACGGCCACGTCGCACTCGAGTTCATCGACTTGGGCCATGTTGTAGCTTTCCCGATTGAGGACGGAATGGTCCGCGTCAGGAAAAGTCTCGGGCGCGCGGTGTGGTTCCGCCCCGGGCGCTTATGCGCTTTCCGTGAGGTTGATGCCCGGAATTGCGGCGATCAACTCGCGGGTATAGGGGTGCTGAGGGGCGGTGAAGAGCCGCTCCGGCGGCCCGGATTCGACGATCTCGCCACTCTTCATCACATGCACCATATGCGAGATCAGCCGCACCACTGCGAGGTTGTGGCTGATGAAAAGGTAGGACAGCCCCAACTCGCGCTGCAGCGAGACGAGCAGTTCGAGAACCTGCGCCTGCACGATGACGTCAAGCGCCGAAACAGCTTCGTCGAGCACGATCAGGTCCGGTCTGAGCGCCAGGGCGCGGGCGATCGCCACGCGCTGGCTTTGTCCGCCTGAAATCTCGGCGGGTCGGCGCGTCGCGATATCCTGCGGCAGCGCGACCTGGTCGAGCAGCTCTCGCACCCGTGCAGCGCGTGCAGTGGCGTCACCCATGCCATGGAGGATCATCGGTTCCTCGATGGATTCGAGCACGGTATAGCGGGCATCGAGTGAGCCGAACGGGTTCTGGAACACCGGCTGCATGCGGCGGCGGAAGGCAAAAAGCGCGCGCCCCTTGAGATGCGTGATTGGGACGCCATCGAACGAGATGTCGCCCGCCGTCGGCTCTTCGATCTTAAGCAGCATCCGCGCCGTCGTCGATTTGCCCGACCCTGACTCCCCGACGATGGCGACCGTCTGGCCGCGGGCAATCGCGATGTCAGAGCCGGCGACGGCCACGAATTTTTGCTTCGCTTCAAACAAGCCGCCGCCGCCGCCATAGACCTTTCTGAGGCCGGTGATCTTCACCAGAGGCGCTGCAGCGCTGCCGTCCGGCGCCCCAGGCTGCGTCGTGATGAGGGGCGTACTATCGAGTGTGGGCGCCGCAGCGACGAGCCGCCGGGTGTATTCGTGGCTCGGACGGCGCAGCACCGCGCGCGCATCGCCGTTTTCCACCACGTCCCCGCGGTACATGACGACCACGTCGTCGGCATGCTCGGCAGCCATGGCGAGGTCGTGGGTGATGAGAACGAGGGCCGTGCCAAGCTGGCTCGTCAGTCGGTCCAGCTCTTCGAGAATGACCCGCTGCACGGTCACGTCAAGCGCGCTGGTCGGCTCGTCCGCCAGCAGGAGCTTGGGTTCGCAGGCAAGACCCGCGGCGATCAACACGCGCTGGCGCATCCCGCCCGAGAGTTCGTGCGGATACTGCCGGGCACGACGCGACGGTTCTGGAATGCCGACCATTTCCAGAAGGTCGACGGCGCGGGCCAAGGCGGCCTTGCCAATTGCCTTGCCGTGGACTTCCAGTGCCTCGGCAATCTGCGTGCCGACGCGCTGCAGGGGATTGAGATTGGTCATCGGGTCCTGCGGCACGAGCCCGATGAGGCTGCCCCGCATGGCCCGCAGCTCCGTCTCCTTCATCCGCGCGATGTCGCGCCCCTGAAACAGGATTTCCCCGGAAACGATGCGTCCGTTGGCTGCCAGAAGACCATTCATCGCGGCAGCGATTGTGGATTTGCCTGAACCGGATTCCCCCACGATCGCAACCTTGCGCCCGGCCTCCAGCGTGAGGTTGAAATTCCGTACGGCCGAAATGGGCCCGCGCGGCGTCTCGAATTCGATCGAGACGTCACGCATGACGAGCAGGGGGCGGGAGTCTTCGGTCATGACGGGCCTCGCGAACGGACAAGGGCCAGCCGCATCGCGGCCGGCCCGGTTTGACGGCCTAGCTGGCCAGTGCCTGATTGGGTGCGCCCCAGGCCTTGGCGATGTCGCCGACCTGAACGACGTGGGCAAACGACCATGCCATGCTGAAGAGGGCATAGTGCGTGCGCTCGGGCAGAAACTCGGCAACCGCGTCCGCCACCACGAACGTGTTATAGTCGCGCTGGCCGGCATCGCGCACCGTCGACTCCACACAGATGTTGGCGGTGACGCCGCAGACGATCAGGTTGCGGATGCCCATGCCGGTCAGCACTGGCTCCAGCCGCGTTCCATAGAAGGAACTGGGGCGGGACTTGTCGATAACGACTTCATCGGGCCGCTGGCCGAGTTCGGGAATAAGCTCGATCTCGTCGCTCCCATGGGCAAGCGAAGATACAGCGAGCCGTTCTTCGGCCATGGCACCGTACTTGACGCCGAAATCCACCCCGCCCACCGAATAGACGTAGCGCGTGAAGATGACAGGCACGCCGTTCCGACGGGCGATGTCGACGAGCTTCACGGTGCCTGGAATGGCTGCCCGCAACGGAGAGACATCGATGCCGATCTGGCCCAGCGAGTCGTTGTTGTCGAAGAACGCGCGCTGCATGTCCACGACGAGCAGCGCGGTGTTCTGCTTGGGAATGTCCCCGTCGTAGAGGCGGTAGGGGTGGAGTTCAGCCATTGTGGTCATTCCCCTCAGTTGAAGACGATCATGCCGTCGGCACGCGGCGTCCAGTCGAGCCCCTTGGTGACGCCATAGGTGTTGGTGTCAATGAAGAGCGGTGCGTAATAGGTGTCGCGATTGACGATGCTGCTGACCTCACCGAGCGTGGCGGCGCGGGTTGCTGGGTCGCCTTCGGCCAGTTGACGGTCGAGCAGGGCGTCGATTTCGGTGTCCTCGGCAAAACCCTGGTTGCCTGAGCGGATAAGCATCGAGAAGGGCAAGTCGCCATCCAGCACCGAAGGCGCGAAGCGGAAGACGTAAAGCCCGGGCAGCTCGCGGATGAACCAGTTGTTGATGAAGGTAGAAGCTTCCTGGGGTTCCAGCGTGACCTGCAGGCCTGCCTCGTTGAGGAAGAAGGCCAGCACCTGCGCCATCTGGTCGATCTGCGGCAGGCCGGTATTGGGATAGGTCAGCGGGATGGGCGTGCCATCGTAGCCGGAGGCGGCAATCAGGCTCTTGGCTTCCTCGAGATTGAACGGCGTCGCGGCAATCGCGGCGTCGTAGCCGAAGGTGGCGGGGGCCAGCAGCTGCGACGCCGGCGTCATCAAGCCGTTGAGGAGGCGATCGTTGAGGGTCTGACGATCAATCGCCATGTCGATGGCCTTGCGGACATTGACGTCGCCGAGCCAGGTATTGCCGGTGTTGAAGCCGAGATAGACAACGAGGTTGGACTGCACGCTGACGATGTCCACGGCGCCCGAACCTTCGACGGCCGGGACGCTGGAGGGGCCGAGCAGCGCGATATCGAGGTCGCCGGACTGCACCGAATTGGCACGTGCCGTTTCATCGGGGACGGTCTGGAAGATGACGGTCGGGTAGGTGCCCTTGTTGCCCCAGTAGTTGTCGTTGCGCTGTAGGGTCACGGCGACATCGCTCACCCAGCTTTCCACCACATAGGGACCCGACCCGATTGGCTTCCGGCCGTATTCGTCCGCGCCCATGGCCTCGTAGGCAGCCTTGGACACGATCGGTACCAGCGTTAGCTGCCGGTCCAGCGGTGCATAGCCCTGGTTGAGCGTGATGACGATCGAATTGCCTTCCGCGGTCACGCTCTCGACCTTGGTGAGATAGCCGCCGAGGCGCGAGGCGGGATCGTTCATCGCCGTCTCGAAGGTAAACACGACGTCTTCGGCAGTCACCGGCGAGCCATCGTGAAAGGTCACGCCCTCGCGCAGGGTGAACGTCCAGGTCTTGAGATCGTCCGAGGCGGTCCACTCGGTGGCAAGGCGCGGCGTGACCTGTCCATCATTGTCCATGCCCACCAGCTGGTCGAAGACGCTGTAGAAGATGTTCAGCGACTGCAGATCGGTATCGTAGATGGGGTTGAGGCTGGTCGGGTCCGTCACCTGCGCGGCGCGAACTGTGGTCTGCTCTTGCGACAGGACGGGGGACGCAAACGCGGCGCCGGCTGCGAGCACGGCGGTGGAGAGCAAAAGGCTACGACGGGTCAGGCGATAGGCAGAACGGGTCATTGTTACCTCCGGTATGGGACGCTAGCCGCGCGTCCGGCGGGTCGTCAGGGCCTGCGAGGCAAACTGGATGCCCCCTATCAGCAGGAAGATGGCGATGGCGGGAAAGACGGTGAGAAACGGGTGGGTCTGCAGGTAGCGCTGACCTTCGCTGATCATCAGCCCAAGGCTTGGTGTCGGCGGCTGGATACCGAGGCCGATGAAGCTCAGGGATGACTCGATGGTGATGATGACGCCGATATCGAATGCAGCCAGCACGAAGACCGAGGGAAGCACGTTGGGCAGCAGATGCCGGCTCATGATCCACCAGCCCGAACCGCCGGCCGTGGTCACCGCCGTGATGAACTCGCGTTCGCGCAGGGACATGACCTGTGCGCGCACCACGCGCCCGTAGCCGACCCAGTTCGTCAACCCGAGCAGGACCACAAGCAGCACCGGGTGAGAGCCCAGCGAGGCCACTAGGACGATCAGCAACAGCACCACCGGGATGGACAGCTGGATATTGCCCATGGCCATCAACACGCTGTCGATCGGACCGCGCAGCCATCCTGCTAGAAGGCCGATGGTGAGGCCGAGGCAGGCGCTGATCAGCACGGCGCCGCCCGCGATCAGCACGGACACGCGCGTCGCCATCGACAGTCGGCTGAGCATGTCGCGTCCCAGGGCGTCCGTGCCGAGCGGATAGGCGGCGTTGCGCAAGGCCGGCTCCTGCGCGAACAGCAGGTTCTGTTTGATCGGGTCGAAGCCGGGCCAGAAGGGCACCGCGATCACCAGCAGCGCCACGATGGCGAGCATCAGCATGGCGAGGACGAACGAGAACGCAAAGCGGGGTGCCCGAGACGCCGGCCTCGATGCGGTTGCGGTTGGTGTGCTGGCCATCACGACAGCCTCACTCTTGGGTCGAGCAGGCCGTAGAGGATGTCCACCACGGCATTGATGAGGATGAAGATGACGGCGATCGTCACGACGCCCGCCTGCACGATCGGATAGTCGCGCTGGGTGACGCCCTGGACGATGAGACGGCCCAGGCCTGGCCAGTTAAACACCATCTCCAGCACCACAGTGCCGCCCACGAGGATGCCCAGATTGATGCCGGCCACGGTGATCACCGGCAGGATTGCATTGGGCAACAGGTGGCGCATGACGAGCCGCAGGCGTCCGACGCCGCGCGCCCGTGCGGTGCGCACCCAGTCGTTGCTACGAAGTTCGTCGAAGAACGTGTTGAAGAGCCGCAGGTAAAGGGCGACCTCGAACGTCGCCATGGTGATGACGGGGATCACGTAGCTCGCCAGCGAATTGCGCCCGATGGCGGGCAGCAGCGCCATGTTCACCGACAGCAGCAGGATCAGCAGGATGCCGAAGAGGTAGGGTGGGATCGCCTGGCGGATGGTGGCGGCCCAGAGCAGGACATTCTTGAGCCGCCTGCTGCCTGAGACTTCCCCGACAGCCGCAAGGATCAGCGCCAGCGAAAAACCGATCACAAAGGCGCTGATCGCTAGCTCCAGGGTTGCCGGCAGGCGCTCGAGCACGAGGTCGAGGGCGGGACGCTGCTGCCGGATGGAATTGCCCAGGTCGCCTTGCGCGGCACTGACCATGAAGTCCCAGTATTGTTCGATCATTGGCCGGTTGAGGCCGAGATACTCGCGCATCGCATCGACATCGGCCTGCGTCGCCTGGTCCGGCAGCATCAGGCGGACAGGATCCCCGGTGAGGCGAGCAAGGAAGAACACGAAGGTCAGGATGGCGGCGAGCGTCAGGAGGGCCCAGCCAAGTCGCGCCGCTATAAAACCAATCATTCTCGCCCTCCAGGTCGCCAGATTAGGACAACTCTGAAAACTGTCAACAGTTTACTGATGACTCCGCGGAGTGATGTGGATCGGCTAAGTTGCCAGTGCGGGTTGCCCTGTGCCGCGTTTGCGGGCATTCCGGGAATCTCTGCAATTGCCGCGAGGTGACGGACCTGGTGCGAAGGTCGATATTCGGAATGCGGGCGCCCTATTGGGTGGCCCTGATGTGCCTGGTTCTGGCAGTCCCGGTCGCGACTGTGTCGTTCCGCATGCTCACCGAAATCTATTTCAACCAGGCGGCCTCACGCGCCGACGACACGCTGGGATTGGCCGTCTCGGCACTGCAGGGCCAGCTGGATCGCTATCGCAAGCTCCCGCAACTGCTGGCGGAGCTACAGGACATCAGGGACCTCGCCGCCAATCCTGGCGATGCCGACAAGATCGTCTCAGCCAATGCCTACCTCGAGGCGACGAGTGATCTGCTCGAGGCGTCCGACATCTACGTCATGACCGGAGATGGCACGACCATCGCGGCGTCCAACCACGCATCCGAGGCCTCCTTCATCGGCGAGACCTTCGATTATCGTCCATATTTCACCGACGCCATCGCAGGGCGCGACGGCAGTTTCTTCGCGCTGGGCACGACATCGCTGAGGCGGGGCTATTACTTCAGCGCACCGATCATCAACGCGGACAGGATCGATGGCGTCCTCGCCATCAAGGTCGATATCGACGCCATCGAGAACAGCTGGCGCTCGGGCGATACCGAGATCATCGTGTCCGATCCGGAAGGCATCATCTTCATGTCTGGGCGAAGCGAATGGCTGTTCGCCTCTCTCGAACCCCTGACCCAGGAGAGGCTCGATCGCACCGGGCAGACCCGTCGTTATGCCGATGCAGAACTCGTCGAACTTCCGGCGGCGCTGACGAGGACGAAGCAGGGGCATAGCCTCTTGTCCTTTCTCGATGGCGATCCTGCGCCGGAATATCTTAGCGTATCCCAGCCCATGCCCGAAGCCGGCTGGACCGTCCGCGTGCTCCTCGATGCGTCGCCCGCGCGCGCTGAAGCGCTGATCACCACACTGCTTCTGCTCTCGGCTATGGCAGTCGTCACCATGGGTGTCATCGTCTGGATGCAGCGCCGCATGCGGCTTGCCGAACGGCTGGCCATGCAGGCCGAGGCCCGCGAACAACTGGAGCGGCGCGTGGCCGAACGGACGACCGATCTCGGCCTCGCCAATAGCCGTCTCGAGGCCGAAGTGGTGGAGCGGCGCAATGCCGAGGAGAAACTCCGCAAGACCCAAGCCGATCTGGTGCAGGCCGGCAAGCTCGCCGCGCTGGGCCAGATGTCGGCAGCGCTGTCCCATGAATTCAACCAGCCACTTGCCGCCGTCCGTTCCTATGCCGACAGCGCGCTGGTGATGATCGATCGCGATCGCACCGGCGAGGTGCGCCAGTATGTCGAGCGTATCGGCGGCCTGACCGAAAAGATGACGACGATCAGCCGGCACCTGTCCAATTTCGCGCGCAAGCCGGGTGAGCAATTGCGCCCGGTAGACCTCGACCCGATCGTCGCGGACGCGCTGGCCATCCTCGACTGGCGAGTGCGAGACCAGGTCATCGTTGTCACCACTGACCTTGCCGACTGCCCGTTGGCTCAGGCCGGATCGGTGCGCCTGCAGCAGGTGCTGGTCAATATCCTGTCTAACGCCTTCGATGCCATCGAGGGACGC
The DNA here is from genome assembly GCF_900177655.1 of Devosia lucknowensis. NCBI lineage: Bacteria > Pseudomonadati > Pseudomonadota > Alphaproteobacteria > Hyphomicrobiales > Devosiaceae > Devosia > Devosia lucknowensis. The sequence continues at coordinate 227,038 of NZ_FXWK01000002.1, read as the reverse complement.
GAAAAGCGTGAAGTCGCCATTGCCGCGCGCCAGCTGGACGGGAGGATCGCGTTGACGGTCGCCGATACCGGTCCAGGCGTCCCGGCCGGCGTCATCGACCGCATTTTCGATCCGTTCTTTTCCACCAAGGGCGTCGGGCGCGGCTTGGGCCTCGGATTGTCGATCTCCTACAATATCGTCAAGGATTTCGGCGGCGACCTTACCGTGCGCAATGCCCCTGCCGGTGGCGCGGTGTTCACGATCCTGCTCGAGCCTGCCGAAAGTCGAGAACTGGAGCCCGCGCAATGAAGCAAGGCGAAATTCTGCTCGTCGAGGACGACGAGGAAATGCGGATCGCCACCGCGCTAGCGCTTGAGCTCGCCGGCTTTGCCGTGCGCAGCCTCGAAAATGCCGAGGAGGCGCTGCATCGCGTCGGCTTCGGGTTCAACGGCATCGTCGTTTCCGATATCCGCATGCCGGGCATGGACGGCATGACGCTGATGGCCCGCATCCGCGATCTCGATCCCGATATTCCGGTGATCCTCGTGACTGGCCACGGCGACGTGCAGCTGGCGGTCCGTGCCATCCGCGAAGGCGCCTACGACTTCGTCGAGAAGCCTTTCTCCAACACCGACCTGTCCGATATCAGCGCCCGTGCCATGGATCGGCGGCGGTTGGTGCTGGAAAATCGCATCCTCCGCGCAGCGGCCGGACATCCCGACGACCTCGAGCAGCGCCTGACCGGCCGATCTTCGGCGATGATCGACCTTCGCCATAAATTGCGCGCCGTTGGGCCGACCGATGCCGACGTACTGATCGTGGGCGACGTGGGTGTCGGCAAGGAAGTCGCGGCGCGCGCGCTGCACGATCTGTCCGGGCGCGCTGGCAAGCCCTTCGTCGCCATAAATTGCGCGGCGCTTCCCTCCGGGTTGATCGAAAGCGAATTGTTCGGGCATGAAGCCGGCGCGTTTCCGGGAGCACTGCGGGCCCGCTTCGGCAAGTTCGAGCTGGCGCGCGGCGGCACCATTCTGCTCGACGACATTGGCGCCATGCCGGTCGATGTGCAGGCCAAGCTTCTGCGCGTGTTCGAGGAGCGTGCCATCACGCGTCTGGGCACCAGCGAGGCCTTTCCGCTCGATGTGCGCTTCATCGCCACCAGCAAGGTCGACCTCGAGGATGAAGTTGTCGCCGGTCGTTTTATGGCTGAACTGCTTTACCGGCTCAATGTCATCACCCTGCGCATCCCGGCTTTGTCGCAACGCGCCGAGGACATCCCCATGTTGTTTCTCAAGCTTGTCGGAGAGGCCGCCGCGCGGTATCGCCGCGAACCGGTGGACGTCTCGCCGCAGGTTCTGGCCGCAGTGGCCGAACGCGATTGGCGTGGCAATGTCCGCGAGCTGCGCAATGCCGCAGACCGTTTCGGGCTTGGCCTCGGGCTCTCCTCCGAGACCGGACCGGTAGTGGCTGAAAACAGCAGTGCGAGCCTTTCCGAGCGCATGGCGGCGGCCGAAAAGGCCATCATAGCAAACGCCCTTGCAGCCCATGGGGGAAGGGTCAAGCCGGTCTACGAATCCCTCGGGCTGTCCCGAAAGGCGCTCTACATGAAGATGCGTCGCCATGGCCTCGAGCGTCGTGGCTTTGTCGATGACGGATCAAGCGAGGCCTGATTGGGTCGTTTCCGACCCATGGCTGCAGGCCGATGTTACCTAATCGACCCATTTGTCGGAACAGGGTCATGAAAAAGCGCTTGGCGCTGCCCGATGCCGGTTGTCAGGGCCGGTGGACCTCGGGGTTGATGCGGCACCGGGCCCAAAGAAGGCCTAACGCAAAACCGGAGGAGTTCCGTTTTCATGATCAAGCCGCTCGTTCTCGCCGCAGGTCTGGCCGCTCTCGCAGGCACCACTGCCTTTGCTCAGTCCTACCCGACCCAGCCCATCACCATCGTCGTTCCCTTCGCGGCCGGCGGCCCCACCGATACGGTGACGCGCCTCGTCGCTCGCGCCATGAGCGAAGATCTGGGCCAGAACATCGTCGTCGAGAATGTCGGCGGTGCCGGTGGCACCCTGGGTGCCGCCCGCGTGGCCCAGGCAGAAGCCAATGGCTATACGCTGCTGCTGCACCACATCGGTATGGCCACTGCCGAGACGCTCTATCGTGAGCTTCCCTACAGCGCGACCGAAGACTTCGAATATGTCGGGCTGGTGACCGAAGTGCCCATGGTCTTCGTCGGCCGTTCGGACCTCGAGCAGAATTCGCTCGAGGAGGTCATCGAGTGGGCCAAGACCGAAGGCGAGGCGGTGCTCTACGCCAATGCCGGCATCGGCGCGGCGAGCCACCTTTGCGGCCTGCTGTTCATGAATGCCATCGACACCCAGCTTACGCCCATTCCCTACCAGGGCACCGGTCCGGCCGTGACCGATCTCATGGGCGGCCAGGTCGATCTGATGTGCGACCAGACCACCAACACCACCACCCAGATCCGTGACGGCTCGATCAAGGCCTTTGCTGTGACCGTCCCGGAACGCCTCGACAGTCTCCCCGACCTGCCGACGACCGCGGAAGGCGGACTGCCCGAGTTCGGCGTCTCGATCTGGCATGGCCTATACGCGCCATCCGGCACCGACGAGGCAATCGTTGCCCGGCTTTCCGAAGCCCTCCAGGTTGCCCTCGCCGACCCCACCGTCATCGAGCGCTTCGCCGATCTGGGCACGAGCCCGTCCTCTGCCGAGGACGCCACCTCCGAGGCACTGGAAGCCAAGGTGCGCAGCGAGATCGACCTGTGGCGGCCGATCATCGAAGCGGCCGGCGTCTACGCCAACTGATCTCCACCGGGGCGCTTCCATTCGGGGCGCCCCGGTTTCCTTTCCTTTCCATCCGTCATACCGCATCCTCTCAAAGGAGCATGTGCATGCTGTCGCGTGATTATCGGGACATCATGGGCGGAGCCCTGCTGATCCTCGTCGGGCTCGCCTTCTCCGGATACGCCTTCGCCAATTATGAACTGGGCTCCATCAACCGCATGGGCCCGGGCATGTTTCCGGTGGCGCTCGGCATCATTCTCGCCGGCTTTGGCATCATGCAGGCCGTGCCTGCATTTTTCCGACCGGGCGTCATGCCCGAAATCCGTATCTGGACGCCGATCTTTGTACTCAGCGGCGTGGCCGCCTTTGCCCTCATGGTGCGTCCGCTTGGCCTGCTTCCTGCTGTTATCGCCGTGGTCGTGATCTCATCGCTCGCCGAACTCAAGATCCGTCCGGTCAGCCTGATCATTCTCACCGGGTCGCTCTGCCTCATGTCCTGGCTGATCTTCAGCGTCGGGCTGGGCTTGCCGATCCCGATGTTCCGCTGGCCCTTCTAGGAGGGGCATTCCCATGGATATATTTTCCAATATTGCGCTCGGTCTCGACACCGCCCTGACCTGGCAGAACTTGCTTTACTGCTTTCTAGGCGTGTTCCTGGGAACGTTGGTCGGCGTCATTCCCGGCATCGGCCACCTGGCCGCCATGTCGTTGCTGTTTCCGCTCACCTTCTATCTCGATCCCACGACGGCGCTCATCATGCTCGCCGGCATCTGGTACGGGTCGAGCTATGGCGGAAATACCGCCTCGATCCTGCTCAACATTCCCGGCTCTCCCGCCAATGCCGTGACCTGTCTCGATGGCTATCCCATGGCCCGGCAGGGCAGGGGTGGCGTTGCCCTCCTGATGACCACCGTGGCGTCCTTTATCGGCGGCTCCATCGGCATCATGCTGCTCATGATGTTCGCACCGGTGATCGCATCCTATGCGCTGCAATTCGGCTCGGCCGAATACTTCTCGCTGATGATCCTGGGTCTCGTGGCCGCCTCGACCATATCCGAGGGGTCGGCGGTCAAGGGGCTCGCCATGGTCGTTCTTGGCATCATGTGCGGCACGGTGGGCGCCGATATCTATACCGGCACGCCGCGTTTCTCCTTCGGCATTCTCGAACTGACCGACGCAATCAATCTGGTGGCGCTTGCCATGGGCATATTCGGCGTCGCCGAAATCATCGGCTCGGTGCGCAAGATCAAGGTCGGCGACATCGATCCTGCAAGCGTCAAGTTCAAGGCCATGAAGCCAACAAAGGACGATGTTCGGCGCTCGTGGGCACCCATGGCTCGTGGCTCGGGCATCGGCGCCTTCTTCGGCACGCTGCCGGGCACGGGCCCATCGGTTGCAGCCTTCATGTCCTATGCGGTCGAAAAGCGTGTCGCCCGCGAGCCCGAGCGGTTCGGCAAGGGCGCCATCGAAGGCATCATGGCGCCCGAATCGTCGAACAACTCGGCCGATCAGACATCCTTTATTCCCACGCTGTCACTCGGCATTCCCGGCAGCCCGACCATGGCCCTGATGCTGGGTGCCCTGATGATCCACGGCATCTCCCCCGGACCGAGCCTCGTGTCCGAACAGCCGGCGCTGTTCTGGGGGCTGATCATGAGCTTCTGGATCGGCAATCTGATGCTGGTCATCCTCAACGTGCCGCTGATCGGGGTATGGGTGCGGCTGCTGATGATCCCCTATCACTTGCTCTATCCAGCTGTTCTGATGTTCATCTGCATCGGCACATACACGGTCAGCAATTCAGCCTTCGATGTGTGGCTGGTCGTCTGTTTCGGTATGCTCGGATACCTGATGCGCATCTTCGACTGGCCGGCTGCGCCGCTCCTGCTGGGCTTCGTCCTAGGGCCGCTCATGGAAGAACATTTCCGCCGGTCCATGCTGATGTCGCGGGGCAATTTCTCGACCTTCATCGATCGCCCGATCTCGGCGACGGTGCTGGCCATCACTGCCGCGCTTCTGGTCTGGACCGTCTATTCCGCCATTCGCAACCGGCGGTCGAAACTGTCGGCCCAGGCGCTCGCTGAAAACCCGGCGCGCTGATCCGCCCAAGTTGACACCCGCGCCCGACCGGCGCGGGTATCTTGTGTCGCGACGATCTGGGAAGGCCTCGGTCAGGTCGCGGCGCGTCCTGACTGCATGGCGCGGGAGCCAACGAGGCGGCGCTGCGCCGCAATGCGGAAAATGGCATTGGCTGCGCCATACCCGTCATATCCCTGACGCTCGACGATCTCGAAGAAGAAGCCGCCGCTCAGGATCGGGCTGTAGAGCTGGAGGTAACGCCCCCCGGCATCTTCGTCATACATGATCTGATGGCGCTTGAGGCGGGCCACGAAATCGGGGTCGAGGCCGAAGCGCGCTTCAAGATCCTCATAGTAGTTGGGCGAAATCTGCAGCGGAACGAAGCCCCGGCTCTGGAGGATTTCGGCGGTGGCGAAGATGTCGTCGCTGGCAAAGGCGAGGTGCTGAATGCCCGCGCCCAGCGTCTCGGCCAGGAATTGCCCAGCCACGGTCGCCGGATTTTCTGCCCCGTTCATCGTGATGCGGAGGCTTCGGTCATCGTTCTGAACCACCTGGCTACGCACCAGTCCAGAGGGGTCGATGATGTCGACGAGTGGGGTTTTCTCCACCTTGAGGGTGGACGAATAAAACAGCAGCCAGCGCAGCATCTCGTCATAGGGCATGGACTGGGCGATATGGTCGAACCGCCCCAGCCCGGCATCGGCAATCGGTTCGGGACTGCCCAGCGCAACGAACTCGGTGTCCCACACCTTCGCCAGCGCCTCGCTGTCATCGAAGAAGTAGACGAGGCCGCCCCCGACCCCTTTCACTGCGGGCAGGTTCAGGTCATCGCTCTTAAGGTTCTGCGTGAACGGTTTTGCGCCAAGGGCCACGGCACGATCGAGCGCCGCCGCGGCATCTGGCACCCGGACGCCAAAGGCGTAGGCGCTGAGACCACGGGTCTGGAAGGTCCGATGGGCGAGGCCGCGACTGTCGCTGTTGACGACGACCGAGATCCCGCCCTGCTCGTAGCGCGCGACGTCCTTGCTGCGATGCTGGCCGGTGTGGCGGAAACCCATCGCGCCGAGCATGGCGACCAGCGGCTCGGCGGCATGGCGGTCGGCCGTGAACTCCACGAACTCGACGCGCTCCACCTCTACCGGTGGCGCAATGGCGGGCAGGTTGATCGCGAGCTGCGGTTCGGCGCGCTGCACCTGGTCCATCAGATTGAGCAGCGACCGCTGGCCGTCCACTGCGACGGCCCGGCTGTCGGCGGCCCTGAACTGGTCATTGAAGATCTCGAGCGAGATCACCCCGTCATAGCCCGTCGCCGATACCGCGCGCATGAAATCGACGACTGGCAGGTCGCCCTCTCCGGGCATGTTCCGGAAGTGGCGGCTCCAGTAGAGCAGGTCCATGTCGAAGTCCGGCGCGTCGGCCAGCTGCACGATGAAGATCTTGTCGGCCGGAATGGCACGGATGGAGTTGACGTCGATCCGGCGTGACAGCGTGTGGAAGCTGTCGAGCACCAGTCCGATATTGGCGTGATCGGCTCGGCGCACCACCTCCCAGGCGTCCCGGTGGTCGCTGACGTGGCGGCCCCATGCCAATGCCTCGTATCCGACGCGCAGGCCACGTTTTGCCGCGCGCTCACCCAGTTCCGCAAAGTCGTTGGCGATGCGATCGATGCCGCCCAGGGCAACCTGGGACGTGCTCGAACAGATCAGCATGAGGTCCGCGCCCAGTTCGCCCATGATGTCGAACTTGCGCTCGGCACGGTCGAAGGCGCGTTGCCTGAACGGCTCGGGCATGCCCTCGAAATCGCGGAATGGCTGGAACAGGGTGAGCGCCAGGCCGGCGTCGCGAACCATGCGCCCGACCTCACGCGGCGACGCGTCGTAGATCAGGAAGTCGTTTTCGAAGATTTCCACGCCATGAAATCCGGCACCGGCTATGGCGTCCAGCTTTTCGCGCAGGTCTCCACTGATCGAGACAGTGGCGATGGAGGTCTTCATGCGCGCTATCCTATCCCTGTATAGCCTCGAACGGCACGATCGGGCCCACGTCCTCGCCCGGATTGCCATTGATGGAGAACCCGCCATCCACGAGCCAGTCGACCCCGGTGATGAAGCCCGAACCGGGTTCTGCGAGAAAACGGATGACGCGCGCGATTTCGTCCGGTGTGGCCCAGCGGCCGACGGCGGATCGCTCTGCGAAACGGTCGTAATCCAGCGTGCCGGCCGCGATCTTGGCGCGCAGCACGTCGGTCATCACATAGCCCGGTGCAATGGCGTTGACGGTGACGCCCCAGCGCGCATTTTCGAGTGCGAGCCCGCGGGTCAGGCCGCCAATGGCCGCCTTCGCGGTCGAATAGGCTGTCCGCCGTCCAAGGCCCACATGGCCGATAACCGAGGAGAGATTGATGATCCGGCCGAAGCGATTGTCCCGCATGGCCGGAAGAAATGCGGCCGAGACCTGTGCGGAGCCAGCCACGTGGACTGCCAGCATCCGCGTGAAATCGCTGGCCGGCAATGTGTGGTGATCGGCGCTGAGGCGCTGCATGATGCCCGCATTGTTGACCACGATGTCGGCCCTGCCGAAGCGGGCCGCGACGAGGTCGCGCGCAGTGGCGATGCTGCTCTCGTCGGTGACGTCCATCCGCACCGCAAGCGCAGCGACCCCATGTCGGGCGGCAATGCCGGATGCCAGGTCCTCGGCATCGGCGAGGTCGGCCAGAACCACATTGGCGCCATGCGCGGCCAGTTCAAGCACAGTGGCTTGTCCGATACCCCCGACGGCGCCGGTGACCAGCGCCGTCAGTCCGTCGAGCGAGCGGTCGGTCATCCGGCCTACTCCGCCGCGACCGGCCCGCGCGCCAGGTCACGCACGGCTGGATTGGCGAGGTAGGTCGGCAGCCGACCCTGCATGACATCCACCACGTTCCGCGCCGTCTTGGTGCGGATTTCATATTCGGAATCCTCCGAATACCAGGCCGCGTGAGACGACAGCACCACATTGTCCATCCCGAGCAAGGGATGGTCCTTGGCCACCGGTTCCTGTTCGAATACGTCGAGTCCCGCGCCGGCCAGCCGGCCGTCCTGCAGCGCCGCCACCAGGGCCGCCTCGTCGATGACCGGACCGCGCGCCGTATTCACGACGATCGCGCTCGGCTTCATCAGCGCAAACTGCGCGGTCGAAAGAATGTGGTGCGTTTCGGCGACCAGCGGCACATGCACGGAGAGGAAATCGGACTCGCGGCAAAGGGTGTCGAGATCCACCAGCTCGACGCCCAGTTCCTTCGCCCGCGCGGGATTGCCGTAAGGATCGTGCGCGATGATCCGCAGTCCGAAACCGGCCATCTTGATGGCCACCCGCTGGGCAATATTGCCGAAACTGAGAAGGCCAAGCGTACGCCCGCGCAGACGGTAGAGGGGCTTGACGACCGTATAGTCCCACAGCCCGGATTTGACAGCGCGATCGAACTTGCCGAGGCCGCGGGCGACCGACAGCATCAGCGCGATCGCATGGTCTGACACCTCTTCGAGCGATCCGTCCGGCACGTTGCCGATATAGATGCCGAGTTCCGTGGCGGTGGGAACGTCGATGGTGTTGAGGCCGATGCCGTATCGGGAGATGATCCGGCACTTGTCGAGCGAACGGATCACCCGCGGCGTCAGCTGCGCGTACTGGTTGATGACCGCGTCGGCGCCGGCGCAGGCCGCGATGAGTTCATCCTCGCTCTTGGCCTGGCAGGCGGTGAGTTCGAGCCCGGCCTCTGCGAGCACCTCGCGCTCGGGTGCAAGGTCGGGAAACTCGTAGTCGGTAAGAACGATGCGATACGTCATGAAATCTACTGGGCCCCGTAGCGGTCATCGAGTGACTGGTGGAAACCGATGCCGACGATGTCGGCAAACTCGGCATAGGTGTGTTGGGCGGCCGCATTGGCCGGCGTGCCGTTGCGCTTGAGATTGGCGAATGCATCGGCCATGGCGCGCGTCGCCGTGAAGAGCCCCGTGACGGCATAGAACACGAGCGAGAAGCCGAGCTCTTCGAGGTCTCTTGCGGTCAGCGCCGTGGTCTCGTTGCCATCGACGATGGAAACGACCTTGGGCCCCTTGACGGCCTTTGCCACGGCTTCCACCTCGGCAATCTTCTTGATGCCGTCGACGAAGACGAGATCCACACCGGCATCCTGATAGGCATGCGCCCGGCGGATCGCTTCTTCGGCGCCCACCGCCGGCATGGCATCGGTCCGGCCGATGATCAGCAGGTCGTCGTTTTCGCGCGACTCGATGGCTGCCTTGAGCCGCAGCACGCTTTCATCGAGATCCATCAGCCGTATGCCGGCCATCTGGCCGCACCGCTTGGGCGCCACCTGGTCTTCGAGATGGATCGCCGCGACGCCCGCCTGGATATATTCACGCACCGTCCGGTGAATGTTGGACGGGCCGCCGTAGCCGGTATCGGCATCGGCGATGACCGGTACCGAGGTGGCGCGCACCATGTTGCGCGCGTGCTCGGTCATTTCCGTCTGTGTCAAAAGGCCGATATCGGGCATGCCGATACGGCTCGCCGTTGCACCGAATCCTGTCATGTAGATGGCCTCGAAGCCCGCGCGTTCCACGAGGCGTGCGCTGATGGAATCGAGCGCTCCGGGCGCCATGACGATCCCTGGCTGTGTAAGGCGGTTTTTGAGTTTTGCAGCTTGGTTCATGAAAAGTCCGGTCTTGGAGGGGAAGACGCTATCCGGTGCGGTGAAGATTGATCGCGCCCGGGAGCGTCAGGCGGAAACCTGGTCGTTGTCCTCACCGGCTCCGGTGAGGGCGACCACGTAGATTTCGCCGGTTCTGTCGACATGGGCATCCATCAGGCGGCCGAAGCCGTCGATGTCTTCGGCGGCAACGAGCTCGACCAGTTTCTGGTGCTCGGTGAACGACAATTGCCGCAGGTGTTCGATCGGCCGCGTCAGATGCGTTCGCAGCGCCGCGATCCGCCCTGAAACAAGTTGGTACGCATCCTGGACATAGGGGTTGTCGGAGCAGTCGACGAACGCCTGGTGGAAGTCGGTATCGAGCTTTCCGTAGCTCACGGCGTCATGGCTCTGCATGGCAGCGCCCATGGCCGCCGTAACGTCGCTTATGCGCGCCATCAGCTCGCCCTTGTTGCGTCCCAGCGCGAACTTCATGGCGTGCACTTCAATCATCTTGCGATATTCGCAGATGAAGGTGACATCTTCGGCCGTGGGGCTGAATACGAAGCTGCCGCGCTTGGGCTGGATGACCACAAGCCCCTGTTGTTCGAGCTGGATGAGGGCGTCGCGTACCGGTGTCCGGCTGACCCCGAAGCTTTCGGCCAGCTTCTCCTCGGCTATGCTTTCGCCCAGGCCGATCTCGCCGTCGATAATGGCCTGGCGGAGGCGCACGGCCACCATTTCGGCAAGGGACTTAGGCTGTTCGAGGCGCATCTGCTTCATGGCGTGGCTCCCTGCATGCGCGACTTGCGATAGAGCTTGATGATCGGCGGGATCAGCCAGAGCGACAGGGTCATGACGCCCAGGACACCGGCGATGGGCCGCTCGAAGAACTCGAGGGGATTGTTGTCGCTCTTGATCAGCGACGTGATGAGATTGGTTTCGACCAGCGTTCCCATCACCAGCCCCAGCACCGCCGGCGCCACGGGAAAGCCGTTCTCCTCCATAAGGTAGGCGAACACACCCACGACGATCATGATGATGATCGAGGTGGCCGACAGGTCGATCGAGAACGACCCGACGATGGCAAAGCAGAGGATCATCGGCGCCAGCGCGGTCTTGGACACGCGCAGCAGCGGCGCGGCCATCATGATGGCGAGGATGCCCAGCGGGATCATCAGCAGGTTGGCGAGGATGAACACGATGAAGATGGCGTTGATCTCGACCGCGTTGTTGATGAACACCATCGGCCCGGGATTGAGGCCCTTGACGTAAAGCACGCCGATGACGATCGCGGTGATGGAGTCGCCGGGAATGCCGAATACCATGGCAGGAACATAGGCGCCGCTGAGGGCAGAATTGTTGGCGGCACCGGCGTCTACGAGCCCCTCGGGATTGCCCTTGCTATAGCGTTCGGGGTGCTTGGAAAAGCGCTTGGAAATCGCGTAGCTGATCCAGGCGGCAACGTCCGAGCCGGCGCCTGGAAGAATGCCCACCACCGTGCCCACCAGATTGCCGCGCATGATGTTCATCCGGAACTGCCAGAGCGTCTTGCCCAGACCCTCGAACAGTTCGCTGACCTTCGAAATCGTCTTGGGCTGGTAGTTCTGGTCGCGGTGCACGATCGCCCGGATGATTTCGGGCACCGCGAAGAAACCGATGAGTGCAGGAATGAACGAAATTCCGCTCAGCAGCGATTGCTGACCATAGGTGAAGCGTGGGTAGCCCGACGAACCATCAAGCCCCACCGAAGCCACCATCAGCCCCAGGCAAAGCGCCATCAGGCTTTTGACGATCGAGCCCGAGCCCAGCATCACGGCGGCGCTGAGCCCCAGAAGCGCGAGCCAGAAGAACTCGAACGACGTGAAGTTCAGCGAGACTTCTGCCAGTTGCGGTGCTGCGAGCATCAGGACGAGGCTGCCGAATACCCCGCCGATGGCTGAGGTCACGACACAGATGCCGAGGCCGAGGCCCGGCTTGTTCTTCTGCGTCAGGCGGTAGAGGTCGTCCACATAGGCAGCCGATGCGGCAGTGCCGGGAATGCGGATCAGGGCAGCGGGGATGTCAGAGGCGAAGATGGCCATTGCCGACATCGCGACGATCGCGCCGACCGCGGGCACCGGGTCCATGTAGAAGGTGATCGGAACCAGCATGGCGGTGGCCATGGTCGCGGACAGCCCCGGCACTGCGCCGATGAACATGCCGAACAGGGCGCAGGCGAAGATCACCATCAGGGTGAAGGGATTGAAGACCAGCGGCAATGCGGAAAGGATGACGTCCATCATTGGCTCCTAGAACAGCGGGCCGGTGGGCAGCGGCACGAGGAGCAGCCGCGCCATGGCGTAGTAGACCACGCCGACGAAAACAAAGGGAACGGCGAGCCAGAGCCAGTTGCGATGGCCGAGCAGGACGTACAGCACGAGCATCAGCGCAATGGCGCCGAAAATGAAGCCGATCTGCTCGAAGAACACGGCGAACAACAGGGTGCCAAGGACGGCGACGGCTGCAGCGATGGCGCGGTCAGCGTGACGCCAGCCGTCGTTGATTTCGACCAGTCGCGAGAAGCCCTGTGCAAGGCCGCTGCGGCCCACGATCAGGCCGCCGACGAGGAAAACCGCACCGAAGACCATCGGAAATGTGCCAGGGCCGATGGCCTGGCCAGGCATGGCGGGGAAGCGGACGGCTTCGAAAATGATGTAGCTGCCGAGCAGCAGGAAAAAGGCGCCGATCAGCGTGTCATGGATGCGCATGGAATGCTCCTGCCGGCTTGGGCAAGGTAAGGCTTTGGAGCCGCCCGCAAGCAGGCGGCTCCGTGCGTCATTTAGCGGGCGAGGCCGACGGCCTCGAGGGTCGCACCCATCTGGGCGTCGGAATTGGCGAGGAACTCGCCGAACTCGGCCCCTGGGGTCCACTGCATCGCGTAGCCGCGTGCCTGCATGAAGCTCACATAGTCGGGGTCCTGCACGACTTCGCCGATGGCGGTCTGCAGCTTTTCGACGATGGCGGCGTCCACGCCGGCCGGGGCAACGATGCCGCGCCAGGAGCCCATGGCGAAATCGACGCCCGTGACTTCGGCGAAGGTGGGCAGGTCGGGAGCTGCCGCGCTGCGTTCCGCTGCGAAGATGGCGATGGGCTTGATACGGCCCGCATCCATCAGCGCCTGGCCTTCGGGCAGGGAGGCAGTGGCGAAGTTGACGCCGCCGGCAGCCAGATCCTGAAGGCCGGGGGCAGCGCCCTCGGACGGAACCCAGGCGACGCGTGCGACCGGAATGTCGAGGGCATTGAGCATGCCGGCGACGGCGAGGTGGTTGACGCCGCCCTGGGCCGAGCCGGACGCCTTGAGCTCACGGTCGCTGCTGGCCTTGATGGCGTCGATCAGCGCCGTCGCGTCGGCATAAGGCCCATCTGTACGCACGAAAATGGCGGCCGGATCGGCGTTGTAGAGCCCGATCGGCGTGAAGGCCGTGTAGTCGATGTCTGTCAGGCCCTGATAGTGCATGCCGCCGATTTCAAGCGTAGCGATACCGATCGTGTAGCCATCGGGCCGGGCATTTGCGATGGCCGAGTGACCAACCACGCCGGAGCCGCCGGTGCGGTTTTCTACCGGCACAGGCACGCCGAGATCGTTTTCCAGCAGGGTTGCGATCAAACGCGCTGTGGCGTCGGTGCCGCCGCCAGCGCCCCAGGGGACGATGATGGTTACGGGCTTGGTTGGGTAGTCCTGCGCAAGGGCAGGCGCGGCCGAAAGTGCGCCGGCCGCGACGAGCGTCGCGGCGACCAAACGAGAGAATGTCATTGTTCCTCCAATGTGCACACCGTGCGCCTCGTTGACGTCTTCGATGTATGCAGGACACTGTATACATCAGAGCTGCTGTGTCAACGACTGATCCGTTTTCGTCAGTCTGGGCGGTGATACCACTGCAATTCCGCGGATTTGCCATGCAACGACCGAAGGGATCATTGGCGTTTAGGGTGTGCAGGTCGCGTTCCCCATCGCGGCCCTCAAAGCGTCAGAAGCGGGAGCATGAAATGCAGATAGCGATGGTGGGCCTTGGCCGCATGGGCGCCAACATGGTGCGGCGGCTGATCAAGGCGGGGCACGAATGCGTCGTTTATGACGTGAGCCGGTACAATGTCGCCGCGCTCGTCAAGGAAGGCGCGGTGGGCGCAAGCTCGATGGCCGAGATGATCGGCAAGCTGCAAAAGCCCCGCGCTGTCTGGCTGATGCTGCCGGCGGCGATCACCGGCAAGGTCGCACGCGAGGTCGCAGAACAGCTCGAGCCCGGCGATACCATCATTGACGGCGGCAATTCCTATTATCGCGATGCGGTGGATCTGGGGCGCGAGTTCGCGGCGAAAAACATCAGCTTTGTCGATGTGGGCACGAGCGGCGGGGTCTGGGGGCTGGAACGCGGCTATTGCCTGATGATCGGCGGACCCAAGGAGAGTTTTGACCGGCTCGAGCCGATCTTTGCTTCGCTTGCTCCGGGCAAGGATGGCAGTGGGGCAGAGGCGGGGTCGGGCGATACGGCGCCGCTCGGATATCTCCATTGTGGGGCCAGCGGCGCGGGGCACTTCGTCAAGATGGTGCACAATGGCATCGAATATGGGCTAATGGCGGCCTACGCGGAGGGGCTCAATATCCTGAAGGCAGCCGATGCGGGCAGCGAAGCGCGCGCGGCGGATGCCGAGACGGCGCCGCTCCACGATCCGCAATATTATCAGTTCGATATCGAGGTCGGGGGGGTCGCCGAAGTCTGGCGGCATGCAAGCGTCATCAGTTCGTGGCTGCTCGACCTGACGGCGTCGACACTGAAAACCGATCCGGAATTGACCAATTTCGGCGGCAAGGTTTCCGATTCCGGGGAAGGCCGCTGGACGCTGCGCGCGGCGGTCGAGACCGGGGTGCCGGCGCCGGTTTTGTCCTCGGCGCTCTTCGGACGCTTCGCTTCGCGCGATGCCGACGAATATGCCAACAAGCTGATTTCGGCCATGCGCTACGCCTTTGGCGGCCACAGCGAAAAGCACTGAGGAGGCAAAGATGCGCAGGACTTCCTCGGATGCCCTCGTCGTCTTCGGCGCGACGGGCGATCTCGCCCACAAGATGATCCTGCCCTCGCTCTACCAGATGGTGCGGCGCGGGCATCTCGATAAACCTGTTGTCGGGGTGGCGCTCGACGACTGGAGCCAAGATCAGTTGGCCGAGCGGGCCCGCGACGCAGTAACCAGGCAATTTGGCACGGTGGACGAGGCGGTGTTCGGCAAGCTGATGGGCCTGATGCATTATGTGTCGGGGGATTATAAGCAGGCCGCGACCTTCGAAAAGCTGCGCGCGGCTTTGGGGACGCACAAGCATCCGCTCTATTATCTCGCCATCCCACCCTCGCTCTTCGGCACGGTGGCAGATGGACTGGAGGCGGCGGGGATCGCCAAGGGGGCGCGGCTGATGGTGGAAAAGCCATTTGGCCGTGATCTGGCCACCGCGCAGGCGCTCAATGCGACGCTCCACAAGGTCTTCGAGGAAGATGCGGTGTTTCGCATCGACCATTTCCTCGGCAAGGAGGCGATCCAGAATCTGCTTTATATCCGCTTCGCCAATGCGTTCATCGAGCCGATCTGGAACCGCAATTATGTCGAGAGTGTCCAGGTCACCATGGCCGAGGATTTTGGCATCAAGGGCCGCGGCAAATTCTATGACGAGGTCGGGGCCATTCGCGACGTGGTGCAGAACCACCTCCTCAATGTCCTGCTGCTGCTCGCCGTCGAGCCGCCGGTCAATGGCGAATCCGATGATCTCAGCGACGAGAAGGTGCAGGTTCTGAAGGCCATTCGGCCGCTCAAGAAAGAAGACGTCGTGCGCGGCCAGTTCGACGGCTATCTCGATGAGCCGGGCGTGGCGCCAAAATCCTCGCGCGAGACGTTTGCGGCGCTGCGCTTTGCGGTCGATACCTGGCGCTGGGAAGGCGTGCCCTTTTATATCCGCGCCGGCAAGGAATTGCCGGTCAAGGCGACGGAGGTCATCGTGCGCTTCCGCAGGCCGCCGATCGCGGTCTTCGATGGCTTTCCAAAGGATCAGGCCAATTATGTGCGCTTTCGGCTCGGGCCGGAGGTGGTGACGGGGATCGGCGTCCGGCGGAAGAAAGCGGGTGGCGACATGGTCGGCGAGGCGGTGGAACTGACCGCGCTCGACGATACGACCGACGACATGATGCCCTATGAGCGGCTGATCGGCGACGCCATGGCGGGCAAGCGGCAGCTTTTTACGCGGCAGGATGCGGCGGAACTGGCCTGGCGGATTTTCGACCCCATCCTTGACGATCCCGAGGCTCCGGCGCGCTACAAGCCACGCACCTGGGGACCAAAGGCGGCGATGAAAGGGTTTGAACCGCCCGGTGGCTGGGTGGATCCGGAGGCTTGATCATGGCAGACAAAAAGGTTCTCGCCGTCGATATCGGCGGCTCGCACGTCAAGATCATGGCCAATACCGGAGGCCAGGTGCGCAAGGTGGCGTCAGGTCCGACGATGAATGCCGAGACCATGGCGACGGATTTGCGGACACTGTGGGAGGGGCTAGATTTCGATGTGATCGCCATGGGCTATCCCGGGCCGGTAGTGCACAACAAGATACTGGCCGAACCGCATAATCTTGCGCGGGGCTGGGTTGGGTTCGATTTCGAAAAGCGGTTCGGCAAGCCGGTGCGGATCATCAACGACGCGCTCATGCAGGCGATCGGCAGCTACGATGGCGGTCGCATGCTGTTTCTGGGGCTCGGCACCGGGCTTGGGGCGGCAATGATCGTCGACAATGTGGCGCAGCCCATGGAACTGGCGCATCTGCCCTACAAAAAGGGCCGCACCTATGAGGACTATCTCGGCGAAGCGAGCCTGCAAAAACGCGGCCACAAGAAGTGGAAGCACCATGTGTTCGAGGCGGTCGAGACGCTGACCGCGGCGCTGCAACCGGACTATGTGGTCATCGGTGGCGGCAATGTCGACGCGCTGGATGACCTGCCGCCCAAGGCACGGCGCGGGGATAATGCCAATGCGTTCAAGGGCGGGTTTGCGCTTTGGACGGATGAGAAGCTGGTGGTTTAGTCCACTCCAAGCCCAAGCGAAAAATCCTTGTCCTTCCATTCCCCATCGCCATTGCGGAAGGTGAAATTCAAGGTCTTGTGACCTTCAAGATCAGCAGCGGTGAACAGCACGCAATGCATGCCGAGGCCGTTGGGGACGGAGTCTTTGTCTTCCGCATGCTCCCAGCCGTCGAGGCCGAAATGTAGGGTGAACGGGTCGCAGGCTTCGATGGAGATGGCTTTGCCTTTCACGATGGCTGCGAATGGGCTCGACTCCCGCCAGTGCCACATCGTGGCCGATGGGCGCTTGCCCGCGTAGCGGGAGGCGATGACGTCGAAGAGCTCGGCCGGGCGACCGGTCGTCTGCGTGGCCAAGAGTTTTAAAAGTTCGCCATGGGCCCAGACGAGGGGCATGGCGCTGCCTGAGGGTTCGCCGGGGGCGAGGCCGTGTTCGGGCATGGCTTCGCCATCCCAGACCTGTTCGGGAATGAGGCCGCCCTTGCCCACCATGCGCAGCATGGAATTGAGATAGGGCATGGGGTCTTCGCCACTCAGCGCCGCATAGTGTCCGCGTTCGCCGGCCAGCAGCGGCCATGGGCGACCGACGCCGAGACCGTCGAAGGGCGTGCCGTCTTCGTGCTCGCCATAGCCGTCGCCATTGTAACGATAGTAGGCAATACCGGTGGGGAGTTCGGCGCGCAGCTTGGCGTCGATCAGTTTGACCGTGTCGACAATACGCCGATCATCCGCAGCGCGAAGGCCGGTGCGGACAAGGTATAAAAATTCGAGGCCGATGAGATCGCCGGCCGGTGTTTCGCCATGCTGCACATTGCGTCGGCTGATGATGCCGTCGATGCCGCCATCGACCGCTCGGGGCCCGAGGCGGATGTAATAGCCGGGGAGGTCCAGACCGGCGCAGAGATGGCCATCGACCGAATAGGTCCAATCCTCGATGCGCTCGTTCCAGCTGTCGGCGAGGGAGAGGATATAGTCGCGATCTTCGCCGGTGAAGTAATCGGCCGAGACGACGAGCGCGACGATCAGCATGGCAAGGGTAAAGGGGCTGGCGCCGGCGTTTTCTTCCCAGCGATCCTGATCGCTCATCGGGCCATTGCGGACAATGAAGCGAATGGCGCTGCGCACCATTTCTTCTTCGGGCGGAGAATTGGTCAGGTGGCCGACGGCACGGAGTTTTGCGGCGAGCATGACCGGGAGCGCCACCTCGTCCATTTGCTTGCCGCTCCAATAGCCGCGGCCATCAGGGAAGTAATTCTGCGCCCAGCTGCCGTCCTCGGCCTGGGTGCCGATGAGATAATCGAGCGTGCGGCCGGCATCTTCGTAGAGGCCAACGGTGATGAGCGCGAAGGCGGCTTCCACCGTGTCGCGTGTCCAGACCAGGTGGTAGCCGCCGGCATCGTCGTGGCTTGAGCCCCAGGGCACCGAAAGGCTCGCGACCATGGCGCCGGCATAGGTGCGGTCTTCATGGCATTTGATGACCATGGCCGAACGGCGGGCGGCTTCTTCGAGCTCGGGGGAGGCATAGGGGATGCGCAGGTGCTGGGCCCAATCCTCCCAGCTCTTCATGAAGATATCGCGGCTTTCATCGTAGGAGTCGGCGAGGCTCGACCGGGCAAGCGTGCGCGCGCCTTCCGGCGTTTCGGAAAAGCCGAGCGCGAGCACGCCATTGTCCGAGGCGAGTTCGCCCATCAGCGCGACATTGCCGCCCTTGGCCTCGGGAAAAGTCCAGGTCATGCCGCCATTGGCGGAAAAATCCTGCCAGCCATCGGAGGTACCGACAAAGCCGGCGCTGGTGCGCAAAAATCCGCCATCGGCGCGGAGGCAGAGCGCCGTGGCATTGTGGCTCGCCGAAAGATCCTTGCCGGCCACCGCATCATTCTCGCGCGCGCCATCGAGATGGGGTGCAAGGAGCACGTAAAGCCGCGCATCTTCGCCCGAAAGCGCGTAGCGGATCAGGAGGCAATCGCGCAGCGGGTGCGGCAGGATTTCGAGTTCGAGCCGGTAATGGGCGCTCTCGTGAACGACGGTGGGGAGCGGGATATAGGGCTTTGGCAGCGAAAAGAGATAAGTGTCGGCGCGCTTGAGCTCGGTCCAGCCGCCCTTGTGCGCGATGATGAAGCCGAGATCGCGTATCTGCGGGCGGCCTGTCGAGGGCCAGTAGACCTCGTTGACGATGCCATGACCGAGCGTTGCCCAGACACGGCTCGCGCCGAGCCCGGTCGTGATCATGTCCTTGTCGCTGGAAGACCATGTGGGATCAAGGCCCGGGGCGCCGGGCGGCAGTGGTTCGCTCATTTGGCATTTCGACGCTGAAGACTTCTCAGCAGGGAAGATGCCGCGGGATGGCGCTTGGTTCCAGCGCCATCCCGCACATCGGCGCGACTGCTGTTATTCACGGGTCAATGCGCGTGACCGTCGTCGAAGTCGGCCTCGCCCCGCCGCCAGTATCCGGCGGCCTTGATCAACTCCGGATCATGCCCGCGCTGCACGAAGGCGTCGCGCAACATGGTCGACATCGATGCCTCTCCTGCGATGAAGATATAGCTTTCCGGTTCGGGATCGGCAGCCGCCTGCACCACCTCGATCAGCGATTGCCCTTTCGCACGCTCCACCCAGGTGATCTCCACTCTGGCCGCAGTGTCGAAAGACTGCCGCTCCCGCTCGTCGGCGATTTCCATGAAGGCCCTGACCGTCGCGGTGCCAGGCAGTTCCTCGATCCGGCGGCCGATCGCGGGCAGGGCCGTTTCATCGCCGATCAGTACGTAGTGTTGCAGGTTGTCGGGGATCACGAAGGATGCACGCGGGCCGCCGATGCCGAGGCGATCGCCGGGTTTCGCCCTCTCGGCCCAGGCAGCGGCCACGCCGCCGTCATGCACAACGAAGTCGATGACCACCTCGCGGCGCGCCGCGTCGAAGCGGCGTGGCGTGTAGTCCCGGCCTTCCGGTTTTGGCATGCCTTCCGGCCAGTCGAGGCCATTTGGTCCCGGCACGGGCAGGCTCGGCTCCGTCCCTTCGGGCGGAAAGAACAGCTTCACGTGGTCGTCGTAGGCCAGCGAAGGAAAGTCCGAAAAGCTCGGATCGGTGAAGGTGATCCGAACCACGTGCGGCGTCAGGCGCTCATTGCTGACCACTTCGGCGAGCCGGAATTTGAGCTCGTGACGGATCCGCTGGGCAATGGGTCGATCCATGCCGTTCTCCTATTCGTAATAGATGCCGATGCGATCGCCATCGACGATTTCCACCCTGACGGGCGTTTCATAGACTGCCGAAAGCACGTCGCTGGTGATGATGTCTTGCGGCGGTCCGGCATGGGCCACCAGTCCATTTTTCATGCAGACGATATGGTTGGCATAGACCGATGCGAAATTGATGTCGTGCAGCACCAGGACGATGGTCTTGTTCAGCTCGCGCGCAGCGCGTCGCAGCTGCTTCATCATGCCCACGGCGTGGCGCAGGTCGAGATTGTTGAGCGGTTCGTCGAGAAGCACATAGTCCGTGTCCTGGCACAGCACCATGGCGACGAATGCGCGCTGGCGCTGGCCCCCGGACAATTCGTCGAGGAAGCGGTCAGCCAGCTCGTGCAGGTTGAGATAGCCGAGTGCCATGTCGATATGGTCGCGGTCATCGAGGGTCAGCCGTCCCTTGCTATGCGGGTAGCGTCCGAAGCCGACCAGGTCACGTATCGTCAGGCGAGCGGTCATGTGGTTGTCCTGCCGCAGAATGGACAGGCGTTTCGCCAGCACGTCGCTGGGCGTGCGCGTCACATCGAGCCCGTCGACCATGACCGTGCCGCTATCCATGCCCATGAGGCGGCTGATCATCGAGAGAAATGTCGATTTGCCGGCGCCGTTCGGGCCAATGATGGCAGTGATGCCGCCCTTGGGCAGAGTGGCGGTGACGCCGTCGACCACGCGCGTGTCGCCATAGGTTTTGGTAACATCATGGGCAACGATCATCGCGCAGCCTTTCGCAAAACGAGGGTGATGAACACGATGCCGCCGAGGAACTCGATAATGATCGAGAGAGCTGTGTCGAAGGCGAACAGGCGTTCCAGGATCGTCTGCCCGCCGACCAGGCAGGTTATGGCCAGCAGCACCGCGGCCGGCAGCACGTAGACGTGGCGACTGTTGCCCACGAGGCTGTGTGCCAGCGTCGCCACCAACAGGCCGAAAAACGTGATCGGCCCGACCAGCGCAGTCGATACCGCCACGAGCACCGAGACCAGCATGAGGATCGTCACCACCGTGCGGCGATAATCGACCCCGAGGTTGATGGCATGGTTGCGGCCGAGGCCAAGCACGTCAAACGTGTGCCCGATGCGCAGCGCCATAAGGCTTGCAAGCGCCGTTACCACGCAAGCAATCGCCAGTAATGTCGTATCCACCGTCGCGAAACTGGCAAAGAAACTATCCTGCAGCACCTGGAAGGCGTTGGGATCGAGCATGCGCTGCATGAACTGGCTGAAGCTGCGGAACAGAATGCCGAAGACGATGCCGACCAGCACCAGCAGGGTCAGGGAGCGTTCTTCCCCCAGAAACAGCCAGCGGAATAGCAGCGCCGAAAACACCACCATCAACACCACTTCCACGCCGAACTGCCACTGCGCATCGATGCCCGCCAGGGCGCCGGCACCCAGAAAGAACACCAGCATGGTCTTGAGCAGCACATAGAGCGCATCGAACCCCATGATCGAAGGGGTCAGGATGCGGTTGTTGGTGACGGTCTGGAACAGCACTGTCGATACCGCCACAGAGTAAGCCACGAGACACAGCGCCAGCAGTTTTCGGCCCCGGAACGGGAGGATGAAGCTCCAGCTCCCCTTGGCTCCCAGGGTCATGAAGCAGATGACAGAGATCAGTGCCAGAACCGCGAGCACGCTGATGACGATCACTGGTTGCGAGAACCGGCGCGAATGGGCCGGCGTCGTCGGTATGGCGATGCTCGATGCGCGCTCAAGCATGGCGACGGGTCCTCAGCAGCAGCGACAGGAACACGGCGGCGCCGACGACACCGACGACCACACTGATCGGAATTTCGTAGGGAAAGCGCACGAGGCGCCCGACAATGTCGCAGGCCAGCACGAAGGCGGCCCCGCCCACGGCCACCCACGGCACGGTTCGCCGCATATTGTCGCCGACCGTAAGGCTGACGAGATTGGGCACAATCAGTCCCAGGAAGGGGATGGAGCCCGCCGTCACCAGAACGACGGCGCTGATCAGGGAAACCACCACGAGCCCGAGCACCATGGCGCGCTTGTAGTTGAGACCCAGATTGGTGTTGAAATCGCGTCCCATGCCTGCAACTGTGAAGCGGTCCGCGGCGATATAGGCCAGCATCCCGCACCCGAGGCCGATCCAGAGAAGCTCGTACCGACCGCGCAGGATCCCCGAGAAATCGCCCATGTTCCATGCCAGCAGCGAGGGCAGGAGTTCATAGCGGTAGGCAAAGAAGCTGGTGACGGCGCCAACGATGCCACCCAGCATGATGCCCACCAGGGGCACCAGCATCACGTCGCGCAGAGGCACGGCGCGCAGGATGCGCAGGAACAGCGCCGTTCCGGCCAGGGCAAATGCGGCCGAGATCAGCATCTTGCCCATCAGCGGCCAACCCGGAAAAGCCAGCGTCGCAACCAGAAAACCCAGGCTCGCCGCCTCTGTCGTGCCGGCGGTCGATGGCTCGACGAAGCGGTTGCGCACGATCATCTGCATGACGAGGCCGGCGATGGCGAGAGAACTACCCGCCAGCACGATGGCGAGGGTCCGGGGAATGCGGCTGATCAGCAGCACCTGCATCGGCCGGTCCGCCGCGTCGGCTGAAAAAAGGCCGGCGAGCGACACGTCGCTCACACCCACGAACAGGCTGATGACCGCCAGGGCGACGGTGAGGAGGATAGCGAAGAGGAGAGGACGCACGGCAAATTTCCGGCAGACGCATCCCCGGCCGCAGCCGGGGATGCCGGTTGTCCTTAGGCGTTGAGGCCTGCAAGCACCTGGTCGAGCAGCAGCATGACGCCGCTATAGCCGTGCATGGTGATGTAGGCGGCCTGCGGATCGAGATAGACGATGTGCCCGTTCTGCGCGGCCTTGGTCTGGTTCACCAGCTCATTGTCGAGAAGCGCGGCGGCGGCGCCCTGCGATTCGCCGGTCCCGGCATCGCGATCGACCACGAACAGCCAGTCCGGATTGGTTTCGAGGATGAATTCGAACGACACGCCGTCGCCGCCGTGGTCGCCGTCCTTCACATCCGCCAAGGCCGAGGGGATGCCCACCTGATTGTGGATCCAGGCGACGCGGCTGTCCGGCCCATAGACACCGACATTGCCCGCATTGGTCACCAGCACCAGGGCGTTGCCCTTGCCTTCGGCCGCGGCCTTCACCTCGGCCACCTTGGCGTCGAGCGCCGCGTTGAGTTCGGCAGCCTTGTCCTGCTTGCCGAAGATCTCGCCGAGCTTGGTGAGGTTGGACTTGATGCCGCCCACGATGTCGGAATTGTCGGCCAGCGACATGTCAACGGTGGGGAGGATGTCCTTGGCGGTCGGATAGGCGGCGGCCGAGCGGGCGCTCACGAAATAGACGTCGGCTTCCGATGCGGCAATGCCCTCGAAATCCGGCTCGAACAGCGATCCGATCTGCAGCGCGTCCGCCGGTACGGCATCGGCCAGGTAGCCGGGAACGTTGGAGGACGGTACGCCCGCCACGCTCACATCAAGCGCATGAAGATTGTCGAAGGTCGCCCAGTCCTGCACGAGCACCGTCTCCGGAACACCCGGCAGCACCGTCTCGCCCTGCGCGTGCGACACGGTGATTTCTTGCGCCTGGGCAAGCGGCATCGCCAAGGCAAATGCGGCAATGGCGGCGAACAGACTGGATTTCATGACAAAGACACTCCTGTTATATGAGGGGTGCCTTAAGATAATCAGACTTATCGAGTCAACTTATAATTTGCCGCAGGCGTCAGACGGGATCGGCGGCGCCGAAATGCGCCTCGCACAGCGCGGCCAAAACCTTGACCGGCTCCCAATCCATGAGTTCCCGGCGAAAGATCATGCCCACGTCAACCGTGTTCCCTTCCAGCAGCAGGGGAATGGGCTTGAGCCGCGGTGCACTGACCGCACCGATCGCCATCGCCGGCAGCACGCTCAGCGCCTGGCTCTGTTGCAGGATCGTCAGCACCGAGAGGAGGTTCTGGCAGACGAAAGCGACGTCGGGCGTCCTTCCCAGATGCTGCACCACCGCATGCTCGGTGATTTCCCGGTAGGCGGGCAGTTCCGAATAAACGATCCAGGGATAGTCAAGCAGCATCCGGCTATCGAACGTGCCCGTGCGTTCAGCTGCCGCGAATACGGGATGGTCTTCCCGCGCGATCACGCGGTTGGTGACCTCGGTCAGGCGAACGCGCTCCAGGCCATGCCCCTCCGCCAGCGCCAGTCCGGTGAAAGCGACATCCAGCTGACCCTCGCGCAGCTGCTGCGCCGTGCGCGTATAGGTCAGCGTCGAGAATTCGATCACCAGCCCGGGAAACTGCTGCTGCAGCTGGCTCAGCACGCCGGCCAGAATTCCTGATCGCCAGATCGGTCCGCCCCCGATCCGGATCAGAGTCTTCTTCTGGGTGACTTCCGAGCGCAGCTCGTGCTCGGCGATTTCCCAGTAGCGCTCGATCCGGTTCGAGATCGACAGCACCCGCTCGCCGAAGGCCGTCGCCTTCACGCCCCGTGCGTGGCGCTCCACCAGTTGCTGCCCGAAATAGCTTTCCAGCTGCGCCAGCGAGCGCGACAGCGCCGGCTGGGTGACGTTGAGCTTCTCCGAAGCCCGGCGCAGGCTGCCTTCTTCGAGGATGGTCCTGAGGCGAAACAGATGGGTGATCTGGTCAAGCATGACGTGCCTATCCCGCGCTGGCGCCTGTATCGATTTAGTCCCGTTCGGAACGCTAGCGATAACTTTGCTGCATAGCTAGGGCGCCTCTTTGCATTTTCAAACTTGGGTGTCCACTGCTACGCCCACCGCTGAGCAGCGCATGGAACGCTGCATAGGCGCTGGTCCGAGCTTGGCCGCGCGGGAGGAAGACATGAAGAAGAAGTCCGTTCTGGCAACCTTGCTGGCAGCCGTCATGCTGCTTGGTGCATCGCCGGGAGTGATGGCCCAGGTCGCCAACGATGCCGACACGCTGGCCCTTGCTGCGGTGCTGGACAATAACAGCTTCGATCGCGCCCAGCTGCTGATCGGCAATCAGATGCAGTACTGGTCCCCGGTATTCGATACGCTGCTGGTGCGCGAGCCCAATGGCGATCTGGGCCCCAATCTGGCATCCGAATGGTCTTACAATGCCGATAACAGCGTGCTGACGCTGACCCTGCGCGAAGGCGTCACGTTCACCGATGGCACGCCCTTCGATGCCGAGGCCGTCAAGGCCAACCTCGAATATCTCAAGAACGGCGCTGGCCAGAACAGCTTCATGGTCGCGGCCGTGTCCGAGATTGAAGTCGTGTCCCCCACCCAGGTCAAGCTGACCCTGGGCGAACCCGATCCCAGCCTTCTCGAAAACCTTTCCGTCGTCGGTGGCGCCATGGCCTCTCCTGCGACGCTGGGCGTGGAATCGGCTGCCGGCGCGCCGATCGGCTCCGGCCCCTATGTTTACGATGCCGCCAATTCCCGTCTCGGCCAGCAGTATGTCTACAACCGCAATCCGGACTACTGGAATGCGGAAGCCTTCCCGTTCGACCGCGTCACCATCACCCCGATCAACGATCAGGTCGCGCGCCTCAATGCGCTCAAGTCCGGTCAGGTCGATGCCGGTTCCAGTGAGGCCCGCGCCGTCGCCGATGCCGAGGCCAACGGCCTCGTGGTCAATCGGATCGATGTGGACTGGTTCGGCTTCATCATGGCCGATCGCGAAGGCAAGATCGTGCCGGCCCTCGCCGATCCCAAGGTGCGCCAGGCCCTCAACATGGCCTTCGACGGCAAGTCCATCCTGGAATTTGTCGAACTCGGCTACGGCCGTCTCACGGACCAGATATTCCCCGCCGCCAGCGAGGCCTATCTGTCCGAGCTGGACGACGTCTATCCCTACGATCCCGAAGCGGCAAAGGCGTTGCTGGCCGAAGCTGGCTATCCCGATGGCTTCGAGATCATGCTGCCCGATATCGCCACCTTTGCCTCGTTCAACCCGATCATCCAGAAGTACCTCAACGATGTCGGCGTCACGGTGAAGTGGGAAAAGATCGCGCCCAACGCCACCATTCCGGAACTGCGCTCGGGCAAATTCCCGGCCTATGTCTTTCAGTTCGGCTATCAGGGGACGTGGTCGGAATTCCGCAAGTTCGGCTATCCGGAATCGCCCTGGAACACCTCCAAGGTGGCCGATCAGGGTCTTCTGGAGCTGCTCGACAAGGCGCAATACGCCACCGGTGACGCTCAGCTTGCCCTTTATCAGGACATCAACCGCTACATGGTCGACAATGCCTTCTACGCGCCCATGTATCGCCGCGACACCATCTACCTCACCAACAAGGAAACCGTTGTCGAGATGCAAAGCACCAATGTGATGCCGCCCATCCGCAACTACTCCAAGGCCGAATAGTCCTCCCAGACCTGTCGTGCCCGAAGGGCGGTCCGCAAGGGCCGCCCTTTCTTGTTTGCCCTTGGTCCGTATTTGCCGCCTCCTGCGCTCGGGAGCAGCCATAAGCGCTCAGGGCGTTTGTGGCGACCCATACAGCAATGCGTTTGGCTTATCGCAGTCGCGGCTTTTTGCATTATCTGCGTATCGCTTTCCTTGCTATCCAGCACTTAAGACCGGCGAGCCGAATGGCGCCGGCGCGACGGAGGACTTCCCATGATCATGCGAGGCCAGGGCGCATCTGTCGCCCGTGGCGAGATGCTTCGGCTGCGGCCAGGGGCGAATTGTCATGCTTAGTTACGTCTTCAAGCGCCTGCTCTCGAGCGTTGTCCTCCTGGCTCTTGTGACCACGCTCACCTTCGTCATGGTCTTTGGCGGTGCCGACAACGTCGCGCAGAACATTCTGGGCGACAATGCCACGACCGAGCAGATCGTGGCGCTCGAACAGAAGCTCGGCATCGATCGTCCGCTGCACGAGCAGTATTTCTCTTGGGTGTCCGGGGCCGTTCGAGGCGATCTGGGTCAGTCCTGGACGCTGGGCGAAAGCGTGGCGCGCATCCTGTCCGGCCGGCTGCCGGTCACCTTGTCCATGGTGATCCTTGCAACCGTGATCATCGGCCTTGTTTCCTCGCTCCTGGGCATCATGGCCGCGGTCCGCGGCGGTTGGGCCGATCGCATCATTCAGGTCATCAGCGTCATCGGCTTTTCGCTGCCCAATTTCTGGCTTGGTCTCATCCTGGTGGTCATCTTCGCGCTCAACCTGCGCTGGCTGCCGGCCACTGGCTATACCGATATTACCACGTCTCCCGTGGGCTGGCTGGCCTCGCTGGCCCTTCCGGTCGGCGCACTGGTGCTCTCTGGCATCGCATCCGCCTCCCAGCAGGTGCGTGGCGCCATGATCGATGCCCTGCGTCAGGATTACGTGCGCACGCTTCGGGCAGGGGGCATCAAGCCCTCTTCGGTGCTCTTCCGTCACGCCTTGCGCAATGCCATGCCCGCAGCGCTGACCGTGCTGTCGCTGCAGTTCATCGGGCTCCTCGGCGGCGCGGCCATCATCGAGCGCGTTTTTGCCATTCCCGGCCTCGGCTCGATAACGGTGCAGGCCGCGCTGTCCGGCGATATCCCAATTCTTATGGGCGTCGTTGTCACCATGATCGTCCTCGTCGTCATCGTGAATATCGCCATCGACCTGGCCAATGCCTGGGTCAACCCGAAGGTGCGTCTCTGATGTCCGCTGCAACGCCCGCTCCGGCACCGGCCGCCTCAGGCCGCGAGAGCATCGTCCTCTCTGTGCTCACCAATCCACTCGGCCTCGTCGCGGCCGTCTTGCTCACGGTCGTGATCCTCACCGCGGTATTCGCGCCACTGATCGCCCCGTTTGCGCCCGATGATCTGCAGATTTTCAAGATCAACGCGCCGCCCGGCGACGGCTACCTTCTCGGTGGCGATGGGTCTGGTCGCGACATTTTCAGTCGTCTCGTGTTCGGCGCCCGCAACACGCTGCTCGGTGCGCTGATCGCGCTCACCGTTGCTGCTGCCATTGGCGTCACGGCCGGGCTTTTTGCGGGCTATTTCGGCGGCCGCCGCGAGGTGGTCATGAGCTGGATTGCCGATGGCCTCATGGCCCTGCCGGCGCTGATCGTACTCTTGGCATTCTACCAGTCGCTCGGCTCGTCCATCCAGGTGTCCATGGTCATCTTTGGCATCATGCTCTCGCCCGGTTTCTACCGCCTGACGCGCAATCTGGTGAACGGCGTCAAGCACGAACTCTATGTCGATGCGGCGCGCGTCTCCGGCCTGTCCGACATGCGCATCATCGCCCGCCATATCCTGCTCGTCATTCGTGCACCGGTGATCATCCAGACGTCCATCGTTGCCGGCATCTCCATCGTCATCCAGGCCGGTCTCGAATTTCTCGGCCTGGGCGATCCGTCCGTCCCCACATGGGGTGGCATGCTGCAGGATGCCTTTGCCAACATGTTCGTGGTGCCCACGGCCATCCTCTGGCCCGGCCTCGCCATCTCCATCACCGTGGCGTCCTTTGTCCTGCTCGCCAACGCCATCCGCGACCGCTTGCAACAGGGCAATCGCCCGGCATCGGCCGCCAGCATGCCCAAGGTGGTATCGCGGCCAGCCGGCGCAGCCCCGGTCGACACCGACATTCTTCTCGACATCCGCGACCTCGTCGTCGGCTATCCCGGCAAGTCGGGCTGGACCGAGGTGGTCAAAGGCGTCTCGCTACAGCTTCGGCGCGGCGAGGTGCTGGGGCTCGTCGGAGAAAGCGGATCGGGCAAGACCCAGACGGCCTTTTCCGTCCTCGGCCTGCTCTCGACCGGTGGTCGCATACTCTCGGGGTCGATCTGGTTCGACGGCCGCGATATTGCCAACCTGCCCGAAAGCGAAATGCAGAAGCTGCGGGGCAAGCACATCGCCTACGTGCCGCAGGAGCCGATGAGCAATCTCGATCCGGCCTTCCGCATCGGTTTCCAGCTCACCGAACCGATGATGACCGTGCTCGGCATGTCCCGCTCCGAGGCCAAGGCACGGGCTCTCGAATTGCTTGCCAAGGTCGGCATGCCCGATCCCAAGCGCACCTTTAACGCCTATCCCCACCAGGTGTCCGGGGGCATGGCGCAGCGCGTGCTGATCGCACGGTCGATATCCTGCAATCCCGATCTGCTGATCGCCGATGAGCCGACCACGGCGCTCGACGTGACGGTTCAGGCTGAAGTCCTCGAACTGCTGCGCGATCTGCAGGCGGAAATGGGTATGTCGGTCATCCTTGTCACCCACAATTTTGGGGTCGTTGCCGACATCTGTCACCGCGTCTCCGTCATGAAAGATGGGCAAGTGGTGGAAACGGCAGAGGTCCAGTCCCTCTTTGCCCATCCTCAGCACGACTATACCCGCATGCTGCTCAGTGCCGTGCTCGATGACGTGACGCCCCGCACCTATCGTCCCCGCACGCTCAAGGAAGTTTCGGCATGAGCGACGATGTCATCGTTCAGTGCATTGATGTGAACACCAGGTTTGGGGCCCACCACGTCCTCAAGAACGTCAATCTCACCGTTCGGCCCGGCGAAACCGTGGGCCTTGTGGGCGAAAGCGGATCGGGCAAGACCACGCTGGGTCGCGCCATCCTCGGTATCGGGCCTGTGAGTTCGGGACGCATCCTGTTCGAAGGGCAGGATATTGCCGGCGTTGCACCGCGCGACCGCAAGGGCAATGCGGCAGCCATCCAGGCCGTGTTCCAGGATCCCTACACCTCCCTCAACCCTTCGATGACCATCGAGGATATCCTCGTCGAGCCGATCGTCGCCCGTCGCCAGGCAAGCGTCGACGAGGCACGGGCGCGCGTCCGTACCCTGCTCGATCAGGTGGCGTTGCCGTCTGATGCCG
Organism: Devosia lucknowensis; assembly: GCF_900177655.1. Taxonomy (NCBI): domain Bacteria; kingdom Pseudomonadati; phylum Pseudomonadota; class Alphaproteobacteria; order Hyphomicrobiales; family Devosiaceae; genus Devosia; species Devosia lucknowensis. The sequence continues at coordinate 197,408 of NZ_FXWK01000002.1, read as the reverse complement.
CCTATCGCTACCCTCGCGAGTTTTCCGGTGGTCAGCGCCAGCGCGTGGCCATCGCCCGGGCGCTGGCCCTCTCCCCGCATCTGATCGTCTGTGACGAACCTGTTTCTGCTCTCGATCTCTCTACCCAGCAACGCGTCCTCGATCTCTTCGTCGAGATTCAGGATCGCACAGGCGTGGCGTACCTCTTTGTCAGTCACGATCTGTCGGTCGTTCGCCACATCAGCCATCGCGTCGCGGTCATGCGCGGTGGCGAGATCGTCGAGTTCGGCGATTGCGATCAGGTCACCGCAAACCCGCAACACGACTACACCCGGCGCCTCCTGCTGGCCGCGCCCGTCGCCGATCCGGTGCGTCAGGCCGATCGCCGCGCCGCCCTCCGCGCCCTGAATTCCGGAGCCTAGTTCCATGCGCGCCATCATCGTCATGTTCGACAGCCTCAACCGGCGCATGCTGCCGCCTTATGGCTATGCCGAGGCGCACGCGCCGAATTTTTCCCGGCTCGCCAGCCGCACCGCCACCTTTGATCGCTGCTACGCCGGCTCCATGCCCTGCATGCCGGCGCGCCGCGAGATGCACACCGGCCGCTACAACTTCCTTCATCGCTCCTGGGGGCCGATCGAGCCTTTCGACGATTCCATGCCGGAAATTCTCGGCAAGAACGGCGTCTACACCCACCTCGTCACCGATCATCAGCACTACTGGGAAGATGGCGGCGCCACCTACCACAACCGCTATTCGAGCTATGAGTTCTTCCGCGGTCAGGAAGGTGATCTCTGGAAAGGCGTCGTCGGCCGGACCGACAACAAGCGTCTCAAGGACATCCTCTACCGCATGCACAACCAGGATGCGATCAATCGGACCTATCTTGAGGACGAGGCAGAACATCCTCAGACGCGGACCTTCGATGCCGGGCTCGAATTCATCGAGACCAATGCCGCTTCCGACAACTGGATGTTGCAGCTCGAGACTTTCGATCCGCACGAGCCCTTCTTCAGTTACGACCAGTATCACCGGCTCTACCCCGAGAGCCCGCTGGGCAATGGCGAGGACTTCGACTGGCCCCCTTATGCCCGCGTCACCGAAGGCGAGAGCACGGTCGAAAACGCCAGGCTGCGTTACCTCGCGCTGCTCTCCATGTGCGACGCCAATCTGGGCCGCGTGCTCGACCTCATGGACGAGAAGAACATGTGGGACGACACCCTTCTCGTCGTCTGCACCGACCACGGCTATATGCTGGGCGAGCGCGGCTGGTGGGGCAAGTCGGTCATGCCCTGGTACGACGAGACCATCCACACGCCCTTCTTCGTCTGGGATCCGCGCTCGGGCGTTGCCGGTGAGCGCCGCGATGCCCTGGTGCAGACCATCGACATCGCACCGACGATACTCGACTTCTTCGGCATCGAGCGGTCCGCGGATATGCTGGGTAAGCCTCTCAAGGATGCCGTTGCCCGTGATGTGCCGGTGCGCGAAGGCGGCCTCTTCGGCATCTTCGGCGGCCACGTCAGCGTCACCGACGGCCGATACGTCTATATGCGCGCCGCGGCCGATGCGGCCAACCAGCCGCTCCTCGAGCACACCCTGATGCCGACCCACATGCGCTCGCGCTTCGAGCCCAAGGAGTTTGAGGGGGCAGAACTTGTCCCGGGCTTCTCCTTCACCAAAGGTGCTCCGGTCATGCGGATGCCTGGCTGGACCATGCGCGGGCCAAACGAGTTCGGGACGTTGCTCTATGATCTCGAGGCCGATCCGGGCCAGACCACGCCGCTCCGAGACGATGCGCTCGAACTGCGCATGGCCGAGCTGCTGGTCGGGCTGCTGCGCGAAAACGATGCGCCACCCAGCCAATACGATCGCCTCGGCCTTCCCGAGACGGGACCCGTCACAGAATCGCACTTGCTGATCGAGAAACAGTGGCCCCAGATCGAGCGCGGCCAGCGTCGCGGGCCGACCGTCCACGATTTCGCGCGGGATGCCGTGATTGCGACTGTTGATGTTAACAGTCTGCTAACAAATTCGGATGTGCGGTGCATAATTGTGGATGCTCTCCCCGCCCTCGGCGGACAGGCCGTACCCCCCATCTTCAACGACAAGACGTTGCTCGAAATCGCGGGCATGGTTCCGCATTTGGACAAGTCCCGTCTCGACCAGATCGAAGCCTCGCTCCAATCCCTCATGCCGGCCGAATAGCTAGCGATTACAGGACTTTATCATGCGGCCTAATATCATTTTTATCATGAGCGACGACCATGCTGCACGGGCGATTTCCGCCTACGGTGCCGGTCTGAACAACACGCCTAACCTTGACCGTCTGGCGAACGAAGGCATGCGCCACGACGCCACTTACGTCACCAATTCCATCTGCACACCCAGCCGCGCCGCGATCCTCACCGGCACGTACAACCACGTAAACTGCGTCACCACCCTCTACACCGAGATCGACAATCGATTGCCCAATGTTGCCAAGCACTTGCGCAGGGGCGGTTATCGTACGGGCATGTTCGGCAAGTGGCATATGGGCGAGGGTCCGGCGCATAATCCCACCGGTTTCGATGATTGGGCGGTGGTGCCCGGGCAGGGCGACTACTGGGATCCAAAGTTCATTTTCCCCGACAATTCCCGCCGCCGCATACCGGGCTACGCCACCGACATCATCACCGATATGAGCCTTGATTTCATTGAGAAATCTGGGGACCAGCCGTTCTTCCTGATGTGCCACCACAAGGCGCCGCATCGCAATTTCGAGCCGCATCCCAAGTACAACCACCTCTGGGCCAACGAGGATATTCCTCTGCCCGAGACCTTCAACGACGACTATTCCAACCGTGCCGCCGCCGCAGCCGCCGCAAAAATGCGCATCCGCTCGGACATGAATTACGAGGACCTGGGTCTCGTAACCCCTTCTGGCCCCGCAGAAAAAGTCGGGCCGCTCATGCTTGATTTCATTCCGTTCATGCGCAAGGTGCCCGAACTTCTGCCCGGTCAGACCATCACGGTCATATGCTCGGAAACCGGCGAGAACTTCACATTCGACGACCCGCAGAAATTCGCCGAGTTCAAGTTCCAGCGCTATATGAAGCGCTATCTGCGCACGGTACAATCCATCGACGAGAACGTTGGACGGCTTCTCGACTATCTCGATGAAAAGGGTCTGACCGAGAACACGATCGTCATCTACACCTCCGACCAGGGTTTCTTCCTCGGCGAACACGGCTGGTTCGACAAGCGCTTCATGTACGAGGAGTCGCTGCAGATGCCCTTCCTCGTCCGCTATCCTGCTGCAATCAAAGCCGGATCCGTCAGTGCCGACATTTCCTGCAACGTCGATTTCGCTCCGACTTTCCTCGATTACGCCGGCCTGCCAGTCCCGAGCTACATGCAGGGACGATCAATGCGCGCAGTCCTTGAAGGCAGGACGCCCGACGATTGGGAGCAGCTTACCTACCACCGGTATTGGATGCACAATGACGACATCCACGAAGCTTGGGCCCACTACGGTGTGCGGGACGGCCGCTACAAGCTGATCTACTGGTACAATGACGACTTGGGCATTCTGGGCGCCCGTCCCAATGGAGCGCCACCGGAGTGGGAGCTTTTCGATTGCGAAAAGGACCCGCACGAACTGACCAACGTCGCGGCACATGCTGCCTATTCCGGGATTTTTCGGGACATGCTCGCCAAGCTCGACGCCAAGATGGCAGAGATCGGCGACGTGCCCGAGCATGACAGCACAACGGTGCTGGCTGGTCTCACGGCCTGAAGGACGCAGTGAAATGTCGCTTCGCATAGGCACCGTTGCCAATGGACCAGCATCGAGGGTGGCCCGATGAGCTCGTGCTGCGGTTCGTCGCGCGGATTGGCAGTCATCGCATCCGCTGACGCTGCTGCCGGGTTCAGCCGCGGCGGTTCGCCATCCGGGGTGATCCGGGTGCGCGGCGGTCGGACGTTTGTCGGTACCGACACCCCGGAAATCGCCCAGGACGGGGAGGGCCCCAAACGCGCGATTACCCTTGCGGACTTCGGTCTCGAGGCGGAAACCGTGACGGTTGAGCGCTTCGCATCCTTTGTCGAGGCGACCGGCTATGTCTCCGAAGCCGAGCAATTCGGCTGGACGTCCGTCTTCTTTGGCGATTCCGCCCATCTTTCGGCCGCCTCGGCCGTTGGATCGCGCCTTCCTTGGTGGCACCGCGTCGATGGCGCTCATTGGCGCCATCCGGAAGGACCTGGGAGCAATATTGACGATCGGCTGGATCACCCCGTCACCCAGGTCTCATGGACCGACGCGAAGGCCTTTGCCGCCTGGGTGGGCGGAAGGTTGCCGACTGAGGCGGAATGGGAACATGCGGCGCGCGGCGGCGCCCAGGATCGTCGCTTTCCGTGGGGCGAAGCCGAACCAGATGACGAAGCCATCCATGCCAACATCTGGCAGGGCCAGTTCCCGCACCGGAATACGCTTGCGGATGGCCACGAACGCACGGCTCCTGCCCGGAGTTTCGAGCCCAACTCGCTCGGTTTCTACAACATGGCCGGCAATGTCTGGGAATGGACTGCCGACGCCTTCAAGGTGCGGTCACTCTCGAAGCAGGCACGTCTTCGCAATGCGCAGGCGCTTGAGCATTCCGAGAAAGTTCTCAAGGGCGGCTCGTTCCTCTGTCACATTTCATACTGTTACCGTTATCGCATAGCGGCGCGTATGGCGCTGTCCCCCGATAGCGCCGCAAGCAATGCCGGTTTTCGCGTCGCCTACGATCTCTGACCGCGCGGCCTGACCCGCCGCTGCTGCTCGCCACACTATCCTTTCCGCGTCGCACTGTTGCGCCGCGAGCCAACGTTTTGAACTGGCAGATTTATGCCGATCTACCTGCCCATCGCCGAATTATCTGTCGACCTCTTCTTCCTTTTGGGAATTGGAGCTGCGATTGGTTTTATCTCGGGACTGTTCGGTGTCGGCGGCGGATTTTTGCTGACGCCCATGCTGTTGTTTGCTGGTGTTCCTGCTCCGGTCGCCGTCGCGTCGGTGACGGCTCAAGTCGTCGCCTCCTCGACATCTGGTGCGCTATCCTACTTCAGGCGTGGCGCCATGGACACCAAGATGGGGGGGTATCTTGTCCTCGGCGGCGTGTTCGGCTCGGCGCTGGGTGTATGGATATTCGGTATCCTCAGTGCGTTGGGACAGCTGGATCTGTTTCTTTCGCTTGGATACCTGGTTCTGCTCGGATCCGTCGGCGCGCTGATGTTCGTGGAAGCCGCGCGTACCCTGTTCAAGCGCCAAAACGAAAAAACCGTTGTCAGGCGGCGGTTGCCGGGACAGGCACCTTGGGTACAGCGTCTGCCGCTGCGAACACGCTTCCGCAAGTCCCAACTCTACATCTCGGTGATCCCGGTTGTTTTGATCGGATTTTCCATAGGCATCATCGGTGCCTTGCTCGGCATCGGCGGGGGTTTCGTGCTCGTCCCCGCACTCGTTTACATCCTGCGCGTACCCGGCAAGGTGGTGGTCGGCACCTCGCTACTTCATCTCTTGGCCGTCATGGCTATGACCTGTTTCCTCCACGCGATCCAGACGCAGTCCGTCGACACCCTCCTCGCCTTCTGTCTCATGGTGGGCAGTGTCGCCGGAGCGCAGTTCGGCGCATCGGCCGGTCAGCATTTGCCGGGAGAGAGGCTGAGAATCCTCCTTGCAATGCTTATCCTCGCCATTGCCTTCCGTTTCGGCCTCGGCCTGCTGATCGCCCCGGCAGACCCGTTCACCCTGACCCAGCTCGGCTTTGGAGAAGGTTGATGCGCACGCTGATCTGGATGCTCGTGCTCGGGTTCATCGCTCTCAATCCAGGCCGGGTGTCCGCCGAGGTCGAGGTGGTCATGACAAATTCCGATCCGGTTGTTGCCGTACATTCCAACTTTCGTGGACAGGCTGTCACACTCTTCGGGACGGTCGAGACGCCGCCGCCAGAAGGTCAGAGCTATTCCGTCGTTGTGGTTGTCCAGGGGCCGTCATCGGATTGGGTAGTGCGCGAAAAAACGCGCCAGTTCGGGCTGGTGCTCAACGCGCAGTCGGCGACCTATGAACGCGTTCCGAGCTACTACGGGATTTTCTCCAGCAGTCCGCTTGAGCAATTAGGCCTGTCCGGACTGTCGGTGTTCGATCCGACGGCTCTTGCCAAATCCCTGCGCGAAGACGTTTTTGCGCCCGACTTTGACGGAGAACTGGTCCGTTTGATGCAAGCGCGGGGCAGATTTTCGGTTTCAGATAGGGGTGTCGTCATGCTGTCTTCCACCGCCTTTTCGGTGCGCGTTCCAATCGCGTCGAACGCCACCAATGGTCTCTATCTTGCACGCGCCTTCGTCTATGCCGGTGGGGAGCGCGTAGCCGATAGTACGACGCGGTTCACAGTTCGCACGCAGGGATTCGAGCGCTACGTTGCTGACGTGGCGCGCTCGAATCCGCCGCTTTATGGCCTCGTGACGATCCTCATTGCGCTCGGCACCGGTTGGCTGGGCGGTGTGCTGTTCCGTCGTTGATCAACGCGGCTGGCGTCGATCAGCCTCTGCATTCCTGCGGCGTCAGCCCAAAGCGACGTTTGAAGCAGGTGGCGAAATATTGGCTCGACGTAAACCCGGCTTCAAAGGCGATGTCGGTCACCGAGGCCGTTGCTCTTTCCGCCAGCCACTTCTTGGCTGCCTCCAGACGCACCATCTGGAGATAGCGTACCGGCGTCATGTTCGTAAGGGACTGGCAGTGTTGGGAGAATTGTGTTCGCGACAGCCCGCATTCCGCGGCCATGTTGTCCAGCGTCCATTGTTCGTCGAGGGCATGCGTCAGCCGATCGAGGAAAATCTGGACCGTCCGCTTGGAGCTCGCCAGGTCCTCGTCCAACATCGGCGCCTGATGTTCGAGCTGCTCGGTGAATTGCAGCAGCATTAGCGAAATCAACAGCCGCAGGCGCGTTTCACTGCCCGCAATGTCGCCGGCGGCGACCAACTCGCCGATCTCGTGGAAGCTGCGGGCGACATCTCGGCTCGCCGTCAGCACATGCTGTTCGTTGCGCGAGAGCAGGGTTGTGAGGCGCGCCGTGTCGCGCTCGGGCCAGGCCATCCAGTCGGGCCAGAGCCAATCCTCATGCGGCCGCCGCACGCCGACATCGAACAGTACCCAGATGATCTGGCTGGCCGAAACGTGCGGGTCCCCGAACTGGTGCAGCTGCCAGGGGCGCACCACGAACATCTGTCCCTCGGTCAGCTCGTGGCGCTGGCCATCGACTTTCAGCACCATGCTGCCACGCGCCAGATAGGCGATCTTTACGCCCTCGTTGCAGTGCTCCTTGAGCCCCCAGTCCTGCGATCGCGCTGCGTCCCAGCCGCCGACGGAGAGAACTTGCGGCAGCGCATCGCCAAGCGGGGTTCCTGGATACTTGCGTCGCGTCCAGGCATTGAGCGTCACCTTGCCCTCGATCGACGCCTTGTAGAGATCAGAGCAATTGCCGGCATAGAGCAGGGCGCCCGGTTCGGTGAACACGGCCGGTCTCGATACGGCCGCGATACGAGCCTCTGCGTTCATCTGCTGCTCCGGTTGTATAAATTCTACCACTGTACGCATTCGAACGCGGCGCGTGCCAAGCTGCGCAATGATCGTTACGTTCGCTTCTGGCCGTCACGCTAGTGAGGCGAGTGCCCGCAAGTCAACCAGAATAGCGAATAATGCTATCGACCAGGACTTCGCGGGCGACGGAGGATAAGTGGTGAAGGCCGGCAATGGCGGCGTTCGAATTTTGCCGATGGTATCGATTGCAATTTTTGTTGCACGTACCTCAGCGGGGTTTCGTCGCGGCAGTCTGGCGAGGGGTGAGGCATGAAGCTCGGCATCAATCTGCTGTGCTTGACCGATTTTGTGACTGTGGAGCATTTGCCGGCTATCCGGCAGATCAAGGCGCTCGGCTATGATGGTGTCGAGGTGCCCGTACTGTCGGGTGACGCAGCGCATTACGCCTGGCTCGCCCGCGAACTGGACGCCATTGGCCTTGAGCGCTGCACTACCTCGATCGTCCCTGGCCCGGACGTAAGCCCTATTGCCGATGACGCCGACATCCGCGCCCGTGGTCGACAGCATCTCGATTGGGCGCTTGATTGTGCGATCGCGCTGGGGGCGCAAAGTGTCGGCGGGCCGATCCATGCGCCGATCGGACATTTCACCGGAACCGGACCGACGGAAAGCGAACTGTCCTACGGGGCCGAGGTGCACCATGCTCTCGCCGAGCGGGCCGAGCGCAACGGCATCTATCTCAGCCTTGAGCATCTCAACCGTTTCGAGACCTATTTCCTCAACACCACGGCCCAGTGTCGCGACTACGCCCGGCGGGTGGATCATCCGGCGTGCCGGATCATGTACGACACCTTCCACGCCAACATCGAAGACCGGGATCAGGTCGAGGCCTACGAGATCGTTTCCCCGCATGTGGGCGTGGTCCATATCTCGGAAAACGATCGCGGCATTCCGGGGCGCGGGCACATCGACTTCACCGCCATCATGGGTGCCGTGCGTCGCTCCGGTTACGACGGCTGGGTGACGCTCGAAGCCTTCGGTGCCGGCCTGCCGGCAATCGCGGCGGCGACGCGCGTCTGGCGTCCGCTGTTCCCGGACTATGAGACGCTCTTTGCCGAAAGCGCCGATTTCATACGCCGTACCTGGGACGCAGCGGGACGGGAGCTGGCTGCATGACCGGCACGCCCGTCATAGAGATGCGCGAGATCACCAAGTCCTTTCCGGGCGTGAAGGCGCTGCGTGGCGTGTCCTTCGCCTGCGGGCGTGGCGAGGTGCATGCGCTTTGCGGGGAGAACGGCGCGGGCAAGTCGACGCTGATAAAGATCCTGTCGGGCGTCTATCGTCCCGATAGTGGCGAGGTATTGATAGACGGCACTGCACAGCACTTCAGTCACCCGCAGCAGGCGCTGCTGGCTGGCATTTCTGTCATCTACCAGGAATTTTCCCTGCTGCCCGAGCGCACCGTGGCGCAGAACCTGTTCCTCGGCCGCGAGCCGCTGCGCAACGGGCTCGTCGACAACCGCGCCATGGTCGAAGAGACGCGACGCGTGCTGGCGTTCTTCGGCGGCCGACACCGGATCGAGCCGGATACCCTGGTTGCGGACCTCGATGTCGCAAGCCAGCAGATGGTCGAGATCGCCAAGGCGATTTCGCTCAATGCCAAGGTCATCGTCATGGACGAGCCGACCGCGGCGCTCAATGAGTCGGAATGCGAGGTGCTGTTCGGTCTCGTCGAGCAATTGCGTGCCTCGGGTACGGCCATAGTCTACATCACGCATCGCATGCGCGAAGTCACGCGGGTGGCGGATCGTGTCACGGTCATCAAGGACGGCGAGGTTGCCGCGGCCTTCGACCACGTGCCTGCGCCCGATGTCGTCGTGCGTGCCATGGTCGGTCGCGATATCTCGGAATATTATCCCGAGCCGGCAACCCCGGCCGAGATCGGCAGGCCGGTCCTTTCGGTTGCTGCGGGCACAAACAGCGCGCTGCGCGACATAAATCTTCAGTTGCACGCAGGCGAAATCGTCGGTTTTGCCGGACTGCAGGGGGCAGGGCGGACGGCTCTGGCCATGGCGCTGTTCGGCGCTAGGCCGTTCACGTCTGGAACCATGACGCTCGACGGTCAAACGGTCCAGCTCAATTCGCCGCGCGACGCGATACGGGCCGGGATCGGCATGCTGCCGGGAGATCGCAAGGCCAGTGCGCTCGTGCTGATGCAATCGGTTCGGGACAACGGCATGCTGACGGCGCGGGCTTTTGCCCGGCTGTGGGGCGGCAAGGATAGTAATCGCTTCACCGATCTCCATGGCATGAATGCGCTGCTCGACCAGATGAAGGTGCGTGCGCCGTCCTACGAGCAGGAGATGCGGTTCCTGTCGGGCGGCAATCAGCAGAAAGCAATCGTTGCCCGTTGGCTGGCGCTCAAGCCCAAGGTGCTGATCTTCATAGAGCCGACCCGTGGCATCGATGTCGACGCCAAGGCCAGCATCTACCACCTGATGCGCGACCTGGCGCGTGCCGGCACGGCCGTGATGATGGTTTCGTCCGATCTGCCTGAAATCCTCGGCGCCTCGGACCGCATCCTCGTCATGCGGGAAGGCCGGATCGTCGGCGAATTCGGCCGCTCGGCAACGGAAGCCGAGCTGATGCTCGCAGCCACGGGCGAAACGGAGGTCGCGGCATGACCGAGGCTTCCCTGCCCACGCCGCCGCGCCGCTTCCGGTTCGACCGCCATGCTTCCAGCATCCTTCTGGCTGCCGCGATCCTGATCTACGTAGTCCTCGTGATCGCGCTCGGCCAGACGCGCTTCCTGACACTCGAAAACCTTATCGCCATTCTCGGCCGCTCGATCACACTCGGGATCACGGCCATCGGCCAGACCTTTGCCATCCTCGTGGCCTCGATCGACCTCAGCGTCGCCAGCGTCATTTCGGCTTCGGCTGTAGTCACCTCGGTGGTGATGAATGGCGACCCCGCCATGATGCTGCCGGCTGTTGCGGCAGTCCTTGTGCTCGGCGCGGCGGTCGGGCTGGTCAATGGCCTCGTCATCGCCAAGCTCGAGGTCAATCCGCTGATCGCCACGCTCGGCATGTCGCTGATCATCCAGGGCGTGCTGTCCTACTACTACAACAATTTCGCGGGGAACGTTCCTGCCGAGTTCCAGATCTTCGCCTATGGCTCCTGGGGCATCGTGCCGTATTCACTGATCTTCATGTTTGCCCTCGCCGGGCTCGCCTGGTTCGTCCTCAAATTCACGCGTTTTGGCTCCGATGTCTATTCGGTCGGTGGCAACAAGGATGCGGCACGCCTTGCCGGCATCAAGACGGCGCGCGTCGTCGTCGGTGCCCACGTCATCTGCTCGCTCTGCGCCGCCATCGCCGGCATCTATCTCGCCTCGCGCCTCCGCTCCGGCGCGCCCTGGATCGGCGCCGAAGGCGTCTATGATCTCGAGTCCATCGCTGTCGTCGTCATCGGCGGCACGGTCCTGGCCGGTGGACGCGGCGGCATCTGGGGGACGATGGCGGGCGTCATCATCTTCTCGCTCATCGACTCCATCTTCAACGTGGCCGGCGTGGACGCCTTCGTCAAACAGGTGCTGCGCGGCATCATCATCGTCGCCGCGGTTGCCTTCTACGCCGCCCGTTCGCAAAGGCCGGTAGCATGACCGACCAGACCATTGCCCGCCCCGAGCCGACCCGGCGCAACTGGCTGCAAATCAACCCCGTCTACGTGCTTGTCGTCGCGTTGATCATCGCGATCATCATCATGAATCCGGCTTTCGGCGAGCCCACCGGCTACATGAACTTCCTCAAGCGTGTCACCGCCCTGGCCATCCTGTCGGCCGGCGCACTCTATGTTATCGTCTCGGGCGGCTTCGACCTTTCCGTGGGGTCGATCATGACGCTCACCGTCATCGGCTCCTCGATGCTGGCCAGCAACGATCCCAATTCGACCTATTGGATCATCCCTTTGATGCTCGGCATCGGCGCCGTCATCGGCCTCGTGAACGGTCTTGTCGTCAGCTATCTCAAGGTGCCCTCGCTGATCGCCACACTGGGCATGATGATCACGCTCAATGGTGTCGCCTTCATGTGGTCCGGCGGCGCCCCGCGCGGCTATCTGCCGGATACGTTCCGCTTCTTCGGTCGCTACAACATTGCCGATGTCCCGGTCATTGCCATCCTGCCCATAGCGGTCCTGTGTCTTGTCGGCTTCGGGCTCATTCTCTGGTGGGGAATGCATCGCACCAACTTTGGCCGGATGCTGCACGCCGTGGGTGACAACCCGCAAGCCGCGCGCCTCGCCGGTGTGCCGGTGGCGCGAGTCCGTATTTCGGCCTTTATCGTCTCCGCGCTGACGGCGGTGCTGGCGGGCGTCATCCTGGGCGGTCGCGCCGGCGTATCGGTCGATATCGGTTCAGGGTTTGAATTGCAGGCCATTACCGCTGCCGTCATCGGTGGCGCTCAACTGCTTGGCGGACGAGGCTCGGTGCCGGCCACAATTGCCGGCGCCCTGGCGCTCGAAGCCATCTTCACCCTGCTCAATCTGCTTGGACTGGCGCAGCCGGTTCGCCTGGTCGTGCAGGGGCTCATTCTCATCGGAGCGGTCGCGCTTGCTACCTACCAACGCAAGCGATCGGGCCGATGAGCGATGCCGGACGGCACAAGCCGCCCAATTTAGGTTTTCAACGGGAGGAAGACGTGAACAAGACTATCATGACCTTCGCCATTCTCGGTCTGATGACCGGGTCGGCGGCGGCCCAGGCGCCGAATTTCGACGACCCGGCCGAATTTGCCAAGCAGCGCGAACAGCTGACCGCCACCTTCAATGGTGCGGCAGATCAGCCCTATCTTCAGTACGCCGGTGACGCCATGGTCGACACCGCGGAATTCAAGAAGGAAGCACCCTGGACCGTGTGCTTCTCCAATGCCGGCGTCAACAATCCCTGGCGTGTGGTCGGCTACACCGACATGACCGAGGAAGTGAAGCTGCACCCCGAAATCGGCACCTTCACCCATGTCGACGCCGAAGGGTCCGACGACAAGCAGATCGCCGACATCGACGACCTGCTCGCCGGTGGTGACTGCGACGTCCTGATCGTGTCGCCCAACTCCACCGCTGCCCTCACCCCAGCTGTCGAAAAAGCCTGCGCCACCGGCCTTCCGGTGATCGTGTTCGACCGTGGCGTCACCACCGATTGTCCGGTGACCTTCGTGCACCCGGTCGGCGGTTACGGTTTCGGTATTCAGGCGGCGGACCACATTATCGCCAACGTCCCTGCGGGCGGCAAGGTGCTGATGCTGCGCATCCTGCCCGGTGTCGACGTGCTGGAAACGCGTGCTTCCGGAGCGCGCAACATGTTCGCCGAAGCCGGTCTTGAAATTCTTGGCGAAGAATTCACCGATGGTGACAATGCCAAGACCAAGTCCATCGTCGAAGACTACCTGCAGCGCGGCACGATCGATGCCGTCTGGATGGACGCCGGTGCCACTGCCGTGGCTGCCGTCGAAGCCTTCGAGGACCAGGGCGTGGATATTCCGGTCGTCACCGGCGAAGACCAGCAGGATTATCTGCAGAAGTGGCGCGACCTTGGCTTCAAGGGTATCGCCCCGACCTACCCGACCTACCAGTGGCGTACCGCGGTCATCGCCGCGGTGATGACACTCAAGGGCGAGCAGGTGCCGGGTCCGGAATGGGTACTGCCGCAGCCGGCCATCACCCAGGAAGTCCTGGACCAGTACATCAACGAATCCATGCCGCCGCTCCACTACGCGATGTGCGGCTGTGAAGACATGCCGAGCTACCCCGAAGCCTGGGGCGGTACCAAGTAAGTCCTTCCCAACGAGGACTGGGGGCGCCCACGGGCGCCCCGTTTTGCTTTGGCGCGAGAGGAGCGTGTCATGTCAGACATCACTACCGAGCAGCTCTGGTCCAGACCTGGGCCCATGCTGCCCAACAGCCGCTTTCCAGTTTTGGTGCATCGCAACGCCGTCCCCGGTGGCGGTGAACAAGCGGTCCAGTCTCGGCTTCGTCAACACGGCTGGCTCAACAACTGGCGATATCCCGGCATCTACACCTATCACCACTTCCACTCGACCACGCATGAGTGCCTGGGCTGCGCCCGAGGCTGGATGGACGTAGTGCTGTTCGGGGACGGCGGAACCACGGTTCGGGTAGAGGCCGGCGACATAATCGTCCTGCCGGCCGGCGTCAGCCACTGCATGACCGGAAATTCCGATGACATTCAAATGGTCGGCGGTTATCCCGATGGTCGCGATTGGGACAATGTCCAACAGGCGCTGCTCGATGAAGCCGGGCACCGTGACGCTGCCAAGCGCATCATGATGCTGCCTATCCCGGATCGCGATCCGGCCACGGGCCTGCCGATGATCCCTTGGATCGACGCTCCGTCATCGGTCGATGCCGACCTTAACGATTTCCGGGACAGTCTGGGCTAAGGCCTCGAGTCACTCCGGCTTTGCGCGTCCGAGCGGAACGCAAAGCGGCCGGCCATAGACCGGGTCGGTGATGATCGTTGCCGTCACGTCGAAGACGGACTCGATAAGGTCGGGACGCATGAGCTCCTCGGGCGTACCGCGTTTGGCAATCTTGCCACCGGACAGGAACACCAGCTGGTCGGCGTAGCGCGCCGCGAGATTGAGGTCGTGAAGAACCAGCACAACGGTGCGGCCCTGATCTCGGTTGAGCTTGCTGACCAGCTCAAGGCAGTCGAGCTGATGCGCCATGTCGAGATGGTTGACCGGCTCGTCGAGGCAGATGACGTCGGTCTCCTGCGCCAGGATCATCGCGATCCAGGCGCGCTGCAGTTGCCCGCCAGACAGCGAGCCGACCCGCCGTCCGCGCAACGCGGTAACCGTCGTGCCCTCCATCGCCGAGGCGACAGCCGCGTCATCGCGCGGGCTCCAGGGCTGCAGCATTGCCTGGTGAGGGTAGCGGCCGAGCCGAACCAGTTCTTCCACCGTCATGTCCTGCGGAGCTGAGGGGCTTTGCGCCAATAGGCCGATCCGCCGGCCCAAGGCCTTGCCGTTGAGCTTGGAAATATCTTCCGCATCGAGCAGCACTTTGCCCGATTGGGGAGCATGCAGACGCCGGATCGCGCGCAGCAACGTTGACTTGCCGCAGCCATTGGGCCCCGCCAGAACGGTGATCTGACCGCTGGGAATGGGCAGGCTCAGCGCATCGAGAATGACGTCCTCGCCATAACCGAGCGTCAGCTCCTGCACATCTATGCGCCGCGCCAGCAGGTCATCCATTGCTTCGATCCTTGCGCATCAGCAGATAAAGAAAGTAGGGGGCGCCGATCACGGCCGTCACAGTTCCGGCAGGAACTTCCATCGGAGCGAAGGCCACCCGGACCAATAGGTCCGCGCCGATCAGGATGATTGCTCCGAGGAGAATCGAGACCAGGATGCCGGCCCCCCGCGCACGACCAACCAGAAGCCGCGCCAGGTGCGGCGCCATCAGGCCGATGAAACTGACACCACCGGCAAAGGCGACGGCACCGGCGGTAAGGAGTGCTGCCAGGAAGAAGATTGCCACCCGATAAAGTGGCAGGTTGAGCCCGATGGATCGGGACGATGTGTCGTCAAGGTCGGCAGGAGGAAGATGCCGTGCCGCGATCAGCGCTATGAGGCCGGTCGGCACCAGCACCAGCAGCATCAGCTGGATTTCCATAACGTTGATCGTGTTGACCGAGCCGGCCAGCCAGCGCGCGGCCTGCGATGCCTGATAGATCGGCCCGGCCAGCATGAAGATGGTGGTAAGCGCCTTGCAGACGGCCGCAACGGCAATCCCGAACAGCAGGAGACGGATTGCCGAGGAGGCTTGGCGACCGGAAAGGATGAAGACGAGGCTCACCGCGGCGATCGCACCAAGGGCGGCAGCGAGCGGTTGCCAGGCGACCGACACCGTCAGTGAGTTGGTTTCGCTGGCAAATATGGCCATGAACAGGACGACACCCAGCGCGGCGCCATCGACAACCCCCAGCACGCCGGGTGAGGCCAGTTCGTTGCGGGTGATGCGCTGCAGGAGATATCCCGCAAAGGCAATGGCGCCGCCTGAGATCGCTGCAGCCGCGACGCGCGGCAGGCGCAACTGCAGGACGACGAGCTTTTCGGTTTTCTCTCCACCGCCAAGGAGCACCTGGGCGACGGTTTCAAGCGGGATCCAGGTCGAGCCAAAGCCGATGCCTGCCAGGAAAAGCAGAACGAAGACGCCGAGCACGACGAGTGCTATCGCGCTCTGCGGAAGGGCATGACGGGGCAGCCTGGCCGCAATGTCGGTCACGCAAGCCTCCGCTTCAGCAAGACGAGCAGGGCGACCGCCCCGACCACGGCTGTGATGGCTCCGACAGGCGCTTCGACCGGGTAGATCACGAACCGGGTAACGACATCGGCAAGCGTGGCATAGATCGCGCCCGCCAAGGCTGCAGCTGCCAGCTGGTGCCGGTGTCTCAGGCCGACGAGGCGGCGGGCGACATGTGGCACAACCAGCCCGACAAAGGCGACCGGTCCAGCCATGGAAACGGCGGCACCGGTGAGCAGCGAGACCGCAAGAAAGGCAACGCCGCGGACCAGGGTCAAGGGCACGCCAAGGCTCGCAGCTGTCGCGTCGTCAGCCTGTAGCGCGTCGAGCGCGGTGCAGAGCGCGAAGGCCAGGGCGGCGCCGACCAGGACCACCGGCAGGCCGTTGAAAAACAAGGAAATCGGGCGATCGACGAATGCGCCACTCAACCAGAACAGCAATTGCTGCAACTGGGCTTCGTTGCTCGTGAGAATGATCTCGACCACGGCATGCGCCAGGCTCGCGAATGTTACGCCGACGAGCACGATCTTGAGGGGTGAAAGGCCACCCGCGCCGGCGGCCACGCCGAACACGATCACGCTGGCTGCCATCGCTCCCACCGCTGCAGCCAGCGACAATCCGACCAGCGATTGCACCCCGAACGCGACCGTTGCGACGACCACGGCGAGTGAAGCGCCGGCATTGAGCCCGAGCGTATCAGGCGAAGCGATGCGATTGCGCGACAGTGTCTGGACCATCACCCCGGCCATCCCCAGCGCAGCGCCCGCCAGCGGCGCGATCAGCGCACGCGGCAGTCGCAGGCCGGCGATCACCGTCGCAGTCTCGGTACCGTCATGGGAGAAGAGGGCCCGCCACACTTCGTCGAACGAATAAATCTTGTAGCCCAGCATCATGCTCGCCAGCCATGCCAGGGCGAGCGCGACTAGCAGCACCGCATAGGTGGTCGCGCGTCTGCTGATCCGTTGCGAAGTGTGGGGCAAGGCTGCGGCCAGGGATGCCAACGCGCCTCCAATACATGATGTTGACAGTCAGATTAAACTCTGGTGAAAAGCCATCCGATTTCTGAGCCTGATTGTCAAGTTAGCCGGCGCCGTCGGCTAGGCCAATCCACGGCTAGCTTCTGGGGGTAATCTTGAAATCTCGTTCCGTCGTTTCCGGCATCGCGTTGCTGTCGGCCCTGGTTCTAGCCGCCGCGCCGGTTTCTGCCCGTGAAATCACCCACGCCATGGGCGTGACAGATGTTCCGGATCATCCGCAGCGCATCGTGGTTTTGACCAACGAAGGCACCGAAGCGCTGCTGTCGGTGGGGATCACGCCGGTGGGGGCGGTCAAGTCTTGGCTGGGCGATCCCTGGTACGATCACATCGCCTCTGAAATGGCCGACGTGACGGTTCTGGGCGAAGAATCCGCCGTCAATCTCGAAGTGCTGGTGTCGCTCGAGCCCGATCTCATCCTGGGCAACAAGCAGCGCCATGAAGCGATCTACGAGCAACTGTCCGCCATCGCGCCGACGGTCATTTCCGAGCGCCTGCGCGGCGACTGGAAAATCAACATGGCGCTCTATACCGATGCTGCAGGTGTCGGCGCCGAAGGCAAGGCTCAGCTCGAAGCGTTCGACGCTCGCGTTGCCGCGGTGTCGGAGGCCCTGGGCAGCGCTCGCGAGGAGCAGATTTCGATCGCGCGCTTCATGGCCGCGCAGACCCGCATCATGTTCAAGGACAGCTTCTCGGGGCTGATCCTTTCCGAGCTCGGATTCCACCGTCCCGCGTCTCAGGACAAGGACGAGTTCGCCGAGGAAATCACCAAGGAACGCATCCCCGAATTCGAAGGCGATCGCCTGATCTATTTCACCTATGAGACAGGCAATGGCGAGGGCGAAACTCAGGCAGCCGATTGGCTCGCCGATCCACTCTGGCAGAACCTGGCAGTGGTCAAGTCGGGCAAGGTGCACGCGGTTTCCGACGCGATCTGGAACACGGCCGGCGGCATCATCGCTGCCAATCTGCTGCTCGACGATGTCGAGGCCATCTACGGCCTTGCGACCACGCGCTAAGGAGTTTTCAGCTTGCGTACCCTCATCACCCTAGCTTTCGCGGCCGTGCTCGCGACATCCGCTCAGGCGCGCGAAGTGACCCACGCCATGGGCGTCACCGAGGTGCCGGATAACCCGCAGCGCGTTGTTATTCTGACCAACGAAGGCACCGAGGCTCTGCTTTTTCTTGGCGTGACCCCGGTCGGTGCCGTCCAGAGCTGGAGCGGCGACCCCTGGTATGATCACATCGCAGAGCCGCTCGCCGACACGGTCAACCTGGGCACCGAGCTTGCGGTGAACCTGGAAATCCTCGCTACCCTCGAGCCCGACCTGATCCTGGGCACCAAGGTGCGTCAGGAGAGCATCTACCCGCAGCTTTCGGCCATTGCCCCGACCGTCATGACGGAAACCATCGGCGGCGACTGGCAGAAAAACCTCCAGTTCTATGCCGACACCATCGGCCAGTCAGATGCAGGCAAGGCCGCAGTGACCGGGTTCATCGACCGCACGCAGCGCTTGCATGATGCCCTCGGTGATGCGGTGAACGAAGAGATATCGCTGGTGCGCTTTGCGCCCAATCGCACCCGCATCTACTACAAGGACACGTTCGCCGGGCTGGCGCTCGGCCAGATCGGCTTCAAGCGCGCCGCTGCACAGGACAAGAACGAGTTCGCCGAGGAAGTGACCACGGAACGCATTCCTGAGATGGAAGGCGACCGGATTTTCTACTTCTCCGACGATCTCAACGCCGATGAAGCTACGGCCAATCTGGACGAATGGCTCAACGATCCGCTCTGGCTCAACCTCGAAGGCGTCAGGGCCGGCAAGGCACAGCGCGTCAGCGAGATCGTCTGGAACACAGCGGGCGGCATCTACGCGGCGCACCTGATGCTCGACGACATCGAGCGCATCTACGGTCTGGCGTCGACGCGCTGATCCTGGGGAGGTGGGCATGAGCCGGCTCGAAGCACAGAACATCCGGGCCGGCTATGCCGATGTGACAGTGCTGGACGCCGTCGATCTGATCGTCCCTGACGGTCAGGTCACGGCGCTGATCGGCGCCAATGGCTCGGGCAAGTCGACCTTGCTCAAGACCATGGCCCGTATCCTGTCTCCCACCGGTGGGCACGTCCTGCTGGACGGCAAGGACCTCCATCGCTTGCCCACGCGCACCGTCGCGGCGCAACTTGGTCTCCTGCCGCAAGGTCCGGTCGCGCCCGAAGGTCTGATCGTGCGCGAACTTGTTGCGCAGGGTCGTTACCCGCATCAGGCCCTTTTGCGGCAGTGGTCCCGCAAGGATGAGGACGCGGTGAACGCTGCCATGTCGGTGGCCGGCATCGCCGATTTTGCCGACCGCGCCGTGGATACGCTGTCTGGCGGGCAGCGGCAGCGATGCTGGATCGCCATGGTGCTGGCGCAGGACACCAAACTTGTGCTGCTCGATGAGCCCACCACCTTTCTCGACCTCAAGGTTCAGGTCGATCTCATGGATCTGCTTGCCAGCCTTGCGCACGAGCAGGGACGGACGCTCGTCGTGGTGCTGCACGAGCTCAGTCTCGCCGCCGCCTATGCCGACTACCTCGTTATGATGAAGGCGGGCCGCATTGTCTCCGCTGGTACTCCCGACGAGACCTTTACCGCCGAACGCCTCAAGGAAGTTTTCGATCTCGACGCGTCGATCCTGCGCGATCCGGCAAGTGGACGTCTGGTCTGCGTTCCCAATGGCGGGCGCCGTCGCGTGGCCGAGGCCGCACAATGAACCAGATGACCATGCCGCCAGTGGTGCGCCACCGCGTTCGCGCCTGGATCGGTCTGCCGGTACTGCTGGCTGTGGCGGGCCTGGCCTTCGCACTCCATATCGGCGTCGGCGCCAAGCCGCTGTCCGTAGTCACGGTGTTCGAGGCGCTGACGCGGTTCGACCCCAACGTTTTCGATCATGCGATCGTGGTCAATCTGCGCCTGCCCCGTGCTGTTTTTGCGCTCGTCGTCGGCGCGGGCCTGTCGCTTGCCGGGGCAATAATGCAGGGCGTGACGCGCAACCCGCTGGCCGATCCCGCGCTCCTTGGACTGACCACTGGCGCAGCCTTCGCGGTCGTTTTAGCAACCTCGGTATTCGGCATCACCGTCATGGCCTTGACGCCCTGGATTGCAATGGCTGGTGCTCTGGGCGCAGCAATCATCGTCTATGTCATCGCGCGGCTTGCGCCCGGTGGCGCAACGCCACTCAGTATGACCCTGGCCGGCGCATCGGTCAGTGCCTTTCTTGCAGCTGTCACCTCCGTAGTGCACCTGCTTAACCAGGATACGTTCGAGAACCTGAGGGTCTGGCTTACCGGCGGCCTTGCCGGCCGCGACATCACGCTCCTTGTCTACGTTGGCCCGCCCATGGCCATAGCTCTCGTCGCCGGCATTCTGCTGGCGCCGCGCGTCACCGTCCTCGCCATGGGCGACGAAGTTGCTCAGGCCCTGGGTGTCCGGACCGCGGCGCTCAAGGCGCAACTCCTCGCCGTTGTGGTTGTCCTCACCGCATGCTCGGTGGCGCTGGCCGGGCCGCTCGGCTTCATCGGCCTAGTGATCCCGCACGTCGTCCGCCTTTACGTCGGCTCCGATTATCGGTGGATCGTGCCCTATGCGGCGCTGACGGGCGCCATCTATCTTTTGTCGGTCGACATCGTCGCGCGCATCGCTATTCCGCCGCGTGAAATCTCCACCGGCATCATCACAGCCATGATCGGTGCACCGCTGTTCGTCCACCTTGTTCGCCGGAGAACACGGTGATGACGTCCATGTCGCCAGCCCGTCATTGGACTGTCCGAAGCCGGGGTGAACTTCTGGCGCTACGCATGCCATTGCGGGCGCTGGTGGTTCTGGCAATCCTCGCGCTCCTGCTTCTTGCGGTGTCGGCCATCAGCCTCGGCACCGGGACCTATGGCGTTGCCCTCGACCAGGTATGGGAAACACTGCGCGGCGTGACCATTTCCCGCGCCATCGACAACGTCGTCTGGGAGTTCCGGTTTCCGCGCACCCTGGTCGCTGCCCTTGCAGGCGCAATGATGGCGCTCTCGGGTGCCGCGCTGCAGAATGTGACGCGCAACAGCCTGGCTGATCCTTCTCTTGTCGGCGTCAGCCAGGGTGCTGCCCTTGCGGTCGTGACGCTCACCGTTCTTTTCCCCGACCTCGTCATGACCTGGCGCCCATGGGCGGCTTTCTTGGGTTCCATCCTGGTTGCGCTTGTGATCCGTGGGTTGTCCAGGACGCACAATGGCGGCAGCGCCATTCGCTTCATCCTCATGGGCATCGGCCTCTCTGCCTTCATCTCGTCGATTACATCGGCCCTCCTGACCTATGGCGAAATCGACCGCGCCATGTCTGCGCTCAATTGGCTTGCCGGATCGATCAACGCCGCAAACTGGAACGACGTCTGCACCCTCCTCATCTGGGGCGCCGTGCTGCTGCCAATGCTTCTGGTCATAAGCCGGTCGATGAGCGCTCTGCGCTTTGGCGAAGCGGCAGCGACGGGCCTTGGTGTTCGGGTCGCTGCAGTGCGCAATATCGAACTGGCCGTAGCCGTCGGATGCGCCGCTATCGCGACGTCGGTGGTTGGTCCGCTTGGCTTTGTCGGCCTCATCGCGCCCCACTCTGCGCGTCGGCTTGCCCCCTCGGGGATGGGCCTCCACCTGCTGCTGGTTGCGCTCACGGGAGCGCTTCTCGTGATGGTGGCCGACCTCATCGGTCGCGCAGCCTTTGCCCCTATCCAGCTTCCGGCCGGCGTGATCACGGCGCTTATTGGCGTCCCCGTGTTCGTGATCCTGCTTGTCCGCAGCCGACCCAGCAATCCATCCTGACCCGGAGTTAACTCATGCGTCGCCTCTTTTTCGTCATAGCCGCCCTCGCTGGGCTTGCTGTAGTCCCCGCATTCGCGAACGACACCCGCTCGATCACCGCCGCAAACGGTACCTTCGACATCCCGTCCGCTCCGCAGCGTATCGTGGCTCTCAACGACCAGATCGTCGCCCTGCCTTTGCTCGAACTTGGAGCTCCGGTGGTCGGCAGCGCCGGACGCCTCGATGAAGAAGGCAAGACCTTCATGCGCGGAGGGATGGATACGCTGGGTGTCGACTTCTCCAACACGGACATCAAGTTCGTAGGTCTCTTCAATCAGATCGATATCGAGGCTATCGCCGCGCTTGATCCCGACCTCATCATCGGCGGCACCTACACCGATCCGGCTGTTGTCGAGCAGCTTCAGAAGATTGCGCCCACGCTGGTGATCGACAATGGCGCACTGGGGCTCGTCGAGACTCTTCGAACCCTTGCAGACGTCAGCGGCAAGGCCGGCGACTTCGAAGCCCGTTTCGCGCGCTACCAGAGCAATATCGAACGAACCAGGGGGTTCATCGGCGATACCGCTTCGATCTCTGCAACGACCACGTTCATGTTCCCCGACGGCGAGGAACTTTGGGTGTACCGCGCCAATCTGGGTGCGATCACTCAGGTCCTGGGCGATCTGGGCTTCAGCCAGCCCAAGGCCGTTTCAGAAATCGCCGAGACGCAGGTTTCGTGGAGCGCGGAACTCATCCAGGAACTGGACGCCGATTTCATCTTCGGGTTCTACCGCCAGCAGCCCGATGCCACGCCTGACGCGATCCGCGCTGCCTACGAGAAGTTTGCGCCCGGCTGGTGCCAGGCGCTGACCGCCTGCCAGAATGGCCAGATGATCCTCCTGCCAGGACCGACGTTCGGCAGCACCATGACCGGCCTCGAGCTTGCTCTGGAACTCGTCGAAAACAATGTCGCCGGCCGGCCCTTCACGCCTTTTACCGAAGCTCCGTAATGGGCAAGCATGTCTTCTGCACGGATTTGTGCCGCGAGAGGGGCGAACCGCTCGCGGGAACAGGCGACGCGCCGGAGCGGGCTTTGATGCTGGCCTGGCCGCGCGGCAAGTGGCGTAGGCCGCGTTGGGAGTCGGCCGACATGTCGCCCGCGCTCAGTGAGGCGATCCATGATGCAGCCCAGTCCGGCCTGCATGTGGCGCTGATCGACAAAGTCGAGGCCGAGGGGTCCCTCGCGACGCTCCATGCCTTGCCCGAAGGCGTCGTCGCCAACTTCGATGACGAAGCCGAGTTGGTTGCAGCGATCCGTGCCTATGCCGATGGAGAACTGTTCGCCGGACGCCACGACCCGCGTCAGGTCATTCTGTGCTGCACGGACAGCCGACGCGATGCCTGCTGCGCCCGACACGGCTTTTCCACCTACAAGGCCCTGGTCGCCGCCGCCGACCCGGGACAATTCCATATCGTCCAATGCACCCATATCGGCGGTTGCCGCTTCGCTGCATCCATCGTCGTGATGCCGCAGCGCCAGCGATATGGACGGATGACAGCCGACCACGCCGGCGCCTTTCTCGTGGCCCTCGGGAAGGGTCGGCTCTATCTGCCGACCTACAAGGGCCGGACCGATATGCCCGAGCCGGTTCAGGTCGCGGAGCTGGCGGCGCTGAACTGGGCGACCGAGCACGGCAGCCCCGCCGATGCCGTACATCTGGAAGGCGATATTCCTGCAGATCCTGTCGCTGGTTCGCGCCTGACCCTCGGCGCCGAGGTTGCCGGCACCCGGCTCGCCGTTCACATGCAGGCACGGGAATTTTTCGTGCAGGGCAATTGCAGCTCCATCGTCGAGGGCGAGGGGCAGAACACCCTGCGCTGGTGCCTCGAGACCGTCACCGTTGAGCAGACCCACTGAACCGAGCTTCAGGCCCCACCTGATCCGATCCCTGGAGAGAACAATGAAACGCCTGCTGTCTTCCATACTGTTTGCCGTGGCAGTGCTTGTCACGCCTGCGCTGGCGCAAGAAACGCGCACCTTCACCGATGACGCAGGTCGCACGGTCGAAATCCCCGTCGCTCCGAAGCGCATCGTGTCTCTGCACGACCTGTCGCTGACCGTTCCGCTGATCGAACTCGGCGTCATGCCGATTGGCAGCCACGGCCGCACGACGGAGCAGGGCGTCCCGTTCATCCGGTCCAGCAAGGTGCTGACCGGCGTCGACTTCGACAATTCCGAGATCCAGTTCGTCGGTAACCTGCCGGCAGACGTTGAGGCCGTGGCCGCGCTCGAGCCCGACATTATCCTGACCACTGCCTGGCAGACTGCCGATGTGGAGCAACTGCAGGCGATTGCCCCCACCGTCGTGCTTGATGATACGGTGCGCGAACCCTTTGCAATCTTCGAGGTGCTGTCCGACCTCACCGGCACCCAGGACCGTCTTGCTATCCTCAAAACCCGCTACGATGGTCAGATCGAACAGATTCGTCGCCTGATCGAACCCGGTTCTGTGAGTGCCAGCGTCATCCAGGCCAATGACGGCAAGCTCTATATCGAGCATACCTATGGCGCCCTCGGCAAAGTCATGCGGGACGCGGGCTTCACATTCCCGGACCGCGTCGAGGCCATTGCTGCCAATCAGAGCGCCGAATTCAGCGCTGAAACCATGCCTGAATTCGACGCCGATTTCGTGTTCGCCACCTATCGCACGGATGCTCTGCAGACGCCGGAAGATGCGCGCGACGCTCTCGAAGCGGCGCTACCCAACTTCTGTGAGTTCCTGCATGCCTGCCGCGAGAACCAGCTCATCATCATCCCGCGCGAGGAAGCATCGGCCGCCTCGTTCTATGGGCTTGGGGTGCTCACCTACATGCTGATCTCGCAAATCTCGGGCAGGGACTTCGTCCCACTCCCGCGTTGAGGTTGATACTGGCCGCGTCCGGGCGCGGCCAGTATCGCCGTCACGGCCAGGCAGCGAACGATCCGGCGCTGTCCACGTGGCTTCTGATCGCCTCGAGCCGGTATTGCCGAGGCGAGCGACCACTGAGCCTTTTGAAGAAGCGCGAAAAATATGCCGGATCGTCGAAGCCCAGCGACAGTGCGATCTCGGCAATGTGCATGCCGGAATTTTCCAGCATCTGCCGTGCCTCACTCATCAGTCGGCCGTGGATAAGCGCCAGTGGCGACTGGCCCGTGGCGCGCATGACAGCGGTATTGAGCCGGTCGACGCTGACACCGAGATAGCGGGCGTAGTCGGCAACGGACCAGTGTCCACGCATTTGCTGATCGACAAGGCGCAGAAAATTGTTGACCAGAGCCCGCGGTGCTGGTTGGCGCGCTGTGGCACTGATGTCCGAGCTGCGCCAGAGCAGGATCGACACGATCGCCAGCTGGTGGCGCACCATCTCCTGGGCACCAGCACGATTGTCGCGCAATTCACTTTCCATGGTCGCAAAGAGGGTGATGAGACGCCCCGCAAGGTCGCGCTCGATGCGAGTGCCCAGCTGCGGCTGCTGCGACAGCCGTCTGATGTCTTCGGCAATGTTGCCGGGCAGGGCGACCTGCCCCAGAAGCGCGTCCGAAATGGCAAGCCATGCTCCGCGCGAACCAGCCTGCAAGGTCAGCTGTGCTGGTTTCCCTGTCGGGATCCAGACCAGGGTCGGTGATTGGATGGCGGTAACTTCGCCCGCATAGTTGATCGTCCCTGTCCCTGCTGGCAGCACGAAAATGCGATTGCGCCGTCCCAGCAGCGTCCATTCCGACACGTCCAGCGTTGTCGCGATCGCCTGGCTCTCGACCTCGATCGCCAGGTCGAGATGGGCTCTATCGGTCCCCCTCCGCTCCATCGATCTCATCAAAAATCCTCTAGGCAGCAAAAGTACAAGTTTCTCCGTAAATAGTCTATTTCTGTATGCAGGGGTGCTGCGTTACGGTCTGTCTCAAGCGCCCAAGAGGATAAAGATCCCATGGCGCCTCGATGCCCGCTCAGGGGCACAGGAGGAACCAATGACACTCGTTTCCCGCAGGCTCGCCCTGCAGACGCTATGTGCTGCCGCAACGCTATTGGCTAGCACCAGTCTCTCCGCGGTTTCCGCGCAGGATCGTACGTCGGTCAAGATCGGCTATGCCGTATCCATGACAGGCGGCAATGCTGGCGGCGCCGGCATTACAACGATCCCCAACTACAAGCTTTGGGTGCATGAGGTAAACGAGGCAGGCGGTCTGGAACTGCCCGATGGTACGCGCCTGCCCATCGAAGTGGTCGAATACGATGACCGCTCCTCGGCCGAAGAAGTCGTCCGCGCCGTTGAGCGGCTGGTCACCCAGGACCAGGTCGATTTCGTTCTCTCGCCATGGGGCACGGGCTTCAATCTCGCGGTTGCGCCTCTTCTCGATCGCTTCGGCTACCCACTGATTGCCTCGGCTGCCGTTACCGACAAGGCTCCTGAATTTGCCGAGCGCTGGACGCGCAGTTTCTGGCTTCTGGGCGGCGGCGCCGACTACGCCGGCGCGCTGTCCGAAGTTCTCGCTGCTGCCCATGCGTCAGGCGAGATCAACGGCGATGTGGCTATCATTTCTGTTGCGGACGGCTTTGGTATCGACCTTGTCAACGCCGCGCGCGCGACGTTTGCAGAGGCCGGCCTCAATATCGTGATGGATCGCACCTATCCTCCCGGGACCACCGATTTCTCGCCGATGATCAACGAGGCGCAGGCCTCCGGTGCGGACAGCTTTGTCGCCTTTTCCTATCCGCCCGATACCTTTGCGCTGACGCAGCAGGCCCAGGTCGCGTCGTACAATCCCGATGTCTTCTACCTCGGTGTCGGCACGCCGTTCCCAACCTACCTGGCGGCCAATGGTGAAAATACCGAAGGCATCCTCAGCCTCGGCGGTATCGATACCTCCAACCAGGCCCTGATGGACTACCGGCAGCGCCACACCGACTTCATCGGCCAGGCACCGGACTTCTGGGCCTCGCAGATGACCTACGCCGGTCTCGAAATGCTTGAGGAAGCCATCAAGCGGGTGGGTCTCGACCGCGATGCCGTGGCCGAGGAGCTCTCGAGCGGCACCTTCACCACCATCCTGGGGGAAACCAGGCTCGAAGATAACCAGCTTCGTGATCTCTGGTGGACCGGCCAGTGGCAGAATGGCGTATTCGTTGCCATCGAGCCTTCGGAACGTGAGGGCGCCAGCGCCATCGTCCTGCCCAAGCAGACCTGGCAGGCCCAGTAACCGCGTTGCTCCTCCGCCTTCCCATCTGCGGCGGGGGAGCCACCTTGATCTGAGATCATACTGCTCGTGATTTCTTCATTGCATTCCGGCCAAGGAACATCTTCCCCATGCTGCTGACGGCGCTTATTTCAGGTTTGGTGCTTGGCGGCACGTACGCGCTTGTCGCCATGGGCCTGACGCTTCAATACGGCATCTCGCGCATCATGAACCTGGCCTATGGCGAGGTGACGATCTTTGCGGCCTTCGCCGCTTTCCTCCTGTTTTCGACCTTCGGCATCAATCCACTGATGGGCATGATCATCGTGCTGCCCGCCGCCTTCGCTTTCGGCTACCTTATCTACGGCATCATGATGCAGCCGCTGGTGCGGCGATCGGCCAAGAGCGGCACGCTGGAAGTGGACTCGATACTGGCGACCTTCGGCCTGCTCTTCGTCATCCAGGGTGTGATGCTCATCACCTTCGGGTCCAACTACACGAGCTACAACTATCTCAACTTTGGCGTGAACATTTTCGGCGCCAACATCGCTGCAAATCGCCTCCTTGCCTTCGTGCTGGCCGTGGTCATTGGCGCGACGCTCTTCCTGGTGCTGACGCGGACGCGCTGGGGCACAACGGTGCGCGCCATCGCTGTCGCGCCGAAGTCAGCGCCGCTGGTGGGGATCAACGTCAATCGCACGGCTCGCTTTGCCTTTGCGCTCGGCACCATGCTTGCCGCATCGGGCGGAGTGATGGTCTCGATGTATCAGACCTTCAATGCGTCTATGGGCGTGGTTTTCACCATGAAGGCGCTGGTCATCGTGATCATGGGCGGGCTCGGCAATCTTATGGGTGCGCTGGTGGCAGGCCTTCTGCTGGGCGTCGTCGAAACGCTGGTCGCGACTTATGTCGATCCTGGCCTCACGCTTGCTTCCACTTACGTCATCTTCCTCGTGATCCTGCTCTGGAAACCGTCCGGACTCTTCGGAAAGGCGGCCGGTCGATGACCCGCACCACCATCGGCTTTGGCCTGATTGCCCTTGCGCTTGCCGCTCTCGCCTTTCTGCCCACGCAACTCGGCGCCTATGGCGTTGGCCTGCTTCTAGGAATGACTGGCTACGTGGTGCTTGCCAGCGCCTGGGCTTTGTTCTCGGGCCCGACCCGTTACATCTCACTCGCAACCGTCGCGTTCTTCGGCATCGGCGCTTACACCGTCGCCGTCCTGTCCGAAACGCTGCCCTATCCGCTGGTGCTGCTTGTCGCCGGACTGATCGGCCTTGTGGTCGCTCTCGTCGTCGGACTTGCGACACTACGGTTGGCCGGGGTCTATTTCGTAATTTTCACGTTCGGCCTCGCTGAACTCATTCGCCAGTTGGTGACTTGGTACGAGGTCAACGTCACCGGCACCCTGGGTCGCTATATCTTCCTGCCGATTACCGCCGAGCAGATCTACTGGCAGCTCCTGGCACTCGCAGCCGTGACCTTGGGTATCGGCTGGTGGATCGCCCGCTCGCGTATCGGGCTCGCCCTCAAGGTGATCGGCGACGATGAAACTGTCGCCAGCCACATCGGCATCGATATCTCGCGGGTCAAGCTGTCACTTTTCGCCGTGAGCGCAACAATCATCACGCTTGTCGGGGCCATCCAGGCACCGCGATGGACCTATATCGAGCCAGCCATCGTCTTCAATCCAACCGTGTCTTTCCTCACGGTCATCATGGCACTGCTGGGTGGTGCAAACCGGTTGTGGGGACCTGTGCTCGGCGCCGTGCCTCTCTTCCTGTTGTTCGAATGGCTGAGCGCCAACTTTCCCAATCATTATTCGATCATTCTGGGCCTCATGTTCATCGCCATCGTCTTCGTCGTGCCGCGCGGCATCCTCTCGCTGGGAGAAGACGTGATGCGTCGTTTCCGCAGTCGGGAGCTACGGTCGTGACCCAACTGCTCGATATAACCGCGCTCACCAAGCAGTTCGGCGGCCTCACGGCCGTCAACAAGGTGAGTTTCTCTGTCAACGCAGGGGAAATCGTCGCGCTGCTTGGCCCCAACGGATCCGGCAAGACCACGCTGCTGAACATGATCTCGGGCGCCTTGCAGGCCACCAGCGGCACCGTCGCGCTGGAGGGGGACATCATCTCAGGTCTGCCGCCGAACGGGATCGCACACAAGGGCGTCTCCCGGACATTCCAGCTGGTCAAGATACTCCCATCGCTAAGCGTGGCCGAAAACATTATCGCCGCTCTCGCTTTCCGCCCCCAGCCGCTCTGGGGACGCGGCGCTCGCGACCAGGCAGAGGTCTTGCTGGACCGGGTCGGGCTCGGCGGGCGCGGAGACGAGCATGCCGACGAACTCACATACATCGATCAAAAGCGCATGGAACTGGCGCGTGCTCTGGCGTCGGAACCCCGGTTGCTGCTGCTGGACGAGTGGCTTTCCGGTCTCAATCCGACAGAGCTGCGCGTCGGCATTGATCTGATCCTGTCGCTGCGCCAGAGCGGCATGACGATCGTGCTGGTCGAGCACATCATGGAGGCCGTCCGTGCACTGTGCACGCGCTCAGTGGTCATGAACGTTGGCTCCAAGATTGCCGATGGGCCGACTGCTGATGTCCTCAGCGATGCTGGCGTCATCGCGGCCTATCTCGGAGACGGCAATGCTTGAAATCGCCAACCTGTCGCTGCTCTATGGACGACATCGTGCGCTGGAAAATATCTCCGTCGGCATCTCCGAAGGCGAGACCGTCGTCATCCTGGGCGCCAACGGCGCGGGCAAGTCGTCGCTGCTCAAGGCCATAGCCGGGCTCGTGACGCCCGAGGCGGGCTCCCGGGTCATGCTCGATGGGAAATCTCTCATCGGGCTGCCGGCACATGACATTCCCGAAACCGGCATTGCCCTTGTTCCTGAGGGTCGCGGGGTTTTCGGCGATCTGACCGTCGAGGAAAACCTGATGCTGGGCGCGAATCCCCGGCGAGCCCGCGCCACCGAGGCAGACCGGCACGCGCTCATTTACGATCTCTTCCCCCGTTTGGCGGAGCGCAAGCGCCAGATGGTGCGCACTATGTCCGGTGGCGAGCAGCAGATGGTTGCCATCGGCCGCGCCCTGATGAGCAATCCGAAATATCTCATGCTTGACGAGCCCAGCCTTGGCCTTGCCCCAATCGTGGTGACGGAACTGTTCGCGGCACTCAAGCGCGTGCAGCAGACCGGCGTCGCGCTGTTGCTCGTCGAGCAGAACGTATCGATTTCCCTGTCCATCTCCGACCGCGGCTATCTCATGGAAGCCGGCCGGATCGTGGGTGCGGACACTGCCGAAGCTCTCAAGACCGATACGGCAGTGCAACAGGCCTTCCTTGGCGGCTCGACCGCCTGACACTCGAGAGGAGAATTCGCGATGGATCAACTCGGCTTGCTCATTGCCAACGAAGACCAAAAGGCCACCGGTGGTGCGGTCTTCGAACGCCGCAATCCAATATCCGGCGAAGTGGCGACCCGCGCTGCCGCGGCAACGGTCGAAGATGCGCAGCGTGCGGCCGACGCCGCAGCAGCGGCCTTCCCGGAATGGTCCAGGACCGCCCCCAAGGAGCGGCGCAAGGTTTTGCTCAAGGCGGCGGATATACTCGAAAGCAAGGGCCCTCAGTTCGTCGAGGCCATGGGCGCAGAGATCGGTGCAACGGCCGGTTGGGCCATGTTCAACACGATGCTAGCCGCTGACATGCTTCGCGAGGCGGCCAGCCTCGTAACTCAGATCAAGGGCGAGATCATTCCCTCCAACCGCCCGGGTAGCCTGGCCATGGCCGTGAGGCAGCCTGCGGGTGTCGTGCTTTCCATGGCGCCGTGGAATGCTCCCGTCATTCTTGGCGTCCGCTCGCTCGCCACGCCGCTCGCCTGCGGTAACACCGTCGTCATGAAGACGTCGGAGCTCTGCCCGCGCACGCACCGGCTGATCGTCGAGGCCCTGCTCGAAGCCGGATTGCCAAAGGGAGCGCTCAATGCCGTGTCCAACTCACCCGACGATGCCGGCGAAATCGTCGAAGCCCTGATCGCCCACCCGGCGGTGCGCCGGGTTAATTTCACCGGCTCAACCCGCGTCGGCCGTATCATTGCTGAAAAGGCCGGGCGCCACCTCAAGCCCGCCCTGCTCGAACTGGGCGGCAAGGCTCCGTTCGTGGTCCTCGACGACGCCGATCTCGACGAAGCTGTGGCCGCCGCCGCATTCGGTGCCTACATGAACCAAGGCCAGATATGCATGTCCACCGAGCGTATCGTCGTGCTCGATACGATCGCCGACGCCTTCGTCGACAAGCTTTCTGCCAAGGCCAGGACGCTGGTGGCCGGCGATCCGACCAAGGGCGATACGCCGCTCGGTTCGGTGGTCGATGCCAGCGCTGCCCAGCGTCTCGAACAACTGATCAAGGACGCCACGGGCAAGGGTGCCGTGCTGGCCGCCGGCGGGCGCATCGATGGCACGATCATGGACGCAACCCTGCTCGACAAGGTCACGCCGTCGATGCGCATCTATGGCGAAGAGTCCTTCGGCCCGGTCGTTACCGTGGTCCGGGTCGGCTCGGTCGACGAGGCGGTTCGGGTGGCCAATGACACCGAATATGGCTTGTCGGCTGCGGTTTTCGGCAAGGACGTGAACCGGGCACTGGCAGTGGCGCGGCGCATCGAAAGCGGCATCTGCCACGTCAACGGCCCCACGGTCCACGACGAGGCGCAGATGCCCTTCGGCGGCGTAAAGGCTTCTGGATACGGACGTTTTGGCGGCAACTGGGGTATCGCCGAGTTCACCGAACTGCGCTGGGTCACCGTCCAAGATGGCCACATCCACTACCCGATCTGACCTGATACCAGCGAAGGCCGGTCTCACGGACCGGCCCTCGTATCCAGGCAATTTGCTAACACGCGGTTAGCATCTGGCGCAGCGCCAGGGCCAATTTGCTAACCGGCCGCTAACGGGGAAAAGGTGACCGGCTACTTTGCCTCGGTCCTCGACGTGATGCACAATCGGACAACGATTGGTCGAGGTATGGCATGGAACTGAAGATACACGAGAATGGCGACGAACTGGGTCGGCACGCCGCGGAGGACGGCGCCGCCGCCATCAACCACGCCATTGCACGTGCGGGCCAGGCCACCATCATCGTCGCCACTGGCGCCAGCCAGTTCGCCATGCTCGACGCACTGGTCGGCCACGACATCGACTGGAGCCGCGTGGCGGCTTTCCACCTCGATGAATATGTCGGCCTGCCGGCAACGCACAGGGCGAGCTTCCGCGGCTATCTGCGCACGCGCTTCGTCGACCGGGTGAAAGGCTTGCGGGAGTTCGTGGAAGTCGGCGGCGATGCGGCCGATCTCGGGGAAGAAGTGGCGCGGCTCAATGCCCGCCTCGCGGACGAAACGGTCGACGTGTGTTTCGCCGGCATCGGCGAGAACTGCCACCTGGCCTTCAACGACCCCCCGGCCGACTTTGCCATCGAGGATCCCTATATCGTGGTCGACCTCGACGCGGCATGCCGGCAACAGCAGTTCGGGGAAGGGTGGTTCGACAGTATCGAGGCCGTTCCCGCTCGGGCGATCTCGATGAGCATCCGGCAGATCATGAAGTCGCGAAAGATCGTGCTCAGCGTGCCCGACCAGCGCAAGGCCCTCGCGGTCCGCCAGGCCGTGCAGCAGCCGGTGTCGCCGCTCCATCCGGCATCGATCCTGCAGCGGCACCCCAATGCGACGCTGCATCTTGATCGGGCCTCGGCGAGCATGCTCGAATGATCAGTGACGGCCTCTCCGACCTGCAGGTCAACGGCTATGCCGGGGTGGATTTCAATGATCCGTCCCTGACCCCGGCCAAGCTCGACCTGGCGCTCGAAGCCATGCTCGTCTCGGGCGTGACGCAATGCCTGCCAACGATCATCACGGCTTTCCCCGATGAGCTTGCCGAGCGTTTCGCGGCACTCGACCATGCCGTGCGCTCGAGCCGGCTGGGTCCGGCCATGGTGCCCGGCTATCATCTGGAAGGGCCGTTTCTGAATGCCGGGGACGGCTATTCCGGTTGCCACCCGCAAGCGGCGATGACCGACCCCGATGCGGCGGTTATCGCGCGTATCGAGGATGGTCTCTCGCGGCCGATCCTGCTTGTGACGCTGGCGCCCGAGCGAAAAGGGGCGGGAGATTTCATCGCCGCGATGCGGCGACGGGGCAAGACACTCGCCATGGCCCATTCGGCGGCCAACTTTGCGCAAGTGAGCGCTGCCGCCGATGCGGGCCTGACGATGTCGACCCATCTCGGCAACGGGTTGCCGCACTCCTTGCCCAAGCTCGAGAACACGCTCCTCGCACAACTGTCCGAGCCCCGCCTTGCGGCGTGTCTTATCGCCGATGGTCACCACATGTCGCCGGACGCGCTGGCGGCCATGATCCGGATCAAGGGCGCGGACAAGTGCATTCTCGTCACCGACGCGGTGCTCGGTGCGGCCGCGGACCCTGGTGTCTACACATTCGCGGGCATACCCGTGGAACGCACGTCGAGTGGTGCCATGGTCCAGCCGGGAAAGACCATGCTGGCCGGATCGGCCCTGTGTCTCGACGACGCGGTGCGCAACACGATGGCCTGGGCTGGCCTCGAGGCGGAAACGGCGCTTGCCATGGCTTCGAAGGCGCCGCGCCGCGCGCTTGCAGACAGCATGCGACACCACGGGATCGTCATGGAGAGCGGTCGGGTGCGATGGGCCTCCGACATGACGCCAACGATCGAACGACTGCCAGCCGCTTAAGGGAGCGCGATCACCCGCGTCGAGGCCAGCGCCGATGCGGTGTCGAACCGCCCGGCGGGATCGCCATTGGTGATCAGCACATCTACGTGGCTCATCTGCGTCACCACATGCGGGGCACGTTTTTCGAATTTCTCGTCATGCGCGACGAGGATCACCTGCCGCGCCTGAGGGAGGATGGTGCGGACGAGGTCGACTTCCATCGGATCGAATTCCTGAACCGTGCCATCGCGGTCGATGGCGCTGGCACCTATGACCGCAACGTCGAACTTGAAGCGCTGGCGGCTCTCATCGGCGAGGGTCAGGACCGAGGAGTCCTTGTTGCGGACATAGCCGCCATAGACATAGACGGTTGCGTCGGTCTTGAGCGCGCAGGAATGGGCCACTTCAAGATTGGGCGTGGCGATCAGCACGCCGGGATGACGGGCCAACACTTCGTGGAGACTGTCGAACGTCGTCCCCAGACCCACGAAGATGGTGGCGCCGGGCACTAGAAATTCCTCGAGGGCCAGCACCAACTGACGCTTGACGGTCATCTGAATGGCGTGACGCTCGTCGAGGGTGTGATGGGCCACGCCCGGTGAGGCGAAGGCCCCGCCAAAACCCTTTTGCAGCAGGCCTTGCTCTTCGAGAGTGCGCAGGTCGCGCCTGATCGTCTGGTAGGTGACGTCGAACCGGGCGGCGAGCTCGGCGACCGATGCGGCGCCGTTGGTGCGCACGGCATGCAGGATCGCCTGACGACGGTCGGCCGCGCGCCCGGTATCGGGGGCGGCCGGTTCCACCCCGCCGCCGAGGCGCGGCGCGATCTCGCCGCTCATTTCAACCGCACGCCGAGATAGGTGCGGTCGTCGGTCAATTGCGTGGGGGTCGTGCCCTTGGTGCTCATGTAGCGCCCGATCTTGTGGAAGTCTTCGGCTTCCACCTCCTGGAATGCTGCTTCCCACGAGGCGACGCCGAAGCCGGCTCCCGGCTTGAAATAGCCATCGGAGAATAGCTCGATTGTCTCGATGTCTGCCAGTGCGTAGCTGCGGGTTTCAACATAGCGGGAAGGGACGTCGAAGCCGTCGATGCCCCCATAGCCCAGCACCGGTTCGGTGACGTTCTGGAACTTGCCCTGGCCATGGGAAATGCCGTGCTGGACAAGCAGCAGCAATTCGGCATCCGGCACGTGCGGCAGGTGTTGCCGGCACGCCGCCATGGCCCGATCCTCGATGGCAGCGATGAGGGCATCGTCGGCCGTGATGCTACCGGCGGGCTGGTTGCGCGTACCCTGCCAGGTCATCGAGGCGGCAAGACGATCGCACTCGTCGATGGATTTGCCTTGCGCCTCGAAGAAGCGCCAGGTTTCCCGGCGCAGGATGGCGGTGACGTCGTCGAGTGGCTTGAGTACTTGCAGCGTGTCGTGGCCGTTGATGCGGATGCCACTATCGCCGACCGCGACGACTTCCAGCCGGTCGCCGATGATGAGGGCGGCCATCACGGTGCAGCCACCGCGCAGCTTCCAGTCTTTCTCCACGGCGTCCAGAGCGCCATTGGCCACGTAACCGGCGTGGATGGCCTTGCCCAGATAGTCGACGAAGTGTTCGCCGCCCTGGAATTGCCGATCTTCGGCATCCGCCCGGCCTTGGGCCAGGAGGAAGGTTTCGATGGCGCGCTGCACGGTGCGCGAGGCGAACTGCCCCGACAGCATGCCGCCATAGCGTGTGCCATTGCGGTCGGTCACGCCGTCGATGACGGCGTAACCGAGGTTTGGCATGACCACGAGGCTATCTTCGTTGGTCTCCGGATGGCCGAACTTCTTGCCCAGCGAAAATGCTTCAAGCTGCCTCATATGGTCCTGCTCTGGTGTTTCTGTCGTTGAACCGGTTTCGGCTTATTCGCCGATCGCGGTCCGCCACTTCGCGAGCACTTCCTCGGCACCGCCGAAGTCGCTCAGGGGCTTGACGTTGACCAGGGTGAGGTCGGCGAGGTTCGGCGTGCCGGCCGGACCGGCGACGTCCAGACGCACGGAGCGGCGGCCGATATCCATGGCCAGCTTTTCCTGGGTGGACTTGGACATGGCCCAATCGATGAAGGCCTTGCCGCCTTCTGGATTGGGGCTGCCCTTGACCAGAGCAACGCCATCGGGCGTCGCGGCCGTGCCATCGGCAAGATGCACGATCGAAATCGGTGCACCGCCCTGGACGTATTCGAGAGCGTTATCCTCGAGCGTCAGGCCCATCGAGGTTTCACCATCGGCCACGAAGCGCGGCACGGCGCCCGACGAGTCGGCGAACACGAAGTTCTTGGCGATCTCGGCATACTTGTCCCAGCCTTCGTCACCAAAGACGGTGAGCACCGTCTGGAGCTGCTGCATGGCCGAGCCCGAACCATCGGCACGGGCGCTGGCGATCTGGCCAGCCCACTTCGGATCGGCCAGTTCGGCCCAGGTCTTGGGCGCGGTGTCGATCGGCTGCAGGTCGGTATTGACGGCTAGCACGTAGACCACGGCGGTGTATGGCGTCCAGGAATCGTCCTTGACGAATTGCGGATCGATCTGGTCGGCCTCGGGCGGGGTGTAGGGTTCGAGCAGGTCTTCGAGCTCGGTGAGCTGGCTGCCCGAAATCGACCAGATGACGTCTGCCGCCGGGGCGCCGGCTTCGGCCTGCACGCGCTTGGCGATGTCACCCGAACCGAGCTTGACCACTTCGGCCTTGAGGCCGGTTTCCTGCTCGAAGATGGGCAGAAGTGTATCGACGATGGACGACTTGTGCGCGGTGTAGATGACCACGGAGCCATCCTGCGCCAGGGCCAGCGACGTCATGCTGGTCGAGGCGATCAGCGCCGCCGCCGACAGAGCGAGAAATGTACGTTTGCGAATGTTCATTCGAATCCTCCCTTTTCGATTACGATCATTGCGAGATCGATTTTATCCTGAACTACGCGGAAATATGTTGCAATACGAAAGTTTGTGGGGTGTCTTAGAGCCAAAGGGATGAGGGAGAAAACGGCATGAGCTATTTGACGGTCGCCGACGCAACCAAGCAGTTCGGGCCAACATTCATGGCTTTGAACGGGGTGTCGGTTTCGATCGAGCGGGGGGAATTCTTCACGCTGCTCGGACCCAGCGGATGTGGCAAGACCACGCTGTTGCGCGCCATCGCCGGCTTCAACGACCTCACCTCGGGCAGCATTACCCTCGATGGCGCCAACCTGCGCGCCGTGCCGCCGCACCAGCGCGACATCGGCATGGTGTTCCAGGATTATGCGGTGTTTCCGCACCTGAGCGTGTTCGACAATGTTGCCTTCGGGCTGAAGCCCCGCAAAGTGCCGGCCGCCGAGATCAAGACGCGGGTTACGCAGGCTCTCGAGGCGGTTCGCCTCGGCGCGATGGCCGAGCGCCTGCCGGCCGCCATGTCGGGTGGCCAGCAGCAGCGTATCGGCCTTGCGCGTGCCATGGTCATCAATCCGCGCCTGCTGCTCATGGATGAGCCGCTGTCCAACCTCGACGCCAAACTGCGCATCGAGCTGCGCGAGGAAATCCGCGATATCCAGAAGCAGGTGGATATCGCAACCATTTATGTGACGCACGACCAGGAAGAGGCTCTGGCCATTTCGGACCGCATCTGCGTGATGAATGCCGGGCGCATCGAACAGGTGGGTACGCCGCAGGAAATCTACGGCAATCCGCAGACCCGTTTCGTCGCCGAGTTCGTGGGGACGATCAACGTGTTCACCCCCGGCCCGGCGCTCGACGCCATGCTGGCCACGCTGGACCTCAAGGCGCCGGCTGCGGCAACCTGGGCGGCGCGCCCGGAGCACCTGCTGCTGACCGGACCCGGGGGCGATGGCGCACAGGGCGCGACGCTGGCAGGCACGGTGACGAAATACACCTATCTCGGGCGCGAAGCGCATGTGCAGGTGGACACCCCTGCCGGCCTGCTGGTGGTGCAGATCGCCAATCCGGGCATGGCGGCGACCCGCGAAGCCGGTGAGGCCGTGACGGTCGTCATCCCGCGCAATGCGCCCATGGCCTTCGGCGCCGACGGCGCCCGCATCGCAGGGTGATCGCCATGCCACGCTTCAATTTCTGGACCGTCGCCATGATCCTCACCTGGATCATGCTGTTCGTGCTGCTGTTCATTCCGGTCGGCTCGGTGCTGGTCTCCAGCCTCTACGACCAGAGCGGCAACTTCACCTTCGCCAACTATCTCAAATTCCTGGGCGAACCGCGCTTCCTGCAGGCCTTCGTCAACACGCTGGTAGTCGGCTTCGGCGGGCTCATCGGCGCGTTGCTGCTCGGCTCGATCATGGCCTTCTGCGTGTCGCGCTTCGTCATTCGCGGCGGCAAGTTCGTATCGCTGCTCGCCATCCTGGCGCTGGTCTCGCCGCCCTTTATCGGGGCCTATTCGTGGATCGTGCTGTTCGGCGCCGGGGGCGTTGTGCGCGGTTTCCTGCGCGACTTCGGCATCAACATGCCGCCGATCTACGGGGTCGGCGGCATCCTCATCGTCTTCTCGCTCAAGTTCTACCCCTATGTGTACCTGATGGTCTCCGGGGCGCTGAGCAACGTCAACCGTTCGCTCGAGGAAGCCGCGGAAGGCCTGGGGCTGACGCCCTGGCAGCGCACCATGAAAATCTCCTTCCCCATGGTGTTTCCCGCGCTGACCGCCGGCGGCCTCCTGGCGCTGATCCATGCCATCGCCGATTTCGGCACGCCGCGCCTGCTCGGCCGCGGCTATAACGTGCTCGCCACCGAAGCTTTCACGCTCTACGCCGCCGAAGTGGGCTCGAACATGTCGATGGCGACCACGATCAGCGTCGTGCTGATCCTCGTTTCCATGCTCTTCGTGCTGCTGCAGCGCTACATGTCGCGCCGCAACGTCTACCACGGCAACATGATCAACAAGCCGGTGCGCATCCAGCTCAAGGGGTGGCGCAATGTGCTCGCGCATTTCGCCGTGTATTTCATCGGCCTCTGCGGCGCGCTGCCGGTGATCATTTCGGTGATCTACTCGTTCCGCAAGACCAGCGGCCCGGTGTTCCAGGACGGCTTCGCGCTGCAGAGCTACGAGCGCATCCTGTTCGGCCTGGGCGACGTGGTGCGCAATTCGCTCACCTTCTCCTTCGCCGCCGTGGCGCTGATCGTGGTCGTGGGGACGATCGTGGGCGTGCTCGTGGCGCGGCGCACCAATTTCAACACGGCGCTGCTCGACGGCGCCTTCATGGTGCCCTACGTGATGCCCGGCATCGTCATCGGCATCGCCTTCATCGCGGCCTTCAATACCGGCCCGATCGTGCTGACCGGCACGGCGGCGATCATCGTGCTGTCGATCTTCATCCGCCGCTTGCCCTACACGGTGCGGACCACGGCTTCGTCGCTGCGCCAGATCTCGCCCAGCATGGAAGAGGCGGCCATCTCGCTCGGCTACAGCCCGTTCCAGGCCTTCCTGCGGATCACCGTGCCGCTGATCGTGCCGGGCATCATCGCCGGCGGGATGCTGAGCTTCGTCACCGCAATCAACGAGCTGTCGTCCTCGCTGGTGCTCTATGTGGGCAGCACGATGACCATGCCGGTGCGCATCTACCTGCTGATCCTCGATGGCGATTTCGGCGTGGCCGCCGCCCTCTCGACGGTGCTGTTGCTGCTCAGCGGCTGCGCGGTGTACCTCGCCTTCCGCTTCATGGGACGCAACGAGCAGGCGCTGCTCTAGGGGCAGTCAACCGCAGAGCGCGGCGAGAGCCCTGCCGACGCTCGTATCGGGATTGCCGAGGTCGAGCGCCACGCTCATGTGGTCGGCCCCGGCAATGGTTTGCACCGGCCGACCGAGCCGTGCCGCAAGCGCGGCCGCCTGGTCGTGGAACGGCGCCGTTTCCCGCTCGCCGACGAGGATGCGGATGTCGGCGGTGGTGTCGATCGGCAGATGCAGCGGGGAAAACGCCGCCGCCTCCGCCGCCGTGATGCCGATCAGCGGATCGAGGAACGACTGGCGCAGCGGCGCGATGTCGTAGACGCCGCTGAGCAGCAGGCAACCCCTGGGGCGCGGCGCCCCGGCATCGGCGAGCAGCGTGGCGCACAGATGCGCGCCGGCCGAGTGCCCGGACATGGAGAGCCTCGCCCCCTCGCCGCCGAACGATCCCGCATTGGCGACGAGCCAGCGCGCGGCGCTCTTGACCTGGGCGACGATGGTCTCCATCCGCACCGCCGGCATCAGCGAATAGTCCATCACCGCCGCAATGGCTCCGGCGGCCGTGACCGTATCGGCGACGAACGAAAAATCGCCCTTGCCGAACATGCGCCAGTAGCCGCCGTGGACGAAGAGATGCACCGGCGCGGGGCCGTCGAGCCGTGGCGGGAAGAACAGGTCCAGCCGCTCATCCGCACCCGCGCCATAGGCGACGTCGAGGTCCGCCCGCAGCCGTGACCGCGTTTGGGCACTGCGTTGCGCATACTGGGCGACGTAGTCCTCGAACTCGGGGACGTGGTCGCGGGTG
Source organism: Devosia lucknowensis (assembly GCF_900177655.1). NCBI lineage: Bacteria > Pseudomonadati > Pseudomonadota > Alphaproteobacteria > Hyphomicrobiales > Devosiaceae > Devosia > Devosia lucknowensis. The sequence goes on along the minus strand of NZ_FXWK01000002.1, from coordinate 157,237 downwards.
CGAAAAAGGTCGACCATCAGAACGAGGTCGCGATGTATTTGGGCTCCATGAACTCGGCGATGCCGTGCACGCCGCCCTCACGACCGAGACCGCTCTGCTTGACCCCGCCGAATGGCGCTGCCGGATCGGACACCAGACCGCGGTTGAGGGCCACCATGCCCGCCTCGATCCGCCCCGCCACGCCAAGACCACGCTTGAGGTCGGTGGTAAAGACATAGGCGGCAAGGCCGTATTCGGTGTCGTTGGCAAGGCGCACCGCTTCGTCCTCGGTGGTGAAGCGATAAAGCGGCGCCACCGGCCCGAAGATCTCGTCCCGCGCCATGTCGGCGCCCGGCGACACGTCTGCCAGGACGGTTGGCGGGTAGAAGAAGCCCTTGCCCTCAGGCCGCTTGCCGCCCACCAGCACGCGCGCACCCTTGGCAGTGGCGTCGGCCACGAGGGTCTCGATCTTGTCGACGGCCTTCCGGGTGATCATCGGTCCGCAAGAGGTAGCCGGATCTGTGCCGGGGCCGACGCGAAGCGCCGCCATGCGCTGGCTCAGCGCCTCGGCAAACCGGTCGTAGATGCCATCCTGGACAATGAAGCGGTTGGCCGCGGTACAGGCTTCGCCGGCATTGCGCATCTTGGCGACCATGGCGCCATCGAGCGCCGCGTCAAGATCGGCATCATCGAAGACCACGAAGGGCGCGTTTCCACCCAGCTCCATGGAGCAACTGAGAACGGTCTTTGCCGCCTCGGCGAGAAGCGTCCGGCCAACGCCGGTCGAACCGGTGAAGGAGAGTTTGCGCACTCGCGCATCGTTGAGCATGGTGGCCGTCACCGGGCCGGGGCGGCTGGTGGTGATGACGTTGACGACGCCTGCCGGCACGCCGGCTTCGGCATAGAGATCGGCCAGGGCATAGGCCGTCAGCGGCGTTTCGCTCGCGGGCTTGAGCACGACCGTGCAGCCGGCCGCCAGCGCGGGCGCGATCTTCCGGGTGGCCATGGCGGCCGGGAAATTCCAGGGCGTGATCAGCACGGCAATGCCGATCGGCTCCATGTCGACGAGGATGCGATTGCTGCCCGAGGGCGCCATGCGATACTCGCCCGAAATCCGTACAGCCTCCTCGGCATACCAGCGGAAGAACTCGGCGGCGTAGGTGACTTCGCCACGTGCATCGGACAGGGCCTTGCCGTTTTCGAGCGAGATCAGCGTCGCCAGTTCATCGAGCCGCTCAAGCATCAACTTGTGACAGCGGAGCAGGATTTCCGCCCGCTGGCGCGGCGGTGTCGCGCGCCAGCCCGGTGCGGCGGCTTCGGCAGCATCAACTGCCGCGCGCGCATCGGCCTCTCCGGCATCGGCAACTTCGGCCAGTACCGCCTCGGTCGACGGATCGACGACCGATATGCCCGATCCGGCGATCCATTTGCCACCAATGTAGAGCCCCTTGGCGAAGCGGCTGCAGTTGAGGCTGTCATTGGCGAGCGGGATGGCGTGTGCTTGACTCATTGTCGAGTTCCTTCGTGATCAGGACGCAGTGTTCAGCATGCCGGTATAGGCGGCGCTGACCAGGCGTTTCATGGCGGCGGCGTCGATGGGCCGCGGATTGTTGTTGATGAGCCGGGCAATGGTCATGGCCTGCTCGCAGGTCCAGTCCAGCTTGGCCTCCTCAAGTCCGAGGGCGCCGAGCGTCGGAGGAATACCGATCCGCTCGAACAACGCCCGGACCCGCTCGATCGCCGCATCCGCCAGTATTGTCTCGTCGTTCCCGGTGGCTCCTAGCGCTCGCCCGATTGCCGCCATTTCCGGTAGCGCATGCGAGCGATTGTACGTCATGACATAGGGCAACATGCACGCCACGCCCAGACCATGTGCCGTGTGGGTCAGGGTGCCGATCGGATACTGAATGGCGTGGGCCGCGGCCGTGCCGGCCGTGCCGAACGCCATGCCGGCGCATAAGGCTCCCATCATGACGTCGGCGCGGGCGTCGAGATCGCTTCCGGTCCGCCAGGCGCGTTCGAGGCTGCGGCCCAGAAGTTCGATGGCGAGCAGGGCAAAATGATCGGTAAGGGCGCTCTTGCCCAGGAAGACGCGCTCCTGCGCGAGAAGCGGGGTCGGCTGGCGACGGGTGGCCGTGAAGGCCTCGATCGCATGGGTGAGCGCGTCGGCGCCGGCTATGGCAGTCAGGCCCGCCGGACAGGTCACGGTCAGCTCTGGATCGCAGATGGCCGCCGCCGGAATGAGGTGGGCGCTCGAGATGCCGATCTTCATGGCACGATCGGGATCGGACAGCACGGCAACGGGTGTGACTTCCGAACCGGTGCCGGCCGTGGTCGGCACCGCGATGACCGGAAGGATCGGACCCGGCACCTTGCCCTCGCCATAATAATTCTCCGGCGAACCACCATGACGCAGCAAGAGCGCGACCGTCTTGGCGAGGTCGAGGCAGGAGCCGCCGCCTATGCCGATGACGAGATCGGGGCCGAACGCGCGTGCACCCGCGGCGACGCGGTTGCAGGAATCGCGCGGCACGTCCGGTTCCACGCTCGCATCCACGAGGACGTCTATTCCTTCGCTTCGAAGCAGCGCGACCATGTCGGTGAACACGGTTTCGCCAGCGAGGCGGGCATCGGTGCAGACCAGGGCGCGCTTGCCGAGGCCTGATGCGACCTTGCCGAGGGCGTGCCTCTGTCCGGTGCCGAAGAGCACCTCGCGCGGCAGTCTGAGGGCAGCGAATAGACTCATGTCTGGAGTTCCCGGATGGCGAGCGGTGTCGATGATGAAGAGGCGAGGCGGTCGGTCAAATCGGACCAGAGGCGGTCGTTGATGTCGAAACCGGCCTCGAGAGCGTTCTGGCGCCTGGCCCGTGCGCGATCGCCCGGCACGGAGACCGGGCTGGCCGCGTCAGCGGGCGGGCTGGATCGCAGCAGATCGAGATAGGCGCCGATGCCGCTTGCGCCGAAAGGCGATTGGGCGGGGTCGATGACGATGAACAGATCGCCCTTGTTGACGGGATGGGTGGCATCGAGCGTGCCATGGACCTGAGGGGCGAAGGCCGAGCCGGCCAGACTTGCCACCAGCAATTCGAAGGCCAGGCCCAGGCCATAGCCCTTGGCGCCGCCGAAGGGCGCGATGGACCCAAGCTTGGCCAGGTCCGCATCGGTCGTCGGCTTGCCCTCTGCGTCGAGCGCCCAGCCGTCAGGCAGGGGCGCACCGCGCATCGCATGATCATGGATCTTGCCCATGGATACCCGGCTCGTGGCGAGGTCGAGCACAAAAGGCTCCGCACCGGTCGGAATGCCGATCGCGATGGGATTGGTGCCCAGCATGGCGCGCGTGCCCCCATGCGGATGAACCAGCGCCTCGCTGGTGGACAGGGCCATGCCAATCTGCCCCGTCCGGGCGATGCGATCGACATAACCGGCAAGCATGCCCAGATGGTTGGCGTTCCGGATCGCGGCAAAGGCAATGCCGCTGGCGCCAACCCGTTCGACCAGAGCGTCGATGGCCGCATGGGCGACAACGGGGCCGAGCCCCTGTCGCCCATCGACATGCAGTTCACCCGAGCGGTTCCAGGAGGCGGCGCCACGGGTGCGCGGATCGGCGAGGCCCTTTGCGATACGGTCTAAAAGGCGTGGCAGTCGCTGCAATCCATGCGAGGGATGACCGCGCAGCTCAGCTTCGAGAAGGTGGTCGGCCTGAATGCATGCATGGGCTTCCGGCGTGCCCGCTGCGATCAGCAGGCCTTCCGCCACCCCCATTGCCTCACCGGCCAAAACCTTCATCGGAAATCCTATAGGATATCGTATTGCGTCGGTCGCAACATCGTGTTAGCCAGTAGTCATTGTCAAGGGGGAAAGATGGCCAGAGAGCTTCCGACAGCCCAGAATGGTAGCGCCGAACCGGTCGGTGCAATCCAGCGCCACAGCCTCGCCACCGAGGTCTATGAAACTGTGTTCTCGCAGTTGATGGCGCTCAAGATTGCCCCGGGATCGCGCATCACCGTCGACAATCTGGCACGCGAATTGCGCGTGTCCCAGACGCCCATCCGCGAGGCGCTGAGCCGCCTCGAGGCCGAAGGGCTGGTCAACAAGACCCATCTGGTCGGCTACAGCGCCGCGCCGCAGATCACGTCCAAGCAGTTCGCCGACCTTTACGAACTGCGTCTCTTGCTCGAACCCGATGCCGCGCGCCGTGCAGTGGCTATGCTGACCCCGGATTCGGTTGCCGAACTCACCGAGGCGGCCGGCGTCATGGGGCGTCGCGCCAAGAGCGGCGACGAGCGCGCCCGCTATTCGCAGTTCGCGCGCCAGGACGCCGTCTTCCACGACATGATCATGCAGGTGGCCGGCAATCAGCTGATCCGTGACACGCTCAACCACCAGCATGTGCATTTTCACATTTTCCGCCTGATGTTCCACTCCCGGGTGACAGAGGAAGCGCTGGCCGAGCACGAAGCAATCATCGCCGCTTTCGAGGCGCGCGATGCCGATGCCGCGCAAAAGGCGATGCGCATCCACATCGAGCGGTCGCGCGACCGCCTGCTGCCGGTCTTTGACGAATGAGCGCGGGCGAGATGATCGACGAACAGGTATCGCCAGGGCATGCGGCACCGCTGATGCAGCTGTCCGGACTGGGCAAGGCCTATGGTTCGGTGCGGGTTCTGTCCGACGTCAATCTCGATATCCGCCCGGGCGAAATCCACGCCATCATCGGGGAGAACGGGGCCGGGAAGTCGACGCTGATGCGGCTGATTTCCGGACACGTGAAGCCCACCGAAGGCAGCATCCGGCTGGCCGGTGAAGAGGTCGAATTCGTCAACCCGGCTGCGGCTGAGCATGCGGGAATCGCCCTGGTGCACCAGGAAATCCTGCTCGCTGACGGCCTCACTGTCGTCGAAAACCTGTTTCTCGGCCGCGAAATGACGCGCAATGGGGTGGTCGACGACCGCAGCATGGAGCGCATCGCCAGCCAAAAGCTCGCCGCACTGGGTTGCACAGCCTCGCCACGGGCGCTGGTGCGCAGTCTTCCCATCGCCCAACGCCAGCTGGTGCAGATCGCGCGGGCGCTGCTGGAAGAACACCGGCTGGTGATTTTCGACGAACCGACCGCCGTGCTGACCACGACCGAAGTCGACACCCTGCTCGGCATCGTGCGCGGGCTGCGCGATCGCGGCGTCGCAATTCTCTACATCTCGCACCGGCTCAACGAGGTCGAGGCGCTGGCCGACCGCATCACCGTGCTGCGGGACGGCAAGATGATCGGCACCTATGACGCGGTGGACGTGTCCCAGGAAGACATGGCGCGGCTGATGGTCGGGCGCGAGCTCGCTATGCTCTATCCCGCCAAGCGCGGCCCCTCTTCGGAGGAACCGGTGCTGGAGATCGAACATCTGAGCGTTCCCGGTTTCGTCGAGGACGCCTCGCTCGTGGCCCGCCCCGGCGAAGTGCTGGGTCTTGGTGGCATGATCGGCGCCGGCCGCACGGAACTGTTCGAGGGGTTGCTGGGCCTGCGCCCGGCCAAGGTTAGTCAGGTGCGGGTAGGCGGCAAGCTCGTCCGGATCGGCTCGGTTGCCGACGGAGTCGAGGCAGGCATCGGCTACCTCACCGAAGATCGCAAGGGCAAGGGCCTGCTGCTGCGCGAAAGGCTGGCGCCGAACCTGGTGCTCACGGCGCTCTCGCGCCTTTATCGCAAGCCCTATCTCGAACAGGGGCTCGAGCAGCGCGAGCTCGACCGGGCCGTCGACGAATACGATATCCGGGTGCGCTCCAAACGCCTCGAGGCCGGGCAATTGTCCGGCGGCAATCAGCAGAAGCTGCTCCTAGCCAAGATCATGATGCTCGATCCCAAGGTCGTCATCATCGACGAACCGACGCGCGGCATCGACATCGGCAACAAGAGCCAGATCTACGCCTTCATCGACGCGCTGATCCGGGCCGGAAAGGCCTGCATCGTCATCTCGTCGGAGCTGCAGGAACTGGTGGGCCTGTGCGACCGCATCCTGGTGATGCGGGCAGGGCGGATCGTTGCCGAATTCGCCGACGAGGCGATCACCGAAGAAGCCGTCGTTCTGGCGGCCACAAGCGGCGGACCGAACGCCGCGGCAGGAGGACATCACTAAATGAGCGACATCGCGGCGACACCATCGCGCGAGCCTTTGCTCCAGCGCATCAACTGGGTCGATATCGGTCCCTTCATCGCCCTGGCCATCCTGGTCATGGTCGGCGTTCTCATCAATCCCGACTTCCTGGCCCCCACCAACATCACCAATGTGGTGACGCGCTCGGCCTTCATCGCCATCATCGCGGTAGGCGCCACCTTCGTCATATCCTCGGGCGGCCTCGACCTTTCCGTGGGATCGATGACGGCCTTCGTCACCGGCATCATGATCATGTTCATGAACGCCATGGTGCCCAGCATGGGCGGCAATGCCATCATCGCCGGCATGGCGCTGGTGCTGTGCGTGGGAGCGCTCTGCGGGCTGTTCAACGGCCTCATCGTCACCGTGGGCAAGATCGAGCCTTTCATCGTGACGCTCGGAACGATGGGCATTTTCCGCGCCCTCATCACCTTCATGTCCGACGGCGGCAACATTCCGCTCGACCGCAGCCTGCGCGAGCCGTTCCGGCCCGTCTACTACGGCACATTCGTGGGCATTCCGATCCCCATTCTGGTATCGATCGCCGTGGCCCTGGTGGGCGCCTTCATCCTCTACAAGACCAAGTTCGGCCGCCGCTGCGCCGCCGTGGGCGCCAACGAGGAAGTCGCGCGCTTCTCCGGCATCTCGGTGGGCCGCATCCGCACCATCGCCTTCGTCATCCAGGGCATCTGCGTCGCCATCGCCGCCATCTGCTACGTGCCCCGCCTCGGCGCCGCCACGCCGACCACCGGCCAGCTCTGGGAGCTGCAGGTGATCACCGCCGTCGTCATCGGCGGCACCGCCCTGCGCGGCGGCAAGGGTCGCATCTGGGGCACCGTGGCCGGCGCCGTCATCCTCGAGATGATCGCCAACCTCATGGTGCTCTCGAACTTCATCTCCGAATACCTCGTCGCTGCGGTGCAGGGCGTGATCATCATCATCGCCATGCTCGTACAGAGGTTCTCAAAGCAGCCGTGACCGGACCTCACGGCCTGCACAATGCTTCAGGTCCATTTCATTTCTGGGAGGAAATACCATTGAATCGTAATCTGTTTGCCGCCACCGCGCTGACGAGCCTGATGCTCGCCGTTCCTGCCTTCGCCCAGGAAACCCGGACCATCGCCGTCTCGGTTCCCGCAGCGACCCACGGCTGGACGGGCGGCGTGGTCTACCACGCACAAAAGGCCGCCGAGGAAATCCAGGCGGCGTTCCCCAATATCGAAGTCATCGTCAAGACCTCGCCTTCGGCTGCCGCGCAGGTGAGCGCCCTCGAAGACCTCACCGCCGCCGGCAATCTCGATGCGCTCGTCATCCTGCCGTTCTCGTCGGACGAACTGACCGGCCCGGTGCAGTCGGTTGCCGACGCGGGCACCTTCATCACGGTGGTCGATCGCGGCCTCACCGATCCGGAAATCCAGGACCTCTACGTTGCCGGCGACAATATCGCCGTGGGCTCGACCACGGCCAAGTTCCTCGTCGACAACCTCGGCGGCAAGGGTGACGTGGTCGTACTGCGCGGCATTCCGACCGTGATCGACGACGAGCGTATCCAGGGCTTCCAGGAAGGTCTCGAAGGCTCCGACATCAAGATCCTCGATATCCAGTATGCCAACTGGAACAGCGACGAGGCCTTCAGCCTGATGCAGGACTACCTGGCCAAGTACCCGCATATCGACGCGGTCTGGGCCAATGACGACGACATGCTGCTCGGCGTGCTCGAAGCCATCGAACAGTCCGGCCGCACCGAGATCAAGTATGCGCTCGGCGGCAACGGCATGAAGGAAATCATCGAAAAGGTCATGGCCGGCGACCCCATGACGCCGATCGAGACGCCCTATCCGCCGTCCATGATCAAGACGGCCATCTACATGACCGCCGCCCAGTTCAACGGCCAGGCGCCGGTGCGCGGCACCGTCAAGCTCGACGCCCCGCTGATCACCAAGGACAATGCGGAAGAATATTACTTCCCCGATTCCCCGTTCTGATCGCTTAATGGACCGCGCCCCGGCGCGGTCCAACCCCTATCGTTCGTTTGGAGACCCGAGAATGCCTGGCAAAAAAATCCTCATGCTGTGCGGTGAATTCACCGAGGAATACGAAATCTACGTCTACCAGCAGGCCATGGAAGCGGTGGGCCACACCGTGCATGTCGTCTGCCCGGACAAGAAGGCCGGCGACGTGATCGCCACCTCGCTGCACGATTTCGAAGGTCACCAGACCTATACCGAAAAGATGGGCCACTACGCGCTGATCAACAAAACCTTCAGCGAAGTGCGTCTCGAAGAATATGACGCGGTCTATGCCGCCGGCGGTCGCGGCCCGGAATATATCCGCACCGACAAGCGCGTGCAGGCCATGGTCCGCCACTTCCACGAAACCAAGAAGCCGATCTTCACGATCTGCCACGGCGTGCAGATCCTCATCGCCGTCGACGGCGTGGTGCGCGGCAAGAAGGTCGCGGCGCTCGGCGCCTGCGAGCCGGAAGTGACGCTGGCTGGCGGTACCTATATCGACCTCTCGCCGACCGAAGCCTATGTCGACGGCACCATGGTCTCGGCCAAGGGCTGGACGGCGCTGGCGGCCTTTATCCGGGAATGCCTCAAGGTACTCGGCACAGAAATCCGCCACAGCGGCGACGTCAGCGAAAAGGCTGCTTGATCGATCGACCGATGGCCGGACCTATCAGGGTCCGGCCCTCATTTGAGGACCTGCCTGAGCCGGAAATAGTTTGACCAGGTCTTGTCCTTGGCCCGTTCAGCCGCGGCCGCCAGCGAAAACCCGTTGGCCGACTTGAGCCCGGGCACCTCGTCCCACTCCACCGGCACGGCCACCGGAGCGCCCCCGCGCGAGCGCACCGACCACGGACTGATCGCGGTCGAACCGCGCTCGTTGCGCAAATAGTCGATGAACAGCCGGCCCTTGCGTCGCGCCTTCGAAATGTTGGCGGTGAAGCGATCGGGTTCGTCGTCGGCCATGGCCTGGGCGAAATCCTTGCAGAAGGTTTTGGCCGCCGGCCACTCGGCCTGCGGCTTGAGCGGCACGATCACATGGATGCCCTTGCCCCCCGACACCATCGGGAAACTCTTGAGGCCCAGGTCTGCCAGCCGATCGCGAATGTCGATGGCCGCGCTGGTAATGGCCGAAAAGTCCAGTGCCTCGTCCGGATCGATGTCGAAGACCAGCCGGTCTGGCTTTTCGACGTCATCGAAGCGCGATCCCCAGATGTGCCATTCGAGCACGTTCATCTGCGTTCCGGCCACGAGGCCCGCCAGATCCTCGACGTGGAAATAGTCTTTCTTCTCGCCATCCTTTTCCGCAATGGCGCGCGACAGCAACTGATCGGGAAAACCGCCGGTATCGTGTTTTTGGAAGAAGCAGTGCTTGGTGCGCCCCTGCGGACAGCGCACGAGGCTCAGCGGGCGGTTTCCGACATGGGGCAACATGGCCTCGACCACCTCGGAATAGTAATCGACGAGTTGCGCCTTGGTGACCCCCTGATCGGGAAACACCACGCGATGAGGCGAGGTAAGGCGAACCCCGACGCGTTCGGCGACCTCTTCGCCCTCTTCGTCGGTAATGGATACGCCGCTGTCAGGGGGGCGGGCCTTTTCCATCTTCACCTCCTTTGAGGGCTTGTCCTCTCGCAGCCCCAGAAATGACGGGTGCCTGAGAATGTCGTCGCCGGTCAGTTCGGTATAGGCGATCTCGGCAACCAGCTCGGGCTTGACCCAGTGAACGCCGCGCGCGCGCTCGCGCGGCACGGCTTCGAAGGGGTTGGTCTTCCGCGCCAGGGTCTTGAGGCGCGCGTCGAGGTCCAGCATGACATCCTGGGAAAATCCCGTGCCGACGCGTCCGCGATAGAGCAGCTTGCCATCTTCCCAGACGCCGAGAAGGAGCGAGGCGAAACCGCGGCGCTTGGTGGAGGGCGACCAGCCGCCGATGACGAATTCCTGGCGCTTAAGACACTTGATCTTGAGCCAGCTGCGGGTCCGATCGCCGCGATAGGGGTCGGCGAGACGCTTGGCGATGACACCTTCGTGGCCATCGCGGCACAGGGCTTCGAACACTTTCTGGCCGTGTCCGGTGACGTGCGACGAATATTGGACCGGATCCTGGCGCGCCGATTTGCCGAGCAGCTTTTCGAGCGCCGCCTTGCGTTCGATCAGCGGCCTTTTGGCGAGGTCCTTGCCGTCCAGCTCCAGAAGGTCGAAGGCGAAATATTCGAGCCGCCCGCCCCCGGATAGCACGTTCTTGAGGGTGGTGAAGTCGGTCCGCCCCTTGGCGTCGAAGGCGCAGATTTCGCCATCGATCACCGCTGAGCCGAGCTTGAGCTTCTGTAGAGGCTCGACCAGCGCCCCGAACTGTTCGGTCCAGTCGAGGCCATTGCGGGTATAAAGGCGAACGCTCTGTCCCTTGATCGCGGCAAGGCACCTGTAGCCATCATACTTCATCTCGAAGGCCCAGCCGTCGCCGGCCGGGACGCTGTCGACCAGTGTTGCCAGTTGAACGGGACGGAAGGCGGGGGCAGCGCCTTTCTTCGCGCTCTCGATGATCCGCGTCTTCTGGTCAGCCTTTTCGGCCTCTTCCGCGTCAGAGTGCCAGACCGCATCGGGCTGGGTCTTGCTCTTTTTCTGCGCCTCGGCGCCGGCTGCGATCTGCTTGAGGTCGCGGCCGGTATCGACCGAGCGGGTAAACCGGGTGGTGAGCGTGTCCTTGTCACGGGCATAGCTGTCGCGATGCTTGATGAGCAGCCAGTTCTCCCGGTCCGGGCCGGACCGGCGCTTGGTGTCCCGCCCCTTCATATGCACGAGGACATATTCGCCCTTCATCCTCTCGCCGAATAGGCGGAACTTGAGGTCGCCGCTTTCGAGCCCCTCGTGTGGATCCCCAATCGGCTCCCAGGTGCCGCGGTCCCAAAGCATGACGGTGCCGCCGCCATACTCGCCTTCGGGGATAGTGCCTTCGAAACCACCGTATTCGAGCGGGTGGTCCTCGACCCGCACGGCAAGACGCTTATCGCCCGGGTTGTTGGACGGCCCCTTGGTGACGGCCCAGCTTTTGAGCACGCCGTCGAGCTCGAGCCGGAAGTCGTAGTGGAGGCGGGTCGCGTCGTGCTTCTGAACCACGAAGCTGCCGCGTCCACTGCCCGATTTCGGTTCGGCGCCAGCGGGCTCCTGCGTCTTGGCAAAGTTTCGCTTGGCTTTGTAGTCCTTCAGAAGGTCGCCTGGGGTGGTCTTCATGTGAGTTGGCCCCGTCCAACCCGCAGCAGCGTGTCACATGCCAAATTCGGGAGCCAGGACGTCATCGTCAGCTCGCTTTCTTGCGTGCTGTGGTCGTTGTTTTCTTAGCCGTTGCCTTGGCGGGCGCCTTCTTCTCGGCTGGCTTGCGACGCGCGCTGGGACTGGTCTTGCCGCCCTCGAGGCTTTCCTTGAGCGCCGCCATGAGGTCGACGACATTGGAGCCGCTTGGGCGCTTGGGCTCGTCGCTGTCATCGGCGGTGATCTTGCGGCCCTTGTTCTTCATCTTTCGCTGGATCAGCTCGTGCAGGGCTGCTTGGTAGTGGTCCTTGAAGGCCTTGGCATCGAAGGCGGCGGTCTTCTTCTCGATCAGCGCCGTGGCGACTTCGAGAAGGTCAGGCTCGGCCTTCTTGTTCGATATCTGCGAGAAAAACGGATCGGATTTGCGGATTTCATCTTCGTAGTGCAGCGTCTCGAGCATAAGACCGGTGCCGCTGGGCTTGATGGCCGCAAGGTACTCCTTGCCGCGCATGGCGAGCTGGCCGAGCCCGACCTTCTGCGTCTTGCGCAGGGCATCCCGGATCACCCGGAAGGCGTCCTCGGCCAGTTCATCGGTCGGCACGACGAAATAGGACTTGTCGTAGTAGATCGGGTCGATCGCGCAGGCGCCCACGAACTGGGTCAGCTCGAGTGTCTTGCGGGTCTCGAGGCGAACGGCGTCGATCTCGTCATCGGTGAGGAGGACATAGTCGCCCTTCTCGTATTCGAAGCCCTTGATGATCTCGTCCTTGTCGACTGGCCCAACTCCGGCGACCACCTTTTCGTAGTGGATCGGCTTGCCCGTCGGCTCATGGATCTGCCGGAAGCTGGGCTTGGCTCCAGTCTTTGCGGCGCTGAAAAGCTCAACCGGGATGGACACGAGAGAAAGGCGCAGCTGGCCTTTCCAGATCGGACGCGATGCGGGCATGAACGGTACCTCCGCTGAGTTTGGCGACTCAACGCCGCGACCCGCACGCCGTTCCGTTCACCTTTGCGCGCAAACGGAACGCTTGGCGCCACCTCGTCATTGCAGCGACGACAAGAGGCGAGATCATGCATCTGGCAAGGATAGTTCTGGACAGAATGCGGGCCGACGAAATGGGCCCGGCGCCGACGCTGGCCTTTTCCTGCGACGTCGATCCGGGCTGGCACCGGCAGCGCAAGGGAACCGGCTTTTCCTACACCGCGCCCGACGGCAGCAGGCCCGACGCCAGCGAGCTTGCACGTATCAAGGCGCTCGCCATTCCGCCTGCCTGGACCGACGTGTGGATCTGCCGCGATGCCTGCGGGCATATCCAGGCGACCGGCCGCGACGAAAAGGGCCGCAAGCAGTATCGCTACCACGCCGAATGGACGGAGCAGCGCAGCGCCACCAAGTTCGAGACCCTTCCTGCCTTCGCGGCCGCACTGCCGGGCTTGCGCGAACAGGTGCAGCGCGACCTCCGCCGCCGGACGCTGGGCTATGAACGGGTGGTCGCCTCCGTCGTCTGGCTGCTCGACAACAGCCTCATCCGCATCGGCAACCCGGCCTATGCCCGGGATAACAAAAGCTTCGGCCTCACGACGCTCAGGCGACGCCATGTCGAGATTACCGGCCACAAGCTGCAGTTCCAGTTCAAGGGCAAATCGGGCAAGGAATGGCGCCTGCAGATGGCGGACCGCCGCATCGCCAATATCCTCAAATCGCTCCAGGAGCTGCCGGGGCAGCACCTGTTCAAATATGAGGACGAAGGTCACTACTGTTCGATCAGCTCGCGCGATGTGAACGACTATCTTGCGGCTTTCGCGGGTCCCGATTTCACCGCGAAGCACTTCCGGACCTGGGCCGGAACGGTGCGGGCCTTCGGCCTGTTCGCCGACGCCGAACTGCCCGAGACCAAGACCGCACAGGCCCGCGCCATGAACGCGCTGATCGATCAGGTCGCGGCCAAGCTTGGCAATACCCGAACCGTGTGCCGCCAATCCTATATCCACCCCGCCATTCCCAGGAGCTGGCAAGACGGCGAGTTGCGGCGTTCGGGACGCCTCAAGGCAGTCGACGGCATGGATGAGGATGAAGTGGAGACCGTCGCGTTCCTCAAGCGCCAGACCCACTAATTTCGATTATGCCGCACTCGGTTCGGAACTGTGTCCGCATTTGGGCGTTCACGGGGGTAAGCACCAGATTGGAGGCAGAATGACCGAGCACGCAATGTCGCGCCCAGACCACAGGGGATTCGGGTTTTGGTGGACCATGCTTGTCGGGGTCATTCTGCTGATCTTCGGCCTGCCGATTGCGGCGGGCGGCGCCTGGCTCATCATTCTCGGCGGCTCTTTCTATTACCTGCCTGCGGGCCTTGGCCTGCTCCTCACCGCCTGGTTCCTGTTCCGTCGCGACATCAATGCGCTCTGGGTCTATCTCGTGACCTATGGCGCAACCGTGGTCTGGGCGCTGTGGGAAGCTGGCCTCAATGGCTGGGCTCAGGTTCCGCGCCTCGTGGCGCCGACGGTCGTCCTTGTTCTGGTCCTCTCCACGCTGCCGGTCCTGCGCGGCTCGATCCGCCGCATTGGCAGCGGTGCGGCGGCGGCCATCGTCACCATAGCCGGCGCGATCGGGACCATCACCGTCGCCAACCACGGCGTCGAAAGCAGCTTCGCGCAGGAGCAGAGCCCACCGGACGCGGTCGAGCCCGGCACCCCGGCGGCCGCGCCTGAGACGGAAGCGCCCGCAGCGCCGGCAGCAGAGCCCGCACAACAGGCCGGGCAAACGCCAGCGGCACCGCAGGCGACATCGGCGACGCCCCCTGCCGACACGGAGGCCGCGCCGGCCGAACCCGTCGATACAGGACCGACCTATGTCGCGCTCGAAACCGGTGTCGACTGGCCGGCTTATGGCGGCACGCACGCAGCGCTGCGCTATTCGCCGCTTGACCAGATCAGCAAGGACAATGTCGGCGAGCTCGAAAAGATCTGGGAGTTCCGCACCGGCGACCTGCCCGAGAACGACGAGCCCTTCGGCAATCAGAACACGCCCGTCAAGGTGGGCGACCGGCTCTACCTGTGCTCGGCGCTGAACAAGATTTCGGCGCTTGACGCAGCGACCGGCGCCGAGTTCTGGACCTACGATCCGCAAACGCCGGTCGACGCCATCGGCTATAATGCGTCGTGCCGCGGCCTCGTCTACTTCGAGGATCCGACGGCCGAGACCAATGCGCTCTGCGCCACGCGGGTGGTCAATCTGACCCACGATGCGCGCATGATCGCGCTCGATACCGAGACCGGCCAGCTCTGCCCCGACTTCGGCAATGGCGGCATCGTCAATCTCATGGAAGGTATCGGCGACAGCGCGCCGGGCTTCTACGCCCCGACCTCTCCGCCAACCCTGGTGCGCGACGTGCTGGTCGTTGGCAGCCAGGTCAGCGATGGCCAGACCCGCGAAGCGCCATCGGGCGTCATCCGGGGCTATAACGCGGTGACCGGCCAGATGGACTGGGCCTGGGACATGGGTCGCCCCGGCGAAACCGGCCTGCCGCCGGAAGGCGAAATCTATACGCCCGGCACACCCAATGTCTGGACCATCGCTTCCGGCGATGACGAGCTGGGCATGGTTTACCTGCCCATGGGCAATTCGGCCGTGGACTATTGGGGCGGCGACCGATCCGAGGCGGAGAATACCTATTCCACCGCCATCGTCGCGCTCGACGTCGAAACCGGCGAAGTGGCTTGGCACTACCAGACCGTCCACTACGACATCTGGGACTATGACCTGGGCGGGCAGGGTACGCTGGTCGACTTCCCGACCGAGAACGGCCCGGTGCCGGCCATCATCATGCCGTCCAAGCAGGCCCAGTTCTATATCCTCAACCGCGAAA
Organism: Devosia lucknowensis; assembly: GCF_900177655.1. NCBI lineage: Bacteria > Pseudomonadati > Pseudomonadota > Alphaproteobacteria > Hyphomicrobiales > Devosiaceae > Devosia > Devosia lucknowensis. Next base: position 141,991 of record NZ_FXWK01000002.1, on the reverse strand, counting down.
CCGGCGAGCCGCTGGTGACGATCGAGGAGCGTCCGGCCCCGCAGGGCGGTGTCGAGCCCGAGCGCCTGTCGCCGACGCAGCCCTTCGTCACCGACTTCCCCAACCTGCTCAAGCCTGACCTCACCGAGGCGGACATGTGGGGCACGACGCCGCTCGACCAGCTGTGGTGCCGCATCCAGTTCCGGCAGGCGGCCTATGACGGCGTCTATACGCCGCCGACGGTGGACCGGCCCTGGATCCAGTTTCCCGGCTATAATGGCGGTGTCGACTGGGGTGGCGTGGCGATCGATCCGGTCAACGGCCTGATGATCACCAACTACAACAACATGCCCAACTACAACCAGCTGGTGCCTCGCGAGGAGGTCGACGCTGCCGGCGTGCTGCCGATCACCGATCCCAACTACGACTCCGAAGCCGGTGGCGGCTCGCACGGGTCGCTGAGCCCGCAGGCCGGCGCGCCCTATGGCATACGCGTCAATGCGGGCTGGCGGGTTCCCTTCACCGGCATGCTCTGCAAGGAGCCGCCCTATGGCGGAATCGCCGCCATCGATCTCAACACGCGCGAGATCATCTGGGATCGTCCCTTCGGCACGGCCCGCAAGAATGGTCCGTTCGGCATTCCGTCCATGCTGCCGATCGACATCGGCACGCCCAACAATGGTGGCGGGGTGATCACGGCATCGGGCCTGTTCTTCATCGCCGCGGCGACCGATGACCTGCTCCGCGCCATCGATGTCGATACCGGCGAAACCGTCTGGCAGGTCGAACTGCCGGCCGGCGGCCAGGCGACGCCGATGACCTATGAGGCACAGGGACGGCAGATCGTCGTCATCAATGCCGGTGGTCACGACTTCATGGAGACTGCGATCGGCGATTATTTCATCGCCTATGCGCTTCCCGCCGCATCGGTGGGTGCGCCGGAAACCGCGCAGCCCTAGCCCGGATCATGACGGAGGCGCGCGTCTGCGCCTCCGTCTCATCATTTGAGACAGGATGGAAATGGACGAAGCGTCAGCCTTTTCCTTCGACATGAGCTATTGCGGCTCCCCGCCGACGCTCGACACTCTGCTGGGACGGTGGAACCTCGACCCGCTCCTGCTGCTGGCCTTTGCGGTGCTGGCAATTGCCGTGGCGCTGGGGCTGCGCCGCGCCACAAGGCGGCAACAGGCCGGATTTGCTGGGGCATGGCTCATTTCGGCAGTGCTTTTCATCTCTCCGATCTGCGCATTGACGGTGGCGCTATTTTCCGCGCGCGTAGGACACCATGTCGTTCTCACCATGATCGTGGCGCCGCTCCTGGCCTGGGCGCTGCCACCTGCGTGGGCAAAACGAGTACCGATGCTGCCCGCATTGATCGTCTCGACGGCGGCCCTGTGGCTCTGGCACGCGCCGGACTTCTACACCGCGGCCTTCGGTCATCCCGCCGTCTATTGGGCCATGCAGCTCAGCTTGCTGGCAAGTTTCACCGCCTTGTGGATGGCGCTGCTGCGCGATCCGCGACCGCTCGGCGCCGGGCTCGGCGCCCTGTCCTCTGCGATGCAGATGGGCATGCTCGGTGCGCTGCTGGTTTTTGCCCCCCGCGCACTCTATGTCCCTCACCTGGGCACCACCATGGCCTTTGGGTTCTCGCCGTCCGAAGACCAGCAGCTGGCCGGGCTGATCATGTGGGTGCCGGCCAACCTGCCGCTGCTGGTACTGGCGCTCTGGCGCCTGCTGGAGGCTGTCCTGCCCCGGCGGGAGGCGCTGGATTGATCGTCACCTGGCTCAAGTTCATTCATGTCGCCACAATCGCACTTTGGTCCGCCGGCCTGATCGCCCTGCCGTTTCTTTATCGGCAGCGTGGCGGGCTGGAGGGCGACGCCTTGCACAAGCTGCACGCTTTCGCCCGGTTTCTCTACGTCGTCATCATGTCGCCTGCGGCGTTCGTGGCCATCGGCTCGGGTACGGCGCTGATCTTCATGATGGGCACATACGAGAACTGGTTCTCCGCCAAGTTGCTCGGCGTCGCCGTGCTGACCGGCATTCATATCTTTTCCGGCCTCATGGTGCTCAAGCTGTTCGAGCCCGATCGCAGTTATCCGCTGTGGCGAATGCTGACGGTCGTGCCGCTGACGCTTCTGACCATCAGTTCCATCCTTTTTCTCGTGCTGGCAAAGCCGCGCATCGAATGGCCGGAGCTCTTAGCCGACTTCTTCGCGCCAGGACGGCTGGGCGAGATCGCCCAACCGTTCATTGCTTGGATGATATGAGGAGGCCGACACCGTGATCGAAAATCAGCTTGCCTCCATGCCAGCCGGCGAAGCCCGCCGCCATGCTGCCCAGCACCGACAGCATCAAGCCGTTGGGCAGGACAGTTTCCGGCCAGAACATCCTGAGGCCCGCATTTGCGCCGACGATCGCGAGCATGACCATGGCCGCAATGGCATGGTTCCAGCTGGCGACGCGAACGCGAATGCCTGGTACGGCCAAGAGTTCGAGCGTGCCAACGATCGCAGCCAGAACCCCGAAGACGAAGGCTGCTCCTGCCGACCATGTGCCCACCTGCAACCAGAACGGGTCGCCGGTGAACCAGTAGAAGATGTCGATGCCCAGCGTCGAAATGACGAACGCAATGGGGAAATGCACCAACATGGCGTGGACCGGATGGCCGGCGACCGCAATGGCCGAGCCGATATCCTGTTCGGCAACTTCGCGAATGTGCGGATTGGGATGATCGGCGCTGGCTTCCTGGCCCTCCTCGAGCGCCATTTCGGCTTCTTCGTTCTGCCGCGTCGTTTCACCCATGTATCCGGCCCTTGTATGAGGTTCGTTGCACTGTGTGCAACGCCGCTCCTGCTGGCCGGTTGCACCGGGGAGCTGTCGACCCTCGATCCGGCAGGTCCGCGCGCCGCCAATCTGGCCACCTTGTGGTGGGTCATGCTGGCCGGATCGGTACTGCTCTTTGCCCTCGTGATGACCATGTTCGCGCTGGCATACCTGCGCACTGGCTGGGTCTCCCGCATCACGCCGGCACAGTGGATTATTGGTGGCGGGCTGGTGCTGCCGATCCCCGTGCTCGTCCTGCTCACGGGCACCGCACTGGTGCTGGGAGAGCAGCTTTTGCCCAAGGGCGACGCGCCCATGCGCTTGCAAGCGCATGCGCAACGCTGGTCCTGGCAGTTCGGCTTTCCCGACGGCACGCCGATGGATGGCCAGACACTGCACATTCCAGCGGGCGAGCCCGTCGACATCGCCGTGACGGCCGAAGACGTCATCCATGCGTTCTGGATTCCGCGTCTCGGAGGCAAGATCGACGCCATCCCCGGACGCACCAATGTCATCCGCCTCGAGGCCGACGCGCCCGGCATCTATTGGGGCCAATGCGCCGAATATTGCGGGGAGGGACATGACGGCATGCAATTCCGTGTCGAGGCTCATGCTCCCGATGACTTTGCCGCATTGATGGAGGCCGGCCGATGAGCGACGCGCCTCTCTCCTCCATCCGCCTCCACAAGGCGCTCGAGCGCGTGTGGATGACCCCGCCCGGCATCGGTCGCCTGTCGAGTGTCAACCACACGGTTCTGGGCAAGCGCTTCATGGTGGTGGCGCTCACCTTTTTTGCCATTGGCGGTTTTCTGTCCATGCTGATCCGGGCGCAGCTGGCGACCCCAAACAGCGCCTTCATCGGCCCGGAAATCTACAACCAGATCTTCACCATGCACGGCACGGTGATGATGTTCCTCTTCGCCATTCCGATGTTCGAGGGTTTTGTCATCTACATGCTGCCCAAGATGTTGGGCGCACGCGATATGGCGTTCCCACGGCTCACTGCCTACGGCTTCTGGTGCTACCTGTTCGGCGGCACCATCCTGATCGTGGCGATGCTCGCTGGCGTGGCCCCGGACAGCGGGTGGTTTATGTACACCCCGCTCTCCTCGCGCCCCTACACACCCGGTATCAATGCCGATGTGTGGCTGCTCGGCATAACCTTCGTCGAGATTTCCGCAGTAACGGCCGCCATCGAGATCTTCGTGTCCATCCTCAAGATGCGCGCGCCGGGCATGTCGCTGGCGCGCATGCCGCTGATGGGCTGGTACATGCTGGTGACATCAGGGATGATGATCGTCGGCTTCCCGCCGCTGATCCTGGGATCGATCCTGCTCGAACTCGAGCGGGCCTTCGACCTGCCGTTCTTCGATCCGACCCGCGGGGGCGATCCGCTGCTCTGGCAGCACCTCTTCTGGCTGTTCGGCCACCCGGAGGTCTACATCATCTTCCTGCCCGCCGCCGGCGCGTTGTCGACCATCATCCCGGTCTTCGCGCAAAGGCAGATCCTGGGCTACCGCGCGATCATCGCAGCCATCGTCGCCATGGGCTTCCTCTCCTTCGGCCTTTGGGTCCATCACATGTTCACGGTGGGTATCCCGCATCTGGCCCTCGCCTTCTTCTCGGCCGCCAGCGCCCTGGTGGCGATTCCGACCGCGGTGCAGATATTCGCCTGGCTGGGGACGCTGGCCTCGGGCAGGCCACGCTGGGATATCCCCATGCTCTACGTGTTCGGCTTCTTCTTCGTCTTCGTGATCGGCGGCCTGACCGGGGTGATGCTGGCCATGGTGCCGTTCAACACCCAGGCCCATGACAGCTATTTCGTCGTTGCGCACCTGCACTATGTGCTGGTGGGAGGCTTCGTCTTTCCCATGCTTGCCGGCATTTATCACTGGATGCCGCACATATCCGGCCGCCAGAGCCTCTACCGCCTGTCGGTGCCCGCCTTCTGGCTGATCCTCGTGGGCTTCAACCTCACATTCTTCCTCATGCACCTCACCGGCCTCATGGGGATGCCGCGGCGCATTTCGACCTATCCCTCCAACTGGGGCTGGGACTGGCTGAACCTGCTGTCGTCGGTTGGCGGCTTCATCCTGACGATGGGCTTTTGCCTCGTCCTTGCCGACATCATCCTGCAGTTCCGCTTCGGCCGCTGGTTCCGCCGCGATCCCTGGCAGGCGCAGACGCTCGAATGGGCCACGCCGACCCCGCCGCCAAGCTACAACTTCGCCGCCATCCCCCGGATCGACACTCGCGCCGACGCGCTGGAGCCAGCAAGCATCGGGCCGGTTCTGGCCGGCGGCAGAGGCTATCTCGGCTTCGTCCGCAACGAGGACCAGGAAACCATGGGCGTCGACATGGTGACCGGCGCGCCCGAGCACGTGATCGTCTTGCCGCGCCGGACCTACCTGCCGCTCTGGACAGCGATCGCAACCGCGAGTTTCTTTCTCGCCATGCTGTTCGGGCAATACTGGCTGGCGCCGTTCGGGGCGCTGGCCACATTGGTGCTTTTCCTGTTCTGGCCCACGACGATCGGCCAGAAGAAGGATTTCGGTCCCGTCGATATCGGCATGGGCGAGCGTGCGGTTCTCGACGTGGAAAGCCCGCACAATGTCAGCGTACTGGCCAATCGGGCTGCCGTGGTCATGAACGCCACGCTGTTCTCGTCGCTGTTGTTTGGTGGCCTGTTTCTTCTGGTCGTGGCCCCCAATTGGTCAGGGATCGGCACGCTCAAGCTATCGCCCTGGCCTGGCCTCCTGGCGGTGATATTGAGCGCATTGGGAGCCGGTTTGAGCTTTGCGGCACGGGCTCGCAATGCTGCGGGCGGCAATGCCATGATCCTGCTCGGCGCAGCTGCGGCGCTGCATCTGGGTGCGGTGGTGCTGCTGATCGTGCTGATGGCATCGGTCAGCGAGCCTACAGGTCATGCTCGGCAGGCGGTGATCTTCGTTCTCCTCGCCTATTCCGCCATCCACTGCGCCCTTGCGGCCCTGCTCTCGGGACACGGTGCCTGGCGGATCGCGCAGGGCTATGTTTCGGCGCGGCGGCAGACCGAAATGCAGCTGGCACTGCTCTGGAGCGGCTATGCCGTCGGCGTTACCGTGCCGGCGCTGCTGCTCGGCTTCCTGCTGGCTCGGGCGGGAGGCGCTGCATGATGCGCCAGGATATAAAAGCTCTGGTCTGGCTCGCGGCCGGCTTCACGGTGTGGTCGGTGGCTTTCGTGCTGCTCTATGCGCTGCAGGCCCTTGGCTGCGCCTATGGCTGGCCGCAGCACCGGCTGATCCTGATCGCCGCCGGCATGGCGAGCCTCGTGCCGATGGCCTGGCTGGCGTGGCGGCGGCCGGCGGCCGATGGGGAACCCGCCACGACCCTGGCCGTGGCCGCGCTATGGGCCAATCGCGCGGCGCTGGCCGCAGGCGTGCTCGCGCTTGTCCTGCCGCTGACCTTCGTCAGCCTCTGCGTCTAGGCTGCGGGGAACAGCCGCCAGCGCTTTGGCCGGAAGGCGATCTGGGTCCGCTCGCCGGCTGGATGATCGAACGGCAGGTCGATCTCGACCCGATGCGCGGCGCCGCCGATGTCGAGTTCGACCCGGCGTGTCCCGCCGACGCGACGGCTCGACGCGACGACACCGGCCAGGGCGGCACCACCTTCAACCAGCTCGATATCGTGTGGACGGAAAAACAGGCGCTGTTGCCCTGCGACGGTGCCTGGCTGCGAAATGCCGATGGGACGATCGCCGACCCAGACGTCACCGTTCTCGAGGTGAACCGGCAATTCCGAGGACTCGCCGATAAAACCGAAGACGAAGGGCGAGCTCGGATCGTCGTACACGCTGTCGGGCGAACCGACCTGCTCGATCCGGCCCTGGCTCATGACGCAGAGGCGGTCTGCGAGTTCAAGAGCCTCTTCCTGGTCGTGGGTCACGAACACTGTGGTGTGACCGGTGCGGTCGTGAATTTCGCGAAGCCACTTGCGCAGCTCGCGACGCACCTGCGCATCGAGGGCGCCGAAGGGTTCATCGAGCAGCAGCACGCCGGGTTCGATGGCCAGTGCACGAGCAAGCGCGACGCGCTGGCGCTGGCCGCCCGAGAGCTGGCTGGGATAGCGCTTCTCGAGGCCGGCAAGCTGCACGAGATCGAGCAGTTCCATGGCGCGGCGGCGGATTTCCCCGGCTGGGGGCCGCGTCGAGCGCGGGCGGACCTTGAGGCCGAAGGAGACGTTTTCGAGGATCGTCATATGGCGGAACAGGGCATAGTGCTGGAACACGAAGCCGATGTTGCGCTCCTGCACGCTCTTTTCCGAAGCGTCGGTGTCCCCGAAGAAGATGCGGCCCGCGGTCGGCCGCTCGAGGCCGGCGATCAGGCGCAGCAGCGTCGTCTTGCCCGAACCCGACGGCCCAAGCAGCGCAATCAGCTCGCCCGAGCGGATGTCGAGCGACACGTCATGGAGGGCCGGGAACCGGTCGAACTCCTTGCGCACATTCTGAACGCGTACTTCCATCGTTTATCCTGTCAGTGGCCACGGCCGGTGGCGGCCAGCTCTTCGCTGAAACGCCATTCGAGCGCGGTCTTGAGAACCAGTGTCACCAGGGCGAGCAATGCCAGCAGCGATGCGAGCGCGAAAGCCGCCGTCCCCTGATATTCGTTGTAGAACATTTCGACTTGCAGCGGCATGGTCGTCGTCTGGCCGCGGATCTTGCCCGAAACCACGGCCACGGCGCCGAACTCGCCCATGGCGCGGGCATTGCAGAGCAAGACGCCGTAGAGGAGGCCCCACTTGATGTTGGGCAGGGTCACCCGCCAGAACGTCTGCCAGCCCGAAGCGCCGAGCGAGAGCGCTGCCTCCTCGTCGCCCGTGCCCTGGTCCTGCATCAGCGGGATGAGCTCGCGCGCGACAAAGGGGAAGGTGACGAAAATGGTCGCCAGCACGATGCCCGGCACGGCAAAGAGGATCTCGATGCCGTAGGACTTGAGAAAGGGGCCAAGCACGCTGCCGGCGCTGAACAGCAGCACGTAGACAAGGCCCGATATGACAGGCGAGACCGAGAACGGCAGGTCGATCAGGGTGATGAGGAAGGCCTTGCCCTTGAATTCGAACTTGGCGATGGCCCAGGACGCCGCAATGCCGAAGACGACGTTGAGCGGCACGGCAATGGCCGCGACCAGAAGGGTCAGCCGGATGGCGGAGAGGGCATCAGGGCTCTGCAGGCTCGCCCAGAATGCGCCGATGCCCTGGCGGAACGCCTCTGAAAAAACCGCCACCAGCGGCAGCACCAGGAACAGCGCCATGAAGGCGAGACCGATGGCGATCAACAGCACGCGCACCCACATGGGCTCGTTGGTGGGGGAATTCAGGCGACGGTGAGCGATCTCAGCTGCCATAGCCATACCTCCGGCGGCTCCAGGCCTGGATCAGATTGATGACGAACAGCATGGCGAAGGAAATCGCCAGCATCACCGTGGCGATGACGGCGGCCCCGGCATAGTTGAATTCCTCGAGCCGGATGACGATCAGCAGCGGCGCGATTTCGGACACGAAGGGAATGTTGCCGGCGATGAAGATCACCGAGCCATATTCGCCGACGGCCCTGGCAAAGGCGAGCGCGAAGCCGGTCAGGATGGCCGGGGCCAGGCTTGGCAGCAGCACCCGCGAAATCGTCTGGAAGCGATTGGCGCCCAGCGTGGCCGAGACTTCCTCGACCTCCTTGCTGGTTTCTTCGAGAATGGGCTGGATGGTGCGCACCACGAACGGCAGGCCGATGAACACCATGGCGATGGTGATGCCGATCGGCGTGTAGGCGATGCGCCAGCCGAGCGGGGCGACCAGCTGGCCGATAAAGCCGTTGGGCGCATAGATGGCGGTAAGCGCGATGCCGGCCACGGCCGTGGGCAGGGCGAAGGGCAGGTCGACCATGGCGTCGAAGACGCGGCGGCCCGGGAACCGGTAGCGTACCAGCACCCAGGCGATCAGCGTGCCGAACACCACGTTGATTGCGGCGGCGATCAATGCCGTGGAGAAGCTGGTCCGCAGGGCCGCGACTACGCGCGGGTCAAGTGCGGCGGCCCAGAATCCGTTCCACCCGAGGCCCGTCGAGCGGATGACCAGCGCAATCATCGGCACGAGGATGATCAGCGAAAAATAGGCGATGGTGAAGCCGAAGGTGAGGCCGAATCCCGGGATGACGCTCGGCTGGCGGAAGCGGCCAAATGGCTTCATGCATGCCTCCGGAGGCGGATTTTCTCGGGCATGGAATAGTGGGGTCGGAACATCAGTTTCGGCCTTGGATAACGTGCGCTAACACTAGCCAGATAGTCGGGTATCTCAAGGAGGCCAGCGGTCAAGATTTTTGGTGCGGGTAGAAAATCATTCTTTGCAGTGCGCTGTCACCCCACGAAATGTTGCGTTGGACGGGCGTCAAGGCTGTGCAAGCGAAAATTCTGCCGGCCGGGCTTACCCGTAATTTTGGACGAGGGCTTGGCGTTGCAGGCGCGGCCTCTGCCAGCGCTCGGCCTTGACCGCCACCTGCTGCGCCAGGGCGTACCCGTCGGGCCAGCGCCCGAAACCGCTCGCGACATTAATATGCCCGGCCTGGCCGATATCCACCACCGGACTGTGCCAGGCCTGGGCAACGCGGCGGGCCTTGTCGAGGCTCATATACATGTCGTCGCGGCTGGCGACGACCAGCGCCGGGAATGGCAGTCGCTCCGTCGGGATGGTCCCGAACTCGTATGTGCGGGCGTGGAGCTCGGACGTCCGCTCGATATCGGCCGGCGCCACGAGAAGCGCGCCGCCCACCAGTGGCGCGACCGAACTGGCAGCAAGCCGCGCAACGAGAATGGTGCCCAGACTATGGGCAACGAGCAGGGCCCCGGGATGGGCGATGACAGCCTGTTCCAGCCGGTGCATCCAGCGACCCGCGGTCGGGTTGGACCAGTCGGACTGCTCGACCAGATAAGCGTCGTCATGATCGGCGAGCCAGTGGCGCTGCCAGTGTCCGTCGCCCGATCCGTTGAGCCCGGGAATGATGAGGAAAGGGCGGGTCATTGGTCTGCCGCGGGACTGGTGGCGTCTTCGGCAGCCCTGTCGGGTTCGGGGCCCTTGCCGCCGAGATAGCACGCATCCTGCTCGGCGCGGGTCATGGGGACGGCACCGGCTGCGATGTCCGGAATGCCGCCGAAGAAGTTCGCCTTGTGAGGGGCCTCGTCCGCAGCCTGGCGCTTCAGTGGGCCGGGCGTGAGAATGCCGAAGAAATGCACCATGTTGTCCTCGTGGTTTCCAGAGGCTCGAAACAGATGCGGCCGGTCTTTGGGACCGGCCGCGGCATTGGGACTTACTGGGTAGGACCGGCGTAGATCTGGTCGAACACGCCGCCGTCGCCAAAGTACTTCGGCTGTGCCTCGCGCCAGCCACCGAAGTCCTCGATGGTGACAAGGTTTACGTCGCCGAAGCGGGCAATGTCCTCGGGAGCGGCGGCTTCGGGCTTGAACGGGCGGTAGTAGTGCTTTGCCGCGATGGCCTGGCCTTCATCCGAATAAAGGTATTCGAGATAGGCCTGCGCCACTTCAAGGTTGCCCTTGCGCTCGGCATTGCCCGGAACGAGCGCCACCGGCGGTTCAGCGAGGATCGAAATCGACGGCGTGACGATGTCGAACGCGTCGGGGCCGAGTTCCTCGAGGGCGAGATAGGCTTCATTCTCCCAGGCGAGCAGGACGTCGCCGATGCCGCGCTGCACGAACGTGGTGGTGGAACCGCGCGCGCCGGTATCGAGCACCGGCACATGCTTGAAGAGATTGGCAACATATTCCTGCGCCTTGGCCTCATCGCCGCCATTGGCTTCGCGGGCCCAGGCCCAGGCGGCAAGGAAATTCCAGCGCGCGCCGCCCGAGGTTTTGGGATTTGGCGTGATCACCTCGACGCCCTCGTCGACCAGGTCGCCCCAGTCCTGGATGCCCTTGGGGTTACCCTTGCGCACGAGAAAGACGATGGTCGAGGTGTAGGGCGCGTTGTTGTTTTCGAGCGTACCGCGCCAGTCGGCCGGAATGAGCGCGGGATTGGCGTCCGAAATGGCGTTGATGTCACTTTCGAGCGCCAGGGTCACGACATCGGCTTCGAGCCCGTCGATGACGGTGCGTGCCTGCGAGCCCGAGCCGCCATGCGTGACCTGGATGGCGACGCTTTCGCCCTTTGTCTCTTGCCAGTGTTTGACAAAGGCGTCGTTGTATTCGCGATAGAGTTCGCGGGTCGGATCGTAGGAGACGTTTATGAGCGTCTTGTCCTGCGCGTGGGCAGTGACGGAGAAGCCGACGGCCAGCGAGGCTGCGAGGGCTGTGTAGGCAAGGATCTTGGCAGTCCGTTTCATCGGAACCTCCCGGTGAATGATGACTAAACCCTATCAATTCGGTCGTGATTGAAAAGGTTCTGACTTGCGCAGCAAACTATAGGTGGGAAATATTTTTGCTGGAAAGTCACGATCCTGCGTTCACGACATAATGCCGTTCTGCTGAAGAGCTGTTTTCGCTATTTTCTTTGCGCTGAATGGCCAGTCCATCAAGCCGGCGCGAGAGCCTTGCTGAGGAAGCTGCGTGTTCGTCCCGTTGGAAAATCCGGCAACTGGCCGAAGATCGTGTATCCCGCGCGCTCATAGACCTTGAGGGCAGAGGGATTGAACGTGTCGATATAGGCTCCGCGGCAACCGCGCCTGCGCGCTTCGTCCTCTGCGGCATCGAGCATTTGTGCGGCCAGCCCTTGCCCGCGTTGGCTTTCGGCCACGAACAGCCATTGCACGTAAAGCCAGCCCCAGGCGGTGTAGCCCGATATTCCCGCAACGAGCGCGCCATCGGGATCGCGAATGAGCACTGCCAGGGGCCGCCGATCGGATGCCCCGACATCGGCGTCGTTGAATGCGGCAAGCGACGTGCCGATGAAGTCGAGATCACCCTGTGCGGGCGTGTCGGTGACTTCGATGGTCACGTCGCCCATCGGATCACGCCGCCAGAATGCCGCCGGTCAGCGGATGCGGCGCGCCGGTGGTGGTGGGGAAGCTGATCGGCATGCCGCGCAGGACGCGCACGGCGAGGAATGCGAAGCATTCCGCCTCGATGGCGTCGCCACGCCAGCCAACGGTCTCGGCAGGCACCGCTTCGACCTTCGCCCTGGTTGCCAGCATGGCCATGATCGCCGGATTGTGCCGGCCGCCACCGCAGACGACCAACCGCTCCGGTCGCTGCGGCAGGAGATCAAGTGCCTTTCCGACGGCGCCCGCGGTGAAGGCCGTCAACGTGGCCGCGCCATCCTCCGCCCCGAGGCCTTCGGCCATGGTCGCAAGGAAGTCGAAGCGGTCGAGCGACTTGGGATAGGCGGCCGACAGGTATGGATGGGTGAGAAGGCGGGCGAGCCGCTCCTCATCGACCGTGCCGCGCAGGGCCATCTGGCCGTTCATGTCCATATCCCCAAGGCCGAGCGCCTTGACGAAGTCGTTGATCGGCGCGTTGGCCGGACCGGTGTCGAAGGCCACGAGCGTGTCGGCGCCATCCCAGAAGGTGACATTGGCGACGCCGCCCAGGTTGAGCACGGCCGTCTTGCCGTCGGTGGCGCCGATCTTGCGCAGCAGCGCCTGGTGGTACAGCGCGGCCAGCGGAGCGCCCTGACCGCCGGCCCGGACATCGGCCGAACGGAAATCGAAGGCGACCTTGATGCCAGTGATCGCGTGCATCAGCCTGCCATTGCCGAGTTGCCGGGTTGCCCCGATCCGTCCCGGCTGCGGAGCGCGATGCAATACCGACTGGCCGTGAAATCCGATGATGCCAATATCCTTGGGCGTGAGACCCGCCTGCGACACGAGGTCGAGTACGGCAGCGGACTGGGCGCGGGTCAGCGCGTCCTCGGCCTCCGCGAAGATGGCAGGTTCAGCCCCGTCGAAATTCCAGCGCCGCGCCTGCGCCAGTGTTTCTTCGAGCGTGTCACGGATCGATTGTGGATAGGGGGCAAGGGTATAGGCGCCGAAACCTTCGACCGTTTCGCCGTCGGTGCGCAGCAGAGCCACGTCGATGTTTCCGTCGAGCACCGTGCCCGTCATCAGCCCAATGGCCCAGATCGGCTCCATGGTCGTCTCCTCATATGGCATTGATGGCGTCACCCACGGCCCGACGCAGCGGCAGGATGCCGCTGTCGAAATGGCGCGTTGGATGCACCCGGTTGGTCAGCAGCGTCCAGGCGTGACCGCGCTCGAAGTCCAGCCACAGCCCGGTGCCGGTAAAGCCGGTATGGCCGATGGTCGCCGCCGAGCACTGTTCACCGCCGGACCATCCCTCGTAGGGGCGCTCCCATCCATGCGTGCGGCGAGCCGAAAGCGGGGTGCGGATCAGCGCCTCGGGGCCGGCGGTGGCGAGCTTGTCCCGGGCGAAATCGAGAACGCTCGAAACAGTGCCGAACAGGCCCGCATGCCCAGCCCCTTCGAGCGCCGAGCAGTTGTCGTCATGCACCTCGCCGACCAGCACACGGTGACGCCAGTAGCAGTCCTCGGTGGCGGCGGAATGGTCGGGGTCGGCCGACCAAGCAAACCCTTCGCCGGCGTCCATCTGCCGGATCCACCTGCCCTCGATGCGCTCGAGGGCGATGCCCAGAAGGATGAAGTTGATGTCGGAATAGACGGCCGGACCGGCCGGGAATTCGTGTTGCAGCAGGAATGTGCGCAGGAGGTCCGGGTCGCGCCCGTAGGTATAGAGCGGAAACACCGCCGGATAGGGCGTCTGGTGCCCCAGGCACTGGCGGAAGGTGACCTTGCGCTCCCAATTGTCGAGATTGTAGTGCCGGTAGTCGGGGATCACCGAAATCAGCGGCGCGTCGAGATCGATGCGGCCGCTCGCCGCCAGCTTCAGGATGCGCTCGGTGGTGAACAGTACCTTGGTGAGGGAGGCAAGGTCGAACCAGGTCTCTTCGGTCATCGGGCGGCTGGTGGGTTCGGTCTGCGCCTGGCCCATCGCGCGAACAGCGCGGTTGCCGTCGCGATCGACGACGCCCAGAACGCCGCCCGGTATGCGGCCCGCATCGATGGACGTGGCAAGGGGCGCGAAGGCACGCTCGAGCATGGATTGAACGTCGGTCATGCCGTTTCCTCCAGACGCACGCGATGGTCTGCGCCGGCGTCGCGCCAGCGGGCCTCTGGCGGTTCATAGCCGGGGGGTCGGACCAGCGAGGGGACCTGCGTCATATCGACGGTAAAATGCTGACGTCGCCGCTCGACGGCCGGGACGGCGGCAATCAGGCGCTGGGTGTAGCTGTGCTGCGGGTCGGAGAGGAGCGCGCGGGCATCTCCCATTTCCACAATTTGACCGGCAAACATCACGGCGATGCGATGCGCTATGCGTTCGACCACCGCCATGTCATGCGAGATGAAGAGATAGGCAAGACCGAATTCGCGTTGCAGGTCGATCAGCAGGTCGAGAACCTTGGCCTGCACCGACACATCGAGGGCCGACACGGCTTCGTCGAGAACCACGACGTCGGGATTGAGCATCAGAGCGCGCGCGATGCAGAGGCGTTGCCGCTGGCCGCCGGAGAACTGGTGCGGGTAGCGGGCCAGCGCGTCCTGCGGCAGGCCGACGCGATCAAGCAGGAATGCCATGCGTTTGCGTAAGGCCGCATCGAGCCGTTGACCGTTGGCCAGCGCGGGTTCGGCGAGGAGCGCCTCGACATTGAGCCGCGGATTGAGCGACGCGAAGGGGTCCTGAAACACCATCTGCACTGGACGCCGTGAATGGCCGGAGCCGGCAACGATCTGCCCCCGCGTGATGCTGTTGAGCCCTAGAAGCGCGCGTGCCGTCGTCGATTTGCCGCAGCCGCTTTCGCCCACGATGGCGAGTGTCTCGCCGGGTACGAGATCGAAGCTGACGCCCTCCACCGCATGGATGGCGCCCTTGGGTTTGAACCAGGCCTTGCCCACAGGAAAGCGGACGACCAGATCCTCGACCTTGACGATAGGCTCGCGCATGGCAGGCGCGCCATCATCCTCCCGCACGGCCTTGCCGGAGGTGAAATGCGGCACGGCGCGCAGCAGGTGCCTGGTATAGTCGTGCTGCGGATGATCGAGCACGCTGTCGGCCTCGCCCTGCTCCACGGCCACGCCATTCTGCATCACCATGATGCGATCTGCGATGCCGGCAACGAGGCCGATATCGTGCGTGATGAAGATCATCGCCATGCCGGTTTCCGCACGCAGTTCGGCAAGCAGCGCCATGATCTGCGCCTGCACGGTGACATCGAGCGCGGTGGTCGGTTCATCGGCGATCAGCAGGCGCGGGCTGGCGGCCAGCGCCATGGCGATCATGATGCGCTGGCGCATGCCGCCCGAAAGCTGATGCGGATAATAGCCCAGACGCGATTCGGCATCGGGAATGCGCACGCGCTGCAGCACGTCGAGAGCGGCGGCGTGCGCCTGTGCGCCGGTCAGGCCCTTGGATAGGCGAAAGGCTTCCTCGATCTGCGCCCCCACGGTGTGAACCGGGTTGAGCGAGGTCATCGGCTCCTGAAAGATCATACTGACATCGCGGCCGCGAATGCCCAGCATGGTTTTTTCGTCGGCCTTGGCCACGTCGATGACCGAGCCGTCGGCGCGCGTCAGCGCGATGCTGCCCTGGGTGATGCGACCCCCGCCGAAATCGACCAGGCGATTGATCGAAAGAGCCGACACCGACTTGCCCGAGCCTGACTCCCCGGCGATGGCCAGAGTCTGCCCGGCATCGAGATCGAAGCTGATGCCCCTGACGACTTCATTGGCCACGGGGTTGTGGCCGAAGCCGACGCGAAGGTCGCGGACGCTGAGCAAGCGGGTCATGCCTCTCTCCTCTGGGTGCGCGGGTCGAGGATGTCGCGCAGCGCGTCGCCGGTGAGATTGAAGCCCAGGATGCCGAGCATGATCGTCACCGCCGGGAAAATCATCAGCCAGGGCGCGTGCTGCATGAGATTGCGGCTTTCGGCGAGCATCAAGCCCAGCGACGGCGTCGGCGGTTGGGTGCCGAGGCCGAGGAAGCTCAGGCCCGCCTCGGTGAGCAGCGCCCAAGCGAGGGCCAGTGTGACCTGCACGGCGAGCGGCGCGACGAGGTTGAGCAGCAGGTGTCGGGTGAGAATATAGCCCTGCGAACTGCCGAAGGTGCGGGCGGCGTCGACGAAGTCGCGCTGCTTGAGCGACAGGGCAGGCCCCCGAACGACACGCGCGAAGATCGGCGTATAGACGATGGCGATGGCCGCGACGCTGGTGGCGGTGCCGGGGCCGACGATGGCGATGATCAGCAGCGCCAGCAGGATGGCGGGAAAGGCCAGCAGCACATCCATGATCCGCATGAAGAGGCCGTCCCAGAGGCCACCCCACCAGGCCGAGACCAGCCCGATAATGGTGCCGGCGAGCGTGGCTATGGCGACGGACGCGAAGGCGATGACCATGGACTGGCGGATGCCGACCATGAGGCGGCTGAAGGCATCGCGGCCAAGCAGGTCGGTGCCGAACCAGTAGGTGCCGTTGGGCGCCTTGAGCCGGTCGATGGCGAAGAGCTTGAGCGGATCATGCGGGGTGAGGCCCGCCGTGCCGAGAATGGCGGCCAGCAGATAAAGCCCGATGATGACGACGCCGATACGGCCCGAGGGGTGGCGGAGCAACGCGGCGAACAACTTGCCCATCAGCGCCTCCCGATCCGGATGCGCGGATCGAGCGCGACATAGGCGAGGTCGACCAGCAGATTGACCACCAGGAAGTTGAAGGCGATGAAAAGGATCGTGCCCTGTACCAGCGCGTAATCGCGCTGCGTGATGGCGTCGAGCACCAGCCGCCCGAGGCCGGGCAGCGCGAAAATCTGTTCGACGATCACGGCGCCACCCAGGAGATAGCCGAATTCGACGCCGGATAGCGTCACGACCGGAATGAGGGCGTTGGGCAGGGCGTGGCGCCAGATGACGCTTCGGGGCGATGCCCCCTTGGAGCGGGCGGTGCGCACATAGTCGTCGCTGAGCACGTCGAGCATGGCCGAGCGCGAAATACGGGTCACCGACGCGGCGAAGGCAAAGCCGAGGGTGATGGCGGGGAAGATCAGCTGGCTGATGCTGGCCAGCGGATCGACGAAGAGCGGCGTGAACGTGCCCATTGCCGGCACGAAGCCGAAGAACACCGAGAGCACGTAGATGATGAGGATGCCGATCACGAAGCTCGGGGTCGACTGGCCGAGCATGGCAAGCACCCTCACGATGAGGTCGCTCGGGCGTTCGTTGCGGGAGGCGGCGAGTACTCCGAGCGGAATGCCGACGCTGAGCGAAATCGCCATCGACATCAGCGACAACTGGAGCGTAAGCGGAAAACGCTCGAGAATGACGGTCAGCACCGGCTTGCCGTAGATCGACGAGATGCCGAGATCGCCCTGGAACAGACCGCCGAGCCAGCGCAGATATTGCGACCAGACCGGCTGGTCGATGCCAAAATAGGCGGAAAGCGCCGCGCGCTGCGCGGGGGTCAGGAGGCCTGCCTCGGTGCCCAGCATGGCGGTGATCGCATCGCCCGGCACCAGCCGGATCGAAACGAATACCAGGATGGAGACCCCGAGGAGGATCAGGGGAAAGGTCAGCAGGCGCTGAACCACATAGTTCATGACGTCGATCCGCTTGGGGTTGGACCGGCCGGAAACGGCCGGTCCGGGGTCGGAAGGCTTACTCTACGCTGACCTTGGTGAGGCCGAACAGCGTACCGGTGGGCGAGGATTCGAAGCCCTTCACCGTCTTGAGTTGCGCTGTGTAATTGTAGCCGGTGGAGAGCCAGAGCCATGGTGCCTGCTCGACGAGCCGGTTTTCGAAGGCATGGAAGATTTCCACACGCTTGGCCGGATCGGTTTCGGCCTGGCCCTGCTTCATCAGGCTGTCGAGTTCGTCGTCGGTGAAGTTCGAGACCTTCACCAGGTTGCCGTCCTTGGTGAAGTAGCGGTTGTACATCGGATAGGGATCCGGACGACCACCGTTCTGCGCCACGGCCATGTCGAAATTGCCCGCGAGCCAGGTGTCGACGTAGACGTTGAGCTCCATCATCTCGATTTCAAGCGTGATGCCGATCTCGGCCAGCTGGGCCTGCAGCACCTGGGCTTCGGAGGCCGCGACAGGCGGCTCGCCGGTGGCGGCGATCACCTTGGCGGTGAAGCCGTCGACGCCGGACTCGGCCATCAGCTGCTTGGCCATGTCGAGATCCTGCTGGTAGCAGAACAGGCCCGCCGGATCCTGGGCAAAGGCCGGCATGGTCAGCGGCCCGGTAACCTTGCCTTCGCCGGCCAGCGCCGCGTCGATGATGGCCTGGCGGTCGATGGCGCAGCTCATGGCCTGGCGAACCTTGAGATTGTCCATCGGCGGACGGGCGGGATTGAGCTGCAGGACGTTGTAGGCCAGTTGGCCGACGCGGTTGAGCTCGAGGTTCGCTTCCATCGGCACGAGCGTCGCGACCAGCGGGTCGTTGAGCAGGGCGAAATCTGTCTGGCCGGCGCGGAGCGAGGCGAGGATCGCGGTTTCATCGGGCAGCACGGAGATGGTGATGCCATCGATGGCAAGATCGCCACCGGCCCAGTCAGCATTGGACTTAAGCACTTCGCGCGAATTGGGTTCCCAGCTTTCCAGCACGAAGGGACCGGAGCCGATGGCTTCGGTGCCTATGGTGCCGGCCTCGATTTCCGACGCTGGAACCACGGCGGCGTTGATGGTCGCCATGGCCACGAGGATCGGTACGTCGGCAGTCGAGAGGTTGAACACAACGGTAGTGTCGTCAGGGGTGTCGATGCTCTCGATCGAGAGAAAATTCGACCGCGCGGCGGCGGCGGTTTCCTCGTCGAGCAGCCGCTCGAACGATGCCTTGACGTCAGCAGATGTGACCTGCGCGCCATTGGTAAACTTGGCATTGGGGTCGAGCATGAAGGTGAGCGTCTTGGCGTCTTCGGCGAATTCCCAGCTCGTGGCGATGGCGGGCACGACGTTCAGGTCGGCATCGAGGCGTACCAGCGGCTCGTAGATCAGCTCGAGCAGGCGCAGCGAGGGAAACGCGGTCTGCTTATGCGGGTCGAGCCCGGTAGCGTCCTGCGCCCAGGCCATACGCAGTTCCGCAGCAAAAACGGGAACGGCGGCGCCGACCGAGGTCAGCGCGGTCGCGATCGCAAGGCCCGCAAGAATTTTCTTTGAAATGTGGAGCATGAATTTCCCTCACTGTTCGAGCCGGCCGCGTTGCTGAAGCCGTGCCAAAGTCGTCTGGCGCTCCGCGGATCCCTCGCCCGCCGACGCCAGCCTCGCCATCGAACCTATGAAGTCAGGCGGTTGTCTGTCAATAATTTTCACAGTTGAAACTTCTTCTGAACTTTTGTTTCAATGGGCCTCGCGGCGCGGCTCGTGTATGGGTCGCGCCGATTGCGCGCGGGCGATGCTGCGCAGCGCCGGAAGGGGACAGGTTTGGGCATCCAGTCGACGATCGAAGCATCGGGGGACAAGTTCACGCCGGCCATGCAGCGCGTGGCGACCGTCATCCGCGATCAGCCGCGTATCGTGCTCGAAAAGACCATTTCCGAACTGGCGCAAAGCTGCGGAACTTCGGTGGCGTCGGTCGTTCGCTTCTGCCGCGCTCTGGGCCTTTCCGGTTACGCCCAGTTGCGCATGCAATTGGCCACCGAACTGGGAAAGGAAGCGGCGCAGTTCGGCGCCGACCTCATGCTGGGCGCGGAGATCGCCCAGTCCGACACGCTCCAGGAAATGGCCTCCAAGGTGGCGTCGCTGGAAATCCTCGCCATCGACGAGACCGTGTCCGGCCTCGACTATGGTGCGCTGGAACGGGTCGTTGCCGCCTTGGACAAGGCCGAGCGCATCCTGATGTTCGGGATCGGCGCCAGCCAATTCGTCGCGCAGGACCTGCACCACAAGCTGTTCCGCATCGGTCGCAATGCCTTTCTCCTCGCCGATCCGCACGAGGCGTGGACGGCGGCGCTGTTGTCGCCGCCTGGCACGGTAGCCTTGGGGTTTTCCCATTCCGGTGCGACCGCTGACACGGTGCGCTTTCTCGATATCGCCCGCGGAGCCGGGGCTCTCACCGTAGCCCTGACCGGCTCACCGGATTCGCCGCTCGCCAGGGCCGCCGATGAACGACTGATCAGTCGCGCGCGCGAAAGCCGCCTGCGCGCCGGGGCCATGGTCAGCCGCATCGCGCAACTGGCTATCGTCGATTGCCTGTTTCTCGGCGTCGCCAGCCAGCGCTACGAGCAGACGGTGGATGCGCTGAAGCGCACGAGGGACGTGACGCATCCGAAGTGAAACCGCAGTTTACTTAAACTCGATACCGTCCTCGGGCTCGACCCGAGGACCAGTTCACAACGGCACACGGTGCATGTTCTGTGTGGCCGTCGGATCGAGCCCGAGGGCGGAGCGGAGTTGAATTGTGCTACCCGCCCCACAGCGCCGACGCGCCGGCTTGGATCGCGCCGCCGTGGTAGACCAGTCCGTCTGGCCGGTCTTCGGCCAGCAGCAGCGGGCCGTCGAGGTCGACCCAACGTGCCCTCGACGCCAGGAGCCGCGCCGGCAGCATGGAGAGGGAGGTGCTGACCATGCATCCCACCATGATCGATAGGCCCAGTGCCTCGGCGCGACTTGCGACCGCGAGCGCTTCGGTGAGGCCGCCGGTCTTGTCGAGCTTGATATTGATCGCGTCGTAACGACCGGCCAGCGCCTCCAGCCCGTCCAGCGCGTGGACGCTTTCGTCGGCGCAGATGGGGACGCTGTGTTCAATGCTGGCAAGGGCGGCATCGCTCCCGGCAGGCAAGGGCTGTTCCACGAGTTCGACGCGGCAATGGCGGCAGATGTCGAGCAACACCTCGAGATCGTCGACATGCCAGCCTTCATTGGCATCGACCACCAGACGCGTCCCGGGAGCGGCGGCACGCACCGCGCCAAGCCGTTCCGCATCGCCGGCCGCGCCAAGCTTGATCTTGAGCAGCGGCAGGTGGGCGACTTTCGCAGCGGCGTCGGCCATGGCATCGGGGGTTCCGAGACTGATCGTGAACGCTGTCTCGATCCTCTTTGGCAGTGCTATGCCGGCCAGCATGGCAACGGACGTTCCGGCCTGCTTTGCCTCCAGGTCCCAGAAGGCACAATCGAGCGCATTGCGCGCCGCGCCGGGTGGCAGCGCCGATTGCAGGTCCTGTCGCGTCATGCCGTCGGCAATCGCCGGTGCCAGTGCCTCTATCGCTGCCAGCGTCGTCTCGGGCGTTTCGCCATAGCGGGCATAGGGCGTGCATTCGCCACGGCCGATATGCCCGTGCCGCTCGAGACGCACGCTGACGACAAGGGCCTCGGTCTTGCTGCCGCGGGCAATGGTGAAGTTCCCGGCGATGGGGAAACGTTCGATGGCGGCGGTAAGAACAGCGCTCATGGGTCAGGCGGGGATAGGCCGGAAGAAGTGGTTTTCACCAACCTCGGTTATAGAAGGCTGGGGCAGGGCAGCTTGCTTGCGGATCTCCTCGATCCGTCCCAGTTCGTCGGCAAACCGCACATCGTCGAAGCGCCGGTCGGGATCGGGCACTGCCGACAGCAACAGTCGCGTATACGGATGCCGCGGGTCATCCAGGACCTTGTCGACGGCACCCCATTCCACGATCTGCCCGGCATACATGACCATGATGTCGTCAGCCACGTAACGGGCCGTGGCGATATCATGGGTGATGTAGAGCAGGGCAAGCTTGAGTTCGGCCTTCATGTCGTTGAGGAGGTTCAGGATGCCCTGCCGCACCGACACATCGAGCATTGAGGTCGGTTCGTCGGCGACGATCACCTGCGGATTAACGGCCAGCGCGCGGGCGATCGAGATGCGCTGCCGCTGCCCCCCCGAAAGCTCGTGCGGGAATTTCGGCATGATCAGCTTCGGATCGAGCTTCACCCGCTCGAGCAAATCCACGATAGCGGTCTGACGCTGCGCTGAATTGAGCCCTTTTTGATGGAGCTTCAGCGGGCGCTCGAGGTGGTAGCGGATCGTGTGGGTGGGATTGAGCGACGCGAATGGATCCTGGAACACCATCTGCACGGACGATCGGTAGTCCCGCAGCGCTCTTGCGTCGGCCTTGCCCAGTGGCGCGCCGCGGAACATCAGCCGGCCTTCGTCGGGCGTATATTCGCGCATAATGAGGCGGGCCGCAGTGGTCTTGCCGGACCCGGATTCGCCCACCAGCGCCAATGTACGTCCCCGATGGAGGGCAAAGCTCACCGAGCGTGCCGCATAGACCGGCTTGTCGGCGCGACCGAAGACTTTCGAGACATTGTCTAGGGCGAGAATGGGATCGCTCATGACGAAGCCTCCACGCGGGTCTGTTCGCCACGAAGCTTGGGCATCGAGGCCCAGAGCTTTCTGGTATAGGGGTGCTGGGGCTGGCGATAGATGGTCTGCGCTTCGTTGACCTCGACCAGTTCGCCCTCGAGCATGATGCCGATGCGATCGCAGACCTGCACCATCAGTCCCAGGTCATGGGTGATGAACAGGACGGCGAAGCCCAGTTTTTTCCGAAGCACGTCGATGCGCTGCAGGATTTCGCGCTGCACCACGACATCAAGCGCCGTCGTGGGTTCGTCCATGATCAGCAGCTTGGGATTGAGGGCAAGGCAGATGGCGATGACGATACGCTGGCGCATGCCGCCCGAACATTGGTGCGGGTAGGAATCGAGCCGTTCCGGTGCGATGTCGACGAGCTTGAGGAGTTCCGTGGCTCGCGCCCGTGCCTCGGCGCGGCCGATCGGGCCGTGGGCCCGCAGCACGTCGTAAAACTGTGCCTCGATGGTCAGCACCGGATTGAGCGAGTTCATGGCGCTCTGGAACACCATTGCGACCTCGCGCCACCGGAATTTCCTGAGCTCATCATCGGAGAGCTCAAGGACGTTGCGACCCTCGACGAGGATCTCACTGCCGGTGCGGATCAGCGCCGGTGGGCGGTGCAGACGACTTACGGCAAAAGCGATTGTCGACTTGCCGCAACCGGACTCGCCGGCAAGACCAAAGAATTCGCCGGGGGCGATGTCGAAGCTGACATCCTTGACCGCATGGAAATCGGTTTCGGCGCCCACATAGTCGATATTGAGATTGCGGACCGACAGAACGGGCGTGGTCATAGCTTGCCCTCCCCGATGCGAACCATGCGGGTCCAGCGGTTGAGCATGCCGCCCGTGCGCAGCCGCGGATTGGCGATTTCGTCGATGGCGAAGTTCAGCAATGCGAGGCCCAGGCCCAGGAATGCCAAGGCAAAACAGGGGGCCAGGATGTCCCACCAGGCACCGACCGAAAGCGCCGCCGCGTTCTGCGCATTATAGAGCATGATGCCCCACGAAACGGTATTGGGATCGCCCAGGCCCAGGAATTCCAGGGTCGCTTCGGTGATCACTGCGAAGATCACCGAGCCGATGAAGTTGATGCCCACGATGGAGATCAAATTCGGAAAAATTTCGAAAAGCATGATCCTCCATGCTGGTTCTCCCAACATTTCTGCGCTTTTGACGAAATCTCGCTGACGAATGGATAACGTTTCGGACCGAGTGACGCGCACGCCCCATGCCCAAGAGGTCAGCCCGAGGATGATGGCGATGACCAGCGGGCTCGCCTGGCCGATGAAGGCCGCCAGAACCAGCAGCAGGGGCAGGTTGGGAACCACCAGCACCATGTTGGTGAAAAAGTTGATGACCTCGTCGACCACGCCGCCCTTGTAGCCGGCGATGACACCCAGAACGGTGCCGATGACCGTGATCATGAGCCCCGCGCCGAAGCCCACCGCGAGCGAAACGCGGGCGCCGTGTACGAGGCGGGAGAACACGTCGTGGCCGAGGCGCGTCGTGCCCAACCAGTGATCCCAGCTCGGCGCCTGGTGTGGACGGCCGACGCGGCGGGTGGGGCTGTATTCGGTCAGCAGCGGCGCGAAGATCGCCACCAGCACGATGATGGTGAGGATGATGAGGCCGACAAGGGCCTTCTTGTTGTGAAGGAGCTGGCTCAGGAGCTTCATCGCATCAGGCCTTCTTGAGCCGCGGATCGAGCAGCACGTAGCTGAGGTCGACCACGAAATTGGAAACGAGCATGGCGGCGGTCATGATCAGCAGCTGCCCCTGGATGACCGGATAGTCGCGGGCGATGATCGCCTGGTAGAGCGTGTTGCCCAGCCCCGGATAGTTGAACACCACCTCGGTGACGAGCGAGCCGCCGAGGATGGTGCCGATGGCGATGGCAAGGCTCGAAACCGTCGGCAGCAGGGCGTTGCGCGCGGCATACCAGAGCATGACATTGTTGTCCGAAAGGCCCTTGGCGCGCGCCATGACGATATAGTCTTCGCCCAGGAGATTGATCATGTTGTTGCGCATGGTCACGGCAAAGCCGCCGGTCAGCACGAAGACCAAAGTCAGCAGGGGCAGGGTGCCGTGGTAGATCACGCTGGAAATATACTGCCAGTTCCAGGCCGGATCGATCAGCGGGTTGGCGGCATAGCCATTGGGGAACCAGCGCAAGGTATAGCCGAAAACAAAGAGCATGATCAGTGACACGACGACCGCCGGCACCGAACTCGAAAAGATCGCGCCCAGAGAAATCACCGAGTCGACGAGGCGCCCGCGGCGCCATGCGGCGAACACGCCGAGCAGGCTGCCGAGGGTGAAGCTGATGACCGTGGCAATGCCCATCAGGCCCAGGGTCCAGATCAGGGCGCGCCCGAGCAGTTCGGTGACGGGCAGCGGAAAGAACTTGATGGAGCGCCCGAGATCACCGGTGAAGACGCTCTTGAGATAGGCGAAATACTGCTCGTGCAGCGGCGCATCGATGAAGCCGAAGGTGAGCTTGAGCGCGTTGAGGTTTTCAAGGCTCAGCTCCGAACCGGCGCTGGCGAACATGATCTGGATGGGATCGCCCGGCATAAGGCGCGGCAGAAAGAAATTGATGGTCGCGGCCACAAGGAAGGCCGCGAGGTAGAACGCCAGTCGCCGTAGCAAAAAGGCCATGGTGGAATTCTCCCGGGGCAAGTGAGAACAGCGAAGGCGTTCAGTCCCCAATTGTCACCCCGGCGCAGGCCGGGGTCCACCTTGAGATCTCAGGATGGATCCCGGCCTTCGCCGGGATGACTGTCGGTGGTGGTGGTTGCTCTGTGGTCGAGCGACCAGAATGGAGGAGCGCAGCACGCGCTCCTCCGGTTGGGTATTTACTCGGCCGCAACCGGGTCGAGATCGAGCAGCTGCAGCAGGCGTGCCGGGTTGGCGTTGGAGACGACGGGCGAATATTTGGGGTTCTCGGCGTCTGCCCAACCGGTGAAGCGGCTGGTATTGTACTGGTAGAAGGACGGGCTGTTGTAGATCGGGATGATCGGCAGGTTCTCGGCCACGATGAGCTGAGCCTGATCCATGATCGTCTTGGCTTCGGCCGCATCCTTGGTCTGGGTGTACTGGGCCAGCAATTCGCTGAGCTCGGCATTTTCCCAGTGCGGGGCGGTGAAGCGCGACTTGCCGAAATCGTTCGGGTTGAACGAGCGGATATAGGGGAAGTACGGGTCGGCCGCCGACGCCAGGGCGTTGAGGGTCATGGAGTACTCGCCCGCGATCAGGCTCGACGTCCAGACGGCAGCTTCGGGCGTGCTCATGGAGATGTTGAGACCGGCTTCGGTCAGCGTTTCCATGGCGATCTGCACCGCATCGATCCAGTCGGTCCAGCCATTGGGCACCATGAAATCGATGACGATGGGCGTACCATCGGGATTGTCGCGGAAGCCGTCGCCATCGGCGTCGACATAGCCGGCCTCGTCAAGCGCGGCCATGCCGGCTTCGAGGTCGAAGCTCGCATATTGGCCGAACTGCGCCTTGGCTTCTGGATTGGCGAAGGAGGCATAGAGTTCGCCCAGGGCCGCCGGATCGTCATTGACCAGCGGATAGCCGTAGCCCGCGATGTCGACGATGGTCTGGCGATCGATCAGCATGGACAGCGCACGACGGAAGTTGACGTCTGTGAATGCCTTGCGGTTGTTCTCGTCGGGCGTGATCATGCTGAGCTGCAGCGAGACCAGGCTAGAAGGCGTGAACCAGTACTTGTGATGCTCCGGATCCTTGGCGACGAACGTGTTGTCGATGTCGGGGATGAAGCTCGTGGCCCAATCGAGCGAGCCATCGGCCAGAGCCGACAGGACCTGCGGATTGTCGGCCAGCTGCGGCATGCGCAGGCAGTCGACCTTGAGGTTTTCCGCGTCCCAGTAATGCGGGTTGCGGCACTGCTCGTAGACCTGCGGCGTGAAGCGCGTGATCTCGGTCATGGGGCCCGAACCGACGGGGTTCTCGTTGGCGAAGGTCACCGGATCGGCGACATCGGCCCAGACATGCTCGGGCACGATGGGCATGCCGACAATCGTGTTGGCAATCAGCGAATTGGCTTCCTTGAGGTGGAAGGTGACGGTGCGGTCGTCGACCTTCTCGACCGAATCCAGGAGCGCCGAAACGGAAATGAAATCCAGTGCCGGGTTCTTGGCGATATAGTCATAGGTGAAGACCACGTCGTCGGCATTGAGGTCTTCGCCGTCGGACCACTTGAGGCCCTCGCGCAGCACGAAGGTGATCGACATCAGGTCGTCGGCCAGCTCGTAGCTTTCCGCCAGCCGGTAGTTCGGCTCATTGCCCTTGAGGCGGTTGAACACGACCAGCGGCTCGTACATGAAATCGAGCGTGGTGTAGCGTGCCGACGTCTGCCCGAACGGGTTGAAATTGCGCACGAACGTGGTGGTCTGCTCCGACACCAGGGTCAGCACATTGCCGCTGGTCTCCTGCGCCTGGGCCGGCGATGCCGCCATGAGCGCGAGCACGGATGCGGCTGCAATCCATGACATTCTGATCATTTCAATATCTCTCCTTGTTATGGGCGATGCCCTCAGGCAAAGCCGTTCTCCCTGAAAATCTGCTCGACCTCGGCATGCAGGGCCTGCACATCGACACGAGTGGTGCCCAGGCGCTTTTCGGCGCGGTCAATGCGCGCGAGGCTGTCACTGGTCAGCGGGCGTGCCGCCCGTGCGGCTGCTTCGCTGGCGGCCAGATCGCCCTGGCTATGAAGGGCAATGTCATATCCGGCATCGAGGCACGCGGTGACGCGCTCCGGCCAGGTTCCCGCAAGGGCCTCCATGGTGAGGCAGTCGCTGATCAGGATGCCGTCGAAGCCGAGGTCCCGGCGGATCATCTTGTAGACGACCGGCGAAACCGAGGCCGGCCGCTCGGCATCGATCTGCGAGAAGATGAGATGCGCAACCATGGCCCAGGGGGCGTCGCGCAATGCGACGAAAGGCCTGAAGTCGCTGCCCGCCATATCCTCGACACTGGCATCGACGACCGGACAGTGGAAATGCGGATCGACGTTGACGCGGCCATAGCCGGGAATGTGCTTGAAGATCGGCATCGACCCAACCTCCAGCATGGCCTCGACGACGACGCGCCCGAGCGTGGTCACCAGCTCCGGATCGTCGCCGAAGGAGCGGTTGCCGATGACATTGTGCGTGCCGGGGCGGGCAAGATCGACGACCGGCGTCGTACCGCTGCCAAGGCCGAGATCGGACAGCATCGAACCCATGGCCAGCGAGGACAGGCGCAGCGCGCGCTTGCCGGTCTCGAGATCCTTGCGCGCCAGCGCACCGAAATCGCCGAGCGGGCGGTAAAGCGGCCAGTTGCCATTGTCGAGCCGCTGCACGCGGCCGCCTTCCTGATCGATGTACACAGGGGCTTCGGCGCGGCCGACAGCTTCCTTGAACTGGCCGACGAGGCGCCTGATCTGCTCGGGATTGTCGAGATTGCGCTTGAAGAGGAAGAGCCCGAAGGGATTGGCATCGCGGAAGAAGGCGATCTCGGACGGGGACAGTTCATGTCCCGGCATGCCGACGAAAAGGGCGAGCGGCGTTGACGACATCAGGGCTGGTCCTCGGTCTTGGGCGTGATGCGCAACAGGCCCTGGTAGATGTCTTCCTTGTCGGAGGGGATGGGCAGGGCGCCGGCTGCCTTGACGTAGAAATCGACCGGTCCGGCCGAGCCGATGACCGCATAGGCGTATCCGTGCGCCTTCATGGCCGCGAGCGTGCTGGAAAAGAGCGCAAGGCCGATACCCTTGCCGCGCTGCTCTTCCGACACGCCGGTGGGGCCGAAAAATCCGCGGGCCGTGGCGTCGTAGCAGGCAAAGCCGACCAGTTGGCCATTGACCGTGGCGATAAGGCAGCCCGGAGGCTGGTGCGCCATGGCGGCGCTGACTTCGCTGACCCAATACTCGGAAAAATGGGTGCGCACCCAATCCTTGATGATGTGCTGTTCGGGCGGCAGCGCGACGCGAATAGTGGCCTCGACGTCGGCGGCGCGTGTGGCCAGCTCGTCCATCTTGCGGCTGTAGAGATTGACCAGGAGATCCATCGTCGTCTCAGCCGGCGGCGCGTGGCTGCTGCGGCGCGGCGGCCCGGCGCAGGAAACCATCTGCATTGTCGAGAGCCGTGACGCCCTCGGCCGCGCTCATGCCGGTCAGTGCCATGAGGATCGCGAGCTTGACGTTGTTGTTGGCGGCGACGAGGAATTTCTCCGCATCTTCGGCGGAGCAGCCGGTGGCATCGACGAGGATGCGCGTGGCGCGGGCCGCCAGCTTCTCGTTGCTGACCGAGAGGTCAACCATGAGGTTTTCGTAGGACTTGCCTGTTCGGATCATGCTCGCCGTGGTCAGCATGTTGAGCACCAGCTTTTGAGCCGTGCCGGATTTCAGGCGGGTCGAGCCGGTCAGCGCCTCCGGGCCGACAAGCGGCGAAATGGCGATGTCGGCCATGCGGGCGATGGCCGAATCCGGATTGCAGGAGAGCCCGGCTGTCACCGCGCCGACGCTCCTGGCATAATCGAGTCCGCCGATGACATAGGGGGTGCGGCCGCTGACCGCGATGCCCACCACGACATCCCTGGCGGTGAGATTGATCTTCTCGAGGTCGCGCTTTCCCTCCTCGCGCGAATCCTCTGCGCCTTCGATCGGATGGCGGAGCGCACGATCGCCGCCGGCGATCAGGCCGATCACCATGCCCTCGGGCACGCCGAAGGTCGGAGGGCATTCCGAAGCATCGAGTACGCCCAGGCGCCCGCTGGTGCCCGCGCCCATGTAGACAAGGCGTCCGCCCACCTTGAAGGCTTCGACGATCCGATCCACGGTGGCGGCGACCTGCGGCAGGACCTTGTGGACGGCTGCCGCGACCCGGGCATCTTCCCGGTTCATGGCCGCCACGATCTCGCTGGACGACATCAGGTCGATCTGGAGCGTATCGGGATTGCGGGCTTCGGAAACGAGCTGTTCCAGCTCGGCCATGAGGGTGGTTTTTGCCATAGTGCCTGTGCTCAAGTTCCGTCGCGATGCTAGAAGTGAATATTCCGACTGTCAACGAATTGAGGAATATTGTATTCCACATCGAGGCGGTTTCCACATGCGGCTTGCTCGTGATGGGTGGACGGCGCCGGGAGAAGCCAGTTGCAATTTGAATTGTGTCGGCTTTAGTCCTCGCCAGGCGAGGCTGGGGCTGCGCCGGTGTTACGGAAGCCGCAATGTCTGTCCTGAAAGTTCTGAGCGCCAAGCTCGACAGCATGACCCAGGCCGATCGCCAGATCGCCCAATTCATCATCGATCATCCCGAACAGATGTTGACCCTGTCCTCGGCGGCCCTGGCCGAAGCGACGGGCCGCAGCCAATCCAGCGTGGTCAAGTTCAGCCAGAAGCTGGGCTATGCGGGCTACCAGCAGCTGAAACTGGCGGTGAACAAGGCAAAGGCCATGGAATGGCACACGCCGGGCGGCGTGATCCATGGCACGATCGATGCCGCGGATAGCTACGTTACCATCCTGCAAAAGCTGATCGGCTCCAAGCTGCTCTCGATGCGCGAAACCCTGGCCGCCAACAACGAGCAGACCATTGATCTTGCGCTGTCTTCGCTGGTCAATGCGCGAAAAATCCAGCTCGCCGGCGTCGGCGCTTCTTCGCTTGTGGCCAAGGATTTTTCCTACAAGTTGCTCAAGCTCGGGCGCATGGCGCTGATCGACAGCGACAGTCATATCCAGATTTCCAATGCCTCGGCGCTCAACGGCGACGACGTGCTTCTCGCGCTGTCCCACTCGGGTCGGAGTGTCGAAACCCTGCGCATCGCCGAGATCGCCAAGCAGCGCGGCGCGACTGTTATTTCGATGACGGGGCTGCAGCCCAATCCGCTGCTGGATCTGGCCGACATCCACCTCTTTACCGTTGCCGACGAAGAGCGGGTGCGCTCCTCGGCCATCACGTCGCGCGATGCGCAACTGATGCTGATGGACATGCTGTTCATCCTGATGGTGCGCCAGCAACCTGACGCGCATGACTTTATCCACAATTCGGAAAGCGCGGTGACCGTGCTCAAGGCGCGCTAAGGTCCTTCGCCGGATCTGCGAGGCAGGCCCAGCGGCCAATTCTGACGGTCGCTGCGTAATTGGATATTCTTGACACAATCAATTTGTGGAATTTAGTATTCCAATTGGCTGGCCATCAATGGCGGCCGTGATCCTGCGTGGGGCAGGATGGGATGGAGAGACCACAGTGGCCCAGCTATCGCTGCGCGGCATCAAGAAGCGCTTTCGCGACACCGCGGTGCTGCATGGCATCGACCTCGAGATCGGCGACCGCGAATTCGTGGTTTTCGTCGGACCCTCGGGTTGCGGCAAGTCCACCCTGCTGCGTCTGATCGCCGGTCTCGATCCGATCACCGAAGGCGAATTCGTGCTCAATGGCACGCGCATGAACGACGTGGCGCCCTCGCGCCGGGGCATCGCCATGGTGTTCCAGTCCTATGCGCTCTACCCGCATATGAACGTCTACGAGAATATGGCCTTCGGCGCGCGACTGATGGGGCTGGAAAAGCCAGAAGTCGAACGCCGGATCGCCGAGACTGCGGCCATGCTGCGGCTCGAACCGCTCCTCAAGCGCAAGCCGCGCGAACTCTCCGGCGGCCAGCGTCAGCGCGTCGCTATCGGCCGGGCGCTGGTGCGCAAGCCCGACGTCTTCCTGCTCGACGAACCACTCAGCAATCTCGACGCGGCGCTGCGCTCGGAAGTGCGGCTCGAGATCGCCAAGCTCCACCGCGAGATCGGCGGCACCATGATCTACGTGACTCACGACCAGGTCGAGGCGATGACCCTGGCCGACAAGATCGTGGTCATGAACAATGGCCGCATCGAGCAGGTCGGCTCGCCGCGCGATCTCTATGAAACCCCGGCCAATACTTTCGTGGCGACCTTTATCGGCTCTCCGCGCATGGCGCTGGTCGACGTGACCCGCGATGGCAACCGTCTGGTCGTCGCCAATGGCGGCGCACTCGCGCCTGGCGCCTTGCCCGCAGCAGAGACCCTGAAGCTCGGCCTCCGCCCGGACGCGGTGCACCTGTCGCGCGGGCAGGGGAGCGAGGGGCTTTCCGCCAGGGTCGAGTACACCGAGTATCTGGGCGACAATGCCTATGTCTATGTGCGCCTGGTCGACGGCACGCTGCTTTCGGCCCGCACCACCCCCAACGATCTCTATGCGCCCGATGAGGCGGTGACGGTGTCCCTGACGCCGGGCGCCGCGCACTACTTTTCCGCCGAGGATGGCCGGCGGCTGAACCCCTGACGGTTCGGCACAGCCCATTTCAAGACGTTTTCAAGGGAAGGGAATCCAGATGAAAACCATACTTCGCATAGGGGCCGTTCTGAGCGCCGTGCTCGTCGCTGCGCCGGCCTTCGCCCAGGACCTGACATTCTGGAGCTGGCGCCAGGAAGATCGTGCTGCCTATGAGCAGTTCATCGACACGTTCGAGGCCGCCAATCCCGGCATCACGGTCAAGTTCGAGACCTTCGAAGCCACCAACTACAACACCATCCTCTCCACCGCGCTGGCCGGCGGTACCGGCCCCGACGTGATGATGGTGCGCGCCTATGGCGGGCTGGAGAACGTCGCCGTCGCCGGCTATCTCGAGGAGCTGACCACCGAAAGCGTCCCGGCCCTTGCCGAGTTCGCCGCCCCCGCCATCGCCGCCGAAAGCGTCCGCGCCGACGGCAAGCTCTACGCCGTGCCCTTCGCCAGCCAGACGCAGCTGGTGATCTACAATTCCAAGATCTTCGCCGACAACGGCATCGAGGAGCCCCAGACCTGGGACGATCTCATGGCTGCCAGCCAGAAGCTCAAGGATGCGGGCATCATCCCCTTCGCCAATGGCACGGCGACGGCCTGGCAGAACGAGACCGTGACTTTCGGCCTCGGATCCTCGCTGATGGGCAAGGATTTCTACGACGAGCTGATGGCGGGCACGACCGACTTCACCGATGAACGCTTCACCGGCGCGCTGGCCTCGGTCAACGCCCTGGCGCAGGACTACTTCCCCGACGGCTTTATCGGCCTCGATTACCCCTCGGCCCAGCAGCTGTTCTCCTCGGGCATGGCGGCGATGTTCGTCGGCGGCTCTTACGAGCTGGCCACGTTCAAGACGCAGAACCCGGATATCGAAATGGGCGTCTTTGCCGCCCCGGGCGAAACCGCGGAAGACGCCAAGCTGGTCGGCCTCTACTTCGACGGCGGCTATGCGGCCAATGCTGCCGGCGCCAACAAGGAAGCGGCGATCAAGTTCCTGAACTATCTCGCCAGCCCCGAATTCGGCCAGGCTTTCGCCAACACGCTCAACAACATCTCGACCATTCCGGGCGTCACCTTCGACAACCCGCTTCTGGCCGAAGTCAACGAGCTCAACCAGTCCTCGATCCCCTACCTGATGCTCGCCCACTTCCGTTACGGCGAACCCTCGGGCTCGGTGCTGATCCAGGCCGAAATGCAAAAGCTCTTCTCTGGCGAAACCACGCCGGAAGCCATCGGCGAAGCCCTGACCACGGGCCTGGCTGCCTGGTACGAGCCGTTCAAGAGCTAGGGCGGCCACTCCCTCCGCCTGCGGCTCCCTCACACCCCCACCTAACCTCCCCCTGATAGGGGGAGGGACCGGCCGGTGGGTGTGAGGAGACGCTGCCCGATACACAGATTTCCCCCTCCCCCTCCTTCAGGGGGAGGCCGGGTGGGGGTGGCGACAGGCGCCGCACCCAAAAGCAAGCGAGCCCCAAATGCCCCAGTTTCGGATGACCGGCCGCGGCCTGTGGATCACGGCGCTGATCGTGCCGCCGCTGTGCTTCGTGGCGCTGTTTATCGTCTATCCGATCATTTCCGCTTTCGCCTATGCCTTCTTCGACTGGCAGGGCCTGAAGCGGCTCGACTTCGTGGGCTTCGAAAACTTCCACACAGTGCTCTTCGTCGAGCCCTATCGCAGCTGGACGCTCAACGCGTTCAAGAACAACATCATCGTCTTCTTCGCGCTCATGGTGCTGCAGAACGGGCTGGGCTTCATCCTTGCCTACGCGCTCTGGCGCGAACTGCCCGGCGCGCGCTTTCACCGGATCGCGGTGTTCCTGCCGGTCGTGCTCTCGACCATCATCGTCGCCTATCTGTTCAAGCTGTTCTATCACCCGCTCTTCGGCGTGGTGAACATCAGCCTCAAGAGCATCGGCCTCGGCGAATGGGCGCAACCCTGGCTCGGCCAGTCGGGAACCGCCCTCTGGAGCATCATCGTCGCCCAGGCCTGGCACATGGTCGGTTTCCCGACCCTGGTCTTTTTGGCGGGCATGCAGCGCATTCCCAGCGAAATCCTCGACGCCGTGCGCATGGAAACCGAGAGCGAGTGGGTCAAGATCTCAAAGATCGTCTGGCCGCTCGTCGCCCCCAGCGCCACCATCGTCTTCACCCTGCTGTTCGTC
Organism: Devosia lucknowensis; assembly: GCF_900177655.1. Classification (NCBI taxonomy): domain Bacteria; kingdom Pseudomonadati; phylum Pseudomonadota; class Alphaproteobacteria; order Hyphomicrobiales; family Devosiaceae; genus Devosia; species Devosia lucknowensis. The sequence continues at coordinate 108,355 of NZ_FXWK01000002.1, read as the reverse complement.
GGGGCGTTCAACTGGTTCGAGCTGCCCTACATCATGGGCGGCCTCGACGGCTCGCCCTTCGGTTCGACCGACGTGCTGGGGCTCTACTTCTATCGCACCGCCTTCGGTAACGTGTCGTCCGGACAACAGGACTTCGGCCTCGGCTCGGCTCTTGCCGTCCTGATCTTCATCTTCATCGCAGCGATCGCCGCGGTCATCACCACGCGCCTGCGCGCCCGGGAAATCCAGCTATGAGCGCGGCCACCACCAGCTACTACGACCGCAAGGGCATTCTGGGCACGCTGGGCCGCGATGGCCTCCTGCAGATCATCCTCATCGCCAACACCATCTTCATGCTGGCGCCAATCGTCATCATGGTGTTCTCGGCCTTCAAGACGACCCCGCAGATCTTCCAGTCGCCATTCGGCATTCCCGATTTCACGCAGGTCCAGAACTTCATCAAGATCTGGTCCGAGACCAATTTCCTGCGCTACCTCGCCAATTCCTTCGTCGTCACGGGCGCCTCCATGGTGCTGATCCTGACGCTGGGGACCATGGCGGCGTATGCCATCGGGCGCTACGCCTTCACCGGCGCCAACTTCATCCTGATGTTCTTCCTCGCCGGGCTGACCCTGCCGCTCAAACTGGCCATCATTCCGCTGTTCATGCTGATGCGGGACCTGTCGATCCTCAACAACCAGCTGAGCCTGATCTTCGTCTACACGGCCATGGGCCTGCCCTCGACCGTCTTCATCATGACCGGCTTCATCCGCACCCTGCCCAACGAGCTCGAGGATGCGGCGCGCATGGATGGCGCTTCGGAAGCGCGCATCATGTGGTCGATCATGCTGCCGCTGGTGCGCCCTGCGATGGTCATCGCCGGCATCCAGAATGTCGTGCCGATCTGGAACGACTTCTTCTTCCCGCTGGTCTTCATCCAGAACGACAACCTCAAGACCCTGCCGCAGGGCCTCACCACCTTCATGGGCGAATATACGACCGATTGGGGCGTGCTGTTCTCGGGCCTGACACTCTCGGCCGCGCCGATCATCATCATCTACATCGTGCTGTCGCGGCAGTTCATAGCCGGCATGACCTCGGGCGCCGTGAAATGATGCTGCCCCGTGGGCTCGTGGTGTCCTGCCAAGCGCGAGCGGACAATCCCCTGCATGGTCCCCAGTTCATGGGCGCCATGGCGCTGGCCGCGCGCGATGGTGGGGCCGTCGCCATCCGTGCCAATGGGCCGGCCGATATTGCTGCGGTCGGCGCGGCGGGATTGCCGGTCATCGGCATCCACAAGATCTTTTCAGAGCGCTATCCCGTCTACATCACGCCCGATTTTGCCGCCGCAGCGGCAGTCGTCGATGCCGGAGCCGGCATCGTCGCGCTCGACTGCACCGAACGGCCGCGCGATGGCGAGCATCCCGGTGTGCTCATCCGGCGCATCCACGAGGAGCTGGGGGCCCAGGTCTTTGCGGACATCTCGACCCGCGAGGAGGGATTGAAGGCGGCCGCCTGGGGTGCCGACTACGTTGCTACCACGCTGTCGGGCTATACCGAGGCGACACTGCCCAAGCCGGACGCGCCCCACCTCGAGCTCGTCGAGGCGCTGGCGGCACGGTTGACGATTCCCGTCATCGCCGAAGGGCGCTACAATTCCCCCGACCTCGTGCGCCAGGCTTTTTCTGCAGGCGCCCATGCCGTGGTGGTGGGAACCATGATTACCAATCCGCGCGAAATCACCCGCGCCTTCGTCGCCACGGGCGTGCCGCAGTGACCGTCGTTCACGTCGGCCTCGATGTTGGTGGCACGGCGAGCCGCTGGGTCGCCTGCGACGCGGGCGGCGAACTGGTCGCGCGGGGAAGTGCCGGTGGCGCGACCGCGCATGTGTTCAACCCGGCCGAGCGCTCACGACTGGCAACCGTGTTCGAGGCAGTGGCCGCAGCGCTGCGCGAGGCGGGCCTGCGACCCGCCAGCCTTTGCGCCGGCATGACCGGGTTTGGCGCCCCCGCAGCCGACGAGATCCGCAGCATGGCGGAGACCGCGCTGGCCCTGTCGGCCGGCGCGGCGATGGTCATGGACGATATCGTCATGGCCTATGCGGCCCACTTCCGCCCCGGGGAGGGCCACCTGATTTCCGCCGGCACGGGCTCGATCGGCATCCACGTCACAAAGGCGGGCGAGGTCATCCGTGTGGGGGGCAGGGGCATCCTCATCGACGATGCCGGCTCGGGCAGCTGGATCGCTCTCCAGGCACTCGACCGCATGTATCGGGCTCTCGATCACACAGGCGGGTTCGTAGAAGTCGAGGAGCTGGCCCGGCAGATGTTTTTGCTCGTGGGTGGCAACAGCTGGAGCGATGTTCGCCAGTTCGTTTATGCAGGCGATCGCGGGCGCATCGGCACCCTTGCCGTGGGCGTGGCGCGTGCGGCCGAGTCCGGAGACCAGACCGCGCTCGATATCCTCCGCCGCGCCGGAGCAGAACTGGCCGCCCTGGGCGAAGCATTGCACACGCGCTGCGGGGCAGGGCCGATCGCTCTGGTCGGCGGCGTCCTGCAGCTGAACCCGCTGATCGTCGACGAGATCACCTGGCGTTTTCCTGGCGTCGATCTTACGACACCCGTGATCGACAGCCCGCTCGGCGCGGCGCGGATGCGCACCAGCGAAGCTGGCCGGCCCTGGCTGGCGCTCCTTGCCAATGGATTGGGAACACCCTGAACCGCATCGCCGGTGGTCATAACGCAAGCGACCGGCTAGCGTCCCAAACGCGCCAGCCATGTCGAACGCGCGGCTGCTGACACGTCGTGTCGATGAAACCAGGCACAGGGCAGACGGCATTGGGAGAAGTGGTGATGCAGGACGACCTTTACGGCGCGATCGTGATCAGGGGTGCGCGCGAGAACAATCTGAAAAATGTCTCGCTCGACATTCCCAAGCGCCGCATCACGGTCTTCACCGGAGTCTCGGGGTCCGGAAAGTCGTCGCTGGTCTTCGGCACGATCGCGGCCGAAAGCCAGCGGCTGATCAACGAGACCTATCCGGCCTTCGTGCAGCAGTTCATGCCCAGCTATGGCCAGCCCGATGCCGACCAGCTCGAGAACATCTCGGCCGCCATCATCGTCGACCAGCAGCGGCTGGGCGGCAATTCGCGCTCGACCGTGGCCACGGTGACCGACGCGGCGCAGATGCTGCGGGTGCTGTTTTCAAGACTCGCCGAACCGCGGCTCGGACCACCCGGGCTCTACTCCTACAACGATCCGCGCGGCATGTGTCCCGATTGCGAGGGCATCGGCCAGGTCGCGGCCATGGACATGTCGGCTGTGCTCGACGAAACCAAGTCGCTCAACCAGGGCGCCTTGCTGCCCAAGGATTTCGCCGTCGACAGCTGGTGGTGGGAAATCTACGCCAATTCCGGCCTGTTCGACATGGACAAGCCCATCAAGGATTTCACGGCGGACGAGCGCGAAAACCTCCTTCACCTCGACGATGGCCGCAAGATCAAGGTCGGCAAGATCGGGCTGACCTACGAGGGCGTCGTCGCCAAGCTCAAGAAGGGCCTTGGGTCGAAAGATCCTGAAAGCCTGCAGCCGCATGTGCTGCGCGAATACGAAAAGATCTTCACCCGTGCCGTTTGCCCGGCCTGTCACGGAACACGGCTCAATGCCGCCGCCCGCACCAGCGTGATCAACGGCAAATCCATTGCCGATCTTTCGGCTATGCAGGTTTCCGATCTTGCCCCCTTCATCCGGGCCATTGCCGCTCCCCAGGTCGGGCCCATGCTCGAGGCGCTGGCCTTGCGCCTCGAAAATCTCGTGACCATCGGTCTGGGGTACCTCAGCCTCGACCGCGAAAGCTCGACGCTGTCGGGCGGCGAGTCGCAGCGGGTAAAGATGGTGCGCCATCTGGGGTCGTCGCTGACCGACATCACCTATGTATTCGACGAGCCCTCGGTCGGCCTGCACCCTCATGATGTGGGCAGCCTCGCGACGCTGATGACCCAGCTCCGCGACAAGGGCAATACCGTGCTCATCGTCGAGCACAAGCCGGACATGATCGCCATTGCCGACCACGTCGTCGACATGGGCCCCCTTGCCGGATCGAAAGGGGGCGACGTGGTCTATGAGGGCGACTTCGCCGGCCTGCTCGCATCGGACACGCTGACCGGCACGCATATGAAAAAGCACCAGCCGATCAAGACGGAGGTGCGCAAGCCTTCCGGCGATGCCCTCCGGATCGAGCAGGGCGCCATCAACAATCTGCGCGATGTTTCGGTGTCCATTCCGCGCGGCGTGCTGACCGTCGTCAGTGGCGTGGCGGGATCGGGCAAGTCGAGCCTGATCCAGGGATGCCTGCCCAAGGCCTATCCCGATACCATCATCATCGACCAGAACCTGGCGCGCGGCTCGCGCCGCTCGAACACGGCGACCTATACGGGGCTGCTGGACGGCGTGCGCAAGGCCTTCGCCAAGGCCAATGGCGTCGAGGCGTCGCTGTTCTCGGCCAATTCCAAGGGCGCCTGTCCCGATTGCAACGGACGCGGCGTCATCTACACCGACCTCGCCCATCTCGATCCCATGGTGACCACCTGCGAAACCTGCGAGGGCAAGCGCTTCCTGCCCGAGGTGCTGGCCCACCAGCTGCGGGGCAAGTCCATCGCCGACGTCTACGACATGAGCATCGAGGACGCGGCCGGCTATTTCAACGAGCCTGCGCTCGCCAGGATCGTGCAGGGCCTTGTCGATGTCGGCCTCGGCTACCTGACGCTGGGTCAACCGCTCTCGACCCTGTCCGGCGGCGAGCGCCAGCGCCTCAAGCTTGCGGCCGAACTGGGCAAGAAGGGCAATATCTACGTGCTCGACGAGCCCACCACGGGCCTGCACATGAACGACGTCGATACGCTGATCGGCCTTTTCGACCGGCTGGTCGACGCCGGATCGACCGTCATCGTCATCGAGCACAATCTCGACGTCATCGCGCGTGCGGACTGGGTCATCGACATGGGGCCGGGCGCGGGTCATGATGGCGGGCGCGTGCAGTTCGAGGGCGTTCCGGCAGATCTGGCGCGCGACCCGGCCTCGCTGACGGCGCGCTATCTTGCACAACGTTCGGGTGGATAAGCCGCCACGTGTCCACGATCGCCCTTGCCTGCATTATAGTTATACGTCATAACTAAATGCGTGAGGGAGGAGACTCATGGACGTCAAGGCGACACCGATCCGCTCCGTGCGGCTCGGAAACATGTCTGCGGCAGCGGAAAACCGCGCCGACGGCACCACCATCATTCGCTCGGTCGATGCGCTGGGTCCCTATCCGCGCGCCATCGTCGATGCGCTTGAGGCCTGGGCCGACACGACGCCCGATGCCATTCTCATCGCCGATCGTGACGGAGCCGGCTGGCGAGAGCTGAGCTATGCCGATGTCATGGCGCGGATCCCGCCGCTGGCGCAGGCGCTGCTCGATGCCGGTCTTTCACCCGAGCGGCCGTTGATGATCCTCTCCGGCAACGAGGTCGAGCACTTTCTCCTCGGCATGGCGGCCATCTGGGTCGGCATCCCCTATGCGCCGATTTCGCCGGCCTATTCACTGGTGTCCACCGATTTCGGCAAGCTGCGCCATATCGCCGGCCTGCTGACCCCGGGCATGATCTATGCCAGCGACGGCGACCGGTTCGCCCCAGCGATAGCGGCCGTGTTTGGCGCCGACGTGCCGCTGGTCGTGCGCACCAATCCCGCGCCCGGCCGCCGGGCCACCAGATTCGACACCCTGCTCGCGACCCCCGTCACCGACGCGGTCGCAAAGGCCCACGCCGCGATCACGGCCGATACCGTTGCCAAGGTGCTGTTCACCTCGGGGTCGACCGGCCTGCCCAAGGGTGTCGTCACCACCAACCGCATGATGGCCTGCAACCAGCAGATGATCCGGCAGGCTCTTGCCTTCCTTGAGGACGAGCCGCCGGTCCTGCTCGACTGGATGCCGTGGAATCACGTGGCCGGGGGCAGCCACAATACCGGCATTGCCATCTACAATGGCGGCAGCTTCTATATCGACGACGGCCAGCCGACGCCCGCCCGTATCGGCCGGACGCTGGAAAACCTGGCCATGGTGCAGCCGACCTTCTTCACCAATGTGCCCAAGGCCTACGAATTCCTCGTCGCCGCCTTCGATGAGCATCCCGAGGCGCGTCGCAACCTCTTCGCCCGGCTCAAGCTGCTGCAATATGCCGGAGCGGGCCTCAGCCAGCACGTTTTCGAGGGCCTCGACCGGGCCGCCCGCGCCGAGACCGGTGAGCGCGTTCTCATCATCACCGGCTATGGTTCCACCGAGACCGCGCCCTTTGCATTCACCACCACCTGGGCTGTGGAAGAGGCCGGGCATATCGGCCTGCCTGCGGCGGGCATGACCATCAAGCTCGTGCCCAATGGCGACAAGACCGAGTTGCGCCTCAAGGGCCCCAATGTCACGCCCGGATACTGGCGCGACGCGGAAAAGACCGCCGAAGCCTTCGACGAGGAAGGCTTCTACCGGATCGGCGACGCCGTGCGCTTCGCCGACCCCGATGAGCTCGGCAAGGGCCTGGTCTTCGATGGCCGCGTCACCGAGGATTTCAAGCTCTCGACCGGCACCTGGGTCAACTTCGCCGCCGTTCGCTCGGCCGTCATCGGAGCCTGCGCGCCGCTGATCCGCGACGTCGTGTTGACCGGTCTCGACCGCAACTATATCGGCGCGATGATCTTTCCCGATCTGGGCGCCTGTGCGCGCCAGGCCGGCCTGCCCGCGGAGGCCGATGCCGACACCATCCTCGCCCATCCTGTGGTTCGCGAGCGATTTGCCACCAGCCTGGCTGGGCTCGCGCTGAAGTCGACCGGCAGTTCCAACCACGTGGCGCGTGCCCTGCTCATGGCCGAACTGCCCGACATCGACCGCGGCGAAGTGACCGACAAGGGCTCGATCAACCAGAGGGCCGTGCGGACCTATCGCGCCGATCTCGTCGAGGCGCTCTATGCCGAGATGCACGGCGCCGACATTATCCTCTGCCCCCGGAAAGGTGCCTGATCCATGAGCAAAGGCCTTCGCCTCACTTTCGACGATGCCTGGCTGCTGGGTGGCGCGCGGACCCCATTCATCGATTATCGCGGTGCCCTGAGCGAAGTCTCCCCGATCGACCTCGGCATCAAGGCCGCGCGGGCAGCCGTGGAGCGGACTGGCGTCAAGGCGGCTGACATCGGTCATACCATCGCCGGATCGATGGCCCAGGCCTCGTTCGATGCCTATGTCACGCCGCGCCATATCGGCCTTTACGCGGGGGCGCCCATTGAAGCGCCGGCGCATCTGGTTCAGCGCATCTGCGGCACCGGCATCGAGGTCATCGTCCAGGCCGCCGATTCCGTATCGCTCGGTCGCGTCGATCTGGCCCTGGCGGCCGGTTGTGAATCGATGAGCCGCAACCCGATCGCGGCCTATACCCACCGCAACGGCTTCACCATGGGGAAGGTCGAATTCAAGGACTTCCTGTGGGAAGCGCTGTACGACCCGGCCGGCTGCGTCAACATGGGCGACACCGCCGAAAACCTCGCCCGGCAATACGGCATTTCCCGCGAGCGCGTGGACCGGTTCGCCGAGCGCAGCTTCAATCGTGCCATTGCTGCCCGCGACGCCGGCATCCTGGCCGAAGAGATCGTGCCGGTGACCAGCGAGACATTCGAGATCGAGGGCATAGACAGGCGTGGCATCAAGCTGCCGCGCGGTGTCGAGAGCGTCGATACCGACAGCCACATCCGGCCATCGCCCTATGACGTCCTGGCCAAGCTGCGACCCGCCTTCGGCGGCGTGCAGACGGGGGGCAATTCCTCTGCCATCGTCGACGGGGCCGGGGCGGTGCTCGTCGCTTCGGCAGGGTACGCCCGCGCCAATGGCCACACGCCTCTGGCGCGGATTCTGGCCAGCGCGGCGGTGGGTGTGCCGCCCCAAATCATGGGTATCGGCCCGGCGCCGGCCATCCGCGCCGTGCTCGAAACCGTGGGCATGCGGCTCGACCAGATCGGCCGCATCGAAATCAACGAGGCTTTCGGGGCGCAGATCCTGGCCTGCGTGGATGAACTGGGTCTCGATGAGGACAAGCTCAACGTCAATGGCGGGGCGATTGCCATCGGCCATCCGCTGGGCGTGACGGGTATCCGGCTGGGTCTGACCCTGGCGCTGGAACTGCGCCGCTCGGGCACGCGCTACGGCATCGCGTCTGCCTGCATCGGTGGCGGCCAGGGTATCGCCCTGCTGCTGGAAAACCCTGAGGCGGCATCATGAACATATCAGGCAAAACCGCATTTGTGACCGGCGGCGCATCGGGCCTCGGGGCGGCGACCGCCCGGCTTTTGGCCCACGCGGGCGCGAACGTGGTCATCCTCGATCGCGACGGTGAGAAGGCCGCGCAGGTAGCCGGTTCGCTGTCGGGCCTCAGTATTGCGGTGGACGTGTCTTCGGCCCAAAGCGCCGAACAGGCGGTGGCCGAGGCCATAGCCGGGGCGGGCACGCCCTCGATCCTAGTCAACTGCGCCGGCATCGGCACGGCGGGTCGCATCGTCGGTCGCGACGGGCCGATGGATCTCGATGCCTTCAGCCGGGTGATCAATGTGAACCTGGTGGGCAGCTTCAATATGATGCGGCTTTGCGCCCATGCCATGTCGTTGGCCGAGCCCGACGAGAACGGGCAGCGTGGGGTCATCATCTCCACTGCATCGGTCGCCGCTTATGAAGGGCAGATCGGGCAGGCGGCCTATGCTGCCTCCAAGGGCGGGATCGTGTCGCTGACCTTGCCAGCCGCCCGCGAGTTTGCGCGCTTCGGCATCCGTGTTCTCGCGATTGCCCCGGGCCTGTTCCTGACGCCGCTGCTCGAGGGGCTGTCGCAGGAGACCCGGGAGGGCCTCGCTGCCGCCACTCCCAATCCACCCCGCCTTGGCCGCCCGGACGAGTTCGCGGCGCTGGTCCGGTCCATGGTCGAAAACGACTATCTCAACGGCGAAGTGGTGCGTCTCGATGGCGCGCTGCGCATGCAGGCCAAGTAGGAGCGGCGATGTTTTCCAACACCACCACCGTAGAAATCCAGTTCGGCGACTGCGACCCGGCAGGTATCGTCTATTATCCGAACTATTTCCGCTTTTTCGACAATGCCACGGCCGCCATGCTCTCGGCCGCGTTCGCCATGCACAAGCGCAACTGGCTCGATCACTACGCCATTGCCGGCATTCCCATGGTCGATACCGGCGCCAAGTTCATCCGGCCGTCGAGCTTCGGCGACACGATCGAAATCCGCAGCGAGATCACCGAGCTGGGTCGCTCGAGCTTCGGGGTCAAGCATACCGTGGTTCGCGATGGCGAGACCATGATCGAAGCGCACGAAAAGCGCGTCTGGGTGGTGCGTGGCGAGAACGGCGCAATTCGTTCCGCCCCGCTTCCCGACGACGTGCGCAATCTCCTGGGTGCCGCATGAGCGCCCTTGCACAAGGACAATCCATGGCCGACGTCTTGACCATCGAACAGCGGGGCGCAATCACCCATCTGCTGCTCAACCGCCCGGAAAAGCGCAATGCGCTTAACGACGACCTGATCGCCGCGCTCGACGCCTTCTTCGACGACATGCCCAAGGGCACGCGGGCCATCGTCGTCAGCGGCGCCGGTGGGCACTTTTCATCGGGTCTCGATCTCTCCCAGCACGTCGCGCGCCAGCCGCTCGAAGTCATGGCGCACTCGCGCAACTGGCACCGGGTCATGGCCCAGATCGCCCATTCGCAGGTGCCTGTCGTCGCGGCCATGAACGGTGCCGTCATGGGTGGTGGTCTCGAATTCGCCGCTGCCTGCCATGTGCGCGTGGCGGAAGAAACGGTGCGCTTCCAGATGCCGGAAGGCCTTCGCGGCATTTTCGTGGGTGGCGGCGGGTCCGTGCGGATTTCCCGGCTGATCGGTCCGGACCGCCTGGCCGAGATGATGCTGACGGGGCGCACCTATCCCGGACGCGACGGCGAAAGACTGGGCCTTGCCCATCACGTCGTGCCGGAGGGCGAGGCACTTTCGAAGGCCTTCGATCTGGCCGAGCGCATCGCCAAGAACTCGCCCACCATCAACGGCTTTATCATCCAGGCCATTGCGCAGATCGGCACCATGTCGCCCGAGGCGGGCCTTTATGCCGAGAGCCTGACGGCCGCGCTGAGCCAGACCGGGCCGGACGCCGAGGAAGGATTGCGGGCCTTTCTCGAAAAGCGCCCGCCGAATTTCGGCTAGTTCAGAGCAGGCGGTCGAGGAGGGACAACAATTGGGCACGGGCAGCAGGACCACCGAGACGAGCGACGGTTTCCTCTTCGAGCGCCGCGTGGCGAGCCTGCGCATCGGCGAGGAAGGCCTTGCCGTTTTCGGTCAGGTGCAACGCATTGGCGCGCTTGTCCTGGGCAGAGGGGATGCGTTCGACGAGGTTGCGCTCCTCGAGCCCATGCACCAGCGTCACAAAGTTGGCCCGCTTGATGCCGAGGACTTCGGCGATCTCCGTCTGCTTGCGACCGGGATTGTCACCGATGAGCACGAGCACGGAATATTCCGCCGGACGCAGTTTCAGCGCGTCGAAGATGGCAAGGAACTTCTGGAACACATTGAGCTGCGCGCGGCGCAGCCGATAGCCGATCGCCCCGGTGGCCGTTTCGGTCTGCAACCGGTTGTCGGCACGGAGATCTGAGGGAGCAGCGGACGGTTCTGAGTTTTGGCGCATCGTGTCCTGACCCTAACGAGACGGGTAGGGAAGGCAAGTGCGGGAGGAGCGAAATATGAATGGAAACGGACCACGATGACCTCAGCGGTATCGGGGAGGAAACAGCACATTTGGTTATGATGGTTCGACAGTACTGCCGAATTTCATTCAGGAAATTCCCGATATCATAACCACAGAGATATAAAATGGACGGCAATTATCATTTTACATTGCCATGAATGCCGTCCTTAATTCAGCGTGCAACGGGGGAGGAAATCCGTGTTCACTGACAGGTCCTTTTTAGGACGAACCGCGCATAGACTGGCGCGATGGACAGCCATAGCGGGCGGCATCGCGCTGCTCGCCATGATCGCCATCGTCGTCATCAGCGTTATCGGTCGCACGCTGATCTGGGCGGGGCTGAAACCGATTCTGGGCGACTATGAACTGATCGGGCTCGGCATGGGTTTCGCGGTCTTCGCGTTCATGCCCTGGGCGCATCTCGAGCGCGGGCACGCGCTGGTGTCCCTCGTCACCGACAATTTCAGCGGCGCGGTCAACGCCTGGATCCTCGTCGTCACCGACCTGATGATGCTGGTGGCCGCCGCCTTCATCTGCTGGCGGCTCTATTTCGGCATGATGGACAAGTTCAGCTACCGTGAAACCACCATCCTGCTCGGCGTGCCGATGGGTTGGGCCTATGCCGCCGCCATGATCGGCGCCGTTGTCTTCGTGCTCGTGTCTGTGTTCGTCTTCGGCCGCTCGGTCACCGATGCGCTGGCCGGCCGCGCTCCGGCCAAGCAGCAGGGAGTAGACCATTGACCACGAACCTGATCCTAGGCCTCATGGGCATCCCGGCCGTCCTGCTGCTGGTCTTTCTGCGCGTGCCGATCGGGCTTGCCATGATGGTCATCGGTGTCGTCGGCACCTGGATGATTACCAAGAACTTCAACCCCGTGATGGCCCAGTTCAAGACGCTGAGCTATTCCACCTTCGCCTCGCATTCCCTGTCGGTGGTGCCGCTCTTCCTGCTGATGGGCCAGTTCGCGACGCTATCCGGCCTGTCGAGCAAGATCTTCAAGGCGGCCACTGACTGGCTCGGTCATCGCAAGGGCGGGGTGGCGATGGCCGCCATTGGCGCCAGCGCCGGCTTCGGCTCCATCGTGGGCTCCTCGCTGGCAACTGCGGCCACCATGGGCCGCGTGGCACTGCCCGAATTGCGCAAGCACGGCTATTCCGACGCCCTGTCCACCGGCACGGTGGCAGCGGGGGGCACGCTCGGCATCCTGATCCCGCCCTCGGTCATCCTCGTCATCTTCGCGGTGCTGACCGAACAGAATATCGCCAAGCTCTTCATGGCAGCCTTTATCCCGGGCTTTCTGGCGGCAGCCGGTTATCTGATCGTCATCGCCATCTATGTCCGGGTGCGCCCCGGCGCGGGCACGACAATGGAGCGCGTGCCCTATCGCGAACGCTTCAAGTCGCTAGCGGCGATCTGGCCGGTGCTCGTGGTCTTCGTGCTGGTGATCGGCGGCATCTATACCGGTATCTTCACGCCGACAGAGGCGGCTGCCATCGGCGCGGCGGGCACGGGCCTGATCGCCCTGGCCTATCGCAGCCTCACCTGGGCTAATGTGCGCGACGCGCTGCTCTCGACGGCCATGTCGACGGCGATGATCTTCCTCATCGTCTTCGGTGCGGCGGTGCTGAACGGTTTCCTCGCCATGTCGCAGCTGCCGCAGGTCGCTGCAGGCTGGATCGGGGAGCAGGGCTACAACCCGTGGATGGTGCTGATCATCGTCCTGGTCTTCTACCTGATCCTGGGCTGCGTCATGGATTCGCTGTCCATGATCCTGCTCACCATTCCCATCCTCTACCCGATGATGATGGTGCTCGATTTCGGCATGACGCCGGACGAGTTCGGCATCTGGTTCGGTATCCTCGTGCTGATCGCCGTGGAGGTCGGCCTCATCACCCCGCCGGTGGGCATGAACCTCTTCATCATCAACTCCATGTCGCCCGGCACGCGACTTTCGGAGACCTATCGCGGCGTGTTGCCCTTCGTCATCAGCGACATCGTCCGCACTGCCATCCTGGTCGCCTTTCCAGCCATCACACTCTGTATGGTGTGGCTGTTCTACTAGCGATCGAACGAGAAACCGGCGGGCACCAAGGGAGAGGGCGCCCGCCGGAAAGACTGCAAACTGGCTTCGGCCATCAACGGGAGGAGACTACCCCATGAAGACCAAATCCATCGTGCTGGGCGCGCTTGCCGCTCTTGCGCTGTCGACCACTGCCTTCGCTCAGGAAGTGACGCTGCGCATCCACCAGATGCTGCCGGCGCAGGCCACCATTCCGGCGCAGGCCATCGAGCCGTGGGCGGCCAAGGTGCAGGAAGAATCCGGCGGGCGGATCGCCTTCGAACTCTACCACGCCATGCAGCTGGGCGGCGCCCCGGCCAGCCTTTACGACCAGGCCAAGGACGGTGTCGTCGACGTCATCTGGACCGTGTTGGGCTACACGCCCGGCCGCTTCCCCAAGTCCGAAGTGTTCGAGTTGCCGTTCCTGATCACCACTGGTGAAGCCTCCTCGGCCGCCTTCTACAACTACGCCATGGAACATGCGGCCGACGAATATGCCGGCGTGCATGTCATCGCGCTGCATACCCATGGCCCCGGCCTCTTCCACTCCAAGGAGCCGATCACGAGCCTTGAAGACCTGCAGGGCATGAAGGTGCGCGGCGGTTCGCGCATCATCTCCAACATGCTGGCCCAGCTCGGTGCCGAACCGGTCGGCATGCCGGTTCCCGAAACGCCCGAGGCGCTCTCCAAGGGCGTGATCGAAGCCACCACCATCCCCTGGGAAGTGACGCCCTCCCTGCGCATCGCCGAACTGGTCAAGAACCACACCGGCTTTACCGGCGATCACGGTCTCTACAGCCAGACTTTCGGCTTCGTCATGAACATGGACAGCTACAACAATCTGCCCGACGACCTGAAGGCGATCATCGATGCCAATTCCGGCCTCGAAACCTCGCGCCAGTTCGGCCGCGTCATGGATAGCGGTGACGCCACCGGCCTCAAGATCGCCGTGGAAGCGGGCAACAACATTGTCCAGCTCGACGAGACCGAAACGCAGCGCTGGATCGAGGCCGCACAGCCCACCATCGACCAGTGGCTCGCCGACATGTCGGCCGCCGGTGTCGACGGACAGGCTCTGCTCGACGCAGCCCGCGCCGCCATCGCCGCCGAAATGTAAGATCGGACGATCTGAACATGAAAGGCCCGACCGGAAAACCGGCCGGGCCTTTTCTTTTGGTGGCGATACCAAGCATCGGCCCACCCTCGGATCGAGCGCGAGGGCGGTGGTAGAAACGGGCTATCCCGGCAGGCCGGTGTAATTCTCGGCAAGGCTCTGCTGGGCCACACGCGAGCTCGCGAGATAATCGAACTCGGCCCGCTGGATGCGGCGGCCGAAGGCACCGTTCTCGGGAAAAGTGTGCATGAGGCTCGTCATCCACCACGAGAAACGCTCGGCCTTCCAGATGCGCTGCAGCGCCTTGGCCGAATAGAAATCGAGACCGGCATTGGAACGCTCATCGTAGAATTCGATCAGCGCGTCGGCCAGCATGGCGACGTCGCTCATGGCCAGGTTCAGTCCCTTTGCGCCGGTGGGCGGCACGATATGCGCCGCGTCCCCGGCGAGGAACAGGGATCCGAAACGCAGCGGTTCGGCCACGAAACTGCGCAGCGGCGCGATGGATTTTTCGATCGACGGCCCGGTCTGCAGCGCCTCGGCGGTTTCTGCATTGAGGCGCCGGCGCAGCTCGTCCCAGAAGCGATCGTCGCTCCAGGCTTCGACCTTTTCATCGGTCGGCACCTGCACATAGTAGCGGCTGCGCGTGGGCGAGCGCTGCGAGCAGAGAGCAAATCCGCGTTCGTGGTGGGCATAGATGAGTTCATGCGCCACTGGCGGCCTGTCGACGAGGATGCCCAGCCAGCCGAAAGGGTAGACGCGTTCAAATGTGGCAAGGGCTGCCGCAGGCACGCTGGCCCGGCTGACGCCATGATAGCCATCGCACCCTGCTATATAATCGCAATCGAGACGGTGACTGACGCCATCCTTGGTCCAGCTCACCCATGACTTGCCGTCAAGATCGTGAAGCGCCACGTCATCGGCTTCGTAGATGGTCTGGCCGGTGCGCGCATCCATGAGGTCGCGGGTGACCTCGGTCTGGCCATAGACCATGACGTGGCGGCCGACCAGGTCGGTGAAATCGATGCGGACGCGGTCGCCGTCGAAGGAAAGGTCCGTGCCATGGTGCACGAGCCCTTCGGCGTGCAGGCGCCTGGACACCTGGGCGCGTTCCATCAGGTCGACCGAGCCCTGTTCCAGCACTCCGGCGCGAATGCGGCCCAGCACATAGTCGGCGCTTTTGCGCTCGAGGATGACATTGTCGATGCCGTTGAGATCGAGCAGCCTGCCGAGCATGAGCCCGGCCGGCCCCGCCCCGATAATGGCAACCTTGGTGCGCATGTCAGTCCTCCCGGCAGTCTTGTTGCCGGCAAGAGTGCTACGGCAGGGCGCGGCCGGGAATGGACAGACGTGGCAATCTCTTGCACTATCTGAACATGAATATCATCCCGACATATGCGCTCTACGGCGAAACCCAAGGCGCGTATCGGCAGGACTGGCTGCATTGGGAGACCATCCAGGCCCGCAGCCGCTTGCACGATTACCGCATTGCGCCGCACCGCCACGAGCAGTTCTTTCAGGTGCTCCACCTCACCGGCGGGCGCGCGGACATGGTGCTCGACGGCCACCGGCATTTGCTGAGGCCCCACAGTGTCGCGGTCGTCCCTGCGGGCATCGTCCATGGCTATGGTTTCAGCCCTGATGTCGAAGGGCTGGTCCTGACCCTGATGGAGCGCGACCTCGATGACTTGGGTATCGCCCGGCCGAGCGCCATGGTGGTCCAGGGGCACTGCGATGCCATCGGGACAGCGCTGGCGCGGCTGACTGCCGAGGCGGACCGGCCCGGCGTCGGACACGATGTGGCGATGCGCGCGCTCCTGATGCTGTTGGTCGTGGCGTTGGCGCGGGTAGCGCCTTCAGTGGTGCAGTCAGGTGCGAGCGGGCGGGCAGCTCAGATGGTGACTGCATTCCGCGACGAGGTCGAGCAACGCTATCGCCTGACCCGGCGCGTCGCCGACTATGCCGACGCCATCGGGATCAGCCATACCCACCTCAACCGGCTCTGCAAGCAAGTGCTCGGCCGATCGGCGCTCGCGGTGATCGAGGAGCGGGTGGCGCTCGAAGCGCGCCGGCAATTGCTGTTCTCCGCATTGCCGATCAAGCAGATCGGCGCCGAGCTGGGCTATGACGACCCCGGTTATTTCTCGCGCTTCGTGTCGCGGATGTTCGGCATGCCGCCGGCCGCGCTGCGAGAACGGATGCGCAAAGGCTAGGCTCCGGTGCGACGCAGGCGCTCGGCGACTTCGCGCACCGCCTGCATCAGGCTGACCGTTGCCAGGCTCGCAAGCGTATCGGTGCGCGTGGTGAAGCCGACCGGTCCGAGTGTCTCGCTGGTATCGACGGGAAGCAGGGCGAGCTGGCCTTCGGCCACATCCTCGGCCACCACGCCCTCGGAGATAATCCATATGGCATCGGTCTGCCGCACATAGGCGCGTCCGAAGGCATTGGAAACGGTCTCGATCTCATTGTGCAATCGTGTGACGCCCTGGGCGAGAAGGATGCGCTCGACGATGGGGCGGATTACCGAATCCGGCGTCGGCATCAGCGTCTGGTAATCCTCGATCATTTGCAGGTGGAAGTGGCCTGCCGTGAGAACAGGATGGTCCGGGCGAACCGCCAGAACGACGCGTTCGGAATAGAGATGCTCGAACGAGAGGCCAACCATGGCGTTGGGTTCGGCCATGCGGCCGATGACCAGGTCGACATCTCCTGTCCGCAGCAGTGACAGCAGATAGCCGTTGGGACCGGTAATGATGCGGGGCGTAACGCCCGCATTGTCCCGGGTGAAGCCGCGCACCGCATCGGGCAGGATATGGGCCGACACCGTCGGCAAGGCGCCAACCCGCACGATGGCGGCGTCGTGCGCGCCGCGGGCGGCATCAATCCCCTGCCTCAGGGCGGCGAGGCTGGTCGAGGCATAGCGAAAAAACACTTCGCCGAAGGCCGTCAATGCGAGGCGTCGCCGGCTGCGGTCGAACAATTGTCCCTCCAGCAGTGCCTCGAGCTCCTGCACGGTCTTGGTCGCCGCCGGCTGGCTGATATTGAGCGCCTCGGCGGCGCCGGCCATGGATCTGAGGCGTGCCACCTCGAGAAAGCAGGCGATGTGGCGCAGGCGAATTCTTGGATCGATGATGCGTTGAGACATGGGTTCGCCGGTTATCGCAATCGCCGGTTTTCTCGCAAATGAACCCGGCTACGCGAGTTTATGATAATCCCGGGGTTATGTCAGCGGCTGGACATATCATTTTACAGCCCCGCCATCCGTCCCTTAAATCCCCGGCGGAGAGGACACCATGACGTTTGCCCGCATCAATGGCACCGTATTGCACTATCGCCTGAGCGGCCCCCAGGGGGCGCCGGCGCTGGTCTTTGTCAATTCGCTCGGCACCGACGCTCGCATCTGGGACGAGGTCATTGCTCTGTTGTCCCAAACCTATCTCTGCCTCAGCTACGACAAGCGTGGCCACGGCATCAGCGACGTGCCCGTCGGCGACTACAGCCTCGACGACCATCTCGATGACCTCTCGGGTCTGCTCGATCATACGGGGATCGATGGCGCCGTTCTTGTCGGTGTTTCGATCGGCGGCATCATCGCCGAGGGCATGGCGCTGCGGGCGCCGCATCGCGTGCATGGGCTGGTTCTGTGCTGCACGGCGCCGCGCATGGGCGACGCCCCGATGTGGACGGCGCGCATCGAGACCGTGCGCGGCGCGGGGCTGGGCGCGATGGTCGATGCCATCATGGAGCGCTGGTTCAGCCCTACCTTCCGTGCCGAACGGACCGAGGAACTCGGCGGCTGGCGCAACCTGTTCCTGCGCACCGACCCCGAGGGCTATGCCAATACCTGTGCGACATTGCGCGACACCGACCTGACCGACGCCATTTCCGCCATCGCCGCCCCGACGCTCATCGTCGGCGGCGATGCCGACCTCGCCGCGCCGCTCGATCTGGTGCGCAACGGCCTTGCCATTCCGGGCTCGCGGCTCGAAGTGCTGCCGGGTGTCGGGCATATTCCAAGCATCGAGCAGCCTGCCATTCTCGGCAGGTTGATCGACGATTTTCTCAAGGAGGTCGGCCATGGCTGACACGAGCTTGTTCGATCGTGGCATGGCGACGCGACGGTCGGTGCTGGGCGACGCCCATGTCGACACCGCTACCGCTCGCAAGACCGGGTTCGACGAGGATTTCCAGACCTTCATCACCGAAGGCGCCTGGGGATCGGTATGGTCGCGGCCGGGCCTGACCAAGCGCGAGCGCTCCATGATCACCCTGGCGCTGCTGGCGGGCCTCGGTCATGAAGAGGAATTCGCCATGCATGTGCGCGCCACGGTCAATACCGGCGCGACCGAAGACGATATCAAGGAGCTGTTGCTGCATGTCGCCGTCTATGCTGGCGTGCCGGCAGCCAATGGCGCCTACAAGATCGCGAAACAGGAATTGGCCAAGCGTCAGGAGGCAGCGCAATGAGCGGCATCATTCTACCCGGAGCCGATGGGCAGTTGTTCCAGCGTGACCGCGCCTGGCATCCGGCAGCAGATACGCCGGGCTACAAGTCCACGACCTTCCGCGCCCCAAGGCACAGCCTTCTGGCGCTTGGACCGACCAAGTCGGAAATGACCGGCCCCACCTTCGGCCATGAAAAGCTCGGTCCGCTCGACAACGACCTTATCCGCAATTTCAGCCAGGACGGCACCGACGCCATCGGGCAGCGCATGGTGGTCTATGGCCAGGTGCTGGATGAAAATGCCCGGCCCGTCCCGAACACCCTGGTCGAATATTGGCAGGCCAATGCCGGCGGACGCTACCGCCACAAGAAGGAAGGCTACGTCGCCGCGCTCGATCCCAATTTTGGCGGCTTTGGTCGCTCGATCACCGACGAGAACGGCTTTTACCACTTCCGCACGGTCAAGCCCGGTGCCTATCCCTGGCCCAATAACGGCAATGACTGGCGCCCCGCCCACATCCATTTCTCGGTCTTCGGCCACGCCTTTGCGCAGCGCCTCATCACCCAGATGTATTTCGAGGGCGATCCGATGATCTGGCAGTGCCCGATCGTCGCAACCATCAATGACAAGGCCGCAATCGACCAGCTGACCGCGCGGCTCGACCGGCTCAACACTACGCCCATGGACGCGCTCTGCTATCGTTTCGATATCGTGCTGCGCGGCCGTCGCTCGACCATGTTCGAAAACAAGCTGGAGGGGAACTGACATGCTGCACCCGACCCCGATCCTCAAGGAAAGTCCGTCCCAGACAGCTGGCCCCTACGTGCATATCGGCATGACGCCCAACTTCTGTGACATCACCGGTGTCATCGACAAGGACCCCGGCGTCACCATGCTGACGCCGGACACGGTGGGCGAACGCATCACCATCACCGGCCGGGTCATCGACGGCTCGGGCGCACCGGTGGGTGATGGCGTGATCGAACTCTGGCAGGCCGATGCCGAGGGCGGCTTTGCGCAGCCCACGAACCCTAATTCCAATGCGACGCCCGCCTTCACCGGCTGGGGCCGGCAGCCGACCCAGCCTGATGGCACCTACACGTTCGAGACCATCAAGCCCGGACGCGTGGCGGGTCCGGACGGCAAGCCGATGGCGCCGCATGTCTCGCTCTGGATCGTCGCCCGCGGCATCAATATCGGACTGCAGACCCGCATCTACTTTGATGACGAGGCGGAAGCCAATGAAGCCGACTTCGTGCTCAACAAGATCATGGACAAACGCCGTCGTCAGACCCTGATCGCGCAGCGCGAAGGATCGACCTATACGCTCGATATCCACCTCCAGGGCGACAAGGAAACGGTGTTCTTCGATATTTGACGGACCCGCGGCCGGCCAACGCGACAGGCCTGCAATTGCGAAAGACCAGTAGCCTCAGGCACGGTCCTGGCCCAAGCTGTGGCATGACCGCGCCGCTCAACAGGAACGACCATGACGCTCCTCTCCGCCCTGACCGGGGATACCGAAATCGAAGCGCTGCTGTCCGACGCGGCCCAACTCGACGCCATGCTGGCTTTCGAGCGGGCGCTTGCGGAAGCCAGTGCCGAGGCCGGGCTGATTTCGGACGCTGCAGCGCGCTCCATCGCGCGCGCTATCGACGCCTTCGCGCCTGACTGGCCGAATCTCGAAGCCGGCATGGCGCGAGATGGCGTCGTAGTACCAGCGCTGATCAGGCAGCTCAAGGCCGGAGTGGCGGAGGCTGACCGCGCGAGCCTCCACAAGGGTGCGACCAGCCAGGATGTGATCGACACGGCGCTCATGGTGCAGCTGGGCAAGGTGTTCGATGTCTACGAGGCGCGCCTCTCGGGGCTGCTCTCCACCCTCGACACGCTCGCTGCCCGGCATGGCGAGGCGTCCCTGATGGCTCATACGCGCATGCAGGTCGCGCTCCCCACCACCTGGGGCGCCAAGCTGGCGTCCTGGTCGGAGCCCCTCAAGCGCCACCTGCGATCGCTTTCCGTCATGCGGCGAAGCCTGCTGGTCATCCAGCTCGGTGGCCCGGTAGGCGATCGCGGCAGTTTCGATGGGCATGGCGACGCGATCGCGACAGGCATGGCGCGTCGCCTCGACCTTGGGTTGGCGACCCCGTGGCAGGCAACGCGCGACCCTATCGTCGCCCTTGGCAGCCTTCTCGCGCAGATCTCCGGCTCGCTGGGCAAGATCGGCATGGACATCGCGCTTTTGGCGCAGAACGAGGTGGCAGCCGTCGGCCTTGCCGGTGGTGGCGGCTCATCGGCGATGGCGCACAAGTCCAATCCGGTCAATGCCGAGGTGCTGGTGGCGCTGGCACGCCACAATGCCGGCCTTTCGGGCACGCTCAATCAGGCCCTCGTGCACGAAAACGAGCGCTCCGGCGCGGCATGGACGCTGGAATGGCTGACACTGCCGCCCATGCTCGTCGCAACCGGGGCAAGCCTGCGTCTCGCCGCGGCGCTGCTTGATCAGCTGCGCCTGAACTGATTTCGGACGCTTGAGCGGAAAGCTGTTTCCAGACGCCGCAGTCGCGCGTTAGATGGCCGCAAAAGGCCAGTTCATGATCACCTGTTTCGATATCGGCGGCACCACCATAAAGGCCGCGATTGCCCGAGGCCCTGGAGACCTGTCGGCGGTGGGGCGCATACCGACGCCGCGCGAAAACTTCGACGATTTCGTCGCTGCTGTGGCCGCGCTGTGCGAAGCGGGTGGCGCACCTGCGCGGAGCGCAGTCTCAATTTCGGTGACAGGCGTGGTC
This sequence comes from Devosia lucknowensis, assembly GCF_900177655.1. Classification (NCBI taxonomy): domain Bacteria; kingdom Pseudomonadati; phylum Pseudomonadota; class Alphaproteobacteria; order Hyphomicrobiales; family Devosiaceae; genus Devosia; species Devosia lucknowensis. The sequence goes on along the minus strand of NZ_FXWK01000002.1, from coordinate 87,158 downwards.
GATCCCGCGACCGGGACGGCGACCGTGGCCAACATCGCGTGCATCGATGGTCGCACTCTCGCGGCCGACCTGGCCGACCGGCTCGATCGGCCTGTCTTCGTGGCCAACGATGCCGACTGCTTTGCCCTTGCCGAGGCGCATGCCGGGGCAGGGCGCGGACACCGTGTGGTCTTCGGCGCCATCCTGGGCACCGGGGTCGGCGGCGGCATCGTTGCCGACGGCAAGCTGTTCCGCGGTGGTGGCGGACTTTCGGGTGAGTGGGGGCATGGCACCGCTGTAGCGACCGAGGTGGCGATTACGCCCTGCACCGTGCCGCATTTCGAATGCGGTTGTGGCCAATCGGGCTGCGTCGATACGATCGGCGGAGCGCGCGGCATCGAGCGTCTGCACCGGCTGTTGCATGGGGCGGACCTGCCGAGCACCGCGATCATCGCGGCTTGGCAAGCAGGTGATCCGCAAGCGCTGCAGACCATCAACCTCCATGTCGAACTGGTCAGCGTGCCCCTGGCCCTGACGGTGAACATCGTCGGCCCGGACATCATCCCAGTCGGTGGCGGCCTGGGCAATGCCCACGCGCTGGTGGCGCGGCTCGACGAGGCCGTGCGGTCGCGCATCTTGCGCCGCATTGATCGCCCGCTTGTCGTCCCCGCGCAATTGACGGTCGATGCCGGCCTGATCGGGGCCGCGAGCCTGGCCTTTTCGGAGGGCGCGGCATGACTCTTCTGGAAATCTGCGTTGACGATGCCGAGGGCATGGCGGATGCCATCGCCGGTGGTGCCGACCGGATCGAGCTATGTTCCGTGCTGGAATTGGGCGGTCTGACGCCGACGCCCGGGTTGATGGCACTGGCGCGCAATGCAGGCGTTCCTGTGCGTTCCATGATCCGGCCGCGGGGCGGGGACTTCGTGTTTTCGGCGCGCGAGGTCGATGCCATGCTGGCGGACATCGATGCGGCGCGCGCAGCTGGCCTGGCCGGGGTCGTGCTCGGCGCCAGCCGGTCCGACGGCACTCTCGATGAGGAGGTCCTCGCGCGGCTCGTCGCGCAGGCCGGAAGCATGCCCAAGACGCTGCACCGAGCCTTCGATCTCGTGCCGGACCTGGCCGAGGCCATCGAGCAGGCCGTCGCCCTTGGCTTCGATACGATCCTGACCGCCGGGCGGGCCCGAACTGCCCTCGACGGCGTCGACGACCTGGCCCTGGTGCATCGCCTGGCGGCCGGGCGAATTACTATCATGGCAGGGTCGGGTGTGACCGCCGAGACGGCGCCGTCGATCCTGTCGCGGGCGCCGCTCCCGGCCCTGCACGGCGCCTGTAGCGAACTGGCGACGCCGGACAGCGAGGCCGCGGCGAGGTTGGGCTTTGTCAGCCCGAACCGGCGCCGCACCAGCCGCCAGAAGGTTCAGGCGCTCCGGGCCGCCCTGGAATGACTATTCCCACGCATCCAGCATGGCATCGGCAACATATTGCAGATGCCGGGCCATGGCGGTTCGGGCGCCTTCGGCATTGCCGCTGACCACGGCACCGACAATCGCTTCGTGGTCGGCAAGGATGTGGGCGCGCACGTCGCCGATATCGGCCAGATGCTGGTGGAAGCGCGTATCGACCTTGTCGCGCCGCGAATTCCACAGTCCATCGAGCATGTCGCGCAGCACGGCGTTGCCGCATGCATCGGCAAGCGTCATGTGCAGCATGCGGTCGCTTTCGGAGGACCAGTTGCCGGCCTGGCTCTCGGTGCGCATCCAGCGGATGGCTTCGCCCAGGCGCGCGGTGCCTTCGGGCGAAATCGACTGGGTCGCCAGGGCCGCGACTTCCGGTTCGAGCAGGCGTCGAACGGCCATGATTTCCAGCGGCGAGGCGCTCTGCTCGGGAAGGCCGTCATCGGGCGTGTCGGGCTTGCGCACAAAGGCGCCGACACCCACACGAACCTCCACCAGCCCCGCCACTTCCAGGGCGATCAGCGCCTCGCGCACGGTGGGGCGCGATACGCCCAGGTTCTGTGCCAGGTCCCGTTCCGAGGGCAGCTGACGGCCAGGCTCCACCGCACCGGCGTGGATCTGGTCGCGGATCTGGTCTGCGATCTGGATGTAGAGTTTGCGGTTCGATACGGCCTGGAGTTTCATGACGCCCCCTTTGGCCTGTCATAGCGCCGGAGACAATCCCTGTCCACTGGTCTGACCACTTGACAGCCTGATGGACTTGTCATTAGCTCGATGCAGTTTCGCGACCCGACACAGATCGGGCGGGATCGAAAGGGAGAGAGAAATGGCGGGAGAAGCCATCGAGAGGGGACACGCTGCCGCCAGTGCCGTGCCGCTCGTCGATATGGTCGGCATCGACAAGACTTTCCCCGGCGTCCGGGCGCTGAGCCAGGCGCGATTCGAACTTGTGCCCGGTGAAGTTCATGCCCTGATGGGCGAGAACGGCGCCGGCAAATCGACGCTGATGAAGGTCCTCTCCGGGGTTTACACCCGCGACTCCGGTGAGGTTCGTCTCGACGGACAGCCGGTGGAAATCACGTCGCCGCGCCAGGCGCAGGATGCCGGCATTTCGATCATCCACCAGGAACTGGCGCTGATGCGCGACCTGACGGCGGCGCAGAACATCTTCATCGGCCGTGAACCGCGCCGCTTCGGCATTCTCGACGAAGGTCAGCTCAACCGCGATGCGGCGGCGATCTTCGCGTCGATGAATCTCAAGCTTGAGCCCACCGTGCCCGTGGAGAGCCTGACCATTGCCAAGCAGCAGATGGTCGAGATCGCCAAGGCGTTGTCCTATCGCTCCCGCGTTCTGATCATGGACGAGCCGACGGCGGCGCTCAACGACGCCGAAATCGCCGAGCTCTTCGCCATCATCAACCGCCTCAAGGCCGAAGGTGTGGGCGTCGTCTACATCAGCCACAAGATGGATGAGATCAAGCGCATCTCCGACCGCGTCACGGTCATGCGCGATGGCGAATATGTCGGCACCGTCCCGGCGGCCGAAACGCCGATCGAGACGATCATCTCGATGATGGTGGGACGCACGCTCAGCAACGAGACGCTGGCCATTCCGAACACCGCGTTGGCGCCTGTGGCGCTGGAAGTGAAGCATCTCAATCGCGGTCGCGAAATCCGCGACGTCAGCTTCTCGGTCCGCAAGGGCGAAATCCTAGGCTTTGCCGGCCTTATGGGCGCGGGACGCACGGAAGTTGCGCGCGCCATCTTTGGCGCCGATCGTCGGGAGAGCGGCGAAATCTGGGTCAACGGCCAGCGGGTCGGGATTTCGACGCCCCGCGACGCCGTTGAAAAGGGTATCGGCTACCTGTCCGAGGACCGCAAGCTCTTCGGGCTCGCAACCGGCCTCGATGTCCGCAACAATATTGCCCTCGCCAGCCTGCAACGCTTCACCGGCCCCGGTGGTGTGCTCAACGAGGCTGGCATGCAGGTCGCGGCCAGGGGTTATATTCGGCAGCTCTCGATCAAGACCCCGAGCGATACCCAGGAAGCACGGCTGCTCTCGGGCGGCAACCAGCAGAAGGTGGTGATCGCCAAGTGGCTGCTGCGCGACTGCGATATCCTCATCTTTGACGAGCCGACGCGCGGCATCGATGTCGGCGCCAAGTCGGAAATCTACAAGCTGCTCAACAACCTTGCCGCACAGGGCAAGGCCATCATCGTCATCTCGTCCGAACTGCCCGAAATCCTGCGTCTCAGCCATCGGATCGCAGTGATGTGCGAGGGCCGGCTGACCGGCATGCTCCCGGGCGGATCGAGCCAGGAAGAGATCATGCGGCTGGCCACTCTGCGCGAACCGGCCATGCAGGTGCGCCATGCAGGGTGATCAATTGATGCCGAAATTCCCCCTCACCGACCCGGCTTCGGCGGAGTCCTCTTATTCTTCTCCCACTCGGGGAGAAGGTGGCGCGCAGCGCCGGATGAGGGGGATTTTCACCGCGCACCACAAAGATAAGGGAGCCAGAACATGACCGACACCGCAGCCCCCGCCGTCAAGACCGGCCCGCGCATTTCTGGTGCCTTCCACCGGCTGCTCGCCTTTTCCGGGCTGATCGCGTTGATCCTGGTATTCTCGCTGGCCTCGCCCAATTTCATGCAGACCCAGAATATCCTGGCCATCCTGCAGGCGACTTCGGTCAATGGGGTGCTGGCGATCGCGGCGACGCTCGTCATCATCACCGGCGGCATCGACCTGAGCGTCGGCACGCTGATGACCTTCTGCGCTGTGGTGGCTGGTGTAATCCTGACCTATTGGGGCCTGCCCATGCCGCTCGGCATCATCGGCGCCATCATTGCAGGCACGGTTTCGGGGCTGATCTCGGGCACGGTCATTGCCAAGCTCAAGGTGCCGCCCTTCATTGCCACCTTGGGCATGATGCTGATCCTCAAGGGCCTGTCTCTGGTCATTTCGGGCACGCGACCGATCTACTTCAACGACACGCCCGGCTTCAGCCAGATTTCGCTGGGCTCTGCGGTCGGCTCGGTCATCCCGGCTCTGCCCATTCCCAATGGCGTGCTGATCCTTTTCGCCGTGGCCCTGCTGGCCGCCTTCATCCTCGGCAAGACCGCGCTGGGCCGCTACACCTTTGCGCTCGGGTCCAACGAAGAGGCGGTGCGTCTCTCCGGCGTCAATGTCGACCGCTGGAAGATCGCCGTCTATGCGCTTGCCGGGTCGATCTGCGGCGTAGCCGGCCTTCTGATTGCCAGCCGTCTTAATTCGGCGCAGCCCGCCCTCGGTCAGGGCTACGAACTCGATGCCATTGCAGCCGTGGTCATCGGCGGCACCTCGCTCTCGGGTGGACGCGGCACTGTGCTCGGCACGCTGATCGGCGCGCTCATCATTTCCGTGCTGGCCAATGGCCTGCGCATCCTTTCGGTGGCCCAGGAATGGCAGACGGTCGTGACCGGCTGCATCATCATTCTGGCCGTCTATGCCGATATCCTGCGGCGCCGCAAACTTTAGGCGCCGGCCTCACCTGCGCGAAAAGCGCCAACAACACGAAAAGTCAACGTGCAGACCATCAAGACAGCATTTGGGAGGAAATCCATGCTCACCCGCCGTAGCCTGATCGGCGCGCTCAGCGCCATAGCCATGCTGGCCGCGTCCGGCCCCGCCGTCCTTGCGCAGGACAGTTACGATATCGCGCTCATCTCCAAGGGCTTCCAGCACCAGTTCTGGCAGGCCGTGAAGGCCGGTGCCGACAAGGCTGCCGCCGAGTTTGGCGCCAACGTGACCTTCGAGGGTCCCGAAACCGAAACCCAGGTCGATCGCCAGATGGACATGCTGGCCGCGGCCCTGTCCCGCCAGCCCGATGCCATCGGTTTCGCCGCGCTCGACAGCCAGGCCGCCAGCCCGCTGCTCGAACAGGCAAAGGCCGCCAACATCCCGGTCATCGCCTTCGACAGCGGCGTCGATAGCGATATTCCGCTGACCACCGTGACCACCGACAACGTCGCTGCCGCCGCCATGGCCGCCGACAAGATGGCCGAACTCATCGGCGACGAAGGCAAGGTCGCCGTGGTCGCCCACGACCAGACCAGCCGCACCGGCATCGATCGCGTGGACGGCTTCGTCAACCGCATCAAGGAAGCCCACCCCAATATCGAAGTAGTCTCGGTTCAGTACGGCGGCGGCGACCAGCTGCAGTCGACCGAAATCACCAAGTCCATCCTGCTCGCCAACCCCGACCTCAAGGGCATTTTCGGTGCCAATGAAGGCTCGGCAATCGGCGTGGTCAACGGCAAGACCGAACTCGGCAGCGATATCGTCGTCATCGGCTTCGACTCTGGCGCGGCGCAGAAGGGCTTCATCGAGTCCGGTGCGATGGCCGGCGCCATCACCCAGAACCCGGTGGGCATCGGCTACGAGACGGTGAAGGCCGCCATCGGCGCGCTCAAGGGCGAAACCTTGCCCAAGATCATCGACTCGGGTTTCGCCTATTACGACAAGAGCAACATGGCCGATCCTGAAATCGCGGCCGTGCTCTACGACTAAGTCACGGGCTCTCGCCCCCTCTTCAACCCTTCCCGCAGGGAAAGATTGGGAGGGGGCGACGGGCACACTTCCAAAGGACCAAAATGGCCGACCTCACCGGAAAGATCGTTCTCATCACTGCCGCCGCACAGGGCATCGGCGAGGCCTCGGCCCGCGCTTTTGCGAAAGCTGGCGCCAAGGTGATTGCGACCGATATCAATGCCGAAAGGCTCAGGAGCCTCGATACCGTCCCGAACATCACCACGCGTGTGCTCGACGTGCTGTCCAGTGACGCCGTTGCCCAGGCCGTCGCCGAAATCGGCCATATCGACGTGCTCTTCAATTGCGCCGGCGTCGTCCATTCCGGTGCGCTGCTCGACATGAGCGACGATGATCTCGATTTCGCGCTCGATCTCAATGTCCGCGCCCAGATCCGCACCATCAAGGCGATCCTGCCGCAGATGCTCGCGCGCAAGGATGGCGCCATCATCAACATGGCGACCGTCGCCTCCTCGGTCAAAGGCGTGCCCAACCGCGCCGCCTATACCATTTCCAAGGCCGCCGTCGTCGGCCTCACCAAATCCATCGCCGCCGACTACACCACCAGCAATATCCGCGTGAACGCCATCTGCCCCGGCACGGTGGACTCTCCCAGCCTTCACGACCGCTGGACCGCCACCGGCGATTTCGAAGGCGCGAAAAAGGCCTTCATCGCCCGCCAGCCCATCGGCCGCATTGCACGGCCCGACGAGGTCGCCGATCTGGCGGTCTATCTCGCCGGCGCCACCTATACCACTGGGCAGGTCCACATCATCGACGGTGGCTGGACGGCGTAGGCCCCTCATCCGGCGCATCCCTCGACGCGGTGCCCTCTTGTTCCTCTCCCTCTCGGGGAGAGGGTGGATCGGCCGGAGGCCGAGACGGGTGAGGGGGCCTTTGGATATCAGAACAATGAAAATCACCTCCCTTACCACCCACGATCTCCGTTTCCCCACGTCGGCCTCGCTTGACGGGTCCGACGCCATGAACCCTGACCCCGATTATTCCGCCGCCTATGTCATCCTTGGCACCGATGGCGATCTCGAAGGTCATGGCCTCACCTTCACCATTGGACGCGGTAACGAAGTGGTCTGCGCCGCCATCGCCGCCCTCACCGATCGCATCCAGAACCTCGACCTCGACTGGATTGCGGAAAATCCCGGCCGCTTCTGGCGCCACATGACCGGCGACAGCCAACTGCGCTGGATCGGCCCCGACAAGGGCGCCATGCATCTGGCGACCGGCGCCGTCGTCAACGCCGTCTGGGACCTCCTCGCCAAGCGCGCCGGCAAACCGGTCTGGCTCTACGTCGCCGAAATGAGCCCGGAACAGCTCGTTTCCATTATCGACTTCCGTTACCTCACCGATGCCATCACCCCGGAAGAAGCCCTTGCCATCTTCAGGGCCGCCGAACCGGGCAAGGCCGAGCGCATCGCGCGCCTCCGTGCCGAGGGCTACGCCTGCTACACCACCTCGGCCGGCTGGCTCGGCTATTCCAACGAAAAGCTGACCCGCCTTGCGACCGAAGCCGTCGCCGAAGGCTTCACCCATATCAAGATGAAGGTCGGCCGCGACCTTGCCGACGATATCCGCCGCCTCGAAATCGTCCGCTCCATCATGGGGCCCGATCGCTACCTGATGATCGACGCCAACCAGGTCTGGGAAGTCGACCAGGCCATCAGTTGGGTGAACGAACTCAAGCGCTTCAACCCCTATTTCATCGAGGAGCCCACCAGCCCCGATGACATCGAAGGCCACCGGAAAATCCGCGAGGCCATCGCCCCGGTCAAGGTCGCGACCGGCGAGATGTGCCAGAACCGCATCCTCTTCAAGCAGTTCATCACCCGCGACGCCATCGACGTGGTCCAGATCGATGCCTGCCGCATCGGCGGCCTCAACGAAGTGCTGTCAGTTCTTCTGATGGCCGCCAAGTACAGGAAGGCCGTCTGGCCGCATGCGGGCGGCGTCGGCCTCTGCGAATACGTCCAGCATCTCTCGATGATCGACTATCTCGTCGTGTCAGGCACCAAGGATGGCCGCGTGATCGAATATGTCGATCATCTCCACGAGCATTTTCTCGATCCCTGCGTGATCGAGAACGCGGCCTACATGCCGCCCGAGCGCCCCGGCTTCTCGATCGAGATGAAGCCGGGCTCGATTGCAGAAAACGCGTTCCGCCCGTAGCGATCAGAGCCTGCAGTCGACCCGGCCGTGGTCCCCGAGAATGCCCGCGACATCGGTGGCGCCGTCGAGCTTGAGCAAGGCACGTGCACCTGTGATGATCACCTGGCCGGCGCGGAGCGGCAGGCCGCGCTGGTGGGCATGCGTGGCAAGCCATGCGATGGCCGTCAGCGTATCCGTCCAGCTCGCGCCCTTCTCGACACTGTGGACCGCCTTGCCGTCGAGCTCCAGCACGACAGCGAGGGTATCGAGCGCCGCAGTGATGCCGCGGTCCACTTCGTTGCCGACCACCACCGCCCCGTTCGATTGCAGGTCGGCCAGCTGCAGGTTTCGCGGTGTCGCAGCGCGGTCCACAAAGGGGTTGCCGACAAGCTCGATGGCCGGGTGAATGCTGGCAATGGCGGCCTCGACATCGTCGATCGTGGCGCCGGCTGGAAGATCGGCGCCCAGGCGCACCGCGACCTCGATCTCCGCCAGGAAGATGCGGTGGTGCTCGGCATCGATGCGATCGCCCGATCCGAAGAAGCGCTTAGCCGGGATCGGCGAACAGAGTGGCGGATGCCCCAGGCCGGCAGCCACCTTCCACCCACCGACGGCGCCGATCTGGGAAATGATCTCGTTCTGGACGGCGTAGACGACGTCGAGGTCGGCAGGAACGAGTTCTTCGGCGACCGGACCGACCAGCGGCCCTCCGTCATGAGCCTCGAGCAGTGCGGTCGCGAGATCGGCAAGGGTCTTCATGTCTTTCGTCCTGGTGTCTCAGGCAGTGCCTGTTTCGATGAGCTGGATTTCCCTGTCGGCGCAGACCTTGCGGATGGAGTCGAGGGGGCAGAAGTCGGTGATGAAACTATGCGCTTGCGACAGGTGGCCGATCCGCACCGGCGCCGTGCGGGTAAATTTGGACTGGTCCGACACCACGATGACATGCCGGGCATTGGCAATGATCGCCTGGGCCACTTTCACTTCGCGGAAATCGTAGTCGAGAAGGGCGCCGTCGGGGTCGATGGCGGAGACGCCGATCACGGCGTAGTCCACCTTGAACTGGCGGATGAAATCGACTGCCGCTTCCCCGACGATACCGCCATCGCTGGGGCGGACCACGCCACCCGAGATCACCACCTCTACCGAGGGCACGATACGCAGGTGGTTGGCAACATTGATGTTGTTGGTGATGACCATGAGGCCGCGATGGTCGGCCAGGGCCTGGGCGACCGCTTCGGTGGTGGTGCCGATATTGATGAACAGCGAGGCATGATCGGGGATCAGCGCTGCGGCAGCCTTGCCGATCGCTCGTTTTTCCGCCGGGGCCATCTGGCGGCGGGCCTCGTATTCGACATTCTCGACGCCCGAAGGATGCATGGCGCCGCCATGCGTGCGCTTGAGGGCGCCGCGATCGCAAAGGATGTTGAGGTCCTTGCGAATGGTCTGCGGCGTCACGTCAAAGGCGGCGACGAGCTGGTCCACCGTGACTTCGCCCTGCTGGCGCGCCAGCTCGACGATCTTCGCCTGGCGCATCGATGGCGTCATCCCGGGTCCTCCTCCCTTTCGTTTCGTGATTAAACGAAAGGGAGTGAAAGGGGAAGGGTTTACCCCCATCCAGCCTCCCCCGAACGGGGAAGGCCGGTCGTATTTGACCCCGGGATAGTGAAGGCCCCCATGCTGCTCCTCCCCCTTCTGCAGGGGGTGGTTGGGTGGGGGCTGAAGGCTACTACCCGGCCCTCTTCGACCACTTCACTTGCGGCGTAAACGCAAAATCCCGATCGAACGGATAGCTCGGCCGCAGCATATGCTTGCGTTCGGTCCGTTCGACGAACTGGTCCACCACGCCCGGCGACAGGGCCATAATGCCCGGATTGGCGATGGGCCCGAGCTCGGGCGACAGGTAGCCAGATTTGACCGTGATGATCTTCGCGCCATGCGGATCGAGGCCGAGCCGGGTGAAATCCACGATATTGTGGAAGGGCCGGCGGCGGGCGGTGAGCACCAGGTCGATGCCGCCGATGCGCACCACGGCTTCGCGAAGCCGCAGTTCGGTGACTTCGGCAAGGAAGATCACCTCCGTTTCGGTATCGACAGGCGCGCTGGATGGATCGAGGCTTGCCCCGATATGGAGGTTTACGCGCGCGCCAACCCCCGCCGCATAGGCCGCATCGGTCGCGGCCTTGTCGGTGATACCGGCCATGATCACGCCGGTGGCGCGCTGGCGGATCAGTTCGGCAAGGACTTCGGCACGATCGCCGACGCCGCCGCCAGTGGGATTGTCGCCGGATTCGGCCAGCACCACCGGATAGGTCTCGCTGGCAACGGCGCGCGCCACGCACTCGGCAATCGAACCGGTCTCCATTCCGAACACGAAACCCTCACGGATATCCCAATAGTTCTGCGCCAGCCGGGCGGCAGCCGCTTCCATCGCGGCCCGATCCGTGCCCGTCACCACCGCGCAGGCGGTGGCGCGCGGTTCGTCCGCCCACACATAGCCCACCTGGAAGCTTGCGTCCCATATGCCGGACGGCTCCTCGACCTCATGGAGTTGCGAGTAGAATGTCCGTGCCGGTTCATCCTGCGTCGAGGTTCGCTCGCCGGGCAGCAGCACCGCCACCGGTGCCCACGCCAGAAGCGGCCGTTCGCCTGAGCGCAGCGCCCGCACCAGCATGGTCACCGCGCGCCGCATCGTGTCCTGCACGTCGATATGCGGCGCGGTGCGATAGGTCGAAAACATGTCGAGTGCGTCAACGATCCGCTGGCTGACATTGCCATGCAGATCATAGGAAGCTGAAATCAGCACATCGGGTCCGACGGCCTCTCGCACTGCGGTGATGAAGTCTCCTTCGGCGTCGAAAAGTCCCTCGACGAACATCGCGCCATGCATGGGCAGGTAGACCCCGTCGAGCGGCATGGCGGCCTCGAGGCCCGTCAGGATTTCGCGCTTCCAGGCCTCGTACGTTTCGCGCTCGACCGGCCCTCCGGCAATGGCGCGCGCATGCAACAGGGTGATGAATTCGGCCGGGAAATGCGTCAGGAAATCGAAGTACTGATCCCTGATCATCGATGGGCCGCGCAGCACGCGGAAGTCCGCGGCGCGGTTGAGCACGGGGTTATAGGTGCTGCACTCGATATGCAGTCCGGCGACGGCAATACGCATCAGAGCACTCCGGCTATGTCGGCTTGCGGATTATGGGCAGTTCGCACGCGGCGCGGCTTGAGGCGACCGGTCAGCAACAGGCTGACGATCAGCATTGGGATGATGCACGCGACCCCGACGCGGATACCCCAATGCTCGGCGACGAAGCCGATCAGTGGCGGACCGATCAGGAAACCCGTCAGCGCCACGAACGAGAGGACTGCCACATTGGCCGACGCAGCGCGATCGCCGATGCCGGCGGCGGCGGTGACGGCGAGCGGAAAACCAACAGAAACGCCGACCCCGATAATGCCGAAACCGAGCAGCGCCAGCGGCACGCTGGGAGCGAAGTAGAGAAGGGCTCCTCCGAGCACTGCAAGCGCGCCGCAGATCCGGGCGGTGCCGACGCCACCGAAGCGACGCTTCAGCGTATCGCCGCCAAATCGACCCGCGGCCACCATGAAGGCGAAAACGGAATAGCCCAGGCCCACGAAACCGCCTTCGGCCGAAAGCGCGTCGCGCAGAAAGATGGCCGACCAGTCCGCCATGGCGCCTTCGGTCATGGTGATGCCGAAGACAAAGAGGCAGATGCCGATCAATGCCGGGCTGGGCAGGGCCCAGGCCGAGCGCTGGGTCTCTCCCGCGGGCGCGGCGTCATGAAGGACGGGCAGGGCATTGGCGGCAAGCAGAGCGATCGGCAGCACGATGGCGGCCAGCAGCGGCACGGCAAGATGCGGGGCGAGGCCGAGGGCCGCAAAGCCCGAGCCGACGAGGCTGCCCACCATGATGCCCAGAGACCAGCAGCCGTGGGAGGTGTTCATGATCAGCTTGCCGCTGGCTTTTTCGACCAGATCGGCCTGGACGTTGAGGCCCAGCTCGACAAAGGAAATGGCCGAACCCGCCAGCGCGAGGGCGACGAACAGGAGGATCGGATCGGGTGCCAGCACCGGCGGGCTCGTTGCGATCGAATAAAAGATGAAACCGACGAAGATCGCGGTTCGCGCCCCGATCCTGCCCACCAGCGGCCCCGCGAAAGGCAGGGTCAGAAGCGTACCGCATGGCATGCCCAGAAGTGCCAGCGCCAGCGCAGCAGGTCCCAGTCCCATGGACGCCTGCACCTCGGGGATGCGCGGCAACCAGGAGCCGAACGCGACGGGCTGGAGGAAAAAGACCAGCTTGACCAGGGTCTGTGGGGTGATGACAGGCATGTGGCTCAATCTCGCTCATCCACCGGTCATTCCGGCGCAGGCCGGAATCCATGTCCGAATATCGCGCAGCGCCGGCGCTTGTTTCTGAAGGCGGGTCGTGGATATGAAGGCCTCAGCTCTGCCTGGGCATCGGATAGGGCAAGTACCCGACAAACCCGGTCAGCTTCCACTGTCCCTCGACCTTGCGGCAGAAGTAGAGGGTCTGCCAGTTGAGCCGGTCGACGCCTCCGTCGCGCAGCTTGATCTCGCCATCGAATTTCTTGTGCGCCACGGCGCGCTCGCCCGTGATTTCGATTTCGGTGAGGCTGGTGGCGCGGTGGATGCCGGCCTCAGCATCCTCGGCATATTCCGTTTTCTGGCCTTCGCGCGCCTGTCGAAGCCACTCGTCGCGGTAATCGGCGAGCGTGGGAAAGCTGATCGTCCAGCCGTCGGGATTGTCGACGAGGTTGCCATTGATCCCCATGAAATCATCGGCCACGAAGTCGCCTTCCACCATCGACCAGTCCGCATTGACATAGGCCGCGATGTCGCGCGGCACCAGCATAGTCCAGATCGCCGAGCGGTCGGGATCGTTGGGGAATGGGTTCGTGGAAAGGCTCATGGTCGTCTCTCGGCTGGAGCGGCTCACGGCCGAGGCACGTGCACCATTTCTGTTTCAAATTTTCACAGTCAACATGAAACCCCTGCAGCGTGAAAGAGGCCACATGGATACCAATTCATACATGCTGCGCTTTTTGGCAGGGTTTGTCCACATCTGTCGCAGGCTCTCGTCCGAGCTTAGCGCCTATAAATAAAGCAGAATGCGTCCCAAAGCGGCGCGATGGAAAAGTGGCTTAAATTGGTATTGTGCTGACTCCGAATGTATGTTGACATTGTGTTGCGAAAGCGCCTAGCCTTGAAAATCGTTTACACAAACGACACCGACCCACAAGAGGTCGGCGGGTTAATAAAAGGGAATGGCAGGGATATGCGGGTAGGCATTATCGGCCTCGGCTATCGACTTGGTTATCTGGCGCGCATCTTCACGGTGGCGCGGGATGACTTCGAGATCGTTGGCTATGTCGACCCTGCGCCCGCTGGCCTCGATTACGCGACCGAGCATGGTGTCTCGGTCGGCCGGCCTTACGACAGTCTCGAGCAGATGATCGACGACGGGCGGCTCGACCTGCTGATGGTGGGCTCGCCGAACCACCTGCATCTCGACCATATTCGCATCGGCCTCGAGCGAGGCATGAAGATCTTTGCCGAAAAGCCGGTCGTCACCACGATCGACGACACCATGGCGCTGGCCGAGCTCATTGCCAGATATGGCTCGGACAATGTCATGGTCGGCCTCGTGCTGCGCTATGCCCCGCTCTATGTCGATCTCCGCAAGGCGCAGGCCGAAGGCAAGCTCGGCGACATTGCCGCCATCGAGGCATCGGAGACCATACCGCCCTACCACGGCGCCTTTTTCATGCGCGACTGGCGGCGCTACGAGAAATATTCGGGCAGCTTCATGCTCGAGAAATGCTGCCACGATCTCGATCTCTACAACGGCGTCATGGGCTGCCGCCCGCGCTACGTGTCGAGCTTCGGTGGCCGTCGCTCCTTCGTGCCCCAGAATGCGCCCCAGGGTGCCGGCGCCAACGATCTCGAGGTCTATCACCGCAAGCCGTCCGGCTGGATGGGCTCCGAAAAGGTCTTCGACAGCGACGGTGACATCATCGATTTCCAGACCGCGATGGTTCAATACGAGAACGGCGCGGCGCTGACTTTCCACACCAATCTCAACGTGCCCCACGATTTCCGCCGCTTCGCGGTCATCGGCGCCAGGGGCATGGCGGAAGGCGATTTCATTCGCAACTACTTCCAGGTCACCGACAGCCGCACCTCGGAACGCCTCGAGGACAAGACCTACCAGATGTCCGATCTCAGCCAGCATTACGGCGCCGACGAACAGATGGCCGAGGACATCCTCAAGCATCTGGTCGAGGGCGTGCCGCTTCCGGTCTCCGTGGTGGACGCTCTGGAGGCGGGGCTCCTGGCGCTGTCGATGGACGAGGCGATGCGAACCCGTTCCGTTGTCGACATGACCCCGATCTGGCAGCGCTTCGACGCCGCGCTCGGACGACGGGGCTGAGGGAGGCAAGCCGATGACCAGCACAAGAAGCGCAACACTCTTTGCCCTCGCCCTGCTGGCCCCGGCATTGATCTACATCCTCACCATCGTCGCCTACCCGCTGTTCGACACGATCGTGCTGAGCTTCACCAATGCCTCGCTCAGGCAGGAATACGACTTCGTCGGCTGGGCCAACTACCAGCGCATCTTCGGCGCTGGTAACTTCACCGATGTCATCATCCGCACCTTCATCTGGACCTTCTTTTCGGTCTCGCTGAAAATGGTCATCGGCATGTTCGGCGCCGTCTTGCTGAACGCCGCCATTCCCGGACAGGCGCTGTTCCGCATCCTGACCATGCCGCCCTGGATCGTGCCCATGGCCATCGGCATCTTCATGTGGGGCTGGATGTATAACGGCCAGTTCGGGATGATCTCGGGCCTCCTGCAGAATTTCGGCCTGACCAAGGGCCCGATCGCCTTCCTCGCCTATGGCAACACGGCCTTCTGGGCCACGATCGTCACCGACGTGTGGATCGGCGTACCCATGGTCACCATCTATTTCCTGGCCGCCATGCAGTCGATCCCGCGCGACCTGCACGAAGCGGCCTGGACTGACGGGGCAGGGCGCTTCTACCGGTTCCGCCGCATCACGCTGCCGCTGATGATCCCGGCCATCATCACCATGAGCCTGCTTTCGCTCATCGCCACCTTCAACTCCTTCGACATCATCTGGATCCTCACCCAGGGCGGCCCGTCCGGATCGACGACCACGATGATCATCGACACCTACCGGACCGCCATCGGTTCCCGGAAATATGGCGAGGGCGCCGCGCGCGCCGTGGTCATCTCGATCTTCGTGACCATCTTCTGCATCGTCTACTTCCGCGCCGTCCGGAAACTCCAGCAGGGAGAAGCCAAATGAGCGACGTCGCGCGCACGACCGAAGTCGCCGCCGCCGACAGCAAGGCCAGCGTCCGGCCGCAACCGCGTGTCCGTCGCGGATTGTGGGCGGCATCCCGGCCGATGATCGATCGCTATAAGTGGTACGAGGTCGCGGCCCTCTATGCCGGCCTCGCGGTCTTCCTGTTCTTCGTGCTGGCGCCCTTCATCGAGGGCTTCCTGGTCTCGCTCAAGCCGCTCTCGCAGCTCTTCTCCACGCCCTACAGCTTCATCCCGAAAAATGGGTCGTTCGACGCCTATTTCACCATGTGGAGCTCGGTGCCCGCGCTGGGCATGCATATCTTCAACTCGTTCTTCATCTCCACGGTGGTGACGCTGATCGTCGTGGCCATCGTGGTGCCCGCGGCCTACGCTTTCGCCCGCTTCAATTTTGCCGGCGCCGGCCTGTTGCTCGCCGCCTTCCTCGCCGTCAACATGTTCTCCGGCGCGGTGCTGCTGATCCCGCTGTTCCGCCTCATGCGCACCCTGGGCTTGCTCAATTCGTACTGGGCCATGATCGTGCCCGGCGCCGCTTTCCTTATCCCGTCCTCGGTCTGGCTGTTGCGCACCTACATGATGCGCATTCCGCGTGAGCTGGATGAAGCCGCCTGGGTCGATGGCGCCAGCCGTCTCTACACACTGCGCCGGGTCATCCTGCCGCTGGCGATGCCGGGCATTGTCGTGGTCGCGATCATGACCTTCATCGGCGCTTATGCGCAGCAGTTCATCTTCGCGCTGACCTTCAATTCAAAGACTGAATTCATGCCGCTGCCGGTCGGGCTCTTCGCCTTTTTCGGCAAGCAGGAAGTGATCTGGAACGAGCTGATGGCGGCGTCCTTCGTGGGCATTCTGCCGGTCATGATCGTGATCGTGTTCCTGCAACGCTATCTGGTGGCCGGACTGACGGCCGGGGCGGTCAAGCAATAGGCGCGCAACAGGGAGCGCGACGACAAGGGTTTGGAGACCGGCGCGGCAGCCTGCGCCGTCCGGCTCCAGAAGGGCCCGAGGGGGCCCGCATCAAGGGAGACTGAAATGAACAAGACTATCGGTTTGGTGACCGTGTCATTGCTGGCTTTGACCAGCGCCACGACCGGCGCCTTTGCCCAGGACGTGAAGGAAATTTCCTTCATCAACTGCGGTGACGAGCTGACCGCCGGCTACGCCGAATACTTCGCCGAGTGGGAAGCAGAGAATCCCGGCTTCAAGGTTGCGCCCGAAGTGGTGGGCTGGGGCCAGTGCCAGGACAAGGTGACCACGCTTGCCGCCGCTGGCACGCCGGTTGCCCTCGCCTATGTCGGTTCGCGCACGCTCAAGCAGTTCGCGATGAACGATCTGATCGTCCCCGTGCCGATGACGGACGAAGAAAAGGCGTCCTATTACAACTACGTTCCCGACACCGTGACCTTTGATGGCACCCAGTGGGGCGTGCCGGTGGCTTTCTCCACCAAGGCCCTGTTCTGGAACAAGGACCTGTTCGAGGAAGCCGGTCTCGATCCGGAAACGCCGCCCAAGACCTGGGCTGAAAAGATCGCTTTCGCAAAGCAGGTCACCGACAATACCGACGCTGCCGGCTATGGCCTTGTCGCCAAGACCTTCGACAACACCATGCACCAGTTCCTGCACTGGGTTTACACCAACAACGGCTCGGTGATCGACGCCGACGGCAACATCACGCTCAACTCGCCGCAGAACCTGGCCGCTCTCGAAGCGATCAAGGAAATCGTTCCCTATTCTGAAGAAGGCCCGACCGCCTACGAACAGAATGAAGTGCGCGCCATCTGGCTCGATGGCGGCGTCGCCATGATCGAGGCCTCGGTCAACGCAGGTATTCTCGCCGACGAAGCCGGCATGAACTGGGGCGTGGCTCCGCTTCCTGGCGGCCCGGATTCCCAGGGTCCCGGCACGCTGCTGATCACCGACGCGCTGGCCGTGTTCAAGGGCACGGGCGTCGAGGAACAGGCCATCAGCCTTGCCAAGTACATCACCGATGGTGAACGCCAGTGGGCTGCTGAAATGGCCCAGGGTCTGACCCCGCTGCGTCCGCTGCAGCCGCAGACCGATGAGCTCGTCGCCGAGAAGCCTTACTGGAAGCCGTTCCTCGACGGTATCGAGTTCGGTGGTCCCGAGCCGCTGTTCACCGACTATATCGGTCTGCAGAACGTGATGATCGAAATGGTTCAGTCGGTGGTCACCGGCGCCGCCGAGCCGCAGGCCGCTCTCGAAACGGCTGCCGCCGAGCTCGAGCAGTACAAGTAAGGTCCTCCCAGACCTGATGCCGCCGCCCCTCGGGGCGGCGGCACCCAAGATACCCGATCACCCCCGATCGGTCCTTCCCTCCCTAGGGGAGGCTAAGGTGGGGGTGCCCTTCCAAGCTGGAGTCACCATGTCGCAGCTGAGCCTCAAGCGCCTCGAAAAGAGCTTCAACGAAGCCCGCATCATCAAGGGCATCGATCTCGACGTGTCAGAGGGCGAGTTCGTCGTGTTCGTCGGCCCGTCGGGTTGTGGCAAGTCCACCCTGTTGCGCATGATCGCCGGGCTGGAGGATGTCAGTGCCGGTGAAATCGAAATCGGCGGCAAGATCGTCAACGATCTGCCCCCGGTCCAGCGCGGCATCGCCATGGTGTTCCAGTCTTACGCGCTCTATCCGCATATGAGCGTCTACGAGAACATCGCCTTCCCATTGCGCGTCGAAAAACTGCCGCAGGCCGAGGTCGACAAGCGCGTGCAGGCCGCGGCCAGGGTGCTGCAGCTGGAAAGCCGCCTCCAGCACCGCCCCGGCCAGTTGTCCGGCGGCCAGCGCCAGCGCGTCGCCATCGGCCGTGCCATCGTGCGCCAGCCCAAGATTTTCCTGTTCGACGAGCCCCTGTCCAACCTCGACGCAGCGCTCCGGTCCGAGATGCGCATCGAACTGATGGAGCTTCACAAGCGGCTCGGATCGACCATGATCTACGTGACCCACGACCAGATCGAGGCCATGACCATGGCCGACAAGATCGTCGTGCTCAATGCCGGCGAAATCAGCCAGGTCGGCTCGCCGCTGCAACTCTACCACCGGCCGGACAATCTGTTTGTCGCCGGCTTCATCGGCTCACCCAAGATGAACTTCATTTCCGGCAAAGTGCGTGCCGCCAACGGCTCTTCGGTCACGGTGGATCTCGGCGCGCTGGGAGCGATCGAATTGCCGCGCAGCAGCACGGCCGTTGCCGGCCAGGACGTGACGCTGGGCATCCGCCCAGAGCACCTCTCGCTTGGCGGTGGTCAGTTCACCATTGAAACCACGCCCGGCATCGTCGAGCATCTGGGCATCCACACCATCACCTATTCGACCCTGCCCGGTGGCGAGAACTTCATCGGCCTCTTTGAGGGCAACCCCGACCTCGAAGATGGCAAGGCCATCCGTGTCGGCTTCGACATCGCCCAGGCACATCTGTTCGACGCCAAGGGTTTGGCGGTGTACTAGGCATCCAGCACTGACCGGGGGGATGCGCGATGCTGGATATCGTGGGACTGCTACAGACCGAGAAGGATGCGTTCACCCGCTCCGAGCGCGCCCTCACCGAAATCGTGCTGGCCGACGTCGATAGCGTGCTCAAGATGAGCATCGTCGATCTTGCCGCTCACGCCGATGTGTCGCCGCCTACAGTGACCCGCTTTTGTCGTCGGCTCGGATGCGACAGCTATGCCGACTTCAAGGTCCGGCTCGCCCAGTCCCGCTTTGTCGGCCAGCGCTATTTTGCGCCCTCCTCCGGCCCGTCCAGCGTGCACGAGATCGCGCAGGGCGTCGTCAACGGCATTCAGTCCACCATCTACGACGCCTTCGAACATCTCGATTTCGACGCCATCGAGCGCGCCGCTGAATCTCTGGTCAAGTCGAGCTTTGTCCTGAGCTTCGGCTCGGGAGGCTCGTCCTCGATGATCGCCAACGAGGCCGAGGCGCGCCTCTTTCGCCTCGGCCTCAAGGTCAGCGCATCCACCGATCACCAGGTGCAGATGATGCGCGCCGCATCGGCCCCATCAGGCACTGTGGTGCTCGCCTTTTCGCTCTCGGGCAACAATCTGCCGCTGGCCAAGGCGCTCGCAGTGGCAGGCGAATACGGCCTCACCCGCATCGTGGTGTCGCGTGCCGGGTCGGCGCTGGCCGAACAGGCCGATGTCCTGCTGCCGGTGCATTGGCGCGAGAACCAGGACATCCTCCGTCCCACCCCCGGCCGCTACGCGTTTCTCGCCACGCTCGACATCCTGAGCCAGACGATCGCCGCCCGGCTGGGCCCCTCAGCCATCGCCAGCATGCGCCGCATCAAGCACCAGCTCGTGGTCCTCCGAGACGGCGACGACGCCCAGCCGCTGGGGGATTGATGCACCTGTCTTATCCCGTTCTTTCCGCTCCTTCGTCATCACCCGGCTTGACCGGGTGATCCCCACCATGGCGCGGCGTGTGCCTCGCCCTGGATTGCCCGGTCAACCCAGGCAAAGACGACCTCCCAATATTCAACGTCAGGTCTAGATATGCCATTTTCCCTCGTCACCACCTGGTCCCCCGCCACCGACAGCGAGCCGCTTGGCTATGGCATCGAGCTGACAAACAACGGTGACGTTCCGCTGCGCAATTTTCGCGTCGGTTTCTCCGGGCCTGCACGCATCGATCCGCACGCGACCCTGGAAAATGGTAAGCTGCTCGAGCGTCTCTCCAATCACACGCTGATCGCTCCGCCGGATGGATTCGTGCTGCAGCCGGGCGAAACCTGGACCGCAACGGCGCGGGGCCTGTCCTATGGTCTGCGCCACTGGAGCGACGGCGCCAACGCAGCCTATGTCGTCCTCGAAGACGGAACCGTGGTCTCCGTGCCAACCGCGCCCACCCGGGGCAAGGGACACAACGCGCCGCTGCTCAAGGGGGCGGCTCGCTTCCCAGTCCCCGCGAAGGCGCCGGTAGCACATTCGATCATTCCCTGGCCCCGGCATGTCGCAACGACGGGCGCGCGCGTTTCTCCGGTGGGGCTGGATCTCAGGCCCGAAGGCGACCTCGCCGTCCGCGCCGCCGACGCCTTTTCGGATCTGACCGCGGAACTGTTCCCGGTGGAAGCCTTGGTGCGACCGGCGTCCGAGGGCGGCATGGCGGTTTACGTCAATGAGAAGCCGGGTCTTGGCGAGGAGGCCTACGAGATCGCCTTTGCCGAAAACAGCGCCGGCATTTCCGCCAGCACCTATGCCGGTCTCTTCTACGGCCTTGTTACCCTCGGCCACATGCTGCGCGGGGCGCGGCAATATCCGGGCACCTTCACCTGGCCGACTGGCGGCGTCATCAACGACGAACCGGGTTTCGGTTTCCGTGGCAGCCATCTGGATGTGGCGCGCCAGTTCTACACCACGGCCGAGGTCAGCCGGCTGATCCGCATCATGGCCTGGAACAAGATGAACCGGTTCCACTGGCACCTGACCGAGGACGAGGCCTGGCGCCTCGAAATCGACGCCTATCCCGCACTCACGGAAGTCGCTGCGTGGCGCGGGCACGGCAAGGCCTTGCCGCCGCTCCTGGGCTCGGGGCCGCAACCCACCGGCGGCTACTACAGCAAGGCCGCTGTGCGCGAGATCGTGGCGCTCGCGGACGATCTGGCGATGGCGGTCATTCCCGAGATCGACATGCCGGGGCACTTCTACGCTGCGCTGCAGGCCGTGCCCGAATTGCGCGATCCCGCCGAAACCGGCGAATACCAGTCGGTGCAGGGGTTTCCCAACAACAGCCTCAACCCCGCGCACGAACCGGTCTACACCTTCATCGAGAAGGTGATCGACGAGACGCTGGAGCTTTTCCCCGCCGGCATCTTCCATCTCGGTGCCGACGAAGTGCCGCTCGCGGCCTGGTCCGGCTCGCCGCTGGCGCTCGACATGCTGGAAAGGCTGGCGGGCCCGGCGATGCGCCAGAAGCATGAGGCGCAATACAACCAGCTCGGCAATCACCACGGCGCCGACGAGATCGAGGGCTCGCCCACCGCGATCCTCCAGGCGGAGTTCATCAGGCGGGTCCATCGCTACATCGCCGAAAAGGGCGCCATCACCGGCGGCTGGGAAGAGGCCGCGCATGGCGATGCGGTGGCGAGGGACAAGGCCTATGTGATCGGCTGGCGCAATGTCGAGATCAACGCGGCATTGGCCGAGCGCGGCTTCGACATCGTCGTGTCGCCCGGGCAGCGTTACTACCTCGACATGGCCAATGGCGTTTCCTGGGCGGAGCCCGGCGCCGGATGGGCCGGCTGGTCCGGGCCGCAGGAAACCTACGAGTTCGAAGCGCGCGCCGGTTTTTCGGAGGCCGGGTTGAAGCACCTGCTGGGCATTCAGTCCTGCATCTGGAGCGAGTCCATGACCGACCGCGCCATCTTCGATCGCCTGGTGTTTCCGCGGCTTTCAGCTGTGGCCGAATCCGGATGGACGCTGCCGGAGCGCAAGAGCTGGGAGCGGTTCAAGTCGCTCGTGGGCCTGATGCCGATCATGTACGGCCATTGGGCCGCCGAGTAGAGCCTACCGCCAGGGATCGTCCACCATGGGCCAGATGGTCCGTCGCGCCTTGCGGTAGTCCGTCTCCGCAGGGCGGTTCGGGTAGGGCTTTCCGGCCGAGCAGTAGACGATCTCGGAAGCGATTTTCGAGAACGATTCGTAAAAGTGGTTGGTCGATTTGATCAGCAGGATCTTGCGGTCCGTCGGGTCGATACCCAGCGCCGAGAAGAGGCTCGGATCAAAACTCTGCGCCCGGGTGGAATTGAGGATCACGTCGATACCGTCGAAATGCACCCAGGCGGCGTCCCCGAACGGCGCGAAGCTGTCGCCGAATTTCATCTCGGCATTGCGCACCAGGCGCCTGACCGTCACCTGCGCATCGATCGGGCTGCCGGTGAACGGCGCTGACTTGGCACCGAACCTGAGCGGGATCACCGCGCCTTCGCCGGCGGCAAAACAGATCTGGACAGCGATCGGGTCCCAGATCGTGCCCACGGCCACGTCCCCGGCGCCGCGCGCCATGAGTTCTGCCAGGATCACCGTTGCGTCGCCGGCGGTGCCCCCTCCGGGATTGTCCCAGACATCGGCGATGACCACGGGACCCCGCGGCGCGGCCAGTGCTGCCGACACGGCCGTGGCCTCGTCCACCTGGCTGACCATGAACGTCCCGCGCATGGCGAAGAGCTCCATGCCCAGTTGGCTCGCGAGCGCCGCGCCGAGGTCAGGACGGTTGTCGGTGACGGCGACGATCTTGGTTCCCATCTCGGGAACATCGCCCGCCATGAAGCCATGAACCACCGAGAGTGACAGCAGCCCCTCGGTGGTGGCTTCCAATGTTGATAGCCTGTCCACAAATCCCCGCATCGGCTGCTTGCTCGTGGGGAACACGTCGATCATGCGGCAGTCGAACACGCTCATCGCCGGTCGCACGTCGCCCTTGAGCGTCCGCACCGCAATCGCCCACAAATCCCGCGCCCGATCGACGAAATCGGTATGCGGGAACTCCTTGAAGTAGACGAAGAAATCGGCCGCTTCCGCCCGCTTTTCGGTGAGATGACTGTGCGGATCGAGCTCTGCGCAGACGAGCACATCGGGGCCGACAATGGCGCGCACCCTGCTCAGGAGATCGCCTTCCGGATCGTCGTAACCCTGCGCCACCATGGCGCCGTGCAGACCGAGCACCACGGCATCGACGGGCATAGCGTCCTGCAACTGCCCGATGATCTCGTCGCGCAATTCCTCGTAGGTCGCCTGCGCCACGAGCCCGGCCGGATCTGCCCAGCTTGCCGTGCCCTCGATCAGCGTCCAGCCTTCCCGCGCGCAGACCTCGCGGCCCACGGTGATCGGCGCGGTGCACAGGGTCGGCGTCGCCGGATGAAGTCCCGGCTTGGCATGCAGGGACGCCTCGAAGGCCCGCTTGTCGATGGCAATGGGCGAAAACGTATTGGTTTCGGTAGCGAGAGCCGCGGTGAAAATGCGCAAGGACGAATTCCGGATGTGCGGGACGCCCAGAGGGCAGCATATACGCTACACCATGAAATTCGCCATTTCACGTAAGAAATTTACATTTTGCGGGCGTCACCCTCTCCAAAATGCCGATCGATCACGATATTTCTGGAAATGGAAGAAATTCAGTTTCACATTGGAGGCGAAAATGCCGATCAAGCGCTATGGTGCGGACAAATCAGGCGCCGGTGGACAGAACCTGCCTTTTGCCCGCGCGGTGGAAGCCGGTGGCTGGCTATACGTATCGGGCCAGGTCGCCATGAAGGACGGCGAAATCGTCGGGACCGGCATTGTCGAGCAGACCCACCTCACCATCCGGAATGTCATCGCCATTCTTGAAGAGGCCGGGTACGGGCTTGAGCATGTCGTGCGGTGCGGCGTCTGGCTTGACGATCCCCGCGACTTCTGGAGCTTCAATGCCGTCTACAAGAGCTATTTCGGCGAGCACCCACCGGCGCGCGCCTGCGTGCAGAGCCACATGATGGTGGACTGCAAGGTCGAGATAGAATGCGTCGCCTACAAGGGGCCCTAGCCCCCGGAACTGCGGTCGAGGAACAAGCACAGATGTCCCAATCTCCCTTCCGTTTCGAGGGCAGAACCGTCCTCATCTCCGGAGCCGGCGGCGGTATCGGCCAGACGCTGGTGACCCTTTTTCATGCGGCCGGGGCCCGTGTCGTCGGCGCCGACCGGGAGCAAACTTCGCTCGAAGGACTGCCGCTGGCGCGAACAATCGTGTTCGACCAGGCCGACCCGAAGGCCACCCGGGCCGCCATTCTGGCCGACATCGCGGCCCACGGCGTCGTCGACGCCGTAATCGCCAATGCCGGGTTCACCCGCGCCGAGCATCTGGGTCAGTTGGACGACGCGGTCTGGGCCAGTGAATTGGCGATCAATCTCAATGGTGCCTACGCGCTGGTCGACCCCATTACCGATGCCATGGCCCGGCGCGGATCGGGCAACGTGGTGTTCATTTCCTCGGTCAATGCCCTGCAGCACTATGGCAATCCGGCCTATTCTGCGGCCAAGGCGGGCCTCGTCGCCTATGCCAAGGCCATTGCCGTGGAACGGGGTGGCGAAGGCGTGCGCGCCAATGTCGTGGCGCCCGGTTCTGTCCGTACCCCTGCCTGGGACCATCGGCTCGCGGCCAATCCGGCCCTGCTTGACGATGTGCTGCCCCATTATCCCCTGGGACGCATGGTCAGCCCGGAGGAAGTCGCCAACGCCGCTCTCTTCCTTGCGTCGGATGCCGCATCGGGTATCACGGGAGTGACCATCCCCGTCGATGCGGGCCTGACGGCGGGAAACCTGCGCTTCGTCAACGACGTCCTGAGAGGCAAATGACACATATCGCTGACCTCGACACGCCTGCCGTGCTCATCGATCTCCACCGCGCCGAAGCCAATCTAAAACGGGCGCAGGATGCCGCAGACGCAGCGGGCATTGCGTTGCGGCCTCATATCAAGACCCACAAGCTGCCCTATTTCGCCAGGCGCCAGATCGACCTGGGCGCCGTCGGCATAACCGTGCAGAAGCTGGGTGAGGCCGAAGTGATGGCCGATGCCGGCCTCACCGATCTGCTGCTGACGTTCAACATCATCGGGGCGGCCAAGCTCAAGCGTCTCGAGGCCCTGCATCAGCGGGTCACCATCCGCACCGTTGCGGACAGTGCCGAATGCGTGGCCGGTCTGGGCGCAACCTTCGTCGATCCCGGCCGCCCGCTCTGTGTCTTCGTCGAATGCGATACTGGCATGGGGCGCTGCGGGGTGCAGTCTCCCCAGGCCGCACTCGATCTGGCGCGGACCATCATGGCTACGCCCGGCCTCGTCTTTGCGGGGCTGATGACCTATCCGGCGGCCGGAAAGTACGACCTTGCCGCGAAATGGCTATCCGATGCCAGGGCAGTCTTCGCGGACGCAGGGGTTGATATCCCGGCCATCACCACCGGCGGCACTCCGGATATCTGGCACATGGACGAAGCGGCCCGCGTGGCCACCGAATATCGCCCGGGGACATATATCTACATGGACCGCTCCCAGGTGGCGGCCGGCGCCGCCACCCTCGAGGATTGTGCCCTGACGGTGCTCGCCACCGTCGTGTCCCGCCCGACCGAAAACCGCGCCATCATCGACGCCGGGTCCAAGGCACTCACCAGCGATCTGCTCGGCCTTGTCGGGCACGGCCATGTGGTGGACTTCCCCGAGGCCAAGTTGGTCGGGCTCAGCGAGGAGCATGGAACGCTCGATGTCTCGGCCTGCGCGCGAAAGCCCGCTATCGGCGAGCGTATACGCATCGTTCCCAATCACTGCTGCCCGGTGACCAACCTATTCGATCGCGTCAATCTCGTGCGCGGCGGGGAACTGGTCGAAACGCTCGACGTGGCGGCGCGCGGACGCGTCGACTAGGCCTTTCGTCGCCGTCCGTTCTCGAGGGCGAATTCCTCTTCCGGCGACAGGATCAGCCTGTGCCGGCCGAACAGCGCGAAATAGGCGATGCAGATCGCAAACCAGATAGCGACGCCCGCGATACCGGCGCGATAGGTCGGATCCCCCACGACCTGGATGAACAGGGTCACGGCGGCAATGGCGATGGTGGCGACGGCGCCGGGAATGCCGAGCGGATTGCGGAACGGTCGGACGATATCGGGGTGGTTGCGCCGCAGCAGGATAAAGCTCAGCGCCTGCATGATGTAACTCAGCATGGCACCGAACACCGCCATGTTGAGTAGTGTGAAGCCGATGATCGACCCCCGCTCGTCTTCGCCCGCGAGAAACCAGATCGCGTTGAGGACGCCAAGGCCCACGATAGCGCCAAACACCATGGCCAGGTGCGGTGTGCGCCGCCGGTCATGCGTGACCGACAGGAATGTCGGGAAGTAACCGGCACGGCTCAGCGAGAAGATCTGGCGCCCTTGCGCGAAAACTATCGAGTGAAACGAGGCGACAAGGCCGAGGACCGCCACCAGCGCGAGAATCTTGGCAGGGCCATCGCCATAGATGGCCCGGAAACCATCGAGCAGCGGCTCGCCCGATGCCCCCAAAGCATGGCTTCCGATGCCCGCCACCGAAGGGTTGAGGGTGAGAATGGCCAGCGCCGAAACCGACAGGGTGAGAAAGCCCAGCAGGATGCCGCGCGGCATGTCGCGCTTTGGATCCATGCTTTCCTCGGCGGCCAGCGGCAATTGTTCGATGGCAAGGAAAAGCCAGACGGCAAAGGGCAAGGCCATGAACACGCCCATGATGCCATTGGGCAGCAATGGCCCATGCCCCTCGGGCAGCAACACACCTCCGGGGCCGACATCAAGCGCAAACCGCCCGAAATCCACGTGCGGCAAGGCCGAGATCCAGAAGGCCGCGAGGCAGAGCAGCGCCAATAGCGTGACGATCAGCGTGACGCGGAAACTGAGCGCCACGCCCCACATGTTGAAGCCGACGAAAACCACATAGCATCCGATCCACCAGGCGGGTTGCCAGCTGTCCGGCGTTTCGAAAATGCCGCTCATATACGAGCCAATGAAGAACGCGACCACGGCTGGCGCCAGCACATATTCGACGTTTTCGGTAAGGCCGGTCAGGAAACCGCCCCACGGGCCCATGGCGGTGCGGGCGAACGAGTAGGCGCCGCCGGTATGGGGCAGGGCCGGGCTCATTTCGGCAATGGCAAAGGTCAGTCCCAGATACATCACGCCGATGATCAGCGTGGCGACCAGCATGCCTCCCCAACCGCCCTGCAGCAGCCCGCCGTTCCAGCCTGAGAAATGTCCGGAAATGACGGCGCCGACGCCGAGCGCCCAGAGGTGCCAGGCATTGGCATGGCGCAACAGGCCGCGGCGATCGAAATAGGCTTGGTCGCGATGCGCATAGGCTACCCCGCCACCGACCTTTGTCTCGCTCATCGCCTTGGCTCCCGCTGCGCCCGAAGCGTCACGAGGGACATGTAGCGCCACGCAAGTCAACGATTCGTCGGTGCCTTGCTTCGGCTGCAACCTCATGGAACTGTTGGCTCAACAACAAGGAGTCCTACAATGGCCGACACCAACCAGCGCATCGCCGTCTCCACCTGGTCGCTGCACCGCCTCCTGGGCACGATCTACCCGCACGATCTGTCCACCGATGCGGTCAGCGATGGCGACGATCGCTATGGTGAGGGCGAGGAATCCCTGCTCGGTCTTCCTTCAGTGCTCGCCAATCACGGCTATCACCGTCTCGAGGTGGTTTCCTTCCACCTGCGCAGCCGCGACCCCATCTACCTTGCCGAACTGCGCAATCAGCTCGACGTTTCGGGCGTGATCCTGCAGACCCTGCTGATCGACGCAGGAGATATGACCGATCCGATAGACGGTCAGCGCGACACCCGCTGGATCGCGGGATGGCTGGAGGTGGCGCAGGCGCTGGGCGCGGAGAATGCCCGCGTCATTGCAGGCAAGCAGAAGCCGTCGCCCGAAACTCTTGCGCGTTCGGTGGCCGGCTTCCATGAGTTGCTGGCGGTCAATGCCGGCTCGCCGGTCAAGCTCGTCACCGAGAACTGGTTCGACCTGCTCTCGACCCCGGAGGCCGTGCACGAGCTGCTCGATCGCCTCGAGGGGCAGGTCGGCCTCCTGGCCGATTTCGGCAACTGGACGGGCCCGGACAAGTACGATGGGTTGAAGTCCATCTTCCCGCGCGCCAGTCTTTGCCACGCCAAGGCCAGCTTTGCCGATGGTCAGCTCGACGAAGCGGATTACGGTCTCTGCGTCGGTGTCGCGGAGGAGGCGGGCTACCGCGGACCCTACACCCTGATTTTCGACGCCGATCATCCTGGGGAATGGTCAGGTCTTGCCGAAGAACGCGACTTCATCACAAGTCGAATTGGCTGAGCGATTTCTGCTTCAACCCCAATGAGTTGTTAAGCCAGATGCCCGATGATCTTGCCATGGGCACCAGTTCTTCCGCAGCGCAGACTTCGGATGCTGTCCGCTTCGGGCGGACAATGCAGTCCATTTCAAAGGTGCTCGACCTGGCGCCGGTCCCCATGCTGCTGCTGGAGCGAGGCGGCACGGTCGTTTTCTGCAATCGCGCGGCCCGGGCCTTGGTCGGCGTCTCGGTAGATGCCGCGGCGCCGGAAGAATTGGGTTCTTACTTCCAGTCGGGTGATGGCCTGGCCGTGTCACTGCAATGCGACAGGCTCTGGCGTGGCGAGGCATCGAGCTTTCGCGGTGAACAGCGCGTGCAGCATAGCGATGGCGCACCCATCTGGGTCTTGCTCGACGCGCAGCTGGTCGAGGGCGAAGCTGGTGGCGAGCCCTGCATCATCCTGCAATTAACCGATATCGAACTGCAGAAGCAGGCCGAGGCCGCGCTGATCTACTCCGAGCGCCGCTGGAATTCGGCGCTTGAAAGTGCGCGGCAGGGCGTGTGGGACTACGACATGCGTCGTGACCACATGTATTATTCAAAGATGTGGCGCACCATGCGGCACATACCGGAAGACGAGGAAATCGGGGCCAAGCACGACAGCGAATGGTACGATCGCATGCACCCCGACGACGTGCCGCGCATGCGCGAGATTGCCCGCCGGCAAGGTCAGGGTGAGCAGGGCTTCGATATCCTCGAATACCGCGAAAAGACCCGTCAGGGAGACTACGTGTGGATCCTCAGCCGCGGCGGCCCCATCGAGTGGGATGAGCACGGCACGGTGCTGCGCGCGGTGGGCACCGACACCGACATCACCCATATCAAGACCATCGAACTTGAACTGGCGGCTGAAAAGGAGCGGCTGAGGGTCACGCTCGAATCCATTGCCGATGGCATGATCGCTGCCGATGCGACGGGTCACATCGAGTTCATGAACCGCACTGCCGAGCAACTGACCGGGGTCACTGCCGTCGAGGCCAGGGGAAAACCGGTACGCGACGTCTTCCGGCTCCGCAGTGAGCGCAGCGGCGACGTGCTCGATTGTCCTGTTTGGAGTTGCTTTGAAAAGCAGGGCGTCATCCGCGTGGACGATGACGGCATTCTCTTCGGGCAGGACGGGGAACAGCGCGACGTGCGCTGCACCGCCGCTCCCGTGATGACCGCCGATGGCGTGCTGGCCGGTGCGGTCCTGGTCTTCCAGGATGTCACCCAGAGCCGCGCCCTGCAGCGCCAGCTGGCGCATTCCGCGGCCCATGACGAACTGACCGGCCTGCCCAACCGCGCCGCTTTTGAACGTGCGCTCACCGACGCCATCGCCGAAGCGCGCAGTGGGCAACGCGACCATTGCCTGGTCTATCTCGACTTGGATCGCTTCAAGCCGGTCAACGATTCTGCCGGACATGCGGCCGGCGACGAACTGCTGCGCCAGGTGGCCCAGACCATCAAGGGCGTCTGCCGCAGTCACGACATGGCCGCGCGGATCGGCGGCGACGAGTTCGCCATCATCCTCAATGGCTGCCCGCTGACGCATGGGCGCGACGTGGCCGGCAAGATCGTCCGCGCCATCGCGGCGCTGGTTTTTACCTGGGCCGGCCGGCCATACCAGATCAGCGCCAGCGCCGGGGTGACGGCGATCACGAGCGAACCCGCTTCCCCGCTCGGCTTTCTCGGTGAGGCCGATGCGGCCTGTTATGCCGCCAAGGCGCGCGGCAGGGCCTGCGTGGTCACCTTCGCCGAAATGAACGGCGGCTAGGCCGACGGCAGGTAGGTCTCGCCGGCCAGGGCCACGAAGCTTTTCATCGCGGCCGAAAGCGGGCTCGACTTGCGCCGGGCTACCAGCAACTGGCGCATGGCCCACTTCTCGGCCAGCGGGGCACAGACGAGGTCGGTACCCGCCAGCAGGTGCAGGCTCGTAGAGCGCAGGAAGCCGATCCCGAACCCTGCCTCGACCATGCGCACCAGCGCCGGAAAGCTCTCGACCCGCAGCGCTTCCGTCAGCTTGTGCCCTTGCTTCTCGGCCGCTTCGGTCAACAGCCGATCGAGCGACCCGGCATGGTGAATGCCCACCACCGGATAGGTCATCACAGTCGCGAACGCGACAGATTTGCGCGGCTCGATCTGTGCCACCAGGTCATGTTCGGGCGGCACCAGCACCCAGACCCGCTCGTCCTCGAACGGGCGGATGTCGAAACGCGAGAAGTCGTAATTGTCCGAAACGATGGCGATATCGGCCTGGCCTTCGTCCAGCGCCAGCAAGGCCTTGGCGGCGCCCATCTCGGAAATGGCGATCTCGATGCCGGGAAACTTGCCGGCAAACTTGGCGAGCAACTCCGGCAGCCGGCCGGTCAGCGCCGAACTGGTGCAGGCCAGTCGCAGGCTGCCGCGCTGGCCCGAGCCGAAATCGTCCATGATGGCATCGAGGTCTGCGATGGAGCGGAGCACGGTACGGCAGCCGTCGGCATAGGCTTCGCCGGCCTTGGTCAGCTTCACGCCGTGGGCGGAGCGATCGAAGAGGACGACGCCGAGGCGGCCCTCGAGGTCCGAGACGCGCCGGCTGACGGCCGAGGAAGCTATGCCCTCACGCTCCGCAGCGCGGCCAATGGAGCCGGTTTCTGCCAGAAGCAGGATAAGCCGTGCAGTAACGCTGTCGAATGGTGCCATGTCGTCTCCCACCGGCACCATACCCATTAGTACCCCGCGAGCAAGACGACGCCGCGGCCGAAATAGAATAATCCAATGGCCGTTACGACCCATCGCGTCCAATGGCGGAAGCCGTCGTCCGTCATGCGCTGCAGGATGTGGAAACCCAGATTGGTGCCGGCGATGGCGAAGGGCGCGGCCACCAGCACCATGATCCAGTCGCCCTGGCCCATGGCTGCCGCCATCCCGCCGTAGAACACCACCTTGGACGCATGCGAAATCACCTGCGTCGCCGCCTTTGTGGCGATGATCGTGTGGCGATCCATCGGCGTGCGGATGAAGAAGATGTCGACGGTCGGTCCCGACACGCCCACGGCAAGATTGAGCCCCCCACCGAAAAAGCCACAGAGAAACGCATGCAGCGGCTTTTGCGCGTCGAGCGCCAGCCAGTCCTTGGGGATCCAGACCAGGATCGGCATCAGGCCGATGGCGATGCACACGGTGGCGAGGTCGGGTGTGTAGCGCAGGATGAAAAGCACAAGCGCTGCTGCGGCGAGGCCGAGGCAGATGATGCTGAGGACACGCCAGTCGATATGCTTGCGGCTGAACCAGGCGCGCGAACCGTTGGCAACGATCTGGATGGCGCCCTGCGCGGCGATGGCGGTCGCCACGGGCAGGAAGGTCAGCAGGACGGCAAGCAGGACCAATCCCCCCGCCATGCCGAACACCCCCGAAAGCGTGGACGTAAGGAACACCGATAGGGCAACAAGGGCGAGGGTCAGGGGCGCGAACATGACCTAGTGATGGACCCAAGCGCGGCCCTTCGCCACTTCGTTTGTGGCATGGGGTCATGCCATTGGTCGACAAGCCCCCAGCGCCGTCTCGAACGGGGTTCACACGCATGTCCGACCGTTGACACGCTGTCACAATCGTCGTGCCATCGCATTTTTTGCGCAATTTGCATCTTGAATGGTAGGCCCATTCCGACTTTTATAGGCGCGCGAGTACTTTTTGATTTGCCCGGCTGCCGGCCGACGGACCTCCCGCCTCCCATCTGGGCCCCACCTAACTGACGTCTGGATACTTCCTTGATTACCCTCAAGGCTGGTCGCGATCGTGCACGCGGCGATGCTCGGGAACATGTTGCAGCTGCTCATGCCGGAAAGGGCATGGGTCCCTTGATGCGCATCTCCCTATTTTCACTCAGGCACCCGTTTCAGGCGAGCCTGGCCATCGGTGCGACCGTGGTCGCCTCTATCCTGCAGCTGCTGATCCCCCGCCTCCTGGGGCAGGCCATCGATCAGGCGCAAAACGTGCTCACCGTTGCCGGAGAGGGCGCTCAACAGGCTTTGATCTGGACCGCAGTGACGCTTCTGGTGGTCTCGGTCGCGCGCGGCATGTTCACGCTGGTCCAGAATTACTATTCCGAAAGCGTCGGCCATCATGTCGGCTACGAACTGCGGCTGGCCTTTTACGACAAGGTCCAGCGGCTCTCCTATTCCTACCACGACAGGGTTCATTCGGGCGATCTGATCACCCTGGGCCTGCTCGATCTCGATGGGCTGAGGATGTTCTTCGCCACAGGTCTGGTCCGCACCGTCCTGCTCGCCGTGCTGATCGGTGTCGGCGCCTGGATGCTTATCTCGACCGACCTGGTCCTTGGTCTGCTGGCACTGAGCTTCGTGCCCTTCGTCGCCTGGCGCTCGTCGGTCGCGCAACTCACCCTGCGCGCCACCTGGATGGTGCTGCAGGAAAAGCTCTCGGTGCTGACGCGGGTCATGGAGGAAAATCTGGGCGGCATCCGCGTCGTCCGGGCCTTTTCGGGGCAGAGGCACGAGCTTGAAAAGTTCGACGATGCATCCACCGATGCCCTGCAGCTGGCGCACGAGCGCGTGCAGGTTCGCGTCAAGAACACCTCCATGATGACCTTCTCCTTCTTTGCAGCCATGGGCCTGGTGCTCTGGTTCGGCGGCAACAAGGTCATCGCCGGCGAGATGAGCGTCGGCACCCTCGCCAGCTTCCTGACCTTCATGACCATCCTGCAGATGCCGGTGCGCCAGCTTGGCCTCATGGTCAATTCCTATGCGCGCGCCTCGACTTGCGGCCATCGCTTCTACGCGCTGCTCGACGCGCCCGAGGAGATCGCCGACCGTCCCGGAGCCACGCCTCTCGGCATCAGCGATGGCGTGCTCAAGTTCGAGGATGTCCACTTCACCTATCCCGGAGCATCGGTGCCCGCGCTCAATGGGATCAGCTTCGAGGCGCGTCCCGGCCAGACCATCGGCATCGTCGGTGCGCCCGGCAGCGGCAAATCCACGCTTGCCCACCTCATGCCACGCTTCTACGACGTCGGCTCTGGCCGCATCACCATTGATGGTCAGGATATCAGAGACGTGACGCTGCAAAGCCTCAGGCGGTCGGTGGCAGTGGTGCAGCAGGACACGTTCCTCTTCACCACCACCATCGAGAACAACATTGCCTATGGCGATCCCTGGGCCAAGGAGCGCAAGATCGAGCGGGCCGCCGAAAGCGCCCAGCTGCACAACTACATCATGGGCCTGCCGGCCGACTACGACACGGTCGTGGGCGAGCGCGGTGTCTCGCTCTCGGGTGGGCAGCGGCAGCGCCTGTCCATCGCGCGGTCGCTGGTCCTCAAGCCCGCTGTCATGGTGTTTGACGATTCCACCGCCGCCATCGATGCCGGAACCGAACATCGCATTCGCTCCGCCATTCGGCGCTACGCCAGCGATCGTGTGACCATGATCATCGCGCATCGCCTGTCATCTCTTATGCATGCCGATCTCATTCTCTTCCTCGAGGATGGCCGCATCGTCGAACGCGGCAGCCACGATGAGCTCCTGGCTCAGGCTGGCCGCTACCGCGCGCTCTATGATCTGCAGACCCGACCCGCGGACGATCTGGAGGCAGCCCAATGAGCGCCGTCGATGACGAAGACCGCGAAGCCGCAGCCTTCCCCGGGCAACGGCCGCCCCGCGCCAGCGTCGGCAGCCACCGCATCGAGGAAGAAGTCTTTGGCAAGGCGTATGACCCCAAGACGGTGCGACGCATCTGGGCCTATGTGCGGCCCTATCGTGCCAAGATCTACCTTTCGGTCATGGCCGTACTGGTCTTCACCGGCACCCAGCTCGCCATTCCGCTGATCATTGGCAACGCGGTGGATACGGCGCTGGTGGCTGGTGGCGATCCGTCCAACCTGATGCGGGCAGTCGTGGCCTTCGCCGTTGCCGTACTGCTCAATTTTGGCGCGTCCTATGTCCAGGAGACGCAGGTCGGTCAAGTCGCCGAGAACGTTCTCTTCGACATGCGCCGTGCCATGTTCGCGCAATTGCAGCGCGTGTCGCTGAGCTTCATGGACAAGACCGAAGTCGGGCGCCTGATGAGCCGCCTGCAGGGCGACGTCAATTCCATGCAGGAATTTCTCGAAACCTCGGTCGTGTCGGTCGGCGACATCGTTCTCCTGGGTGGCATCATCGTGGTGCTGCTCAGCCTTGATCCGTGGCTCGGGCTGCTGACGCTGGTCACCATGCCGATCCTCTTCATCATCCGCATCTTCTGGCTGCCCCCGGCCAAGCGGGCGTTCTGGGCGGCGCACGAGACAAACTCGTTGACCGCTGGCGCCATGGCCGAAGGCATCAATGGCGTGCGAACGGTGCAGAACCTCGATCGCCAGAAGGTCAACTTCGATCTCTATGACGACAAGGCCTACCACAACCTCCGCACCCAGCTGACCGGGTCGAAATACGCGCAGGTCATGGTGCCGATCGTCGACACGCTGACCGGCATTTCCATGGCCACCGTGGTGGTCGTCGGCGGTGCCATGGTGCTCGGTGGCTCGCTGCAAGTCGGCGTCATCGTCGCCTTCCTGTTCTATATCCAGCGCTTCTTCGACCCCATCCGCTCGCTGACCATGCAGTATTCGATCATGCAGCGCGCCATGACGTCCGGCCGCCGCATCACCGAGGTGCTC
Source organism: Devosia lucknowensis (assembly GCF_900177655.1). Taxonomy (NCBI): domain Bacteria; kingdom Pseudomonadati; phylum Pseudomonadota; class Alphaproteobacteria; order Hyphomicrobiales; family Devosiaceae; genus Devosia; species Devosia lucknowensis. The sequence goes on along the minus strand of NZ_FXWK01000002.1, from coordinate 52,087 downwards.
GACCTGCCAACGGTGATCGAGGACAAGCCCCAAGCCGTCAGGCTCACGGGCGAAATGGATGGATCCGTCGAATTCCGGAACGTGGTCTTCGGCTACGATCCGGCGCGGCCCGTGCTCAAGAACGTGTCCTTCAAGGTCAATCCGGGCGAGACCATCGCCCTGGTGGGGCCGACCGGATCGGGCAAGACCAGCGCCATGGCTCTGGTGCACCGCTTCTATGACGTGCAGGACGGGGCAGTGGTTGTCGGCGGCCACGATGTGCGCGATGTCACCCAGGAGTCCCTGGGTGAACAGGTGGCAATGGTGCTGCAGGAGCCTTTCCTCTTCACCGGAACCATCTTCGAGAACATCCGCTACAACAAGCGCTCGGCAACGCGCGAGGATGTCGTCGCCGCTGCCAAGGCAGTAGGTGCGCACGATTTCGTCGCCCGGTTCGCCAAGGGCTATGACACCATGCTCGAGCAGCGCGGGTCGAACCTGTCGCTGGGGCAGCGGCAGCTCATCAGCTTTGCCCGCGCCCTTGTGGCCGACGCAAAGATCCTCGTCCTCGACGAGGCCACTGCCAATATCGACAGCTATACCGAGCGGCAGATTCAGAAGGCGCTCGAAATCCTGCTCGAGGGCCGCACCGGTATGGTGATCGCACATCGTCTGGCGACCATCCGTGGAGCGGACCGCATCATCGTGCTGCAGAACGGCGAAAAGATCGAGGAAGGCAACCACGATCAGCTCATGGACCTGGGCGGCCTCTACTCCCGTCTCTACAACATGAACTACGCCAGCTTCGACGACATTCCGGACGAATTGGTGGCACAGGCAAACGCCAGGGCGGCGAGCACCTGATCTGGGCGAACGGGATTTGCGCTTGTCGGACGGGCCTCAATAGGGCTAGGACAAAACTAGACCAGTTCAGTCCAGTTATATGATCAAGCGCTTCTTTTCCTACTACGCCCCCTACAAGGGCCTGTTCGCCCTCGATTTTGGCAGTGCCGTCGTCGCCGGCCTGCTCGAGCTCGCCTTCCCCCTGGCCGTTGCCTATTTCATCGATCGACTCTTGCCGCAGGGCGAGTTCAGCATCGTCCTCCTCGCTGGGGCAGCACTCCTCGCCATTTACGCGATAAATGCGGTGCTGCATGCCATCGTGAACTACTTTGGGCACGTGCTGGGCGTCTCCATCGAGACCGATATGCGTCGGCAGGCTTTCGACCACCTGCAGAAACTGAGCTTCCGCTTCTTCGACAATCACAAGACTGGCCATCTCATCACCCATGTCACCAAGGACCTTGAGGATGTCGGCGAGGTGGCGCATCACGGCCCCGAGGACATGTTCCTTGCCGTCATGACCTTTATCGGGGCCTTCATCCTGATGTTCGTGACCAACTGGCAGCTGGCCAGCATCACCGTGATCGTCGTGCCCGTCATGACCTGGCTGGTCAGCAAGTATGGCTCGCAGATGACCCTGAACTGGCAGGAACTGTTCGGCCGCGTCGGGGAATTCAATACCCGCGTCGAGGATAGCATCGGCGGCATCCGCGTGGTCAAGGCCTTTGCCAACGAGCCGCATGAATCGCGCCTGTTCGAGGGCAATAACCAGGCCTACCGCGCCACCAAGCTGCGGGCCTATGCCATCATGACGGCCAGCATCACCATCACCTATCTCTCGACCCGTCTCGTGCAGCTCCTCGTCATGCTGGCCGGTGCATGGCTCGTGGTCGGCGGTGAACTCACCTATGGCGGCTTCGTCAGCTTCCTGCTGCTGGTGGACGTCTTCATGCGCCCGATCGACAAGATCACCAGCGTGCTCGAAAGCTATCCCAAGGGCATTGCTGGCTTCAGGCGCTTCACCAACCTGATCGACACCGAGCCCGACATTGCCGACCGGTCGAATGCACAGGTCGTGTCGCGCCTCTCAGGTGACATCGTCTTTGAGAACGTGAGCTTTGCCTACGATACCGGTCGCACGGTGCTCGAGGGAATCGATCTCGCGATCAAGGCGGGCGAGACCGTGGCCATCGTCGGTCCCTCGGGCGCCGGCAAGACCACGCTCTGCGCCTTGCTGCCGCGCTTTTATGATGTCAGCGCTGGCGCGATTTCGATCGACGGCATCGACATCCGCGATATGACCCAGACCAGCCTGCGCAGCCAGATCGGCATCGTGCAGCAGGATGTCTTCCTGTTCGGCGGCTCGCTGCGCGAAAATATCGCCTATGGCCTGCTTGGTGCCAGCGACGAGGCGATCATGGACGCCGCCCGTCGCGCCCGGCTCGACACCGTTATCGCCCGTCTTCCCGCTGGCCTCGACACCATGGTCGGCGAGCGGGGCGTAAAGCTTTCGGGCGGCCAGAAGCAGCGTGTCGCCATCGCGCGGATCTTTCTCAAGAACCCGCCGATACTGGTGCTGGACGAAGCCACCTCCGCCCTCGACACTGCCACCGAACTGGCAATTCAGCAATCGCTGGCCGAGCTGTCGAAGGGCCGGACGACGCTCGTGATCGCCCATCGCCTCGCGACCATCCAGCATGCCGACCGCATCGTCGTGGTCGATGAAACCGGTATCGTCGAGGCCGGTCCGCATGCCGAACTGCTCGCGCGCGACGGCGCCTATGCGCATTTGCACCGGGCTCAGTTCGGCGGCCTCGCGCAACCGGTCTGACGCGGGACTGCCTGAGCCCACCCGTTTCGGTCATGTCCGGTTCAGCCGGACATGGTAGGAGAGGCGAAACCGGGAGGTTCCGCCATGCGCTTCGTCGTCATTCTCGCCCTGTCGCTTGCAGCGACGCCATCAATGGCGCAAGTGCTGACGCTGGGCGGCACTGTGGCGGGCCGGGACGTGGTCGTGGAACTGACCGCTCCCAACGAAGGCGCCGTGACGGGCCGTTTCGCCTACCTCGACACGGGCGGCGATATTCCGCTCGTCGCCGTGTCGCATGACGGGGCGACCTGGGTCGTCGATGAGGAGGCTGTCTGCGGCGAGGCCGATTGTGTGCTCGACGACAGCGGCAATGTGCTCGAGGCGCCCGTCGCCGCCACCTGGGACCTGCACTACGACAGCGCAACCTTTGTCGCCACGGGCACGCGGCGCCTTCAAGGCGGCAAGGCCAAGGCGCAGGACATTGCGCTCGAAGTCATCGCCTGGCGTCCGCTGGGCGAGGCGGAAAGCGCCACGCCCATGTCGCTGCACGAACATTCGTTCTACCTGTCCTTTGCCGATGGCGGTGCCCTGGACTGGACCAATTCACCCTTCGAAATGGCGCTGCTCGACGTGCCGGCGGAGGAGGGGCCAGCAACCGGGCTCGGCGCAGCGCAGATCCGCGACGTCACCGATCCGCGCACGCGCTTTGCCTTTCCGCGCGTCATCGCCTTCACAGGCGGCGAAAGCGTCGATGCCGTCAACACTATCCTCGCCACCCAGCACGGGCGCATGAACCTGGCTGCCTTCGATTGCCTCGCCTTCCAATATGCCAGCTACGGACTTGAGAGCCGGAACAGCATTCGCGGCGGTCATCTGGGCGATTACGACAGCGAGCTGGTGACGCTGTCCTATGCCTCGCCGCGCCTTGTCAGTTGGACCCAGTCGGGCAGCCTCTGGTGCACCGGCGCTCACCCCTATAACCACATCGACAGCTACACCTACGACACGGCCACCGGCCAGCCGCTCGACTGGAGCCGGATCTTCGCCGAATGGGTGCCGCGGCGCTGGGGTGCCGCCCCCGACGATGTGGCCGATCTCGGCGACGTTGCGCAGGCGCCGGACGAATATGTCTGGGGCCCGAGCCAGGCGCTGATCGCCTATGTGCGCGAGCGCCTGCCCACCGACGTGCTTTTCGACGATGTGGAAATGGACGACGACTGCTATGGCGAACAGGCGCTGTCAGACCATATGGGCGCCCGCTTCGCGCCGGGGCCGTCGGTGGTGTTCACGGCCTCGGGCTATCCGCATGTGATTTCGGTCTGCTCCACCGATCTCATCACGGTGCCGCTGGCCGATCTCGAGGCCTTCCTCGCACCTACGGCGAAGGCGTACTTTCCGGAGCTGGCGAACTGACCGCCGGCGGCTCGAGATCGGGGTAGATCAGGGCCGAGCATTGCCGGTTATTGGCATCGAGCTTGGCCTGGTCCTCGGCCGAAACGAGGCCGGTGAATACCGGCTCCCAGAGGTCGTCGCGCTCCACCCCTTCAAGGCCGCACTGGCAGTAGCTGGCACACAGCGCGGCCGTGGTGCCGGTCGCCTCGCAGCTGGCCTGGCAGGAATTGAGGAAGTCGATCTCGCGGCTCGCCTCCTGCGTGCCCATCGCCATCGAGAGCGGCATGATGACCGCCAGCAGCACCGGCTGGTGCACGAGGTAGATGACGAGGCTCCACCGCCCCATCCAACCCAGCACCCGGGCCACGGGATTGCCCGGACGCATCGCGGCCATTCGTGCTTCCAGCGCCGAGCCGCGTACCAACCGCATGGCAATGACGCCCAGCAGCACCACGCCGAACCAGGGGAAAACCGGGACGAGGTCGTTGGTCGGCGGCGGCACGACCCAGAAGCCGATCCACGAAAACGCCTTTTCGTTGAACAGCGGGTCGGCATAGACGAAATGCAGGCCGATCACCACGAGCGCGACCAGTCCGGTGAGCCAGATCGGCGTGAACAGGAAGGGCAGGGCCAGAAGGCTGGTCAGCGCAATGGCGTGCAGCACGCCGAAATAGACGAAGCTGTCGGGAAAGGCGAACCAGGTGCCCAGCGTGATCAGCGCCGAGCCGCCGACCACGAAGATCCAGCGCCGCCAGAAGCTGCGCCAGCGCATGCCGTCTCCGTGACCGAGCACAAGCCCGACCCCGACCAGGAACATGAAGGCGAAAAGGATCGTGCGGGCAAAGACCACCCAGCCCGGATCGAAGCCGACATCGACAGCGATGAACCGATAGAAGGCCAGATCCCAGCACAGGTGGTAGATCGCCATGGCCACGATGGCGACGCCGCGGGCGATATCGATGACAGGAAGGCGGGGGCGCTTCACACCGTCTGCCATGCTCATGCAGACTCCACTGGTGAGAAAACCAAAGTTCTGCACCAGGGCCTACGCAATGCATTGATTTTGTTGGGGGTCTGAAACGCCCGAATTATGCAACTTCAATGTTGTGCCTCCACAGAAACCAAAGTTGTGCATCTGTGATTCCAGACACCATGGTTAGGCAATCGTATCCTACCTCGGCAGCGGCTGCCTAGGCTGGCTCCTCAGATCTCAAGAAACGGGAAGATGATTGCCCCGGTGCCGACAGCCATCCCTGGGCTGTTGGCGGATAGCTGGTTTCAGGTACGGCGATCCGTAGCGAGCGACCGCTTTGCCGCCCTTAGTTCGCGACGCAGGAGGTTGTAGTCAGATTGGGCCCAGAAGCCATCGCGGCCATGGGTCGCGCGCTCCACTTCGGTTCGATCGAAGATGACTGTGTTGACGACCTCAGGATCGAACGCGGGGAGGACGCCAACGGCCTCCAGCCGCTGCTTGGCACTCTTCTGATTAACCCCGTGCCGTTGGCTAAGCTCCGTCGCCGTAACGTAGTTCCTGTGAAAAGCCTCGGCACTTGCCCTGGTCACCACCTGTGAAACGCGCCGGGCGATCGGCACGACTTCCGTGGTGGTATCGAGCTGGTCGAGGTCGATGAGAGGCGTCACCGAGTTCTTGCTGAGGCCCACGATAACGCCGGGCACATCGCAGTTCCTGAGGTGGACGAGAGATGGTCTGCTGTCCAAGATCAAGGAATGGACCTCATCCACATCCAGCACCAGGGCGCCGAAATCCGACCGGCCTTCCAGTCGTCCCTTCCACCTGACCTTGCCGTCCAGCACCAGGGAGATGATTTCGGCTATCCTCGCGTTCAACCGTCGAGGTATCGCAACGATGTCCGACTGCCGATCGCCTGGCGACACCTCGACGGCACCTTCCAGCATGCGCTCCACCAAATCGTGGATGTCGTCGACGGAGAAGCGATAGAATTCGGTGTCGCCGGCACCCCTACCGAAGCAATCGGATAGGATGCCCGACGCTACCAACCCGTCGAACGTCTTCCGCTTGATGCCCAGCAATCCCATGGCTTCGCGATAGCCGACCGACCTCTTCAGCTGCCGGACGACCAGCTCGGCTTCCTGCCTCGGGACGGCGATATCACGACTGGGCTTTCCCTCGGCGATCTCTCTTTCGCCGAGACCGTGTCGCGAGAACAACCTCCGGATCGTAGCCTTGGATACGTTCGCCTGCAGTGCGGTATGGGTAACGGTGACCAATTCAGGCTTGTCGATCGTCACGCCCATGAAGTCCGTACCTTCCGCCCAAGGCATCGTGCTGGTGCCGAAGTCGCGCAGCAACTTCCGCAGCGGCTGGAACCCCTCGTCGTCGAGTGTACGGCCCAGAAGCCGGTACGCATACCGATAGACCTCGACGGGTCTGACAAGGCCTGTCGCGCGCCGCTTCGCTTTATTCATTCCGAGAAAAGCTGCGCGCATGGCGTGCTCGCCGGCGCTTGCGATCCTGAATCCCTCATCGCAAGCTTGGACGATCTGTTCCTCGGTCAACTTGGTCATCCGGTCCGGAAACAGGATTGACGCCCCAAGGTTTTCGCACCAGGCGGCGCCCACGCGAAGAGGAAGCGTATCAAGCCAGTTATCCGGATCCCTTTCCATGTCGAGGCGACGCGCGATCCAGGCATGGTACGGTGACGGGCGGGCGATGCCTGCATCGTCCGCATGATTTTGCATTCCACGCAATAGCGGAGAGAGCGAGTTGCAGAAATCCAGTGCATCGGCCGCCTTGGTCGGCTTCACCGCCAGCAACATGGAATGGTGCCGATGACAGACCCTGTAATGCTTTAGCGTCCATTCGATCCGCATCCAGGGCCTTGCCGCCGGCGGGCCATACGCGGTGTGCAGATCCTCGAGGACACAATGAGGGCAATAGCGGAAAAAGGTGCGGTTGATCCCGTCCGGTCCGAAGATCTCGCCTACGAGCTGCCATCGACGAAGTTGCGGGGTGGGCAGGACGGCCTGGTGGAGCAACTGGTCGGGATCAGCACTCCCGATGGCTGCGAGCAACCGGATCGTAGCGGCGTCGCCGCTGCCGAGGTCGGACAGCAGGATACCCCGGTGAAACAACAGGTCGGCCAATGAGCAACCATTGACTGCTGCAAGCCTCGACGCGAAGCCTGTGGCCACCTCGTTGTTCTTCAGCGCGTGCCGCAACCGCAGGGGTGAAGCGTCAGGCGCTCTATTCAGAGGCATGGTCAAGACGCTCGGTTCTATCGCCCTTAGGCGGTAGGATGAAATACCCAGGCTTCAGCAACTTCCATTCGTCTGAGATAAACGGATTCATGGCATTCCTGTCGCGCGCGTCGGAATGCTCGACATACGCCCCCGCGAAGTGCATCCGGTTCAGCACCTTGTCTGATGCCAAGGCAGCTTCCTGTATCGCTGATATCGTAACTTCGCAGATGCGCCCGAACTGATAGTTCCCGGCGTGAGCGACGCGCTCAGGCACATCCGATGCCAACAGGTCCTTGACATCCATATCAGCAGCCTGAGAAAGGCGCCGGATTATCCGCTTAACCAGCGCTCGCTGTCTCGAGATGTCGATTGGCGGCAAGGTGAAACTGTTGTTCCGCCGTTCTGCCTGCTCGTCATTGATGATTATATTCCGCACTTCTGGCATGCCGCTGATGATAAAACTGACAGGCCATGGAGGATTGTTCATCAGGCCCTTGATGTACTTCACCAGACCTTCCGCGTCGCACCCTGCGTGGAAGAGATGCTGGAACTCGTCGATGTGGATGAACATAACGCCTGCGCGCTTCAGAGTGGCCGGCAGCTTGTCCCAAAGCCTGCCTTCCCGAAGCTTGTCGCTCAGCGGAAAACCCGCGGCGGCTGCTATGCGAAGAGCCAAGACAGATAAGGTCGCGGGCCCTTGGAGGGAAATCGAGATACAAGGCGAGAGTGTGCCTATAGGCGTAATCAGGGGTGCCAGCGTCGCATGATGCGCAATCAGATGCTCGACCATGTCGGTCTTGCCAGCGCCGCTTTCGCCCGTGACATAGAATGCGTCGCCCTTGCCGACGAAGCCGTGGTTCTGCTCCGCGGTAACCCACACCACGAACTTGCTGAACGACTCGGCAAGGGCGGTGTCCCGACCCGTCTCGACGTAGACCTGGTTGACCTTGGAGATGATGTCGCTGGCCCGCTTGTGCTTTTCTGGCAGTCTCCCGCGTATTAAAGCGTAGTAGTCGCGCTGGGCGAATCCCTCGGGATGGTTCTCGGCAGAGGGTTCCTCGGTCACTCGTCGTCTCCGTCCAGCCCGATCTCGTTTATGTTCGGAAAGTGGAATTGGTCGTTACCGTCAGGCTCGCCGTTGGGGGGAGTCGCCGCCCTTCTTTCACGTGCCTTCTTGTCGACCGGCTGCGTTCTTGTCCGCTCCCGACCGGTCGGTCGACCCTTGGCCACCAAAGTGCCAGATCCGCCTCCCTCTTCGCTGTCGTCAGGAGCATCCTCCAAGGTTTGTGGCGTGGCGCCGATCATCTTCTGCTTGTAGATGTCGAGAAGCACGTTCCAGGCATCCTCCGTGATGAGGTGCTCCGGCCCACCTGCCTCTGCAGCTGCCCGACGCGCTTCGATGCCAAGTGCTTCATGGGCAGCCAGCCTGAACGGCTCGCCCTTCTTCTGTGCCGCCTTTGCCGCTGCTCGAAGCACCTTGTCCTGTTGTGCCTTCATGGCCAATTCCATGCCGTGGAAATGCGGGTCTGCGGAAGGCACCAGCAGAAACCCTTCTGAAATCATCGGATCATCGGCGATCCCGGCCTTGAGGACCGCGGCACGCAACTTCTTGCGATAGGGCCGGGGCACCTCCACCAAGACCTTGCCGATGTCGCCGGGCTCGGACTTAAGATCGACGGCAGCCCCGTGACCCATCTCGGTGAACAGCAGGCCTAGTTCACGCGACCAATAGGATACGTTCAGGAGCAGGACGCCATGCTTGTCCAGCCTGACCCCCTTTCTCGCCAACCCAAACACGGCCAGTTGGGTCACGGGATCCATCGGCAACTGACGGCGTCCGCCGGTCAAGGTCTCCCACATCGAATACGGCGTGATATCCCCGAGCCCGCGGTGCCTTCGATGGTGGTACTTGTCCACCACGAACCTGATGAACGCCTTGTGGAAGCTCTCGAAATCCAGGCTGGCGGTGGCCTCGCTGTTATAATCCCCTCTTTCCACCACGTTGGCGAAGGTCTGGCCGGTGAAGTAGCGGCAGAAGGCCTTCATCGTCCTGTTCACCGACTCGACATAACCCCGCATCCTGGGGTCATGGCCAGGCAAGGTGCGGTTTGCAGAGCTCTGCATGACGACCTTTTCGAACTCCGCCTTGAACACCGGACCGCCATCGGTGACGACCAAGCCCGGACGCCCCTGCATCGGCCAGTCACTCGTTGCACCGGCATATGCAGCCAATGAAGTCTTGTCAGACACCATGGAGCGAACGGTGCTCTTGGCTGCCGCCGTGGTGGGCGTTGTCTCGGAGATGTTCAAGCCGACGATGCATCGGGTAGCGCAATCGATCGCTATCGTAACCGTGGCCCGAACCCTCGGAATGGCCTTGCGCTGTGCCTTCGTGAGGGTCTTCCAGCGAGCGGAGCTACAAAGGATAGCGAACAGGTCCACCGTCCAGTCATCGATCTCCACGCGCTCGAGAAAATCCTCAACCTCCACACCCCGACCGACAGGAGCGAAATTCCGCAAAGCCGCATCCCGACCCAGCCGACCGGCTTCCACCATGAAGGGGTTCAGTCGGGAGATGCGGCGGTTGACCGTAGTCAGGCTTACCTTGAGCGGCTGCGCGGCGCCCCGCTTAGCGTTGAGCTTGCGCAGGTCGACCTCGATATCCTCGAATATGTCGCTCCGCGTCGGGCGTCGCAGCGACCCATACTGCCGTGCACGACGGGTCACGATGTCTTCGACTTCCGGATGCATCTGTTGCCGGTTGCCGCAGTTGCCATATGCAGGGATGAACGCCTCGATGCGTTCATTGGCATTGCGGTAAGCGCGCAACCAGTTCCTGAGAGCCGTTGCATTCGGGTAATCGAACGGCTTGGGCTCAATCACAGTAGTGCCATCGGGGAGCCTGACACGCACCGGACGTCCCATGGGACGATTGGCTCGGTAGCGTCGGAAATACCAGGTGCGCATTTCCTCCTTCACCGTTTCGATGAAAAAAGTGAGGTGCCGATGGGTCATGGTAAGCCGGTCGGGAAAACCATCCAACCCAACCCTGGCCCTGTTGAACCGGATACACCACTCGCGCTTCCAGAACATGGTCCTGACGTCTTCCTCGTCGAGGTCGCCAAGATCGGTGTTGTCTTGACGCATCCTGAGTTCAGCAAGCGCCTTCGAGTAATAGCCTTCCTCGTTGCGGAGGTTCTTGCGTCGGACGAGGTCATGGACCTCGTCGTCGGAATAGCTCGCGAAGTACTTTTCCAGCACGTCGTCCGTGACGAGCTGGAACTCATGCTTTCCGTGCAGGAACCCGACATAGCGATACGACGCGCCACTGATCGTAATCCGATCATAGTCCCCGAACGCATAATTGGTCTTGGCTATTGCATTCATCGCGCATTCCGATCGTCTTGCCGCGAACTTGGGTATCGGGTGAAGAATGACGGGTTAACGGAGGGCCGGGTCGGCCCTCCATCTGGTTACTTGGTGAAGAGATTACGAAGCGTGCGAACGCGCCCGATCCGCTCGTGTGGCCCCACACCGAACAGACCCTGCTGGATCAAGGCGATGGCGGCACGGCTGCCCCTGTCCCTATCACCGACGACTGCATCCAGTTCGACCAAGGACACGGACGGACCGAAGGACGGCACCGCCTCCCGTATCGCGTCCTGCGCCGGGAAGTCGAAGTCCTTGCCACAGTCGATTACCTGGCGGGCGTTCATGACACGACGATGCGACAGGCCGACCTCCGAGAGGGTCTTGTACTCGTCAGCAAAAGCATCGCCGACCGTGGCCGCAGCCTGCTTCAGCAAGTCGAGGAGTTCATCGTCGATGTCCTTCTCGTACTTGCAGGCGTTGGCCTCGACCAATCCGTCGGTGCGAGTAACGACGTAGTCGACATAGTGCTTGACCACGTCGCCGGTTGCCGTGCTGACCTCGAGCAACTGCTGTTCCCTGACGTCCAAGACATCCGGGTCGGCTATCATCACCTGGAGCCAATCCCTTTCGAGGCCGCTCTCATAGTAGATGCCGCGTTGCCTGAATGGATCGACCTCCAGCCCGACAACCGATCCATAACGGTGCCGCACCGGCTTACGGTGTGCAATGCTGTCGGCGATGGTCACCAGCCGGCGAGGACGAGGCACCGTTTCGACCGCCTCCGTTCCGAAATAAGGCACTCGGGTCCCTCGGCTTCACGCTGGTTCGCGCGAAGTGCACCCAACTGCAATTGCCGTAAAAGCAAGCCGTGCTTGAAATACATGGCGATCTCCATGTTCGCCGTCACCGGCGCGAAGCCTGGCGACTTGTTTCGGAATCCGACGCCCGCAAAGACCGGGGCGAAAGGCTGATTGCTATGGTCAGTCGTTACCGAGGTCATGGACGTAGTCTCCGATGGAGGGGTGATTGGGATGGCGGACATGGCTCCGCCATCCACGTGAACCGACGTGGTCTGCCAACGCTCGCGCGAAGCCGGGGACAAAGGCCGGCGCGTTCGCTAGCGCAGTGGTGTCGCAGAGTGTTTAGGGATGGTGCGAATAGGTGTCCCCCGCCGGGAATGGTCCCGGTTAGTGTTGTTGTCGTTCGGGTGGAGGTCGACCGGGTGTCCCCGGCCAATGGTCAGCAGCGACCTGGCAGGGGTTACCTGGCGGAAATCCGGCCCGTAATGCGGGCGATATGAACAAGGGGCGTGCTGGTCATGGTCTGTCCAGAAACCACGACACGGCGCCCGGTGCAAGACGGTGAACCCGCCAATTACCGACGTCAGGGAATCGCCGGTTACAATCCGGAAAGCAATTGTGGGGATCGGGACAACAAGTTCTTCATCATGCATCGTCCCGGTCCTTCTTCTCACGCCATGCACGGTCGAGGGGAAACTTGATGACCGGGCCTTCGACCTTGTTCCCGCCGACGCCGGCACGGCGCTCCGCCTCGTCCTGGACGGCACGGGCGATCCCGAGCAGGGCACGGTGCCCGGCATCGAGATAGACGCGCTCCCCGTGGTTCTCGTAGACCCCGGCCAGCCGCACCACGACCTTGACGATCAGGTCATCCATCGCGGCCATCCATTTCGATCGTCCGCGATCCTGGCGAGTGGCGGAGGAAGATCTCGCGGAACCTGTCGCCGTCGATGTAGCGCTCGCGTATCAAGGCAAGGGCGACCGCCTGAACCGCCGCCCGATATTCGGTGACGATGGCCTTGGCATCGGCATAGAGGCGCTGCAGCTCCGCCTCGACGGCCTTGGCGAGCCGGTCGTTGATGGCGAGCATGTGCCCCACCTCCTCGGGCGTGCCCCGGTACAGCAGTTCGTTGCCCATGCCCAGACTCGCATAGGCGCTGGCCAGGAGGTTGGTCGCGTGTGCCAGGTCGCTCTTGGTGGAGCCGCCGGATCCGCTGCTGGCGCTGCCGACGATCACCTCCTCGGCACAGCGTCCCGCCAGCAGGAAGGTCACGTAACCGTCGACCTGTTCCCTGGACATGACGTCCGGCATCGCACCGATCACCGTCCTGCCGCCCGAGGGCCCGGCGCCGATGCTGGAGACCGCGGTGACTTCGGAAAGGCCAAGCACCTGCAAGACCACCGCATGCCCGGCCTCGTGAGCGGCGATGCGAAGCGCCAGATCGTCAGGACGATCCTCCGGAGGGGCAACCTGGGCGAGTAGGTCGGCGATCGCCATGGGCCGTTCCGCCTTGCGGGCGACGCTCCTCGCCAGCTTCACCCATTCGGTGACGTCGGCGCCGCTGGCGCCCCACCCCAGGGCAGCCACCTCGGACAGGTCCACGCCGGCAAGATCGTCGCCGAGGTGCTGGCGAAGGATGCCGGCCAACGCGGCCTTATCGGGCCTGCCGATCCAGATGATCCGGCTCAACCTGCCGGGCCTTGTCAGGGCGCTGTCGAGCTTTTCGGGAAAGTTGGTGGCGCCGATGACGATCAGCCTCGAGGAGACGCCGGAACTGGCGCTGTCGAGGGTAAGCAGCATATGCCCGACCACGGGCATCCACCATTCCGCGGCGCGGGCGGTGAGTTGGGCGCGATCCGGGATACTTTCGATCTCGTCGAGGAAGACGATCGCCGGCGCGTTGGCCGCGGCGCCCAGGAAAACTTGGTCGATCTGCTTGATGACCCCGTCGAGGTATCCGGTGCTGTTGGAGAACCAGGTACTCACCGACGTCGCGACCAAGGGAACCCCGGCTGCCCTGGCGAGGCTGCGGACGAAGGTGGACTTGCCCATGCCGGGCTCGGAGGCGAGCACGACGGTGCGCTGCAGGGCGGAGAAGTCGATCTCCCCGCGACGCCACGCATCGAGATCGGCGACGAGGCCGCGCGCCCACACCATGGCCTCGCCGTAGCCGTAGAGGCTGGCCAGCGGCGGGACCTGGGAGAGATCGTCGTCCTGACGAGAGGCGGCCTGTCCCGCGGCGATGAGGCGGGTGACGCACTCGGCGGGCTTGCTGCCCTTGCGGATGGCCAGGCAGATGTCGGTATAGGAAAGTCCCCGCGCGATATCCTTCGGCATGGTCTTCGGATAGCGGCCCGTGGCCGCGCGGATGGTCCGCCTGATGACCGTGTCGTCGGGGAGGTTGACCTTCACCGTCATGTCCGCCGATCCGGCCAAGCCCTCCGGGAGGTATCCCGAGGGGTTCTGCGACACCCCCAGGATGCGGTGGCCCCTGTCGACGGCATGGATGGCCTGGTCGCGGCTGTTATCCGCCCCGGCCTTCTGCTTGGCGGATTCGGATAGGTGCAGGTCCCAGTGCGCCATGGTCTTGGCGGCCTGCAGCAGCGGCTTGACCCAGGCGGCGCCCGGCGCCTCCACGACGGCGACGATGCCGGGGGCCTTGCGGAACACGCCGAGCTCCCCTGCCGTCGTCGCCTGCTCGATCATCAGGCGGGGCAGGGCGTTGCTCGCGGCCACAAGTCCGAACTGCTGGTCCTTGGGTGTCACCTCGATAAGGTAGGACGCTTCCTCGTCGAAGTCGTCATCGGGATCGAAGTCGTTTTGTCTCGAAGTCATAGGTGTCCTCGCGCCGGCGAGGACACGGGCATCTATGCCGCGGTGCCTGGCCGGTTCATATGGCGCCGCATCGGGCGCGTCGGGTTGTGGTTGTTCATGGGGTCACCGGAAGATGTTTTCGGAAGCCGGCCATCGAGCCAGCCATGCAGAAAGGCAGCAGACGCGGCGAGGCGCCCGGCGAGCGAGGCTTTCGCTTGTCGGGTTCGATCGTCGCGTCGATGTCGGTGGTGAGGGGATAGAACACGGGAAGGTACTCGATGGCGTCTTCCCGATGAACCGCAAGCCTATGCTTGCGAGGTAGACCGCCGGAAGACGAACGCGGTCGCGCGGCTGCCCGAAGGCGCCGAGATAACAGGTCCGCGTTTGGTTTGAGTGGTGATCATGCGTGAACAGATAGAGAACAAGGTCAAAGATGTCAACCAGCCTGAGAGAGCCTGAAGCCAGTAGGGTTAATTTGTAGCCGTGCGTCTTTTCTGGGCACGTCATCTCTTTGGGAGCAAACAACTATTGCAAAGTAGTCATTTCCGAACGACCGTGGGTCGAACACTTGGGGGCAAGATTCATGCAGATTACAACCTGTGGGCGGGGCGTGCACATACGCGAGGTTGTTGGCATCGACCGTCTGCGGAAGCTGCCCAATGAATGGTATGGGTTCACTAATCTTGATCTTGCTACCGGGAGGGGGCGATCGCGCGAGATCGATCTTGTGCTGGTTTCCGAAGACCGTATTTTCCTAATCGATCTCAAAGATTGGCATGGTCGTATAGAGAGCGACGGCAGCGGAAACTGGATACATAACGGCAGGGATACCGGTCCGTCCCCTGTTGGCAAGATCCATGCGAACGCAAAGGCGGTCTGGCAGCTCCTAACGGAGCACCTGAAGCGTCACATGAAAGGCGAGATAGTTCCGCGAGTAATTGGACTGGTAGTCGTGACTGGCAAGGCAGACACGACAGGCATCTCAGAAACCGAGAAGGGATCCGTTTTCACCGACGAGCAATTCATCTCGGCGGTTAGTAAGACCGGCACGCGGATCGATACGTTCGGAAAAGTAGCTATCTCATCGCATGGTCTTCTCACGGAAAAAGTCTGGAAAGACCAACTCAGCAAATTCTTTAACGCTAGAACCGGCCCGATCGTCCCCGGAAGACGTCGATACAACAACTTCGTCTCCAACTCTGACGAAGCTACCTTTCAGCACCCGGGCAAGATTTATAGCGAGTACGATGCGGTAGACGAAAACGCAGCCCAGACCCTCGGGACCTTACGCATCTGGGATTTCACCAAGGCCGATACACGTTTTCAGAACGACGAGGCCCGTCAGGAAGTCGCGGGTCGTGAACGCAGTGTCGTAGAGTATTTGAAAGACCGTAGCGAGGCGTGCGAAAACGCGATCCTTCACCCGCGGGCCGAAGATCCCGAGCGGGGAGTTGCATACTGGGAAATTTTCGATCGGCGTCAGCGCCTGCGGCGTCTATCCGAATTCGTGACGTCCGAAAATTCACACCTGGCGCGTGACCATCGGATCGAACTGGCACGCCAACTGATAGCTAGAGTGGCTGCGCTCCATGCTGCCGACGCTGCCCATCTCGATTTGGGAGGTCACAGCATTTGGCTAGAGTCTCCTTCAACGGTGAAACTGTCCCACCTGATGGCAGCGAAGTTCCCCCAAGTCGAATCCCTTGGGGAGCGCAGGTACCAGTTCCTCGCCAGTGCAAAGCTCCCCGAGGACGTGCTTGGTGGCGAAAACATTCCGAAGCGCCGAGATGTCTTTCTCCTGGCAGTAGCGGTTCACTGGCTGCTGATGGGCGTTCAACCTGCTCGGGACAGCGGGGAGGATATGCCTTTCGAGTGGGACCCTTCAATCGACGCAGAAGGGAAGTTCGCGTCTCTTCACCCATGGCTTGAACGCTGTCTATCACTAGACCCCAACGACAGGTTCGCGGATGCCCAATCGGCGTTGGATGCGTTCAACTCGGCCACCGCCGACCGACCTAATGCCGCAGAGGTAATCCGGGGACTGGAAAGGTTTCGGGAGACGTATCGTTCGCAAAGACAACTGTTTTCTGCTTTCCCCGAGATGGAGATGCTCAAGGAAAGCGACAGGGTCGACATTTGGAAGAGCGAAGATGGGGAAGGCCTTCCGGTACTTGTGAAGCTGTGGAAGAGGGCCGCTTGGGGTGACCAGACTCGAGAAGGTCCCCGCATTCTAGACTTCCTTATCAACGCACACGAAATGCAGCTGTCCCCCCTGGATGGATGTGCAGTGATTCAAGGCGCGTACTGGCTCGGCGACGCTATGGCCATCATTCAGCGGTGGGTTGATGGCAGCGTACTAACGGACGCTCGCGAAGCAGGACGCTTCCATGGTCAGCAGGTGCAATCGATCGAGTTCTGCCTATCGCTTGCCAATACAGTGAAGTCGATCCATGACGTCGGTCTCACACACGGCGACATCAAGCCCCAGAACATAATCGTCGCAGAGGACGGCGCCCCCGTTCTGATCGACATTCTCGACTTCCAGGCCAGCGATGACGGTGAGCCAACTAACACGGCTTACTCGCCTGCATCCGGTGGTCGACTTGAGCGAGACCGCTTCGCGGTCACAAAAATCACGGAAGAGGTGTTAGCCGAGGCGGGTCTTGATGCATCTGTCGCAATCAAGATCTCAGCTGCCCTCGATAGTTGCCGAGACACCGTGCCTGAAAACGGCACGCTTCTTCCGTTGATGGAGGCGCTCGAACTAGCTTTGCTTCCACAGCTCGAACAAGCATCGGCACGCCAGGTCAAGATTCAGGTGCCTGGAATATCCCCAGGTCCCCTGCTGTCGGACGAGGGCCAGTTCTATGTACGAAAGGGAGCTGTGAATCGATCGAGCCTTTTCATACGTGGCGCGTGCGAAGAACTGGAGGTCTTCCTCGATGATCGAATGCGTCCTGTCCGCGCGCGGCGGTGCACGATCGATCAGAAGCAGATAAGTCGACTGGCGAGGTTTGAGTTCATGCAATTCGAGGCTGAGATAGAAATATCCAGCTCGGTGGCCAGTGACTTTACCGATATCGACTTTCTCCTCGCTGATGAGGCCTTCCTGTCGAATTGGGGTAACCAGGCTACCAAGGGGGTCGATACCGCTGCAGGAGAAGAGATACCCGAAGCTCAGCCAGAGCCTACCTTCGACGACACGGCTTATGATGCGTTCAATGACAACCAAGCCGCAGCAGCAATCCCCAAGCTACCAACCGTTGATATACGGCGGTTATGGCAGTCACTCATCACGGCAGAGAGTGATCTTACCACCGATGGCGTGGCAGCGGCCGACAGCGGGTATAATCGCGATCTTAAGCGCCATATCGTGCCTTTCGAGCTGACTAGCGGAACATTCGATTTTAACCGAAACGATCGCGTTGGTGTCGAGCGACTCGATCGCAAGGGCGCCTGGCAACGTATAGGTGAACTCGATATCGCCAGGTCGAAGCCCGATCGGGTTTTCATCGACGCGGCGGACTGGAGTACGACCGGCAATGCAGCTCTCGTGACTGAAGAGCAGCGCCTGCGTTTCATAAGCCACTTCGAAATTCAAAGCCTCCGCCGTAGGGAATCTGCAATCGGTCGGACACTGAGTGGGCAGGCTCGTATAAAATCGATCCCAACTTTGTTCGAGCCCAAGACCGAATATCGTCCGGCATCTCTGGATCTTGCGGTGAGCGATGAAGATCTTGCTCGCTACGGATTAAACCAGGATCAGAGAGAGGCTTTCAGAAAGATTGTCGCCGTGCGCCCCTTAGGCGCCCTTCAGGGTCCTCCCGGGACAGGGAAGACCCTCTTCATCGCCGCCCTCACGCATTTCGCGCTCACGCGTGGCATGGCAAAAAACATCCTTCTTGCCAGCCAATCGCATGAGGCCGTCAACAATGCCGCCGAAGCGGTGCTAAGGCTTTTCGCCAACCAGGATGAGCAACCCAGCATTCTCCGCGTAGGTAACGAAGGCGTGGTCTCCGGGCGGCTGATGCCATTTCATACGGACCGATTGGAACAGCTCTACAAGGATCGCTTCGGTGCCGAGTTTCGTGACCGAATGAGGTTAGCAGGTAGGGCTCTTGGAATTCCATTGCCTGTAGTGGAAGCGATGATCGACATCGAGGTTCACATGCGACCCGTCGCCGAGAGAATCGTAAAGCTACGGGAGCAGCCAGAGCCGGAAGATGAACGGATAAACAGCTTGTCGAACACGCTGGAGGCTCTTGGCGAGAGCGTAGCTGGAGCAGGCGTGCTGGTGTTTGAGGAGGATCCACTGGAGGTGCTAGACGACACCTTGCGAGCTGTAATTGACCGTCTGACAGCAAGTGAGCGTCCAGCGCCCGAGAGGATCGGCAGGATGCGGTCCGTGTTCAACTTAGCCAAAGACTTCGTCGGTAGCGTATCTACGCAGCAGCGAGGCTACGAAGCATTCCTGGCCGGTACTCGGCAGATCGTTGCCGGGACATGCGTCGGACTTGGTCGCACGTCGTTAGGCCTTACCACGACCCCCTTCGATCTCGTCATCATCGACGAGGCTGCACGTTGTACCGCAAGTGAGTTAGCGGTCCCGATGCAGTCAGGGCGGTGGGTGGTGTTGGTTGGCGACCATGCGCAGTTGGAGCCCCAGCACCCCGCCACCGTCGTTTCGAAAGTCGCGAGCGAACTCGGCACCTCGGAACTCGCGGTTGTGCAAAGCGATTTCGAGCGCCTGTTCGAGAATGGTTATGGCAAGTCGGCAGGCGCCAGGCTCAAGACCCAATACCGCATGCTTCCTCCTATCGGGCAGGTTGTTTCGGATACCTTCTATGAAGGGATGCTCGAAGCTGGACGGACCACGCCTGAGATAGATCCGGAGATATTGCCGGAGGGCTTGGAGCAGCCGCTCACCTGGATAACCACAGACTCATTAGGTGCTTCCGGCGAAGAACGTACCGAAAGCACCGGTACCAGCAGGATAAATCCGGCGGAGGCCGATAGTATAGTTGCACTGCTCAAGAAGTGGTCGGCAACCGCTTCCTTCACAGAATGGGTCGCGGAACAAACGAAGCATGCCCACGTGATAGGCGTGATCTGTATGTACGCAGCGCAACGGGATCTCATCCGTAAGAAGATCCAGGCGGCTAACCTACCTGAAGCATTCCGTCGCTCTATCAAGATCGATACCGTAGATAGTTACCAAGGCAAGGAAAACCCGATCGTTGTCCTTTCGCTTGTGCGCAACAATGTCTCGGGCCAAGCGGAGCGAGGGCTCGCCACCATAAAGCCAGGCTTTTTGCAGCGACCGAACCGCATCAACGTAGCTGTCAGTCGCGCCATGGATCGCTTGATTATTGTTGGCGCGAAATCACGTTGGCAAGTCGGTAGTCCAATGCAGCGGCTCTCGGAAGCAGTAGAGGAGCGCTTCAGCGCCGGAGATGCTCAGGTGATATCGGCGTCCGCGCTGCTGGGGGACGTTGGAGACCGGCGAGATGCGGTCAAGGAAACGGTGGCCACGGCATGATCACGCAAACAAGACCGATCCTGTCTCTGACGGGGCTATTGAAACCAGAGGAAGATAAGGATCTCGAACTAGCGAGCTACGATGTACTTCTTCCTTGCCGCCGGTTCGATGTCGATCACAAGGTAGCTGTTCTCGGTCGGGTGTCCCTCACCGCCGAGTTCTTGTTGCGATTGGTGAAGTCGGTCGATGGGATCGACGAGAACGAGGCTGCCTTGTTCTTCGGCTTCGGTTTGAGGGACATGTCGTTCGTTCTCGCCGAGGTCGCGGGGCTGGGATACGTCGAGCGGCGAGAAGGTAGGCTTTGGATTACCCTTTCGGGTATGAGCCTTTTTTTGGAAGGATCGGACGAACCGAAGATATTCGATGTGGAAGCTCGGCGTGAGAATGTCGGTTTCGACCTCATCTCCCTTGCCTATGAACATCCTCGAGGCCTCGATGACTTCTCGAGGGCTCTTCCAGAGTTGCCACTCCTACAGCCTGAGCGTGCCAGCGCCGCAGCTGGAAACATCTACTCGGCCTTCCGGAAATCGTATTCGGAGATTGCCAGCAGAAGGGACAAGGCGTCGTTCGACAAGCGATCGCTCTACTCGATTGATCACGTGAGCCCGGGAGATCGCTTTTCGAGCTCAGTGAAGTTGACCATCAAGTCCACTGGGCTCCGTCCTTGGGCAGGTGTGGCTGATCTAAGCGAATGGCGCAACGAGGTAGAACAGGAAGACCGCCCCGAGGTGTTGGACGCCGTGGCAGCTTTCGTTGATGACCTCTCGGTCACCCAGAGAAGTGGAGATCGGGAAGCTTATGAGGTGCTCATATCGCTAGCTCCCGAGTTCCTCAAGGAATTCGTCCGCAAGAGCGGTCTAGCCGTCGATCAGTACTATCGCGAAACCTTCAACCGTGTTGGTGAAGTGCGATCGAACCGTCAGACTATCGCCTTCGTAGGTTCTCTTTTCACCCGCGACAACGTGCGCAAACTTACCGAGGCTTACAGCATAGCACTTCGGTCAAGGTCACGACCGTCAACCTTGCTGTGGTTGATCCCCATCGTGAAGCATTGGGGCGCGACGAAAACACTTCCCGAATTGCTGCGGATGATGGCGTCGCGAAATGGAGCAGATAACAATAGTGACCGTCCGGCCACCACTGTTGGCTTGGTGTCAGGTTGGCCCGATGCTCACGTCAAAAAAGCGTTCGCCCAGGTCTGCAAAAGCGATGCGCCAGCATTCCCTCAAACGCTCGAGTTGCTGATAGTACCGGGTGTCTTGGTAGCGGCGTCAATCCACGCTCCCATTGGGTCCAAGGCCGGCCTACCGGTGCCTCTGGGTTTCATCAGTTTCGATCCCCGTGTAGTCGAGCGAGCATCGGAATATGTCGGGCACTCTTTGCACCGGTACGTCAAGGAAGACGCACTCGAACGTAGAATTCGCGAAGACTTGGCACGCACAACCGCGGATGAGGGTGAAATGAGCAGCTCAGTCCCGGAATGATAACTGTTCCCCGTGAAGGGCAAATATGGTGGCTGTCGCGAGGGACTCTATCGAGGCAGTGCGCCTAGTGTGATTGTGGAAGAGCAATCGACCAGCGGCATGCGGGCAGGGATGTCTGCACACTAAGCGTCGTCCCAGGGTCCTACCAAGAGTCTATTCGTTCGGACCGTTGAAGTATCCGCCAGCGTCGTGCTGCCGTCCGGTGGTCCCCATATGACGGTAGGCTTCGAGACGGGTGATGCGGTATGCATTGGCGACTCCGAACTTGCTCTTCTTGCTCGGCACATGCTCAATGTGGACCATGCCGTTGGCAGCGAGAAAGCTTAGCGCCGGCTTGATGTCGTCGCGATAGATACCGGTGTAGTCCTCGATCATGTCGTAGGTGACATGTGCCATGTTGTCGTTACGATCACGCCGAGACACGAAGAGCAGATAAAGCTTCAGCGCGTTGAGCTCGACGGCCTTCCGGCAACGGAACTCTTGAAAAAAGCTGATCTCGCCATTGCCGGTGTACAAGGGCTTTGCCGGTAGCATTGCCCATCCGCTGCCCGCATCGTAACCGACGATACTATATCGGCTTTGCGAGAGCTTCTTCACAAGTTTACCCTCGATAAAGCCAAGGCCGCGCGCGATCGTTGATCGGCTGAGGCCGGTTCCCTTCTGCAGCAGATCGTAGGTGACCTTGGCCTCGCCCGTCTCCTGATCGGCATGCTGCACGATGACGATTAACGTCATCAAACCCGCAAGCCCATCGATACCATCCTCCGCCCAATCGATATCTCTGAGGTGGTGTTCCTCGGCTTCGATCCAGTGCGTCGGAAAACGCACCCAGTTCAGCATGGCCATCTTATCGCTTCGGCCCCTGCTTCGAGTGCTCATGGACGACATAGATCGCCCACGCGGCGAGGCCAAAGCCTGCCAAGACGACAAGAAGTGCGAGGCTAGACGACGGGAGGTCACCGAGCGTCTCTATGATTTCATTCACCGTTTCCATCGGGGGTCCTTTCGGCATCAGTGGACCCAAAAATGCGACGAGGGGGCAGGTTTATCTAGATACAGTCAACTGCTCTGAGGCGCCATGTTGGCCTAATACCACTTATAAATCAGCGATTTAATCAAGAATGATGTATTCTACGAAGATCTCTAAAGTAGTCCATAAGCGAACTTTCGTGAACCAGAAAGGCCGAGATGCTCAAGATAAAGGCATCACATCCACTCTCGACACTAATCATCTTGAACCGACTACCAGTTGGTTTTAGCGTGGCAGCGGATGCGACCGTTTCATCCCTTGTCGCTGCCATTATCTCTTTCGATCTCATCGAGCCACTGTTCCAGCGACACAATATCCGATGCGTCGTTCCCGTCCTTGCTTCTCGAGGCACTGAGCCCGGCCAGCATCGATCGGCACGTGGCTTCGCCCTCGTCGGCGGCCTCGTCTTCCCGTCGATGCGAAGGGATGCCTTGGAAGTAAGCGAGCTTCTTCTCGAAATGGCGGATAAGCTTGTCGCGCTTGGGGTCGACGGCAGGAACCCGCATCAGCACCAGAACTCGTGGCCATCTGGCCAACGGCGGGCCAGCCCTTCGGAGATGAGGATGTCACCGACATCGGTGCCGTTGATCCTGATCGTCGCGAGCGTCCGGTCGTAGCGATCGGTACCGAAAGTCTCCACCGTGAAGCTGTTGCCGTTCAACAGTTCGAGCAGGCGGGAGCTCGCGCGGTGCGCCAGGGCCTTCTCTGCCTCGCCGCCGCAGATGTCGTTGTAGGGCTCCGGCGTGTCGTATGCCTGCAGCCTCAGGTTCATGCCGTCCAGCCAGATGGTGTCGCCATCGACCACGCATGTGTGGCGCTGTCCGGATCCGCACATGCGGAACTGAACCCGCATCTCGGAGGCGACGACCGCTTGTCCCCCACCGGGCAGGAACGTGTCGGCTGCAATCCAACCGAGCGTACAGACGCTCACCAGCGCCGCAACGGCGAGCGCCGGGGTTATCGCGTCGGGCTTGCCGGAGGTCCGCGGCTTATATGGACGCCGCTTTGGGTCGAAACGGATGATGCTCATGCCATCACCATAGCAAGTAAGCGTTTCCGGTTCATTTCGTCCTACGATGGCAATCGATCCTCACCGGCATTCCGGCAGTTCGTCCCATCGCGTCGTGTACCTGGGCGTCCGCATCTCGAACTTGGTCGAGAACGTCTCCCGCCTTATCCCCATCGCCGCCGGGAACACCGTTGCACGTCCCCAACGCTTGTTGGCGGCGTCTAGGGCCTGCATGACCTTGGTGGCCCGATCATGGTCGAGGCCGTCGAACAAAGCCTTCTGCGTTCCTGTCGGCGTCACCAGATCCTGGGTAATGATGCCGGCCTTGGCGTAGCGGTATCCGGACTTCCAGAGTTGGTCGACCGCGCTTCGGCTGGCCTTAAGCAGTGCCATGGTGTCGTTGGTCGCTTCCGGCAGCTGCACCGACATGGAGACGCTCCGCTGCGGCTCGTCATCGTCGAAACGACTGGTGTGCATGAAGACGGTGACCTGGTCGGTTGCGAGGCCATGGCGCCGCAGCTTCTCGCCCAGCCGGGTGGCGTAGCCAGCGACCGCCTGCTCCATCTCCTGCTTGCGGGTCACGCGTTGGCCGAAAGAGCGGGTTACGGCGCAGCCCTGACGCACGGGAGCCACCGTCTCCAGCGGCATGCAGGAGCGCCCGTTGAGTTCGTGCACCAGGCGCTCGCCGACGACGGTCATCAGTTGCCGAGCCTGCCGCGGCTCGAGGTCCCGCACCTGGCCTGCGAACTGGATGCCCATGGCAGCCAGCTTGGCCTGGTTGGCGGGTCCGATGCCCCAGACGTCGCCGATTGGGAAGTCGGCCATGAGGCGGGCCCGCTCCGTGGGTTCACTCAGGTCGAGGACGCCTTCGGGCAACTTCTTGGCGGCCTTGTTGGCGAGCTTGGCTAAGGTCTTGGTCGGGCCGATGCCGACGCAGGTGGGAATTCCCGACCACTGCTTGACCGTGGAACGCAGGTCCTTCGCCCAAGCGGTGCGGTCCTTCACCTCAAGTCGGCTGACGTCGATGAAGCTCTCGTCGATGGAATATATCTCCACGTCCGGGCTGAAGCGGTCGTAGATTTGGTTGAGGCGCCGGCTCATGTCGCCGTAGAGCGCGTAGTTGGAGGACAGGGCCACCACGCCCTCCCGCCGGCACAGGTCCTTGATCTGGAAATACGGATGGCCCATCCGGATCCCAAGCGCCTTGGCCTCGTTGGTGCGGGCTACGGCGCAGCCATCGTTGTTGCTGAGGACGATGACAGGACGCTTTTCGAGCTTGGGGTCGAACACCCTCTCGCAAGAGCAGTAGAAGCTGTTGCCGTCGACCAGGGCGAAGGCGGTCACTTATTGAGATCGCGGATGGTGGCAGTCACCACGCCCCAGACCGACACTTCGGTGCCATCCGATACCAAGAACGGCGGCAGCTTGGCGTTCTCGTTCTGCAGTACGAAGGTGCCGCCGCGCCGGTTCAGGCGCTTGAGGGTGGGTTCACCGTCGACAATCGCCAACACGATCGACCGGTGTTTCGGCGAAATCGAACGGTCGACGATCACCACGTCCCCGGGGAATATCTTGACGTCCACCATGCAGTCCCCGACCACCCGCCACAGGAAGGTTGCGGTCGGGTTCTGGACCAGCACCTGGTTCAGATCGATCATGTCCTCGATGAAGTCGTCCGCCGGCGACGGGAAACCTGCGTGGACGGTCCGACCGACAAGGGGAACGCTCAGCTGGAACAGCGAGGAGAGCGGTACCGGCATGCGGTGGTCGGCGATGGCGGCGTTGAGGGGCATGTCTTCTCCGGCGTCGATTCCTGAAAGGATCGTCGACGTTACCGAACAAAACAAGAACTGTTTTCATCGGCGTCGGGGCGAACCTGTAGGTCGCGCGCACTGGATAGCCCAACGGCTGAATGATCGCCGTTCGAGGCAACGGGCATCGACCCATAAAATCTTGGTGTCGACCCAGGTCCGATTTGGCCCGAATGGCAAATCATACGTCTAAGCGTACGTATCGCTTACCGTATGAAGGAGGATCCAACGTAAGCACGTCTGGGATCGATGGATCCGCCATCCTTAGCAACCCGTAGCCTATTCCTGCCAAGCCTGTCATAAGGCCAGGCCTAAATAGATGGGGCGCATTGGACGAAAATCGCTGCCAGACCATGCAGTCTACTTGAGGTCTCCCGCCCAAGTTCATCGCGCTAGCGGCAATGCCGATGTTTGTGACTCCCATACTACCGTGGCAAAGTCCCGGTTCCTGCATATGGTCCAATTGGAGGAGTTCGGTGGCGACGAGAGCCTTGAGCGCACCATCAACTAAATCCTCGGAGTTGTTCACTTGAGCTGCCGCAATCCGGCAAAGGGCGATCCCTGGAGCGCCGTGACACCATGTTGCTTGATCACGATGTAAATCGTCATCGGGATCAGTCCAGCGGTCACTAGACGTAATATTGAGTTCGGTCGATATTACCGCGTGGACAAGCTCTTGAGGCATTAACTCCGGCAGCACCGATGAAAGGCGCGCCGAGGCGAGCATAACACCGCTCCAGCCATGCGCTGCGCCACGCGAGAATGGGAGTTTCGAACCGACCTGTGTATTCTCCATATCCTCGATAGCGTTACGGAGATGCCTTGCCGTTGCTTGGAGGAGACGCTCGCTTGCGGAAGACCTGCGGACTGCGTGCAGCGACAGTCCAGCCAACACCAAACCGGCCGTACCCGAAACTAGGTCGGCGGTGACCCTGGTATCATCCAAGCGCAGCGTGATTTCTTCCGCTGCCTGCTCGGCCTGTTCGATAAGGTTGTCGTCGCCCAACAGGCGGGCGAGATGCGGCAGTGAATATACCACGCCGCCCAACCCATCAAAGACCCCCAACCCTGACTGTTCGAATGTACGGCTTCGGGTTTCACGAAGCGCCATGTGGGCCAGCGTCGCAAAGCGACCGTCCCCTGTTGCTGCATCCAGTTGGCCTAGGAACAAAGCGATGCCGAGAAGCCCGTCGTAAAGACTTCCCTGAACTGGTCCGATGGCGTTGCTTGCTCCATCGTCCCCTGGTGAGAGTTGCAACCAACTGGCTGCATCGGAGGTCGTGATCGCCTCCGAAATCAGTTGTTCACCGATTAGCTTAGCTTCATCCACCGCGCGCGATCGCTGTACTACGTCGATGATGGTGCTGGGCTGGATGCCGAATGTTGCCCGGATGAGACCAAGCTGACGTTCAAGATCGTTATCACCCATGCCCTTTAGCCGCTCAGCAGCGGCGTTTCTTCCGGAGCGCGCGAACCTAAAGCGTGTTGGGCCGAATCCGATAGATGAACTGGCTCCCCGAACGCTGAAGTAGGGTATGTCCGCGGCGCGCAGTTGTCGCAATTCGAAGGGCGCGGCAGCGAGCCGAAGTGCATCCGGAGCATTGGTCCATGATGCTGCAAGAATACGGTCGGCTTGAATGGCGTCGTGGAGCGCGGATGGATGGGTGCTCTCTCGAAGCATATCTGCGTAGTAAGCGGTCGGTCTCAGCACCAACCGGACAGCCTGTCCTCCGAGCTGATCCAGGATACCTCCCGCAGCCGCCAATGGTTGACGGATCCTTTGGAGCGCGGAATAGCCATCCGAATATCCAGCTTCGATCTCAGCCACATAATCGATGGCTGGTACTCGGACCGTCCCTCGGCGGGGCAGGCTGGCCACGTCACCGAGTTGCCAGGCGACACGTTCGACTCTCGCTTCGGGCAGACCCGCGTCCACCAGCGCGAGGGTCATGAGTTGGGTATTCTGTCCCGGAGCGGCGGCCAAGGCGCCAAGCTCCTTTCCATCGATAGAGGGCAGCATGCCGACGCCGAGCACGGAGCTATCTCTAACGGTTTCAGCTGCCGCGGATGCGGATCGGTCAGCGGCTTTGAATTGAGGTGCCAGCAGGGTCTCCAGATCGACCACGATGGGCTGTTCCCCGGCGGCTATGAGATTCTCGAAGTGGCAGTCGCTGCCGCCCATGACATGTAGGGCCGCGAGAAGAGAACCTGCGCGCCGGAAGTATCTGGATACCGCAGCGTCGCTTCGGCAGGAGTTGCAACGAACATGCTCCATCCAGCCGTAACTCGTGCGATTTATGACACATACGGTCCGCAACGAGTCTTTCAAGCCAGCTCGGTTCATGGCCCCGATAAGGTCTTGAAACACTTTCGTTGAGCCGAGCGGTCGTGGTTTGTAAATTAATTCCGCTCCACTAGCGAAGCGAAGGCGAGTCACCCTCCGCCCGCCAGAATGCGGGTCGCCTGACGTGGCGCGTGCCGCAACGAGGCGATCCGCGGCGGCTATCCCGAATTCCTCTTCGATGCATCCCCGGTCGTTTTGGAGCCGTCGGACCATCTCCAAGCTTGCCGCCAACCAGCGGTCGCAACGCAAATGCACTTGTCGGAGGAGCGCCGGATAGTTCTCGAAGAATTCTCGCTGAGAACGTCGATCTTCTAGGTGGTCGCGGAAATCGGCGTGCGCCCAATCCGTTCCTCGTCCCTCAAGGTCCGCTATCCGCTTTTCCAGCGTGAGGGGTCTGAACAACAGTTCATCGAGTTCGTCGCCAAGCGCCCTAGCGAGTGAAGCCGAGACCTTCTTTGCCGAAAGGTTCGCGCCGATAAATTGATCAAGATCTGCCGACACTTGACGGCGGAACGATAGGACTATGCTCTTTATCAATCCTCCGGTCGATCGGTTGAGGACCCAGCCAGGACTGGCCCAGGTCGGGGCATTTGTTGGTTTGAGAACTCGGACGACCTCGGCGGTATTCGGCAGGAAAGGAACCTCGGCAATCGCACAATCTTCCGTCTCCAAGAAACCGGGCGGAAAGCCGCGGCCCGTTTGGTCGCTGCCCGGCAAACATTCCTCGGCCACGTTGCGGAGCAGCGTTCGTCGTTCACCGATGCCGAGCGCTGCCGGCCAGCGGACGATGGATCGAGTATCCAACTGCAGGCTCGACTTCGCTCAGCGTCTACGCTCACGGGGGCGACAGTCTGCTGCCACAGTGGAGCAACTGGTGGCTACCGTGCTGCACTTCGTCGAAACAGTGCTGCATGTGGTGGCAACGGTAGAACAGCTGGTAGACACGCTGCTGCAAGACGTCGACACGGTCGAGCAGCTTGTCGCCACCGTGGAACAGGTCGTCGCGACCGTGGAGCATGCCGTCGCAACGGTGGAGCACTTGGTAGAAACGGTGGAGCACGTCGTAGCAACCGTTGAGCAGGTGGTGGCGACAGTACCGGCTTGGCGTTCAAAAGTGCCGGTCGTGTCAGGGCTGCTTTGCAGCCAGCCGACCGGGTGTGCAGGAAGGGAAGCCCGTTCCTCCTCGCTCAAAGAGGCAAGGAAGTCGGCGTCACGCCAAGCGCGGATGACTAGAGCTGTAGAAAGCTCGAGTCTGCCAACATGGTTTCCAGCATGCTCCAAAGATACCTCCCGATCTCTATTTGCAACCGCCGAGGCTTGATCCTCTTAGCCAAGCAACAAAACCTGGCAGTGATACAAAGTCAAACAGTATCTGTTGTTATGTTGCATCAGCACACTCCTATCAAACGTATCCAAAGCTGAAAGCACGTGGAGCGTCTCCTTTCAGGGATTCTTGCCATGACTGTCGGTAACTGCCGCCACGACTCCCAAACCGGCAGGACCTCCATTCTCTCTTGGATCTGGTTGAACGTCATCAGTGACGCGACTTATCCCCCGCACCTGCCAACCGCTTACTATCTTTCTCACCAGGAGGAAGTAGATGCTGCAGATATTGGTAATCATGGCCGGATCCCTTTTAGCGGCCATCGGCTGGTTAGTCCGGCGCCGAATCCGAAATGAAGCAGTAGACGAGATCATCAAACGCCGCCTCAGCCTCGTCGAGCTCCACCATCGTATGAAGGCTGAAGGAATTGATGCTAATGATCTCAGCCGTCTTGAGACCGAAATGATCAGTCTCGGCGGTGCCAAGAACCAAGCCCAAACGCCCCGTAGCCGGCTCGCCTCAGTCCCGCCCGGCCCGGTCGAACGAATGAACAATGTGTAGACACCGGTGTTGAGTGCAGAACATTGGTTTCAGGAGCACAACTTAGGTGTTTTCACCATCCACCAGATGCCGCCGCACCACCGCCAGAAACGCATCCCCATACCGGTCCAGTTTCCCCTGTCCCACGCCGGGCAGGTTGAGCATGTCGTGCGGATGGGTCGGCTGCGCCAGGGCCATGGCCTTGAGCGTGGCGTCGTGGAAGATCACATAGGGCGGCACGCCCTGCGCCTTGGCCAGCCGCAGGCGCTCGGAGCGCAGCGCTTCGAACAGTGGCTTGGCATGGTCGGGCACGTCCACCGATCGGGCCAGCGACCGGCGCACCTCCACGGATTTTTTGGGGCGGTCCTTCCGCAGGGTCACGCTGCGTTCGCGCTTGAACACGTCATGCGCGGCCGCGCTCAGCGTCAATGCGCCATGATTGGCGTGATCGACCACGATGAGGCCCATGGCCGTCAGTTGCCGGATTACCGATTGCCAGGCCTTGGCATCCAGCTCCTGCCCCTGGCCGAAAACCTTCTGGTGCTGGTGCCCGAAGCGGGTGACCTTCTCGGTTTCCTTGCCCACCAGCACGTCGATGATGTGGGCGGCGCCGAAGCGCATGCCGGTACGATAGATGGCCGCCATCGCCTTGATGGCCGCCTCCGTCCCGTCCCAGCTTTCCACTGGCGCCCGGCAGGTGTCGCAATTGCCGCAACCGCCCGCATGCGCCTCGCCAAAATGGTTGAGTATGGCTTGGCGTCGGCACGACGCGGTTTCGCACACCCCCAGCAGGGCATTGAGCTTGCCGTGCTCGAGCCGCTTGATCTCGTCCGGGGCATTGCCCTCGTCGATCATCCGGCGGCGCTGCACCACGTCGGCCATGCCGTAGCTCATCCACGCATCGGCCGGTTGGCCGTCGCGCCCGGCGCGTCCCGTTTCCTGGTAATAGGCCTCGATGGACGCGGGAAGGTCCATATGCGCCACGTAGCGCACATCAGGCTTGTCGATCCCCATGCCGAAAGCCACGGTGGCCACGAGGCAGAGGCCTTCTTCCTTGAGAAAGGCGTCCTGGTTGGCGCTGCGCAGCTCGGCGCTCATGCCGGCGTGATAGGGCAGGGCGCGGATGCCCTTGTTCGAGAGCCAGTCTGCGACGTCCTCGACCTTTGCGCGCGAGAGGCAATAGACGATGCCGCTCTCGCCCTTGTGGCCGGCGAGAAAGTCCAGCAATTGTTCGCGCGGCTTGTCGCGCTCGACGATCGAATACGAAATGTTGGGTCGGTCGAAACTGGTGGTGAACACCTCGGCCTGTTCGAGCCCCAGGCGTTCGATGATGTCTTCGCGCGTCGTCGGGTCCGCCGTCGCCGTCAGCGCGATGCGCGGCACGCCGGGGAAAAGCTCGACGAGGTGGATGAGCTCGCGATATTCGGGCCGGAAGTCGTGGCCCCACTGGCTCACGCAATGCGCCTCGTCGATGGCGAAAAGCGCGATGTCGGCATCGGCCAGCATGTTGGCAAAGCCTGGCGTCGCCACGCGTTCGGGCGCAACATAGAGAAGATCGAGCTCGCCTCGCCGCAGCTTGCGCCGCACCTCGGCGCTTTCCTCGGCGCTCAGCGATGAATTGAGCGCCGCCGCCGCGACGCCCGCCTGCTTCAGCGCCTCCACCTGATCGCGCATCAGGGCGATGAGCGGCGAAATGACGATGCCGACGCCGGACCGGCAGATGGCCGGAATCTGGTAGCACATCGACTTGCCTGCGCCGGTCGGGAACAGCACGACGGCGTCGCCGCCCCCGGCCACATGGTCGATCACGTCGGCCTGCTGGCCACGGAATTCCCGATGGCCGAAAATATCGCGCAGAACCGCGAGCGGGCTCGGCCGCTCGTGGCGGTGGGGCGAGAACAGGTCGAGCGACTCAATGGCTTCCACGCCCCTGTTGAATCACGCGGCCGGTAAGGAGGCAACCGAGCCCGATGTTCAAATCCGGGGAGTAGAGCGGCATTTGAGTAAAATGCTGCTGAGCGCACACGTTGAGTGCTTAGGGTTCGGCGCCTAACTATGGCCGATGGAACGTCGTCGACACCCGCGTGAACCGGTCAAGATCCTTGCCACTGCCGTGGACGAGGATGGCCTCACGCGCGCGCCGATTACCATCACCAACATCAATCGCTGGGGTGCGCGGATTCGCATCGCTGGGACCATGTTGCCCCCGACATTCTATGTCCTGTTCGGCAACAGCCTTGAGCCCTGCGAAGTCATCTGGAGGCGTGGCGGCGAGGTCGGCTTGATCTTCGCCCCCACCGAATTCGGGCCGCCGCTCAACCGTTGATCACTTCCCCGCCATTGGGATGCAGCACCTGCCCGGTGATGTAGGAGCTGTCCTCGCATGCCAGGAACAGGTAGCTCGGGGCCACCTCGTTGGGCTGCCCCGGCCGCTTGAGCGGCTGGCTGGCGCCGAACTCTGCCACCTTGTCGGCGGGAAAGGTGGCCGGGATCAGTGGAGTCCAGATCGGTCCGGGAGCCACGGCATTCACGCGGATATTCTTCTCCGCAAGCTGAGCCGAGAGCGAACGCGTAAACGCGACGATGGCCCCCTTGGTCGAGGCGTAGTCCACCAGCGACGGTGAGCCCCGATAGGCGGTGATCGACGTGGTGTTGATGATGGCGGCGCCCTCCTGCAGGTAGGGCAGGGCCGCCTGCGTCAGGTAGACGTAACCAAAGAAATTGGTCTCGAACGTTTCCCGCAGCTGCTCGGGCGATATGTCGCCCAGTTCCTCCTGCGGGTGTTGTTCGGCGGCGTTGTTCACCACGACGTCGAGCTTGCCGAAGTTTTCGATCACCTGACCCACGACGGCCTCGCAAAACGCCTTGTCGGCCACATCGCCGCGCAGCAGCAGCGCTTCCCTGCCTTCGCGCTTGACCGCGTCTGCGGTGATCGCCGCGTCCTCTGTTTCCTCGAGGTAGACCAGCGCCACCTGCGCCCCTTCGCGGGCAAACAGCACTGCTGCTGCCCGCCCGATGCCGCTGTCCCCACCCGTGATGATCGCAACCTTGTCCGCCAGCCGTCCGCTGCCGGGATAGCGCGGCATGTATTCGGGCTTGGGATGCATTTCGGTTTCGCGACCGGGCTGGTGGTCCTGGGTCTGCGGCGGATTGATCTGTTCGGACATGGCAATGGCTCTGTGCTGAAAATGCGCGCGGCGGCCGTCTGGCCGCCGCTGGATGGGTCAATGATGGGCGTGGTGCTCGGCGTTGCGCTTTCGCGTGGCGGCGGCTTTCTTGGCCGAGGCGGAGCGATCGGCTGCGGAGCGGCTCGCGGCCGCCTCACCACCCTTCTTGCCACCCTTGTGGGCAGCAGGGTGGCCGGTTTCCTTGCCGCGGCCGGAGCCCGACTTCTTGCCGCCGCCATCGTCCTTGTTGACGGTAGCCCAGGCGCGGCGCTCGGCCTCCTCCTTGCCTACGCCCTTTTTCTCGTAGCCTTCCTCGATATGCTCGGCCTTGCGCTTCTGCTTGTCGGTATAGGCTGACTTGTCACCTTGCGGCATCGCCTCTCTCCACGTTGCAATCGGGCGAGACGCGGTGCGGATGGGATAAGGGCTCGGCTGCCGTTTCGTTGGCCGGACCGGGAAACCGGAAAAACCTGGTCCGTTCCCTATGCCATCGCGTCCGGTTGACACGCACCGGTCTCGTGGTCGGGCCAACGGTGCCCCTCCCATGTGGTTGCGCCTGCTCGATCACAAAATGCGAAAATCGTGTCAGGCCATGGGTTTGCTGAGATAGCGCGAACCACTCAAGACATAGCGCCACGGCGTTTCGACGCCCTTGGTAATGCCGATCCGTGGCCCCATGCCGATCTCGTGCACCCCATCGGCCGCAAGCACTTCGAATGGAGGAGCGTCGAGCGCCAGGCCGTTTTGCGTCAGGTCTATGCCCAGCGCCTGCGCCAGCTTGCCCGGTCCCGAGCAGAGGTTCTTTTCCGGCATCGCGCCGCGCCTCATCTGCATGGTTGCGATTCCATGCAGGGGTTCCACCGCCCGGATCAGCACGGCGCTGCCCGGCCGGCAAACGAAGTTCAGGCAATAGTGGATGCCATAGATCTTGTAGACATAGGCATGTCCGGCCGGCCCGAACATCACCCGGTTGCGTGGCGTCGGTCCGGCAAAGCTGTGCGAGGCGGGATCGGCTTCGTCATAGGCCTCCACTTCCACGATCATGCCGCCGACACCCTCGTAAAGGAGGGTCGCGCCGATCAGGTCCCGCGAGACGTCTGGTGCGGGGCGATCGAAAAAGGATTTGCTAAGCATGTCCGCGCAACGTCTTCCCGCGTCTGTCCGTCGCCCCGTTTGCGCCGGATTTGTATAAACATCAATCGATCCCGAGACCCCTGCCTTAGGAGCACGCATGCGCCCGACCAAGCCACTCGCCGTTCTGGCCGTCATTGCCTTCGCGCTGCTGCCGGCGCCGGTGCACGCAGCGACCATCTGTACCATCGTCGCCGATGCCGATACGCGCAATGTGCTCCTTGCCGAAGGCGATTGCGAAACGCGCGTCACCCCCGCCTCGACCTTCAAGGTGCCGCTGGCGGTGATGGCTTTCGACGCCGGCATCATCGCCTCCCCCACCGAGCCGAAATACCCCTTCAAGGAAGGGTATTCCGATTGGGTTGCGGACTGGCGGCAGGACACAGATCCCACCATGTGGATGCATTATTCCAACGTCTGGTACTCCCAGCGCCTCACTGAACAGCTCGGCGCCGCAAAACTCACCGCCTATGCTCAGGCGTTCAATCTCGGCAATGCCGATTTCTCTGGCGATGCCGGCCGTGACAACGGCCTCATGCGCGCATGGATATCGTCGTCGCTCAAGGTTTCGCCCCTCGAACAGGCCGGCTTCGTCGCGGCCTTGGTCAACAGGCAATTGCCGGTTTCAGCTCATGCCATGGATGGTGCGCTGAGCCTTGTCGAAAGCCCCGGTGAGGCGGACGGCTGGCGCGTCTGGGGCAAGACGGGGTCGGCCTATCCGCGCAATGCCGACTATACCCTCAACTATGCGCGCGGATGGGGTTGGTATGTGGGCTGGGCCGAAAAAGAGGGCAGGCGGGTGGTCTTCGCGCGCCTCAACCAGGACGACCGTCGCCACGACGTCTCCGGCGGGCTGCGCGCCCGCGACGAAGTGATGGGTCAGTGGGGCGACATCGCCGCCCGCGCCGGGCTCTGACTGGAGCCGATCAGCGAACGATGCCTTCGCCATCGTCCACTTTCTGTTGCCGCCGGTGAGGACTATCTTTTGGACAATTGATCCATTCATGGAGGTCGACATGATCGACACATCTGTCCAGAGCAACGTCCGTTCCAAACCCGTCCTCCCCCTTACGACGAAGCTGGGCGCCGTCCACCTTGCCGTCACCGATCGGGCCAAGGCTCTCGCCATCTGGCAGGATGTCGTCGGCCTCGACCTGATCGAGGAGCAGGGCAATGCCCTGCACATGGGCGCAGGCGGCAAGACCCTGATTGTCCTCGAAACCGGGGCGACCCGACCGGTCGTGCCGCGCACCATCGGCCTCTATCACGTCGCCATCCACGTCCCCGCCCGCGCCGACCTGGCGCAGATGGCCGTTCGTGCGCTGCAGCGCAACGTTCGCATTTCGCCGACCGATCATCTGGTTTCCGAGGCCATCTATCTCTGGGACCTCGATGGCAACGGCATCGAGATCACCTTCGAAACGCCCTGGCGCGGTTCGTTGGGCGATCCCGACAAGGGTGAGACCTATGCCGTCACGGCCGAAGGCAAGCCGCATTCGGGCCGCGAACCGATCGACCTCGATGGCCTGCTGGGCGAACTGGGTGAGACCCCGACCCTCGCTGCCAGGATGCCGGCCGGTACCCGCATCGGACACGTCCATGTCCATGTGAACGATCTTCGCCAGGCCATGGACTTCTATCGCGACGTTCTTGGCTTTGCCGGGTTCCTTCTGATCGAGTCGTTCGGCATGGGCGATGTGGGTCTCGACTACATGCCCCATACGCTGGCCTTCAACATCTGGTCCGGCCCCGACGCCACGCTGCCGCCTGCCGGAGCTGCGGGTCTTCGCTGGTTCACCATTGTCATGCCCGATGCCGATAGCCTCGCCGCACTCAGGCAACGGCTGGAACGCGCTGGCGCCCCGCTTGCCGTGGTCGGCAACGATTTCGAGACCAGCGATCCATTCGGCAACCGCATAAAAATCGTGGCTGCCGACTAACTAACATGTTAGTCCTTCCCCACTCGAATTGGGGAAGGACTGTCATGCGCGCCATTCGCTGTGATGCACCGGGTGAACTCGCCCTGGTGGAAATCGACCGGCCCGAGTTGAAGGACGGCTGGGTCCGCGTCGCCATCAGCCACATCGGCATCTGCGGCACCGACTACCACATCTACGAGGGCAAGCACCCGTTCCTGCAATATCCGCGCATCATGGGCCACGAACTGTCCGGCCGTATTCTCGATGCCAACGGCGCGACCGGCCTCACCGACGGCGATGCGGTGGTCATCAACCCCTACCTTCCCTGCCACCATTGCCCGGCCTGCCGCGAAGGCAAGACCAATTGCTGCGAGACGCTGACCGTCCTCGGCGTGCACGGCGACGGCGGCATGGCCGAGGAGATCGTGCTGCCGGCGGAAAATCTCTATCCGGCCGACGGCCTCAGCCTGCGCGATGCGGCCATGGTCGAGTTCCTGGCCATCGGCGCCCATGCCGTGCGGCGCACCGAACTCCGCCCCGGATGGCGGGTGCTCGTCGTCGGTGGCGGCCCCATCGGCCTGGGCGTGGCCTTCTTCGCCCGCATCGCCGGCGCGTCGGTCACCATTCTCGATGCCGCCGCCGACAAGCTCGATGCCGCCCGGCAGTTCGATTTCGGCGCGGCAGCGCTGGACGAGCGCGAGGGACCGGCCTTTCAGGCCGTCATGGGCAGCGGTTTCGATGCCGTCTTCGACGCGACCGGCTCGATCGCGGCCATGAACGCTGCCGTAGCCTACTGCCGCAACGGCGGCGCATTGACGCTTGTCGGCGTGGTCAAGGGCACGCTCAATTGGGAAGATCCCGAAATCCACCGCCGCGAACTGACCATCCGCGCCTCCCGCAACGCCACGCGCGAAGACTTCGACCACGTGATGGCGTCGATCCGCTCGGGCGCTGTCCCGACCGACCGTCTGGCCACGCACGCCACCAGCTTCGAGGATGCCGTGACCAATCTTCCCGTCTGGGCCAAGGCACGCCAGGGGCTGATCAAGGCCATCATTTCGGTCTAGACTGCCGCCATGAAAACATATCAGGACATCATCCATTTCTGGTTCGTCGAGCACAGCTACGACGACTGGTTCAGCGGCGAGGCCGCGTTCGACAGCAAATGCCGCCAGTTCGAGGCGCTCCATGCCGAAGTGGCGCGCGGCGAGGCCTGGGCCTGGCGCGAAACGCCCGAGGGGCGCCTGGCTGAACTCGTGCTGCTCGATCAGTTCTCCCGCCAGCTGCATCGCGACAGTCCGGTCGCCTTCGCGCAGGACAAGATGGCGCTGGCCCTGGCTCAGGAGGCCGTGGCGGGTGGGCATGACATGGCCGTCGAGCATGCCTGGGCCGTGTTCTTCTACATGCCCTATATGCATGCCGAATCGCTGGTCGTGCAGGAAGAAGGCGTCCGGCTCTTTGAAGCCTATGGCGACGAGAAGGCGCTCGATTTCATGAAGGCGCATCGCGACACCATCGCCCGCTTCGGCCGCTTTCCCTTCCGCAACGCTGCTCTGGGTCGCCAGAGCACGCCCGAGGAATTGGCCTATATGCGCGACCAGCAAGGGCGCGTGTTCTAGCGCTCGCAACCGCCTGACCCGATAGCCGTTCCCCTTGCGGAAGGAGAACGGCTATGGAATTTGGTGGACAGGCCATGTGGCTCATCCTGCTCACGCTGGGCGTGGTGGTGCTGGCGGCCGCAATGATCTACGGCACGATGCGCAATCGCACGCGGACCCTGGGCGAGCGCGTCATGACAGAGGTCGAGACCAAGCGCGAATATGAGCGCGAGGACCGCGACCCCTCGTGAAAAAAGGCGCCCCTCCGGGGGCGCCTTTTCCTTAGGCCACGAGGCCCTTGGTCAACTCGAGCGCCTGCCGCTCGAACAGCCGGCGATAGATGCCGCCATTGAGCCGGATCAGCGCCTGGTGATCGCCTTCCTCGACGATCCGGCCCTTGTCGAACACAAGCAGTCGGTCGAGGGCACGCACGGTGGAAAGCCGATGCGCGATCACCAGCGTGGTGCGACCCTGCATCAGCCGTTCCATCGCCTGCTGGATCATCACCTCGCTCTCGCTGTCGAGGCTGGATGTGGCCTCGTCGAGAATGAGGATCGGCGCATCGGCGAGGAACGCGCGGGCAATGGCCACGCGCTGGCGCTCGCCACCCGAAAGTTTCACCCCGCGCTCGCCCACCATGGTCTCGTATTGCTTGGGCAGGCTCATGATGAAGTCATGCGCATTGGCCTGCTGGGCCGCCTCCATGATTTCGGCGCGGCTGGCATCGGGCCGTCCATAGGCGATGTTTTCCGCCAGCGTGCGGTGGAACAGGATGGGCTCCTGCTGCACGATGGCGATCTGGTTGCGCAGCGACGCCTGCTGGTGCTCGGCGATGTTCTGCCCGTCGATCAGGATGGCGCCGTCCTTGAGGTCGTAGAGCCGCTGGATCAGCTTGACAAAGGTCGTCTTGCCCGACCCGGAATGACCCACCAGACCCACGCGCTCGCCCGGCTTTATCTCGACCGAGAAGTCGCGATAGAGCGGCGTGGGATGTGCGCCGTACTGGAAGGTCACGTTGTCGAAGCGGATGTGCCCGTCGCCGATGACGATCGGCTTGGCGCCCTTGGCATCGGCAATTCCCAGCGGCTGGGCATGCAGGTTCACCAGCTCTTCCATGTCGTTGACCGACTTCTGCAGGTTGCGGATGTGCTGGCCCACGTCGCGCAGGTGCCCCTGCAGCAGGAAGAACATGGTGAGCACGAAGGTGATGTCACCCGCGCTGGCGGCCCCACTTTGCCACAGCATCAGCGCCGTGCCCAGGATGGCGGTTTGCATCGCCACCATCATGACGCCCTGGATGCCGCCATTGAATGTGCCGCGCCGCCAGGTCCGGCGTGTGCGCTTGCGCCACTTGCCGACGACACGGTCGAGCAGGCCATCCTCGCGGCTTTCGGCGCCAAAGGCCTTGACCACGCTGTTGCAGCTCACCGCATCGGCCAGCGCGCCGCCGACCTTGGTATCCCAGGCATTGGAAAGGGTCGCGGCCGGCGCCACGAACCCTACCGAGAGCCACACGGTCACCGAAATGTAGATGAGCGAGCCCAGGCCCACGACGAGACCCATGACCGGCCAGGACGAGCCCAGGATGATGGTCGCACCCACCAGCATCACTACCGAAGGCAGCAGCGCCAGCAGCAGCGTGTCGTTGAGCAGGTCAAGCGCCCACATGCCGCGCGTGATCTTGCGCACCGTCGAGCCGGCGAAACTGTTGGCGTGCCAGTCGGTGGAAAACCGCTGTACCCGGTGGAAGCCTTGCGCCGCCACGCTGCTCATCATCTTGAGCGTCAGCGGAATGATGTTGAGAAACACCAGTTGCCGCAGCGCGACCGATGCCAGGTAGAGCCCCGACATGAACCAGAAGGCGGAAACGGCAACATCCCAGCCCGCCTGCCCCGAGGCCACGGCATCGACCAGTCGCCCCGCAAAGACCGGGCTCAGGGCTTCGGCCACGGTCGCCGAGAGCACCAGCAGCGCGATGGCGGCGATGCGGATGGGTTGGTGCCGCCAGTGACGGAATGTGAAACCGAGCACGTTGCGAAAAGCGTCGGCCCGGAAGTCGAGTTTCTTGCGACTCATTTTGATGTCCGGTGCCGTTGTCCGGCATCCGGTTCCTTGAAACGGAATATGGAAGGCGCAGCACGCTACGACGCGGCAAAGGCCGGATGATCGGCTGCGCAGGAAATTGAGAGACCGCGGGCGGCGGACACCGGGACAGTCCCGGGGCGGGCCGCGGCAGGCGAGGACCTAAGGTCGGACGTCGCCGGCGAGGGACGAATAGTACGGTAGTTTCATACACAGCCCCCCTTGTTCGAAATGAAGCGGCGGACGGTTTGTAGCCAAACCGTCCGCCTTTGCCAATGCTGTAAATGTCAGGGCGTCAGGACGAGAACGTTTCGCCAGCGCCAGCCCGGGCCGTCACTCCGGTCTGGGATAGTCGCCTCTGGCCTCTACCATCCCACCCGAAGTCTGGCCCTCAATCCACTTTCAGTGCGCCGGGCGCTACCATCCCGCGTGTCTTGACCTGGGCAAAACCGACCGCTGCGGCGAAGACGCCGAATACGCATCCAACTGCGACGATGAGGATTTGAATTGGGATCATGACCATCTCCTGTTGTTCGCCATGGTTTTCGCACTGCGCAACACGCAATGCTTTGATCGGCGTCAAACTGGATGCTGGGCCGCTCGGGGTAGCGCGTCGGTATCGGGGAGGCTAGGCTCGTTCCAATTGATTCAAGAGCAAGAAGGCTTCCCGCCCAATGAGCAATTCACCCATCGATCCGGTCAAACTCGACAAGCTTGGCGAAGTCGCCATCAAGGTTGGCTTGCAGCTCGCCGAAGGGCAGGACCTGATCATCACCGGGCCGATGACCGCTGCACCGCTGGTCCGCCGGATCACCGAGCACGCCTACAAGGCCGGCGCTGGCGTCGTCACCACGATCTATTCGGACGAAGAAGCGACGCTCTCGCGGTTCCGCCATGCCCGCGATCTCAGCTTTGATCGTGCCGCGGGCTGGCTTTATGCCGGCATGGCCGAGGCCTACAAGAACAACGCCGCGCGTCTCGCCATTTCGGGCGACAACCCGATGATGCTGGCCAACGAAGATCCGGAAAAGGTCAGCCGTGCCAACCGCGCCAATTCGGCCGCCTATCGCCCGGCGCTCGAGCTGATCACCGGTTTCGATATCAATTGGAACATCGTCTCCTATCCCACGCCCAACTGGGCCAAGCTGGTCTTCCCGAACGATCCGGAAGATGTAGCCATTGCAAAGCTTGCCGACGCGATCTTCAAGGCAAGCCGTGTCGATCGTGCCGATCCCATCGCGGAGTGGAAGCAGCACAACGCCAACCTCAAGGCGCGCTGGACCTGGCTCAACGGCAAGAAGTTCGCTTCGCTCAAATACAAGGGTCCGGGTACCGATCTCACCGTTGGCCTTGCCGACGGCCACCGCTGGAAAGGGGGCGCGTCCGAAGCCAAGAATGGCGTGACGTGCAACCCCAACATTCCCACCGAGGAAGTCTTCACCACTCCGCATCGGCTGCGCGTCGAGGGCACCGTGGCCGCGACCAAGCCGCTGTCTCACAACGGCACCCTGATCGAGAATATCCAGGCCCGCTTCGAGGAAGGCCGCATGGTCGAGCTCAAGGCTACCAAGGGTCAGGAAGTCTTCAACAAGGTGCTCGATACCGACGAAGGCGCGCGTCGCCTCGGGGAGGTCGCCCTTGTCCCGCATTCCTCTCCGATCTCGGCGTCGGGCATTCTCTTCTACAACACCCTCTACGACGAAAACGCCTCCTGCCACATCGCCATGGGCCAGTGCTACGCCGACTGTTTCGAGAATGGCAAGACGCTCACCCAGGACCAGATTTTCGCCCAGGGCGGCAACAAGAGCCTCATTCACATCGACTGGATGATCGGTTCGGATCAGGTCGACATCGACGGCGTGCACGCCGACGGCACCACCGAACCCGTCATGCGCAAGGGCGAGTGGGCATTCTGATTGGCGCCTGACCTGCAACAGGCGAAGTAGCGCCCTCGGGCCTGACCCGAGGGCCGCGCCGGGTGTGTGAAACAGGACGACCGAACCCGTCATGCACAAGGGTGAATGGACGATCTGGTTGGCGCCATGCCAGCAACAAACCCAGTGCCGCCCTCGGGCTTGACCCGAGGGCCGCGCCGGGTGTGTGAAACGGGACGACCGAACCCGTCATGCAAAAGGGTGAATTGACGTTCTGGTTGGCGCCGCGCCAGCAACAAACACAGTGCCGCCCTCGGGCTTGTCCCGAGGGCCGCAAGCCGCCGCCCCGCTGATTGAATTTGGCGCCCGTTTGTTTTTCCCGCGGCGCCGGGTGCCAGCTGCGTCATTGCCGGGCTTGTCCCGGCAATCCCATGGGAACAGGCCCGAACCACTGGAGCAAACCCGGTGGTGACGAGGAACGTGGGGCGCCGCGAGGCGCGGGCTTTACTCCCCCCGTACCTTTTCAAACTCATCGGCGCTCATCACG
The DNA here is from genome assembly GCF_900177655.1 of Devosia lucknowensis. Lineage (NCBI taxonomy): Bacteria > Pseudomonadati > Pseudomonadota > Alphaproteobacteria > Hyphomicrobiales > Devosiaceae > Devosia > Devosia lucknowensis. The sequence goes on along the minus strand of NZ_FXWK01000002.1, from coordinate 10,455 downwards.
ATCTTTCGGTCTATCGCGCCGATTTCCCGCTCGTCCTTGCCTTCGTAGTCGAGGCCGTGCAGCACGGTGCGGATGGCATTGAGCCGCAGGCGGTTCTTGTCATTGGCGCGGATCACCGTCCAGGGAGCATGATCGCTATCGGTGCGCTTCAGCATCCGGTCCCGTGCCGCCGAATATTCGTCCCACTTGGTAAGCGCCTTGAGATCGACAGGAGACAGCTTCCATCCCTTGAGCGGATCGTGCCGGCGGTCGTGGAAGCGCTTGAGCTGCATTTCCCTGCCGATCGACAGCCAGAACTTGAAGACTCTGATGCCGTCTCTCGTCAGGCGCTTCTCGAATTCCGGCGCTTCTTCCAGAAAATGCTCGGTCTGCTCGGGCGTGCAGAAACCCATCACTGGTTCGACGACAGCGCGATTGTACCAGGATCGGTCGAAAAGGACCATTTCGCCAGCGGCCGGCAGCCAGTCGACATAGCGCTGGAAATACCATTGCGTCGCTTCACGGTCGCTCGGCTTGGGCAGGGCGACGCTAAAATTGTAGCGGCGGTTGAGATTTTCCAGAAACCGCTCGATCGTGCCGCCCTTGCCGGCGGCGTCGCGTCCCTCGAAGAGAATGATGGTGCGTGATCCGGCATTGGCCATATGGGCCTGGTGCAGAACGAGCTGCTTTTGCAGTGCATACATCTGCGTGTCATACTCGTCGTCGTCGAGCTTCGTGTCGTACGGGAACCCGCCCGAGCCAAAGGCGGCTTTCCTGATCGCCTTGGGCAGCTCGGGATCATTGATGTCAAAGCTCTCGATGGGATCGGTCACGCTGTCTCTCCGCTGTCATAAAGACCGTGCTATGAACTTCTCTCCCGCGCAAGTGGCGGGCTGAGCATTGATTCGACCCCAAGACATGGATGATCTCCGCAGCACCAGACTGACCGACAAACCAGATACGCCGCTGGCGCGTCTTGTTGGGCATCTGCCGCTACTGGTCGGGCTCATCCTGGTCGTTGCGGCCTTTGTCCTTTTCGGTGGCCTGCGCCTCGATTTCGCGGCTGCAGGTCTGGCCGTGCTGGTTGTGTTGCTGGCTTTGCTGAAGCAGCCGGTCATCACAGTCACCCACACGGTCGAGCGTGTCGCGCCGATGCCGGTCCCGAGCGTCATCGATCAGCAGTCGCTCCCCTCATTCGTCGAAGCCCTTGGCGATCCGGCTCTGGTGCTCGATGCCCGTGGCGCCGTGCTCTACCGAAATGCCGCCGCCGCGCGGCAATATCCGAACCTTCTGACCGGTCGCGCCATGACGCTCGTCATGCGCAACCCCGATCTTGTCGCCGCCATCGAGGGCTGCCAGCGCAGCGGTGAGCCGCGCAGCCTGGAACTGCACGAGACCGTTCCCTCCGAGACGTGGGATCGCGTGGTTGTTTCGCCGCTCCGCAGGCCCGATCGGGACTGGTTTGCCGATGCCAACCGCCAGCTTCTGGTCACCTTCCAGAGTTTGACGGAACTGAAGCGCGTCGATGCCCTGCGCACCGATTTCATCGCCAATGCCAGCCACGAATTGCGCACCCCGCTTGCCTCGCTGATCGGCTTCATCGACACCCTCCTGGGCCCCGCCGCCCGCGACACCGCCGCGCGCGAGAAATTCCTCGGCATCATGCGCAGCCAGGCCGATCGCATGAGCCGGCTGATCGACGATCTCCTGAGCCTGTCCCGCATCGAAATGCACCAGCATGTGCGCCCCACCGGTTCGGTGGATCTCAGCGCCTTGCTGCGCGAAGTCCGCGAAGGCTTGCAGACCCAGGCCAAGGCGGCCGAGCTTGAGATCGTGATGTCCTTGCCTGACACGCCGGTCATGGTCACCGGTGATCGTGGCCAGCTTTACGAGGTGTTCGAAAACCTGATCGACAACGCGATCAAATATGGCGCCGACGGCAAGCGCGTCGAAGTCAGTCTGACGCCTGTCCAACATCTGGGCATGCGCACCATGGTCAGCATCATCGACCACGGTCCGGGCGTCGAGCCCGAGCATGTGCCGCGCATGACCGAGCGCTTCTACCGCATCGACGCCGAGGCCAGTCGCAAGAAAAAGGGCACCGGGCTCGGCCTTGCCATCGTCAAGCACATCATTCAGCGGCACCGGGGTCAGCTGAACATCAAGTCTCGCCCGGGCGAGGGCCTGCGCGTTGACGTAATGCTACCCTGAACGCGTCATGCGTGCCTCCAGAGCGAAGAATGCAACAAAAAAGGGCGCCTTTCGGCGCCCGTTTTCTTGATTTTTGCGGCTCTCAGCGGCGCTTCTTGTCCATCTGGTGGTAGGCGCGGCGCGAGTGGAATTCGCAATAGGGACCAGTCTCCAGGCTGTGCTGGCCGCAGAAGTAGAAGTCCTTGGTCAGCGGGTCGCCGATCGGCCACTTGCAGGTATGTTCGTTGAGTTGCAACAGGTTAAGGCGCTTGTCTTCGGGGATGAAGAGCTCGGCGGCCGCCGGCGCGACATAGAGTTCGGTCTCCATTTCTGGTGCGGCGGCCAGGGCGGTCGCGCCCATTACCTGCGGCCGGGCCATCGAAACCCGCGGCTTGGCGCTCATTGGCGTCGCGCCCGAGGTCTGGCCGGTGACGCGGCGCGGCGCGGCGGGCCGGGCGGCAGCGGGGCGGGCGCGTGGCGTGGTATTGGTCGGCTTGGCGCGGGCCGACAGCTTGAGGCGGTGCACCTTGCCGATCACGGCATTACGCGTCACGCCTTCTCCCAGCTCAGCCGCAATCTGGCTGGCGCTGAGGCCTTCCATCCAGAGTTTCTTCAAAAGTTCGACGCGCTCGTCAGTCCAGCCCATCGATTGCGCTCCTGAAACCATCGACAAAACAGAATCCTTCATTGCGCTGCCAAAACGGCATGGCAGCCTTTTGACTCTACAGATCGTATGTTGAGCGGGTCCGCCGCACGAGATGTCGTGCCCCCAACGCCTCGGAGATTACGACATCGCAGGAATCAGGATCAAGAGTCGGGGCGTTTTTTCCCCGTTTATTCATTGGTTAAGATTGCCCTAACGATCCGCGAGTCAAATCAGGCACTTGGCCCGTTATTCGTTGACTTGCCGCGTGTTTTTCGCCTAATTCTGAGGTCCAAACGCGCGGCCGAGAGGGCGCGTTTTTGATTTCTGTGGCAGCTTTGCCACGCTCGTTTCAACCATACCCCAATACGAGGAATTGCCATGTCTGCGCTCTACGGCACTTATGCCCGGTCCGATCTCGCTTTCGAGCGGGGCGAGGGCATGCGCCTGTATGACCAGCAGGGCCGAGAATATCTCGATTTTCATTCCGGCATCGCCGTGAATGCCTTGGGACATGGCGACCCTCACCTCGTCGCCGCACTCAAGGCAGCGGCCGACAAGGTCTGGCACACCTCGAACGTGTTCACCATTCCAGAGCAGGAACGGTTGGGCCAGCGGCTCGTGGATTCCACGTTTGCCGACAAGGTCTTTTTCACCAATTCCGGTGCCGAGGCGCTCGAATGCGCCATCAAGACGGCCCGCCATTACTTCTTTGCCAAGGGCCAGCCCGATCGCTATGAGGTCATCGCCTTCACCGGATCGTTCCACGGCCGGACCATGGGCACCATCGCGGCAGGCGGCAACCCGTCCTATCTGGAAGGCTTCGGCCCGCCGATGCCGGGCTTCAAGCATACGGCACCAGGCGACCTCGAAGCGGTCAAGGCCCTCGTCGGACCCCAGACCTGCGCCATCCTGATCGAGCCGGTGCAGGGCGAGGGCGGGGTAACCGCCATGAGCACAGAATTCCTGCAGGGCCTGCGCAAGATCTGCGACGAGAACGACATGTTGCTCATCTTTGATGAGGTGCAATGCGGTTTCGGTCGCACGGGGCGTTTCTTCGCGTTCGAATGGGCCGGGGTAACGCCAGACATCGTCGCGGTGGCCAAGGCCATCGGCGGCGGCTTCCCGCTGGGCGCCTGCCTTGCCACCGAGGCGGCAGCCGCTTCGATGGTTCCTGGCACCCATGGCTCTACATATGGCGGCAATCCTCTCGGCTGCGCCATGGGCAATGCTGTTCTCGATCGCATCCTGGCTCCGGGATTTCTCGACAATGTCGCCCAGATGGGCCAGCGCCTCGCCTGGCATCTCCAGCAACTGGCTCAGAAGTACCCTGATTACGTGTTGGAGCTGCGCGGCAAGGGTCTTCTCGCCGGCATCAAGATTTCTCCGCCCGTGCGCGATTTCGTATCGCGGCTGCGCGATGACCATCAGTTGCTGACCATTGGCGCCGGTGACAACGTCCTGCGCCTGCTGCCGCCGCTGATCCTGACCGAGGCCGACATCGAGCTGGCGATGGAAAAGCTCGGCGCAGCCTTCGATGCCATCGAAGCAGAAACCGCCTCGACGGCTGCCGCAGGCTGATCCCATGCTGACCTTCTATCATTTCGGGCGGCGCCGAAGCGGTCTCTTTCCTCCGCCTCTCTGAGGCGGAGCGTCGACCCGCGGCCCAGCCGCCCGATCTGTTCATTGCGTCATATAAGGAGCCCGGCCATGACGACCGGCAGCCTCAACCATTTTCTCTCGATAGACGATTTCTCCTATGCCGAACTTCGCGGCATGCTCAATCAGGCCACAGCGCTCAAGGCGCGCCTGAAGGACGGTGACCGGCCCCAGCTCCTCAAGGACAAGGTGCTGGCGATGATTTTCGAGCGTCAGTCCACACGCACTCGTGTGTCGTTCGACGTGGGCATGCGTCAGCTGGGCGGCCAGACCTTGATGCTCTCGGGTCAGGAAATGCAGCTGTCTCGCGAGGAAACGCTGGCCGATACGGCTAAGGTCATGAGCCGCTATGTGGACGCCATCATGATCCGCATCCTCAGCCATGCCGATCTGCTCGAGCTTGCCGAGGCGGCGACCGTGCCCGTCATCAACGGCCTGACCCGGCGCGCTCACCCCTGCCAGATCATGGCCGACCTCATGACGTTCGAAGAGCATCGCGGCGATATCAGAGGCGCCAAGATTGCCTGGGTGGGCGACAGCAACAACGTGCTTCATTCCTGGGTAAACGCCGCCGAGCTCTTCGAATGCGAGCTCACAATCGCCGTTCCGGATGAATATAGCCCCGAAAAGGACCTGATGCAGGACATCACGCGGGCCGGCAAATATGCAAAGTTGATCGAGGACCCACGCGAAGCCGTGGAAGGCGCCGACCTTGTGATCACCGACACGTGGGTGTCGATGGGCGACGTGGATGCCGCCGAGCGTCGCCGGGTCTTGAAACCTTACCAGGTCAACACCAACTTGATGTCCTTGGCGAACAAGGACGCCCTGTTCATGCACTGCCTGCCCGCCCATCGCGGCGACGAGGTGACCGACGAAGTGATCGACGGTCCCCAGTCGGTAGTGTTTGATGAGGCCGAAAACCGCCTCCATGCCCAAAAAGCCGTTTTGTGCTGGGCCTTCGGGGTCGAAACGAACTAGCTGCTCCAAGCTGCATCGATGACCCACCCTGCCAGCCTCGCGAAGGCGGCATGGGTGGGTTTGTGCTGTAGAGGTGGCGCTATCGACCCTGAGAGCGTAGCCTCAGGAAAGTGAAAGCGAATGACGACGGAAACGACCATGACCGAAAGCCTGCTCTCCAGCCTGGGGCTCGATCGCCCCGAGACCGGCGACGACGCGGTGGTGCCATTCACCCTCGAAAAGCTCGACACGCGTGGTCGCGTGGTTCGTCTGGGCGACGCTCTCGACACGATCCTCAGCCGGCATGACTACCCCGTGCCGGTCGCCCGACTGCTTGGCGAAGCCGTCGTGCTGGCCTCGTTAATTGGTTCGTCTCTCAAGTTCGAGGGGCGCTTCATCATGCAGACCCAGACCAATGGGCCGGTGAACCTGATTGTCGTCGATTTCGATGCCCCCGACGGGGTCAGGGGCTACGCACGCTACGACCACGATGCCTTGCTCAAGGCCTCCGAGGCTGGCTCGACCAGCCCGGCCGACCTGCTCGGCAAGGGGCATCTGGCCATGACCATCGATCAGGGCGCATATACCGAGCGGTATCAGGGGATCGTAGCGCTCGACGGCAATTCGCTCGAAGAAGTGGCGCACACCTATTTCATGCAGTCCGAGCAGATCCCGACCCAGGTGCGCCTCGCCGTCGCACAGATGACGACCCGCGGGGACCATCGTCCGCGCTGGCGGGCGGGTGGAATGCTGGTACAGCACCTGCCGGAAAACGGCATGTCGGTGATGGCCGACCTGCCCGGTGATGGCAACTTTGACAACCCCGACTCCGCAGACCCCGACTTTGTCGAGGCCGACGGTTGGGCTGAAGCAAAGGCGCTGTTGGGGACGGTTGGCGATCTTGAACTGACTGACCCTGATTTGTCGCCCGAGCGCCTGTTGTTCAGACTTTATCATGAGACCGGCGTGCGCGTATTTCCCCCGCAGGATCTCGTCGAGCGCTGCACCTGCTCGGCGGATCGCATCGAAGACATGCTTGCGAACAGCTTCTCCGAGGAGGAGCGTGAAGAGATGGCTGTCGAAGGCGAAATCGAAGTCGTTTGCGAGTTCTGCTCGACAGCGTACCGGTTCAATCCGCACCAATTTCAATGATCGCAAAATAATCATGGACGAACGCCGGCATCCCGCACGTGGGTGCCGGTTTCGTTCGTCTTGTTTTTGGGAGCAAACAGCGGCAATCTCCAGAGGTGTTCAAGCGGAAATAGGGGCTCCGGATGAATGCCGATATCATGTCAACAATCGAGGCTATTCAAAAACAATCGGATCCCGAAGTTATTCTGCGGATAATCTTCAAGACCATTGGAAACTACGGTTTCGAGCGGTTCATTATATCGGGCCTCCCGGATTCAGGCGTCGACGTTCGCCCGTTCGTCCTTTTGTCCGGATGGGAGGACGAGTGGTACAGGCGCTATACCGATCAGGGATATGTCCATCTCGATCCCGTCGCGCGTCACTGCTTTTCAACGGCGCTTCCGTTTGACTGGTCAGATGCGCCCTATGACCGGGAGAACGACGGCTCGGCACGGCGGGTGATGCAGGAAGCGCGCGACTTCGGCATGGACGAGGGCCTATGTATTCCGGTGCATATGGAGGGCGGCATGCAGGGTGTTGTGTCGCTTGCCGGGCAGACCAGTCACCTGGATGAAAAAGCACGGCTTGAACTCCACATGCTCGCACTCTACGCGCATGGACGCCTTCGATACCTCAATAGCCACGTGGACTGCCCGAACGCCCGCAGGATCATCACCGCGCGCGAGGCTGAGATCCTCAAATGGGCCGCCGCGGGCAAGACCGCGTCCGAGATCGCCGACATAACCGGCCTCACGGCCCGCACCGTCAATCAGCACTGCGAGAATGCTCAGAAGCGCATGGGTACGAATAATCGGCTGCATACGGTCGTCGAGGCGATACGGCACAAGCTGATTACGCTCTGATACCGAATATTATCCGAATTATTGGGATTTTTACCAATTCCACACCATCCGCGCGGCGTGCCTTAATCATGAATATTGAATTCGTTCGCGTAGGGGCAACGCGATGACAATGCACATGGTCCGCCATCCTGGGCGCCAGCAGAGCAGAGAACTGCTCGGGCAAGGTTTCGGGTTGCGACCAGGAATTGTCGCTTGGGGCACCAAGGCGCTCGCTCGTGCTGGTGGGGGCAATGGACACGATCCCTTTAACGGCCGCGCGACCAGCCTTGTCTTGACTGACTTCAATGGTGCAGGTGGATGGAGCGCGCCCCACACCATTGGATCGACCGAACTTGCTGCAGACTGTCTTCAACGGGTTAGTGCTAGGAGATTTCCCCGCTCATCCCTCGATAGGGGCCGACCGGACTCGCTTTCAAGGGCGACGTGGTCGACGCGAAGGATGGCGGTGCACGCCCGAGTCTGCAGCCCTTTTATGCCCGGTGATGAAATGCGCTCCGCGTTGGGGCCGGAGCTTCATCACCTTTGTTTTTCCTGGCCACAGGTTCGCGTGAGGTACCGCCTCCGTCTGACGGATCACGCCCGTCGGGGCGCCGGACATGGGTAAGGCGGGGTCTGCAATTGCGGCAAGAATTCGCGTTCTTGAACATGCCTTGGCTGAAGCGCAGCATATGGTCGGTCAAGAAGCTCGGTCGGCCGATTGTTCCGGATCGGTCGGCGGTTCGGCTCCTGGCGCCCCTTTGAGGATGTGACCAGGCCATGTCCGCGGCCACCAGCCTGATGCAGGCATTGCTGGCCCCCGGGTCTACCCCTCAGGACGCCTACTACGCGCTTGATCAGGCCTTTGCCGCGCAGGTCGATCCTCTCCATTGGTGCGCTGTCCATCTTGGCGTCAGCGATGCCGAGATCATGCGGCGTGTCGCCGATTGGGCCGGATTGAGCTTCCTGGACGCTGTGCCGAGGATCGATCGCCTCGACCTTGCTCCGGCGCGCCTCGAAAGCCTTGCCGAAGTCCGGATCTATCGAACTCGTCTTCCGGGACGGGACGTCCTTTTCGCCGCTCCCGACTTCTATGGCGTTCTTCGTCTCCGGGCCGCCCAGGCTAGTCGCCCGCATCTCTCCCGTATCCTGTGCCTGGTTCCTGCCACCGCTTTCAGGACATTTATCGTCGATCAAGCGGGGCAGGCCCTCCTTGATGGGGCGCGGCAGACCATGGCGCGGCGTTGGCCACGCGCTGCTGCGCAACTGGACCTTACCCGGTGGGCGCGGTGGACGTTTGCCATAATGCTGATGGCCGTGACCGGGCTGCTCCTTGTTGCACCGCTTTGGGGGTGGGAATGGTTTGCACCGATCTGGTTGGCGCTTGTTGTGGTTCCGGCCCTGCTGCGCCTTGCAGCGCTGTGCAGCCCGCCAGACCCGGAACTAGCCCCGGTCGTGCCGCCTACGGATGACTCTGACCTGCCCATTTACTCGGTTCTGGTGCCGCTGCGCGATGAGGCGTCGATGGTGGGGCAGCTTCATGCCGCTCTCGCGAAAATTGACTACCCGCCGGAAAAACTGGAGGTGATGTTCGTTGTCGAGGCCGTTTCCGCCTCGACCATCGCCGCCGTCAAACGGCATCTGGTCGACGCCCGTTTTTCTCTCGTCGTCGTGCCCGATGCCGCCCCGCGGACCAAACCCAAGGCACTCGCTTTTGCCCTGCCGCTCTGTCGCGGCGAGTTTCTTGTGGTCTACGACGCCGAGGACCGACCGGAGCCAGACCAATTGCGGCGGGTCATCGACCAGTTCCGCCGCGATCCAGATCTTGCCTGTATCCAGGCGCGTCTCGTCATCGACAACGGCGGCGCCATCGCCCTGCCATCACTCTTTGCGGGCGAGTATGCCGGATTGTTCGCCGTGCTTTTGCCGGCCTTGGCCCGCTGGGGATTCGTCATGCCACTTGGTGGCACGTCCAACCATTTTCGCACCGACGTACTGCGAGAGCTCGGCGGGTGGGACGCCTTCAACGTTACCGAAGACGCCGATCTCGGCGTGCGCCTGGCTCGTCGGGGCTTGCGTTGCGGCACGAGTGTGTCGGCCACTTATGAGACTGCGCCGACCACCTTTTCTCCCTGGCTCGGACAGCGGACGCGCTGGATGAAGGGATGGATGCAGACCTACGCAGTCCATAACCGCCACTCCGGCGCGCTCGTTCGCGACCTTGGCTTGCGCGGCTGGGCCATGTTCCAGGTCGTGCTTCTCGGCATGATACTTGCGCCGCTCCTGCATGCCGGCTTCCTTTTGGTCCTTTTCGTTCATCTGCTTCGTGGTGAAGCCGCCTTGCCCATGGCGGAGCTCTGGCCGATCGCCTGCCTGTTCGTTTTGGTGACCGGCCATGCCTGTGCCGTCGCGACCAACCTTGTCGGACTTCATCGTACCGGACAGAGGCACCTGTGGTTATGGCAGGTACTGCTTCCGGCATACTGGTTGCTGATCGCGTTTGCCACGCTGCGCGCCATGCGAGAATTCGTTCGCCGGCCCTTTCACTGGTTCAAGAGCCCGCACTCGGCCGGGATACCGGAAGGCCGGCCCCTATTGCAGGCTCCGCCCCGAAAGCGGACAGGCCTGTCACATGAGCGCGCGATCTAGCGAAGCGGCGAAGGCAGCACGCGCCAGAAGGTCTAATGTGCTGGAGACGCCGGGAAAACCTGACACCTGAATCGACTTATGCACATTGGTTCCATCGCGTCGGAAAGAAATGTCATGTTTCTTTCATATGGGTGTTGACGCCAGAATAGCCCTCCCATATAACCCCGCTTGTCGACGACGCGACGCGCCCCGGTGCTTCCCACTGATCGACGATCTCTGAAAGGGCAGATATGCTGCCGGGCAACCGGATGGAGTATCTTGTTCCTTGAAGGAATACGGAAGTTATGCTTCCAAGTGACGTTTCTGCCGGTGACGGTGATGGGTCAGCTCTTTGACATTGTGAAGAAAAGAAGAAAGAGAAACGTGGACGGCGAGGTTCTTGCGAACTGGTCTGGGTGCAAATCT